>NZ_MVOC01000059.1 GCF_002043095.1 Mycobacterium sp. AT1 | reverse complement strand
CGGACCGCGAAGATGCCACGCCGCCGGCGCACCCGCGCCCACCAACGCGCCCACGACATCACCGCCGAACGAGCCACCAACCACCACGCGCGCACCACCACACCAACACCCGCCGTCGTGCCCGACGGAGACCTTCTCTACGAGGACACCTTTGGTAGTGATCCAAGCCCGCCGCCCTTCTGATACCCGACGGAGACCTACGGTCCCTACGCTCGCGATGTGCGAAGACTGTTCGCGGCGACAGTCCTCGCCCTCACCGCGGCGTTGACGGCGCCGTTGGCATCAGCGCTTCCCGACGCCGCACCGGCGGGGGCCGTCGTCGCCCCACCCGACGGTCCCGCGCAGGCCTGGCTGGTCGCCGACATGGACACCGGGCGCATCCTGGCCGCGAAGAATCCGACCGGTTCCTACGCCCCGGCGAGCACCATCAAGACGCTCTTGGCGCTGGTCGTGGTGGACAACCTCAACCCGAATTCCTTTGCCAGGGCCAACGCGTCGCACGACCGCGTCGAGTGCTCGTGCGTCGGCCTGACCCCCGGTCAGCCCTACACCACCCGCCAGCTGCTGGAGGGCCTGCTGATGGTGTCGGGGAACGACGCGGCAAACATGCTGGCCGACATGCTCGGAGGTCAACGGGTCGCCGTCGCGAGGATGAACGCCAAGGCCCAGCAGTTGGGTGCGCGCAGCACCAGGGCGGGTTCGCCGTCGGGGCTCGACGGGCCGGGCTGGGAGTCGTCTACCACCCCGTTCGACCTGGCGCTGATCTTTCGTGCGGCACTGGGCAACCCGGTGATCGCCACCATCCTTCGGCAGCCGACGGCCCAATTCCCCGGCAAGACGCTCACCGCTCAGAACGAGCTGCTCGCCCGCTATCCCGGTGACCTCGGCGGCAAGACCGGCTTCACCAACCTGGCCCGCAAGACGTATGTAGGTGCGGCGCAACGCGGAAACCGCCGCCTGGTCGTCGTGCAGATGTACGGCACGGGTGATCTTTACCCGCAAGCGGTCGGGCTGTTCGACTGGGGTTTCAGCCAGCCGGCGTGAGCCCGCCGTCAGTGACAGTGCACGTGCTGAGTTGCGGTGCCCGCACTGACGGGGTCTTCCGGCAACTCCGGCCCGATCCGGTCGACGAGTGCGCCCGCGGAGTGGACGGTCCTTCCGCCGACCACGGTCAGCTCGGCGTGCTGGCCGAGCAGCCCGGTCGGTGACTGCTCGTGGTCGTAGAGATCGCTCGACCACACCACCAGGTCGGCCAGCATGCCGACCGCGATCCGACCCCGGTCGTTCTCGAGGTGCCAGGCCCGGGCGCCGTGGACCGTATACGCCTCCAGAGCCCGGTCGAAGCCGACGCGCTCGTCGGGCGTCCACGAATTCGATCCGTCGAGTCCGGCCCGGGTGGCGGCCGAGTAGACGCCGACCAGCGGATCCATCTCGCCGACCTGCCAATCGCTCGAAAAGGCAACCGTCGCACCGGAATCGAGGAGGCTACGGAACCGCCACGCGCGGTTCCACCGCTCCTCGCCCACGTTCTCCATCCAGGTACCGGCGACCAGATCCGGCGAACAGTGCCGAGGCTGCATGGCCGCGGTCACCCCCAACGCCCTAAAGCGTGGCAGGTCGTCGGGATGCAGGCACTCGACGTGCACGATGCCGTGCCGGCGGTCGCGTGTTCCGTTGACCCGGGCGGCCTGCTCGATCGCGTCGAGCGTCAGCCGGATCCCCGCGTCGCCGGTGGCATGCGTGTGGGTCTGGAAGCCCATCCGGTCGAGTTCGCCCAGTACACCGACCAATTCGCGTCCGGGATAGCTGGGGCGCCCGCGAACACCGGGCCGATTGGCGTAGTCCTCGAGCATCAGCGCCGTGTGCGGCTCGATCACGTCGTCGGCGTACAGCTTCACCGGGCCGAGCCGCAGCATCGGGTCGGCACCGGCACCGTCGACGGCGTCCCGAAGGCGCTGACGGAAACCGCCGTCGGCACCCACCGGATGGAACAGCGCTGCGATCACCCGCGAGGTCAGGACGCCGTCGGCCAAAGCGCGCTCGAACAGCGCCAACTCGGCAAGCGGCACCTGGGGTTCGACGACGGTGGTGATTCCCAGCGCGGTGGCCATCCGCATGCTCGACCGGAGCTTGCGGTACCGGCGCTCCGGCGAGTACATCGGGATGTCGGCCTGCAGTGCGGTGAGGCCCGCCTCCGTCATCGCGCTGGTGTAGAAGTCGGTCACCCAGCCGGTCGGCTCGCCCGACTCGTCGCGTTCGGGGCGTCCCCATGCGACGTCGACGCCACCTGCGATGCCGAGCACGGCGAGTGCGGCGCGGTTCAGCCAGACCGAGTGCTGGTCGTAGGTGGTGACGAAGATGGGCTTGTCGGTGAGCCCGTCGAGGTCGGCGGCACTGGGGCGCCGACCCTCGACGATCGAATACACCGCATTCTCGGCACAGATCCACCCGAGATCGGTTCGGCGCGTGGCGAATTCGCCAATCCGTCGGCGCACCTCGGTGAGGTCGTTGGCGCCTTCGAGGGATACCGCGTCCTCGTCGAAGCCCAACAGCAGGTGGTTGTGACCGTCGACGATGCCGGGGGTGATCAACCGGCCCGGCGCCTCGATGCGGCGCGTGGCGGCCGGTGCGTCCGCCGCGGTCCCGACGTAGCTGATCCGCCCATCGGTGACGCCGACCGCTTCGGCCCACGGCGCCGCGGCGTCGAAGGTGCGCACACGCGCCCCGGTGAGGAGGAGATCGGTCATCGGTCGCCCTCCTCGTCGTCGACCTCGAGCAGCAGCAGATGGGTGCCGGCGCGGCTACGCAGATATCCGAAGTAGTACAGGTACCCGGCCGTGACGATGCCGACGGCGATGCCCAGACTCGGCCACTGGGTGGGGTCGAGCAGTCCCATCACGAAGATCGCCGCGATCGCGACGAGGGCGACGACCGGCGGCAGCGGCCAGAGCGGCATCGAATAGCCGGTCCGGCCCGACGTGCGACGCATCACGATCGCCGACAGCGCGATGAACCCATAGCTGAAGGCCAGCGTCGACCCGGTGGCGTTGAGCAGGAGGTCGACGGGAATCAGGCAGCCGCCGACGGCGAACACGCCCATCACCAGGGTCGCCACCCACGGCATCTTGGCGGTCTCGGAGACCCGGGTGAGCGGCGCGGCGATCGCCTGCGGCAGGGCCTGGTCCCGCGCCGCGGCGAACAGCAGCCGGCCGGACTGCAGGGCGATCGCGATGATGGCGTTGACGATCGCCAGTGCGATCGAGACGAAGACGAAGACCGTGACGGCATGACCGGCCCGCTCGTCGAGAAACGCCTCGACCGGTAGGTCCGCGCCGAAGAGGTCCGCGAGCGAAGTCGTGCCGAGCATGATCGCGGCCAGCGGGATGATCTCAGCGAGAATGGTGATGACCGCACTCCACAGCACGGCTCTGGCGATGGTACGGCGGGCGTTCTTCGTCTCCTCGGCGAAGTACACCGCACCGCCATATCCGTTGAACGAGAAGATCCCCTGGGTGACGGCGATGACCAGCCCGGCGATGCCCAGCGGCGCCAGACCACCGGTGGCGGCGTCGAGGGCCTGCGGCTCGAACAGTGCGGTGATCGGACGTTCGACGTGCACTAGACCGAGCACCGAGAGCAGCGCGAGCGCCGCCATCTCGATGAAGAGGAACGCTCCGGTGACCCAGGCGTTGGTTCGGATGTTCAGGCACGCGGTGCCCGTGGCCAGCACCGTCACGACGACGGCCGTCCACACGGGATCCAGGCCGCCGATCGCGACTCCCAGGTATTCCGCCACCCCGAGGGCGAAGACCGCCACGATCAGGGGCAACGTGACCAAGCCGACGAAGAAGACCGCCACCCCGGCGGACGGTCCGAGGGTGCGACTCACCAGTGAGTAGTCGCCGCCGGCGACCGGATGGCGCGAAGCCAACTCGGCATAGCAATAGGCGATCAGGATGCTGATCACGCCCGCGATGGCAAAGCCCCAGAACACGCCTGTGCCGTAGGCGCCGAGTGCGGCGCCACCGAGGACGAACACGCTGGAGGCGGGCGAGATGCCAGACAGCGTGATGAGCACGTTGCCGCCGACGCCCAGTGACCGGGACAGCGTGCCGTCGTAGGTCGGGGCATCGGTGGGGGGTGTGGTGCCGGCCGCGGTCGGCGGCGTCGCATGGGTCATGTCGTGGTCTCTGATGGTGGGGCCCGGGCTCGCCGGAATTCTTTGACGTTGTTGTCGAAGAATGATCCCGAGGTTGGCATGTGATCTCGATTACTGTCAACCCCATGGCCCGACCGCGTAACCAGGGAGCCCGACGCCAAGCCCTCATCGAGGCCACCTACAGCGCCGGCCAGAAGCATGGACTGCGCTCGCTGTCCCTGACCGACGTCGCCTTGCAGGCCGGCCTCAGCAGGGGCACGGTGCTCTACTACTACGACGACCTGGATGCACTCCTCGTCGAGGCGCACGCGGCCGGGGTGGAGCGATTCTGCGACCAACGCGATCGGTTGGTCGGGGCCACCGACGACCCGCGGGCAAAACTCGGCATCGCGATCGCGGCGGGTCTCCCGAGCGGCCCCGACGACGCACTGATGCGCATCCTGTACGAATTCGACGTGCTGGCAGGCAATTCCGCGCTTCACGATGACCTCGTCCAACGGATGTACCTGCGTCAGATGGACACCTACCGTGGAATCTTCGCCGAGGGTCGACGCAGCGGCGCCTTCACCCCCGCCTTGACCGACGACGTCCTCGCCATGAACTTCGTGGCGCTCGAGGACGCCTATGGTCTGCACGTCGTCGCGGGCAACGCGCTCGTCACGGTGGCGTCCGCCGAGGCTGCGATGCGCGCGGTCGCCACCCAACTCGGCTGCGCCCCCAGTTAGCCGACCACCACGCTGGCGCGGGTAGACCCCTACGGCCGCCCACCGTCAACTAAGGTCACCCTAATCTCATCCGCGCGGGCTGTTCCGCGCCCTCGACCAGGGAGCCACCGTGACCGGCCAACGCGACTTTTCACTGCTCGTCGCCTTCGGTACCGACATGGGAAACGCCGAGGACGCCGCCATGACGTTCACCGAGGCCGTCGCGACCATCGGCGTCGAGGCCGAAGCCGTCGAGTTGAACCAGCTCGACGTCGCCGAACTGCAGTCCGCGACCCACTTCGTGGTGGTCTGCTCGACCTTCGGCGACGGCGAGTTCCCCGACAACGCCGTGCTGTTCTGGGAGGCTTTCAGCGCCGACGACGCCGAGCGACTCGAGCACCTGAGCTTCGCGGTGTTGGCCCTCGGCGATCTCTCTTACGAATTCTTCTGCAACGCAGGCAAACTGCTCGACCAACGACTCGAAGCCCTCGGCGCAACCAGGCTGACCGACCGCGTCGACGTCGACGGCCCCTACGAGCAACCCGCGCAGGCCTGGACCACCGACCTGGTCAAGCTGTTGCAGAGCACCCGCACCCCGTCGGCGACGGAGACGGAGACCGCACCCCCGGAACTCTCCCCGGCACCGAGTCGCGACCGCCACCTGCCGGTCGACGCGCGCCTCGTCGTGAATCGGCGGTTGACGTCTCCACCGTCCGACAGGGAGGTACGCCACTACGAAATCGACCTCACCGGCTGCGAAATCGCCTATTCCGCAGGCGATTCCATCGCCGTGCACGTGACGAACGACCCCGCCCTCGTCGACGCGATCCTGGCGCACTTCGGCGTCGGCCGCGACCACGCCATCGCCGACCACGACGACCCGCTCGGAGTGCTGCTGGCCGAGCGCTTCGAGATCCGCACGCCGTCGCGCGCCCTTCAGTCGCTGGTCGCGGCGAGGACGGCCGACGAGGAGGCCGCGGCCGCGCTGAGCGCCGACGCGGTGGCCGCCCCGGGCTCGTGGGCCTACGGCAAGGACGTCCTCGACCTGCTCGAGCTTGCCGACGTCACGGTCGACGAACTGTTGGACACCCTGCGCCCGTTGCAGTTTCGCGACTACTCGATCGCGTCGAGCCCGTTGGTGCACCCCAACCACGTGCACCTGACGGTGGCGACCGTGCGCTACGACGCCGGGGTTCGCCGCCACGGCGGGGTGGCGTCGACCTTCCTCGCCGATCGCGGTGACGTGGTCGCAGTCCATCTGCGCCCGAATCACACGTTCCGCCTGCCCGCGGCCGACGTTCCGATCGTCATGATCGGCCCCGGCACCGGGATCGCACCGTTCCGCGCCTTCCTGCAGGAGCGCCAAGCCACCGCTGCCCCGGGACGTTCGTGGCTGTTCTTCGGCGACCGTCGCCGCGCGACGGACTTCCTCTACGGTGACGAACTCCGAGACTTCGAGGCGTCGGGCACGCTGACCAAACTCGACCTCGCGTTCTCCCGCGACCGTCCCGGTGACGGACCGAAGGAGTATGTCCAGCAACGCATGTGGGAGAACTCGGCAGAGTTGTTCGGCTGGCTCCAGGACGGTGCCTACCTGTACGTCTGCGGCGACGAGAAACGGATGGCCAAGGACGTGCACGAGACGTTGCACCGCATCATCGCGGCCGAGGGTGGCCTGGATGCAGAGTCGGCGCACGCCTACGTCAACGACCTCGTCAAGACCCACCGCTACGTGCGGGACGTCTACTAGCGGTAGACGCGTCCGCGCAGGACGATCACGTCAGGGTGGTCGAGCACGCCAGGCTCGCGCGGATCCTCGGCGTAGCAGACGAGATCGGCCGACGCCCCATGCTCCAGTGCGGGCCTGCCAAGCCAGGCCCTGGCGTCCCAGCTTGCCGCCCCGAGGGCATCCGTTGGGCTCATCCCGATGGCTGCCAACGCGGCGATCTCGTCCGCGATCCGCCCGTGGGCGACCGTGCCTCCGGCGTCGGTCCCCGCGAAGATCGGCACCCCGGCGTCATGCGCGGCACCCACGCGCGCCGAGCAGGAGGCGTAGAGGTCACGCATGTGTTTGGCATAGGTCGGGTACTTCGCCGCGGCCTCGGCGATGCCGGGAAAGTTCTCGACGTTGATCAGCGTGGGCACCAACGCGGTGCCGTGCTCGAGCATCATGGCGATGACGTCGTCGGTGATGCCGGTGCCGTGCTCGATGCAGTCGATGCCCGCGTTGACCAACCCCGGCAGCGCGTCCTCCCCGAACACGTGCGCGGTCACCCTGGCGCCCTCGGCGTGCGCGGCGGCGATGGCTTCGACCAGCACGTCGTCGGACCACAACGGCGCGAGATCGCCGACGCCCCTGTCGATCCAGTCACCCACCAACTTCACCCAGCCGTCGCCCCAGCGGGCCTGCTCGGCGACCACGGCAGGCAGCTGCGATTCGTCCTCGACGTCGATCGGCAGCCGCGGAATGTAGCGCTTCGGCCGAGCCAGGTGGCGACCCGCGCGAATGATCCGAGGCAGGTCGTCGCGGTCGTCCATGCTGCGAGTGTCGACCGGCGAACCCGCGTCACGCAGCAGCAGGGCGCCGACATCCCGTTCGGTCTCGGCCTGGGCGACCGCCTCGTCGAAGTCCGTCGGCCCGTCGGCACCCAGCCCGACGTGACAGTGCGCGTCGACGAGCCCGGGAATGATCCACCCGCCGTCGACGACCGTGACGGCGTCGGCCACCGGGTCAGAACTCAGGACACCGTTGACGACCCACCACTCGACGGGCTCCCCGTCGGGCAGCCCGCGGCCCCGAAGGTGGAGGCGCACCGACTTACTTCTGGCCGGGGAACTTCAGCTTGGACAGATCGAAGTTGGCCAGACCCGGAGGCAACTCGTCGAGACCCTTCGGCATGTTGGACAGGTCCGGGAAGCCGGCGGGCACGCCACCTGCGCCCAACGGATTGGGCGTCCTCGGTGGAGTGGGTCCCCGGCCCTTCTTCTTGCCAGCCTGCTTGTTCTTGCCCTTGGCCGCCTTGCGCGAAGAACCCTTGCGCGCGAACGGCATTCCCATCTGACCGGCCATCTGCGACATCATCTTGCGGGCCTCGAAGAACCGGTCGACGAGCGAGTTCACCTCGGCCACCGCGACACCGGAACCGTTGGCGATGCGCAGCCGCCGCGAGGCGTTGATGATCTTCGGGTCGGCTCGCTCGGCGGGCGTCATGCCGCGGATGATGGCCTGCACTCGGTCGAGCTGGGTGTCGTCGACCGCGGCCAGGGCGTCCTTCATCTGACCGGCGCCGGGCAGCATGCCAAGCAGGTTGCCGATCGGACCCATCTTGCGGATCATCAGCATCTGCTCGAGGAAGTCCTCGAGGGTGAGCTCGCCGGAGCCGATCTTGGCGGCGGCGGCCTCGGCCTTCTCGGCGTCGAACACCTGCTCGGCCTGCTCGATCAGGGTGAGGACGTCACCCATGCCGAGGATGCGACTGGCCATCCGGTCGGGGTGGAAGACGTCGAAGTCGTCGAGCTTCTCACCGTCGGAGGCGAAGAGGATCGGCACGCCGGTGATCTCGCGGACCGAGAGCGCGGCGCCACCGCGGGCGTCGCCGTCGAGCTTGGTCAACACCACGCCGGTGAAGCCGACACCCTCGCGGAAGGCCTCGGCGGTGGTCACGGCGTCCTGGCCGATCATCGAGTCGAGGACGAACAGCACCTCGTCGGGGTTGACGGCGTCGCGGATCGCGGCCGCCTGGTTCATCAACTCCTCGTCGATGCCGAGCCGGCCCGCGGTGTCGACGATGACGACGTCGTAGTGCTTGGCCTTGGCCTCGGCGAGACCGGCCGCCGCGACCGACACGGGGTCACCCGCCTTCATCGCGGCGATGTCCTCGCCACCCGGCGACACGCCGGGGTGCGGCGCGAACACCTGCACGCCCGCGCGCTCGCCGACGATCTGAAGCTGGTTGACCGCACCGGGGCGCTGGAGGTCGCACGCCACCAGAAGCGGCGTGTGGCCCTGGGTCTTGAACCACTTGGCGAGCTTGCCCGCCAGGGTCGTCTTACCGGAACCCTGCAGGCCGGCGAGCATGACGACCGTGGGTGGGGTCTTGGCGTAGGCCAGCTTTCTGGTCTCACCACCGAGGATGCCGACGAGTTCGTCGTTGACGATCTTGACGACCTGCTGGGCCGGGTTCAGCGCACCCGACACCTCGGCGCCCTTGGCACGGTCCTTGACGCGGGCGATGAAGGCCCGCACGACGGCAAGGGAGACGTCGGCCTCTAGTAGGGCCAGGCGAATCTCGCGCGCGGTGGCGTCGATGTCGGCTTCGGTGAGCCGACCCTTGCCACGCAGGCCGGATAGGGCCCCGGTCAATCGGTCGGAAAGCGATTCAAACACGTGGTTAGCCTAGCTGGCGGCCCACTAACTGGCCTCCGGCACTGCCTTTGGCGGGCTCGGCGTCGGAAGCACGGCGTACAGGTCGCGCTCGAGTTCCTTGCGCGCCTCGAAGACGTCGCGGGTCACATCCCCGGCCTCCTCGTCGGTGGCCAGGGCGGGCACCACGATGCCGAAGGCGTCCACCACCGTCGACCCCAGCGTCGTGACCTTCGCCCAGGCGATGTCGACGCCGTCGCGTTCGACGACGGCCGTGAGCCGCGCCAGCAGCCCGGCCCGGTCCGTGCTGCGGATCTGCAGCACGAACTCGCCGGGCGACGTGCCGTCGAACCAAAGGATCCTCGGGGGCGCGGGAGCGTTGATCGGCACGGCGTCGGGGATGTCCCCCGCCCTCGTCGTGTTGACGCTGGCGGACTCGCGGTCCCGGCGTTCCAGCGAACCGATGACGTCCAGGTCGCCACCAAGGGCCAGGACGAACTGTTCGCGCAGCAGCTCGGCAGCCGGTGGTGTGCCGAAGTGCGGCGAGACGACGAAGGTGGTGATCGCGACACCCTCGTGGATGGTGACCGACGCCGAGTGCACCCGCAGCGAGTTGAGCGCGAGCACCCCGGCGGCCTTCGACAGCAGACCGCGACGGTCGGGCGCGATCATCACGACGTCGAAGACGTGCGGACTGTCCGACGCCGTCAACTCGACGTGCACGCCGTGATCGGCGGCCAACGAAACATGCCGGGGGTCAATCGGATCGGGCGTTGGCAACGGCTCCCCCGCCATGACGAGCCGGCAGCGGCGCACCAGGTCGCCGATCAGCGACGCCTTCCAGTCTCCCCACACGCCGGGACCGGTGGCCAGCGAGTCCGCCTCGGCCAGCGCGTGCAGCAGCTCGAGGAGCACCGGATCCCCGTCGAGCGCGTCCACGACCGACGCGATCACCTTGGGGTCCTGCAGGTCGCGGCGGGTCGCGGTGTCCGGAAGGAGGAGGTGGTAGCGCACCATCTTGGACAACAGCGCGACATCGGACGGCCACAGCCCCAGCCTGGTGCCGATCTGGATCGCCAGATCCGCACCGATGACGCTGTGGTCGCCACCGCGGCCCTTGCCGATGTCGTGGGCGAGCGCGCCGAGCACCAGCAGATCGGGTCGCGACACGCGAGTGGTGAATGCGCTTGCGCGCGAGATGGTTTCGACGAGGTGGCGGTCGACGGTCCAGATGTGGACGACGTCGCGGGGCGGGAGGTCCCGCACCGCGCCCCATTCGGGAAACAGCCTGCCCCACAACCCCGTTCGATCCAGTGCTTCGATGGTGGAGACGGTGGCGGCACCCGCGGCCAGCATCACCAGCAGGTCCTTGAGCGCCTGCCGGGGCCACGGGGTGCGGAGTTCGGGTGCCGCCTCGGCGAGCCTGCTGAGCGTCGACGACGACATCGGCAATCCCGTGGTCGCCGACGCGGCCGCGACGCGCAGAATCAGGCCGGGATCGCGTTCGGGACGGGCGTCGCGGGCCAGCATGATTTCCCCGCCGTACTCGACGACGCCCTCGTCGACCGGACGCCGCACGGGTCGGCGCAGGACCTTCAAACCGCGGCGCGGCAACGCATTCGACGCGGTGCGGATTCCGGCGTCGACGTAGTAGCTGATGGTGCGGGCGGCATCGCTGAGCATCCGCGCCAGATCGAATCGGTCACCGATGTGCAATGCGGCGCCGATCTCGTCGGCGTACTGCGCCAGCAGCATCTCCCTGCCGCGGCGCGAGACGCGATGCAGTTCGGTGCGGACGTTGAGCAGGGCGAGGTGCGCGTCACCCAGTGACCCGGTCGGCGAGGCCAGCGACCGGCTCGGATATGCGTCGGCCAGCTGCGCGATGGCCAGTGCGTTGAGAAGTTGAACGTCGCGCAGACCCCCGCGGCCGTTCTTCAGGTCGGGCTCGGCGCGGTGGGCGATCTGGCCACTGCGCTCCCAGCGAGACCGCGTGTGTGCGACGAGTTCTTCGAACCGCGGCGCGATACCGGTACGCCACTGACGACGTGCGCCGCCGACCAACAGCGCCGAGAGGTCGGCGTCACCGGCGATGTGTCGCGCGTCGAGCATGGCCAGGCCAGCCGACATGTCCTCGCTGGCGACCTTCAGCGCCTCCGGCACGGTGCGGACGCTGTGGTCGATGTGAATGTTGGCGTCCCACAACGGGTACCAGAGCAGTTCGGCGACCTGGGACACCACGTCGCGCGGCATGTCGTCGTGGACGAGCGTCAGGTCCAGGTCCGAGTAGGGAAGCAACTCACCGCGCCCCAGTCCCCCGGTGGCGACGATGGCGAAACCACTGGTTGCCGTGATGCCGATCTCGGCAGCCTTTGTCGTGAGCCAGAATTCGTGCAGGTCGAGCAGCGCGTCACGCAGCGCCGCGGAGTCCAGCCGCGCGCCGCCGGTCAGCAGCTGGTCGGCCGCGGTGGCCAAATCCTTGGCCGGACGCGGCGATCCCGCCGCAGGCGCCACCCAACGAGAGGCGCCTGCGGCGGGATCTGGTGTCTGCCTGGTCATCTCGGTCCTCCCCGGACTCGCTGTTGGTCATCTGTCAACCACTTGCTGGGTGCGTGTCCGGGAGACGACGCCTAGATCACCGTTCTGACGTCAAATGGCGTCGGTCCCACGCTCGCCGGTACGAACCCGCACCACCGTGTCGACCGGGCTGACCCACACCTTGCCGTCGCCGATCTTGCCCGTACGGGCGGCCTGAACGATGACGTCCACCACCTTGTCGACGGCGGACTCGTCCACCAGGACTTCGACCCGCACCTTTGGCACGAAGTCCACCGAGTACTCCGCACCGCGGTACACCTCGGTGTGGCCCTTCTGCCTGCCGTAGCCCTGCACCTCGCTGACGGTCATCCCGAGGATGCCCGCCTGCTCGAGACCAGTCTTGACGTCCTCGAGGGTGAACGGCTTGACGATCGCCGTGATCAGCTTCATTTAGTCAGAGTCCTTTCCGGAAAACTCTTTGCACCTGTGATTATTTCCCGATCACGCGAGTTCATAAGCCGTTTCCGCATGCTCGGCCTCGTCGATGCCGTTGTGCTCTTCCTCTTCGTCCAGTCGCAACCCGATCGTGAACTTGACGATATAGGCCACGATGGCGGTGCCGATCGCCGAGTACAGCAGGACCGCACCCGCTCCGACTGCCTGCCGCCACAGCTGGTCGAAACCGCCGCCGTAGAACAGGCCCGCGACTCCGGCGCCCGTCTCGGGAGCGGCGACCAGGCCGACCAGCAACGTGCCGGCGAGACCACCGACGAGGTGGACGCCGACGACGTCGAGCGAGTCGTCGAAGCCCAGCTTGAACTTGAGTCCGACCGCCAGCGCGCACAGCACGCCTGCGACGACGCCGATCACCAGTGCGCCGACGACGTTGACCGACGAGCAGGACGGGGTGATGGCGACCAGGCCGGCCACGATGCCCGACGCCGCGCCGAGCGAGGTGGCGTGTCCGTCGCGGATCTTCTCCGTGAGCAGCCAGGCCAGCATGGCCGCAGCGGTGGCCACCGTCGTGGTGACGAAGGTCGAACCGGCCAAACCGCCTGAGCCGACGGCGGATCCGGCGTTGAACCCGTACCAGCCGAACCACAGTAGGCCCGCACCCAGCATCACGAAGGGCAGGTTGTGCGGACGCATCGGCGATCCGGGCCAGCCCTTGCGCTTGCCGAGGATGATCGCCAGCACCAAGCCGGCCGTACCGGCGTTGATGTGCACCGCGGTACCACCGGCGAAGTCGACCGCGGCGAGTTTGTTGGCGATCCAGCCGCCCGTCTCACCGGTGAAACCGTCGAACGCGAAGACCCAGTGTGCGACCGGGAAGTAGACGACCGTGACCCACAGGCCCGAGAACAGCAGCCAGCCGCTGAACTTCAGGCGGTCGGCCACGGCGCCGGAGATGAGGGCGACGGTGATGATGGCGAACATCAGCTGGAAGGCCACGAAGACCGACATCGGGATCGTGCCGGCCAACGGAATGTTCACGGCGTCAGCGGCTTCCACCCCGGCGCTGGGATCGGCGACCACGGCCGCCGCGGCGTTGCCGCCGATGATTCCCTTCAGACCCCAGTACTGCGTCGGGTCACCGACGAAGTTGAACTTGTCGTTGCCGAAGGCCATCGAGTAGCCGTACAGCGCCCACAGCACCGTGACCACGCCCATCGAACTGATGCTCATCATGAGCATGTTCAGCACGCCCTTGGCGCGAACCATGCCGCCGTAGAAGAAGGCCAGTCCAGGTGTCATCAACAGCACGAGTGCGGCGCTGGCCAACATCCATGCCGTGTCGCCGGTGTCCGGCGCACCCATTATCGGAAATCCGTCCACTCCCAGTTTCCTCCTTCGCCCATGCCACGGTTAGTCACCGATGACCTAGGCCAAGACAATGCGCACTCGTTGTTTCGCCAATGAGCCGCCCGTGTTTCGCCGATGTGAACGGATCGGGCGATTGCGTTTCGTCGGGGTTAACCGCCTCGTCAGCGCATTGTGGGCCGGGGTGAATTGCCCTAACCGAGGAGCGCGTCGACGAAGGCGGCGGGTTCGAACGGCGCCAAGTCGTCGGGGCCCTCCCCGAGCCCGACCAGCTTCACGGGCACGCCGAGCTCCTGCTGCACGCGAAAGACGATGCCGCCCTTCGCCGTACCGTCGAGCTTCGTCAGGACGACGCCGGTGATCTCGACGACCTCGGCGAAGACCCGCGCCTGCGGCAGGCTGTTCTGCCCGATGGTGGCGTCCAGAACGAGCAGGACTTCGTCGACGACGGCGCGCTTGGACACCACCCGCTTGACCTTGCCGAGCTCGTCCATCAGACCCGTCTTGGTGTGCAGGCGGCCCGCCGTGTCGACGACGACGACGTCGGCGCCGGTCGCGATGCCGTGGTCGACGGCGTCGAACGCCACCGACGCGGGATCGGCACCCTCGGGGCCGCGCACCACCTCGGCGCCGACGCGGGCCGCCCAGCTCTGCAACTGGTCGGCGGCCGCGGCGCGGAACGTGTCGGCGGCACCGAGCACGACGCGACGTCCGTCGGCGACGAGGACTCGCGCGAGTTTGCCGACGGTCGTCGTCTTGCCCGTCCCGTTGACACCGACGACCAGCAGCACCGACGGCTTGTCGGCATGCGGCAGCGCCCTGATCGCGCGGTCCATGTCGGGACGCAGTTCGTTGATCAGGACCTCGCGCAGAACGGCTCTGGCGTCGGCTTCGGACCGGACGCTGGCCGCGGCCATCTTGGCGCGCAATGCGGTGACCACCGATTCGGTGACCACCGGGCCGAGGTCGGCGACCAGAAGGGTGTCCTCGATCTCCTCCCAGGAGTCCTCGTCGAGGTCACCGCCGCCGAGCAGCCCGAGCATGCTGCGACCGAGTGCGTTCTGCGATTTGGACAGCCGCCCACGCAGGCGTTCCAGCCGGCCGTCGGTCGGCGCGATGGGGTCGATCTCGGGAAGGACGACGGGCGCCTCGGCGGGGGCCGCGGGAGGCGCCTCGACCTCGGCTTCGGGGGCCTCTGCTTCGGGGGCCTGGACCTCGAGATCCTGGACTTCGGGGGCTGACGGTTCCGGCAGCTGCACCTCGGAGATGGACCGCTTCGGCGCGTCGCGCGGGATCGTCGCGTCGTCCCCGACGGCGGGGAGACCCTCCACGTCCAGCAGGTTCTTGGGTCTCGTCGGCGGTGGTGTGACCGTACCCGTGGCCTCGGTGAACGAGATCGTGGACGACGCCGTGTACCCGCCGGACTTGTCGACGGGCTTCTCCAGCGCCGTCGTGTCCGTGGATGACAGGCTGATCCGTCGCCGCCGGTATCGCACCAGCCCCACGACGAGTGCAACCACGATGAGGACGGCGATCGCCGCGAGGGCGATGTAGAGACCTAACAGCTGACCTTGAGTCACCGGGTCATTCTCTCAGGGTGGGTTCCCCGGCCTGAGTCAGGTAGTCGTGGTGACGAGTTCCTGGCCACGCATCCGCTGGGAGATCACGGTGGTGATGCCGTCCTCGCGCATGGTGACGCCGTACAGCGCGTCGGCGATCTCCATCGTCGGCTTCTGGTGGGTGATGACGATGAGCTGCGACACCTCGCGAAGCTGCTCGAAGAGACTGATCAGCCGCCGCAGGTTGACGTCGTCGAGAGCCGCCTCGACCTCGTCCATGACGTAGAAGGGTGACGGCCGGGCCCGGAAGATCGCGACGAGCATCGCGACCGCCGTCAGGGACTTCTCGCCGCCGGACAGCAGGGACAGCCGTTTGATCTTCTTGCCGGGCGGCCGGGCCTCGACCTCGATGCCGGTGGTCAGCATGTCGGCGGGATTGGTCAGCACCAAGCGCCCCTCGCCGCCGGGGAACAGTGTCGCGAACACCTGGGTGAACTCGCGCTCCACGTCGGCGTACGCCTCTGCGAAGACCTGAAGGATGCGGTCGTCGACGTCGGTGATCACGTCGAGCAGGTCCTTGCGGGCGCCCTTGACGTCCTCCAACTGGGTGGACAGGAAGTTGTAGCGCTCCTCGAGCGCCGCGAACTCCTCCAGCGCAAGGGGGTTCACCCTGCCCAGCTCGCCGAGCTCGCGCTCGGCCTTCTTGGCTCGCCGCTCCTGGGTGGGACGGTCGAACGGCATCGGCGCGGGCGCCGTCACCTGCTCGCCGCGCTCCTTGGCCTGCTCGTACTCGGCCATCTCCAGCTCCGTCGGCGGAAGGGGCACGTGGGGGCCGTACTCCTCGATGAGGTCGTCGGTTGCCATGCCGAACTGTTCGAGTGCGTGCTGCTCGAGTTGTTCGATGCGAAGCGCCGCCTGCGCCTTGGCGACCTCGTCGCGGTGCAGGGAGTCGGTCAGCGCGGTGATCCTGGCGTTGAGTTCGTTGACCTCGTGGCGCACCAGGTCGAGCGCCTCGGTGCGATGACTGCGCTCGGTGGCCAGGGCGTCCCTGGTGCGACCGGCCACGGCGACAGCGACCGCCAACCGCGCGGCGACCAAGCGCCCCGACTCCGCGACCGCCGCCGCCACCGCGGCGGCATGCTCCCTGGCGACGCGCGCCCGCTGTGCACGCAGTCGTGCCTCGCGTTCGGCCGTGGCCGCACGACGGAGCGAATCTGCCCGCCCGCGAACGGCATTCGCGCGTTCCTCCGCGGTTCGCACCGCCAGCCGCGCCTCGAACTCGGCGGTTCTCGCGGCGTCGGCGGCGGCCACCGACTCGTGACGGTCGACGGGCTCGGAGTCGTAGGTCGGCACCTCTTGGGCGTTGCGCAGCCGCTCCTCGAGGGCGGTCATCTCCTCGACGGTCTTCATCCGGCCGGCTTCGAGCTCGTTTCGCTGACCGTTGAGCCGCTGCCATTCGCCTTCGGCGGCCCTGGCCTCCTGGCCCAGCCTGCCGAGTTGCTCGTAGATCGCCGAGATGGCGGCGTCGGATTCGTTGAGTGCCGCGAGCGCGTCCTCGGCGGCGTCGCGGCGGGACTCCTGCTCGGCGAGCGCACCCGACAGCGCGGCGGACAGCTCAGAGACCTGCCGCTCGGACGCCGCCAACTCCGCGCGTGCCTTCTCGATCTCGCCGGTGATCTCCAGGGTGCTCGGCTTGCGGTCGGAGCCGCCGGTGAGCCACCCCGCACCGACGAGATCCCCGTCGGTGGTCACCGCCCGCAGTTCGGGACGGGCCGCCACCAGGTCCAGCGCCGAGGTCAGATCGGGCACCACGACCACGTCGGCGAGCATGGCCGCGGTCGCACCGCGGAGCCGCTCCACCGGCTCGACGAGGTCGACCGCCCAGACGGTGTCGACGGGCAGGTCACGGTCCGACTTTCCTTGCGGCGCTGCACCTTCGGGCCAGTCGCCGAGAACGATGGCGGCCCGTCCGCCGTCGGCCGCCTTGAGCGCCGCGACGGCGGAGCGCGCCGCGCCGAAGCTTTCGGCCGCCACCGCGTCCGCTGCCGAACCGAGCACGGCCGCAACGGCCGCCTCGTAGCCCGGGCGCACCCGCAGCATCTTCGCCACCGAGCCGAGTAGTCCCGAGCCGTCGTGGTTCTTCTGCAGCCACGCAGCGCCGTCCCTGCGGTCCAGGCCCACCGCCAACGCGTCGATGCGTGCCAGCAACGACGCCACTTGGCGTTCGGCGGCCCGTTCGGCGGCCTGCAGTTCGGACACCCGCTCGTCGGCGAGCCGCAGGGCGGCGACGGTGCGATCGTGCTGGTCGTCGAGGCCGACCTCGCTCGCGTCGAGCTCGGCGACCCGGCTCTGCACGTTCTCGAAGTCCATCCTGGACTGTTCGACGCGCATCGCGGATTCTTCGAGGCTGACGGTGAGTCGCGCCACGCCCTCGTCGATCGACTCCACCCGGGTGCGCATGGTGTCGACCTGGCCGGAGAGCCTGGCCAAACCCTCGCGGCGGTCGGCCTCCGCGCGGGCGGCGGCCAGATGAGCACGTTCGGCCTCGGCCGCGAGGCGTTCGCGTTCGCTCAGCTCCGCGCGCGCCGCCTCTTGGCGGGCCCGGCACTCCTCGAGCTCGAAGAGCAGCTCCTGCTCGTGCTCGGCGACCATCTGGGCCTCGGCGTCGAGTTCGTCGGGATCGGGGCCCTGAGAAGCCTCGACGTCGGCGTCGAGCAGTTGAGTCCGCTCACTGGCGATCCGCACGGTCGCACTGACGCGTTCGGCGAGGGCGGACAGCCGAAACCACGTCTGCTGCGCCGCTTCGGCCCTTCCGCTCAGACTGGAGACCGCGCTCTCGTGGGTCGACAGCTCGACCGTCGCGATCTCCAGGCGGGTGCTGATTTCGTCGTGCTCGCGCCGCAGCGTCGTCTCGGCCTGATTGGTGTCGTTGAACTCGGTGCGCCGGGCGACCAGGTCGTCGGCCGCCAGCCGCAGGCGGGCGTCGCGCAGATCGGCCTGAATGGTCTGCGCCCGCCGGGCCATCTCGGCTTGGCGGCCCAGGGGTTTGAGCTGACGTCGCAGCTCGCTGGTCAGGTCGCTGAGGCGGTTGAGGTTCGCCGACATCGAGTCGAGCTTGCGGACCGCCTTTTCCTTGCGCTTGCGATGCTTGAGCACCCCGGCGGCTTCCTCGATGAACGCGCGGCGGTCCTCGGGGCGCGACTCGAGGATCTCGGAAAGCTTGCCCTGGCCGACGATGACGTGCATCTCACGGCCGATGCCGGAATCCGACAGCAATTCCTGGACGTCCATCAACCGGCAGCTGTTGCCGTTGATCTCGTATTCGCCTGCGCCGTCGCGGAACACCCGACGGGTGATAGACACCTCGGAGTACTCGATCGGCAGGGCGTTGTCGGAGTTGTCGATGGTCAGGGTGACCTCGGCGCGGCCCAGCGGCGCCCGCGAGGACGTGCCCGCGAAGATGACGTCTTCCATCTTGCCGCCGCGCAGGGTCTTCGCGCCCTGTTCGCCCATCACCCAGGTGAGGGCGTCGACGACGTTGGACTTGCCCGATCCGTTGGGGCCGACGACACAGGTGATGCCCGGTTCGAAGCGAAGAGTCGTCGGCGAGGCGAAGGACTTGAAGCCCTTCAGCGTCAGACTCTTCAGATGCATGACGTGCGAGCTTACCTGCGAGGTTGCTATCGCTCGGTGAAGCCCTCGATCGGATCGCCGGGTTCGGACCAGTCGTCGACGACCAGGTCGACGCTGCCCGGGGTGGTGCCACCCCGAAGCAGTTCGAGCAGTCGCTCACACGAGGCGCGGGGACCGCGGGCGACGACGTGCACGCGACCGTCGTCCTTGTTCGCCGCGAAGCCCGTCAGCCCGAGTTCCAGCGCCCGGGCGCGCGTCCACCATCGGAACCCCACGCCCTGCACTCGGCCGTGAACCCACGCGCTGAGGCGGACGTCGTCGCTCACTTCGGAGTGACCTCGAACGTGACCTCGGTGCCCTCCTTGAGCGTGCGGCCGACGGTGCACACCTTGTCGATCGACCGCTCGACGACGACGACGAGCTTCCGGATGTCCTCTTCTGACAGCGCAGAGAGGTCGAGTTCGAGCTTCTCCTCGAGCAACGGGTAGAGCTCCCGCTCGCGGTCGGCGGGGCCCGACACGTGAATGGTGGCCGCGTAGTCGTCCCCGAGTCGGGTGCGCAGGGGGTGGTCGCTGCTCATCCCGCTGCAGGCGGCCAGCGCGATCTTGAGGAGCTCACCGGGGGTGAACACGCCCTCGACGTCCTCGGAGCCGACGAGCACCTCTGCGCCGCGGCTGCTGTGGCCGGTGTAGCGGCGCACTCCGGTGCGCTCCACCCATAGATCTGTCATGCGATTCCCTCTCGGCGGTACTCGGTGGTCAGGTGCGTGGTCGTGGCTGGCGTGGTTTCGGCTGGCACCGTGGGCAGTAGAACGACGACCGGTTCATGAACTTGTCGCGCGTCATGACGGCGCCGCAGCGGCGGCACGGCTCGCCCTCCCGGCCGTAGGCGTCCAGCGACCGGTCGAAGTAGCCCGACTCGCCGTTGACGTTGACGTACAGCGAGTCGAACGACGTGCCGCCTTGGCCGAGCGCGTCGGTCATGACGTCGGCGGCGTGGCCGAGCAGGGCATCCAGCGTCGGCTTGGTCAACGTCTCCGCGATGCGCGCGCCGTTGACCTTGGCCCGCCACAGCGACTCGTCGGCGTAGATGTTGCCGATGCCGGACACCACCGTTTGGTCGAGCAGTTGGCGTTTGATCTCGGAGTGCTTGCCCCGCAACACCTTTACCACGGCGGCCCGATCGAACAGCGGGTCGAGCGGATCGCGTGCGACGTGGGCGACCGGCACGGGCACCTCGGTGCCGTCGACGGTGACCAGATCGGCCAGCATCCAGCCACCGAAGGTGCGCTGGTCGACGAAGCTCATCGCCGTTCCGTCGTCGAGCAGGGTGGCGACCCGCAGATGTTCGGTCTTCGCAACCTCGCCGAGCAGCATCTGCCCGCTCATGCCGAGGTGGACCACCAGGGCGTCGCCGCTGCCGAGGGTCAGCCACAGGTACTTTCCGCGCCTGCCCGTGCCGGTCACGACGTTGTCGAGCAGCCGCGCCGTCAGATCGACGGGGCCTTCCTGGTGGCGGCGCACCGCGCGGGGATGGTTGACCCGGACCGCGGTGATCGTCCGCCCGACGACGTGGGCGTCGAGGCCACGCCGGACGACCTCGACCTCGGGTAGCTCAGGCATCCCGCTCGGGCTTGCCTGCGGTGAGGGCGTCGGCAAGGTCGTCGGTGCCCAGTGCCTGAATCGCCTTGTAGGCCGCGGCGGCCGCCTGCTGCTCGGCTTCCTTCTTGGTCCGGCCCTCGCCGTGGCCGTAGTCCTCGACTCCGACGACGGCCCTGGCGGTGAAGTGCTTGTCGTGTTCGGGGCCGCTGGAGGCGATGACATAGGCGGGCACGCCCAGCCTGCGGGCCGCCGCCAGCTCCTGCAGGCTGGTCTTCCAGTCGAGCCCCGCGCCGAGGTTCGCCGCGGCCTCGAGAACGTCGGAGAACAGCCGGATGACGACGTCGCGGGCGACCTCGTGGCCGTACTGGACGTACGTTGCCCCCAGAAGCGATTCGACCGCGTCGGCGAGCAGGTTGGCCTTGTGCGCGCCGCCGCTGCCGACCTCGCCGCGACCCAGCAGGAGGTAGGCACCGAGGCCGTCGGGTGTCATGGTCCTGGCGATCTTGGCCAGCGCCTGGGTGTTCACCACGGCGGACTTCAGCTTGGCCAGCTCGCCTTCGCTGCGGTCGGGGTACCTGGTGAAGATCTCCGCCGTGATCACCAATCCGAGCACGGCGTCGCCGAGGAACTCGAGCCGCTCGTTGGTGGGCAGCCCGCCTGCTTCGTAGGCGTAACTGCGGTGGGTGAGGGCGAGGGTGAGCAGATCGTCGGGAAGATCGACGCCGAGCGCTTCGAGCAGCGGGGTCCGGTCGACCGTCACTCGCGGCCCCCGGCGTCCGGATCCGTCGGGTTCTCGTCGACGGGCTTCATCGCCGCGAGCTTGGCCCACCTGGGGTCGACGACGTCGTGACCGTGCGGCTCGGCGTCGTTCTCGAAGTCGGCGAGCGGGGCCCCGCACTCCGGGCACAGTCCTGGGCAGTCCTCGCGGCAGACCGGCGAGAAGGGCAGCTGCATGCCGACGGCGTCGATGATCGGCTGCTCGAGGTCGACGGTGTCGTCGACCACGCGTCCGACTTCGTCGTCGTCGTCGGTGGTGGCCTCGGTGGCGCTGTCGGGGTACGCGAACAGCTCGGTGAGGTAGATCTCGACGTCTCCCGTCACCGGGGTCAGGCAGCGGGCGCACTCACCGCTGGTCGGCGCCGACACCGTGCCGCTGACCAAGACGCCCTCGGACACCGATTCGAGGCGCAGGTCGAGGGCGACGGGCGCACCCTCGGGAATGGCGATCAGCTCGATGCCGATCCGCGACGGCGAGGACACCGTCTCGTCGTACGTGATCATCGAACCGGGGCGCATGCCCAGCCGCGAAATGTCCAGTACGAAGGGCGATTGGTGGCCGCCCCGGGTGATGCCACGGGCACCGTGTTTCGACTTTCCGGCCATTCGTCGATCCTACGGCGGCGGTCCACCCCGTCCCGAATCCGATCGGGGCGGGGTGGTTCCGGTGTGTCTACCGTTGGGCGTAGTCGTGCGTGCCTGCGGCGGTGCGCAGCTGGTGGCGTCCACGCCCGACGGAGCGCAGCGTGCCGTTGAGGTAGTCCTCGAATTCGGCCAGCTTGCTGTCGACGTAGATGTCGCATTCCCCGCGGAGCCGGTCGGCTTCGGCGTGGGCGGTGTCGATCAGGCGGGTCGCCTCCGACGTCGCGGTTTGCACGATTTCGGTCTGCGAGACCAACCGCTGTTGTTCCTTGATGCCCTCTTGGACGGCCTTCTCGTAGGAGAGGTTGCCGTTCTCGATCAGGCGGTCGGCTTCGGCCTTGGCCCGTCCGGTGCTGGCTTCGTACTCGCGCTTGGCGGTCGACATGATGCGGTTGGCCTCTTCGCGGGCCTCCCCGACCATGCGCTCGCTGTGCTGACGCGCCTCGCCAACCATGCGGTCGGCCTGCGCCTTGGCATCGGCGAGGATGCGGTCGGCCTCGCCGCGAGAGTGGTTGAGCAACGAGTCGGCCTCGGCGGTCGCGCTGGCGACCATGGAGTCGGCGTGATCCTTGGCCTCGCGCAGCATGCCGTCGCGGGCGTCCAGTACGTCTTGGGCGTCGTCGAGTTCGCCGGGGATGGCGTCCTTGATGTCGTCCAGCAATTCGAGCACGTCGCCGCGGGGCACCATGCAGCCAGCCGTCATCGGCACACCGCGGGCTTCCTCGACGATGGCTCCGAGCTCGTCAAGCGCCTCAAATACTCGGTACACGGCAACACCCTCCCGGCCTAGTTGGTCGTTACCAGTGTGCCTGGTGTTACTCGTGTGACTCGGTACGCCACGCCGGTGAGTTGCGCGTTTCCCGCCACGCCGCTTCCCCGGCGCGCCGAGGGTCAGCGGGCGGCGAGCTTGGACCGCAACCGCACGTTGACCGGCTCCGGCAGCAATTCCGACACGTCGCCGCCGAGCATCGCGACCTCCTTGGCCAGCGACGACGACACGAAGGAGAACCGCGGGTTGGTGGCGACGAAGAACGTGTCCACCCCCGACACGTGCTTGTTCATCTGCGCCATCTGCAGCTCGTATTCGAAGTCGGTGCCCGACCGCAGCCCCTTGACGATGGCCGACAGCCCGCGCGAGGTCACGAAGTCGACGACCAACCCGGTGCCGCTCTCCACGCGCACGTTCGGCAGGTGCGTCGTCGACTCGCGGATCAACTCCATCCGCTCGTCGGCGGTGAACATCCCCGACTTGTTGGGGTTGACCAGCACGGCGACGACGACCTCGTCGAACTGTGCAGCCGCCCGCTCGAACACGTCGACGTGGCCGAGGGTGACGGGGTCGAACGAGCCTGGGCATACGGCGCCACTCATGAGCGACGACGCTACGCGATCTCGACTTCGCCGAACTCCAGGCGGGTGTCTCCGTACCGGCGCTCCCGCCCGGCCACCCACCCGGCGGGCCAGACCACCACGGGCGCCGAGGCCGGGCGCTCGAGCACCGCGACGGCGCCGGGCGCCACCCAGCCCTTGTCGGTCAACGCCGAGAGCACCGCCTCCACGTCGGCCGACGGCACCTCGTACGGCGGATCGGCGAACACCAGGTCGGCGGATCGGCCTGCGCCCGCGGCGAGCACCGACGCGACGGAACCACACCGCACCGCAGCACCCGTCGCGCCAAGCGCCTTGACGTTCTCCGCGATGACCGCAGCCGCGCGCCGGTCGGCCTCCACGAAGACGGCGGTCGTCGCACCACGCGAAAGCGCTTCCAGGCCAAGGGCACCCGATCCCGCGTACAGGTCGAGAACCGTCAGGCCAGAGAAGTCGAGTCGAGCCGCCAGTACGTTGAACAAGGACTCGCGAACCCGGTCGGTGGTGGGTCGGGTGCCCGTCCCGGCACGACCCTGCGGCACCGCCAGCCGGCGGCCCCCGAACCGACCCCCGATGATCCGGGTCAGTGGATCACCGCCAGGAGGTCCCCACCTTCGACCTGCGCTGTCGCCGAGACCGCAACCCGTTCGACGGTGCCCGCCTTGGGAGCGGTGATCGCCGCCTCCATCTTCATGGCCTCGATGGTCGCGATCGTCTCCCCCGCCTCGACGGACGCACCGGCCTCGACGTTGATCGTCACCACCCCGGCGAACGGCGCCGCGACGTGGTCGGCGTTCGTCCGATCGGCCTTCTCGGCGGCGGGCACCGTGTCGGCGATGCTCTCGTCGCGCACCACGACCGGTCGCAGCTGGCCGTTCAGAATGCACATCACCGTCCGCATCCCCCGCTCGTCGGGCTCGGAGATGGCCTCCAGCCCGATGATGAGGTCGACGCCGCGGTCGATCTGGATGCGGTGCTCGTCGCCGTAGCGCAGGCCGTAGAAGAACTGGTTGGCCGACAACCGCGAGGTGTCGCCGTATACCTCGCGGTGCTCCTCGAATTCCCTTGTCGGCCCGGGGAACAGCAGCCGGTTCAGCGTCCGCTGCCGGACCGCGCCCGGCTCGGCGAGCAGCGCCTCGTCCTCGGCGCTGAGCTCCTCGGTCGGCTTGGCGGGCGAACGTCCGGCCAACGCCTTGGTACGCAACGGTTCCGGCCAGCCGCCGGGCGGATCCCCCAGCTCGCCGCGCAGGAACCCGATGACCGAGTCGGGGATGTCGAACGTGGCTGGATCGGCGGCGAATTCCTCGGCCGTGGCGCCCGCACCGACCAGCGCCAGCGCCAGATCGCCGACGACCTTCGACGACGGCGTGACCTTGACCAGATGGCCCAGCACCTTGTCGGCGCCGGCATAGGCGTTCTCGACGTCCTCGAACCGGTTGCCGAGGCCAAGCGCGTTGGCCTGCTGGCGCAGGTTGGACAGCTGACCACCGGGGATCTCGTGGCTGTACACCCGCCCCGTCGGCGCAGGCAATCCAGATTCGAAGGGCGCGTACACCTTTCGCAGTGATTCCCAGTACGGCTCCAGGTCGCATACGTTGCGCAGCGAGAGCCCGGTGTCGTACGGGGTGTGCATCGCCGCGGCGACGATGGAGGACAGCGCCGGCTGACTGGTGGTGCCCGCCAGCGGCGCAGCCGCACCGTCGACCGCGCTGGCGCCCGCCTGCCACGCGGCGGTGTAGGTCGCCAACTGCCCACCGGGCGTGTCGTGGGTGTGCACGTGCACCGCCACGTCGAACCGGCTGCGCAGCGCCGAGACCAACGTCGTCGCCGCGGGTGCCCGCAGCAGACCGGCCATGTCCTTGATCGCCAGCACGTGCGCCCCGGCCTCGACGATCTGCTCGGCGAGCCTCAGGTAGTAGTCCAGCGTGTAGAGCGTCTCGCCGGGATCGGACAGGTCGCCGGCGTAACACAGCGCCACCTCGGCGACCGCCGTGCCGGTTGCCCGGACGGCGTCGATCGCCGGTCGCATCGAGTCGACGTTGTTGAGCGCGTCGAAGATTCGGTAGATGTCGATGCCGGTGGCCGTGGCCTCCTCGACGAACGCGGCGGTCACCGTCTCCGGGTACGGGGTGTACCCGACGGTGTTGCGCCCCCGCAGCAGCATCTGCAGGCAGATGTTGGGCACCACCTCGCGCAGCGCCGCCAGCCGCTCCCAGGGATCTTCCTTGAGGAACCGCAGCGCGACGTCGTACGTCGCGCCACCCCAGCACTCCAGCGACAGCAGCTCGGGGGTCATCCTCGCGATGTAGGGCGCCACCACCAGCAGACCGGAGGTCCGCACCCGGGTGGCGAGAAGCGACTGATGAGCGTCGCGGAAGGTGGTGTCGGTGACGCCCACCGCCGGCGAGTCCCGCAGCCACGCCGCGAACCCCTCGGGACCCAACTCGAGCAGCCGTTGCCTGCTCCCGGCCGGTGGCGTCGACTCGGTGTCCCTGACCTCGACGTCGGGCAGCTTGTCCTGCGGGTAGACCCGGTCCCGGCTGCCATAGGGCGAGTTGACCGTCACCTCGGCGAGGTAGTTGATCATCTTCGTACCGCGGTCGGCCGAGACGTGAGCGGTCAGCAACTGGGGGCGTTCGTCGATGAACGACGTGGTGACCCGACCCGCACGGAAGTCGGGATCGTCGACGACCGCCTGCAGGAACGGGATGTTCGTCGAGACCCCGCGGATCCGGAACTCGGCAAGCCCTCGCCTGGCGCGCGTGACCGCGGTGCTGAAGTCGCGGCCCCGGGTCGTCATCTTGACCAGCATCGAGTCGAAGTGCGCACCGATCTCCGCACCCAGGGTCGTGCCGCCGTCCAACCGGATACCCGCACCACCCGGCGACCGGTACCCGGTGATGCGTCCGGTGTCGGGACGGAAACCCTTGGCCGGGTCCTCGGTGGTGATGCGACACTGCATCGCCGCACCCCGCACGCGAATCGAATCCTGGCTCAGCCCAAGGTCGGCGAGCGTCTCCCCCGCGGCGATGCGCAACTGGCTGGCGACCAGGTCGACGTCGGTGATCTCCTCGGTGACGGTGTGCTCCACCTGAATCCGCGGGTTCAGCTCGATGAACACGTGGTTGCCGCGCTCGTCGAGCAGGAACTCCACGGTGCCCGCACACGTGTAGCCGATCTGCCGCGCGAAGGCGACCGCATCCGCACACATCTTGTCGCGCAACTCTTCGGACAGGTTGGGGGCCGGCGCGAGTTCGATCACCTTCTGATGCCGCCGCTGCACGCTGCAGTCGCGTTCGAACAGGTGGATCACGTTGCCCTTGGTGTCGGCAAGGATCTGCACCTCGATGTGACGGGGGTTGAGCACCGCCTGCTCGAGGTAGACGTTTCCGTCGCCGAACGCCGACTCGGCCTCACGGCTGGCGGCCTCGATCGCCTCGGGCAGCGCGTCGGGATCGGTCACCCGCCGCATGCCGCGGCCACCGCCTCCGGACACCGCCTTGACGAACAACGGGAATGCCATGCCGGCCGACGCGGCCACCAGGTCCTCCACCGAGGCCGACGGTACCGACGACGCCAGCACGGGCAGACCCGCGTCGCGGGCCGCCGCGATCGCACGGGACTTGTTGCCCGTCAGCTCCAGGACATGGGCACCGGGGCCGACGAAGGTGATGCCCGCCTCGGCGCACGCGGCCGCCAGTTCGGGGTTCTCCGACAGGAAGCCATACCCCGGGTACACCGCGTCGGCACCCGCGTGGCGGGCCACGCGGATGATCTCGTCGATCGACAGGTAGGAACGCACGGGGTGACCCGGCTCACCGATCTGATACGACTCGTCGGCCTTCAACCGGTGCGGCGAGTTACGGTCTTCATAGGCGTACACCGCAACCGTCGCGATGTTCATTTCATACGCCGCACGGAAAGCCCGAATGGCTATCTCACCACGATTGGCGACCAGGAGTTTGGAGATCACGCGCGATACCCTAACGCGCGAGCCGCCGGCACCGGTCTAGATCAGCGTCGACCAGTACGCCCAGAATCGAATCACGATCAACAGGATCAGTCCCGTGAACCACAGCGCGACGAGCGACCATCGCCACTGATGCACGGCACGGGCAAAGGCGTTGCCCGCCAACGGCCGCAGGGCGATCGACGACACCACCGCCAACAGCGGGATCGTCATGGACCACACCACCATGCAGTACGGGCAGAGGGCTCCGATGACGTACAGGCTCTGGTAGATCAGCCAGTGGACGAAGACGGCGCCGAGAAGCGTTCCGACGGCGAGCCCGGCCCAAAACCACTGCGGCAACGACACTTTGGCAACTGCCAACACGCCGGCGACCACGACGACGCTGAACGCCACGATTCCGAGCAAGGAGTTTGGGAAGCCGAATTCCGACGCCTGCGGGGTGACCATCACCGAACCGCAGGACAGCACCGGGTTGATGCTGCACGACGGGACGTACGCGGGGTCGATCAGCAGCTCGATCTTCTCGATCGTCAGCGTCAGCGCCGCGGTGAGGCCGACGGCTCCGGCGATCAGCACCCAGACTGCGCTGGGCGTCCTCACCCGTACACCAGATCCGGACCGCGCCGGCAGGTCCGACGCGGTCTCGTCCGCAGCGGTCGACGTCATCTGGTGGTCGTGGGGGTCGCGGGCGTCGGGGCGGGCGCGGGGGCGGGTGCGGGTGCGGGTGCGGGGGCCGTCGCGGTGGGCGTGCCACCCGGCTGAATCGGGGCCTGTGCGGCAGGTGCGGCGGTCACGCCGGGAATGTCGCCGACGATCTCCTTGATCTTGGCCACCAGCGCGTCGGGCGTCGAGAACTTGTAGTCCTCGCCGTTGATCCGCACCGTCGGCGTGCCGGTGACGTTGGTCGCGGAGGCCAGCCCCTTCACCATGTCGAGGTAGCGACCGTTGTTGATGCACTCCGGCACCTTGCCGACGACGCCGGCTTGGCGCGCGGTCTCGATCAACTGCGCATTGGTCGGGAAGGTGGTGCCCGTCTCGCTCGGCTGCTGGGCGTACATCGCCGCGTGGAAGCGGCGGAACGCCTGCTTGTCCGGGGTGGTGTCCTCGTCGGCGACGCAGTAGGCGGCCGCACCGGACCGCGACGAGTAGTTCTGGTTCGCCGGGCGGTCGAGGATGGCGACCATGTAGAAGTCGGTGGCGATCGCGCCGCTGTCGATCAACTTGCTGATCGTCGGACCGAAGGTCTGCTCGAAGTTCCCGCACACCGGACAAAGGAAGTCCTCGTACAACGACACCACGGCCTTCGGCTCGGTGGTGCCCTCCTTGGTGATCACGTTGCTGGTCGCCACGCGGATCGACTTCGCCTCGCCGCCTGCGGGCTTCGTGCTGCCGGAGGTCACGATGTAGGCGACCAGAGCCACGGCGAAGATGACCACGACCGCGGTGAGCCCGACCTGGATCATCACGTTGCGCTTGCGGTCGGCAGCCTTCAGGTCGTAGCTGGCGGTCTTCTTGGGTTTCGTGGACACGGCACTAGGGTACCGGCGGTCCGCGAGTGCTCCGTCAGCCCCGGCTCAGGTGCGCCCGAACAGCCGAGACGACCTCTGCGGTGGCGGTGGCGCTGGCGCCACCGAGCGGAAAGAAGTTGGCGAAGGCGTGCACCACGGGGCCGAATTGTCGATGGTCGACGGCGACACCCGCCGCGGCAAGCGCCTCGGCGTACTGGTTGCCTTCGTCGCGCAGCGGGTCGAACCCGCCCGTGAGGACCATCGCGGGAGGCAGCCCAGACAGATCCTCGGCCAGCAGCGGGGAGACGCGAGGGTCACTGGTGTCCAGCGTCGACCCGGCCAGGTAGTTGTCCCTGAACCAGTCCATGTCCTTCTTCGTCAGGAAGTACCCGTCGGCGAACAGCGTCTTGGACCTGGTGTCGTTGGCGAAGTCGGTGACGGGGTAGAGCAGCAGTTGCAGGGCAGGCAGGGCGAAGCCGTCGTTGCGCGCCAACTGCGACACCACGGCCGCGAGGTTTCCGCCCGCGCTGTCGCCGCCGACGGCCACCCTGGCCGGGTCCGCGCCGAACTCGGTCGCATGCTCCACCGCCCAGCGGTACGCGGCGTAGCAGTCGTCGACCGCGGCGGGCGCGGGGTGCTCCGGTGCGAGCCGGTAGTCGACCGCAAGGACGTGAACTCCCGCGTCGCGGCAGAGCAGTCGGCACAGACCGTCGTGCGTGTCGAGGTCGCCCACGACGAAGCCGCCACCGTGGAAGAAGACCAGAAGAGGCCTCGGTTCCCCCGCCGCCGCGTCGGCGGGCGTGTAGCGCCGCACCGGAAGCGGCCCCGCCGGACCGGGGATCGAACCGTTCTCCACGTCGACGGCGACGCCGGAGTCGATCATCGACGACAGCTTCTGCAGCTGGGATCTGGCGACCGCGACGTCGCTGCTGGCGACCAGTCCGTTGACGCCCGCCGACCGCTGCGCGGCCAACATGAACTGCAGCGTCGTGTCGAGGGTGTTGCCGTCGACCGTCACGGTGCGGCGTCCCAGCAGAAGTCGCTTGACGGCGTCGGGCAGGTGCGGGAGAAGGCGCAGCATCACCCGACTGGAGGCGTTGAGGACCGCCAGCCGGGCCGCGCCGGGACGATCGGCCTCCGCGTGCGTCACAGGTGCGGCTGGCAGACTTCCCGTCATGGCTTCTCCTTCGAACACGTCGGTTCCCTCGGTCGCGCTGAACGACGGGCATTCGATCCCCGCCATCGGCCTGGGAGTGTGGCAGACCCCGGCCGGTGAGACCGAACGCGCCGTCAGCGCCGCGCTGGACGCAGGCTATCGGCACGTCGACACGGCCGCGGCATACGGCAACGAAGCGGAGGTGGGCCACGCGCTCGCCGGGGCGGCGAACGCGGGCCTGGCCAGGGACGACGTCTACGTCGTCACCAAGCTCTGGAACGCCGACCAGGGATACGACACGACGCTGCGGGCGTTCGACCTGAGCATGGAGAAGCTGGGCCTCGACTACCTGGACCTCTACCTAGTGCACTGGCCGATGCCCGAGGTCAACGCCTTCGTCGACACGTTCAAGGCCTTCGCCCACCTGCGTGACGAGGGCCGAATCCGCTCGATCGGCGTGAGCAACTTCCAGCCCGAACACCTGAGCACCCTGGTCGACGCGACCGGCATCGTGCCTGCGGTCAACCAGATCGAATTGCACCCGCTTCTCCCCCAGCAGGAGCTGCGAGAGGTCCACGCCAGGTTGGGGATCGCCACCGAGGCGTGGAGCCCGCTGGGCCAGGGCTCGCTGCTGGAGAACGCGACGGTCGTCGCCATTGCCGAGGCCAGGGGAAAAACGCCAGCGCAGGTGCTGATTAGGTGGCACGTCCAGCTCGGTAATATCGTCATCCCGAAATCGGTGAACCCCGACAGGATTGCGAGCAACTTCGACGTGTTCGACTTCGCACTCGACGAATCGGACATGGCGTCCGTCGCATCGCTCGAAGACGGGACTCGACTGGGTCCCGATCCACGGACTTTCAACTTCACAGGGTAGGTGACATGACCTCGGCGGCAATTCCAGCGGTGGCACTCAACGACGAGAACAGCATCCCGGCACTCGGGATCGGCGTCGGCGAGCTGACCGACGCCGAAACCGAACGCGCCGTGTCGACCGCACTCGAGATCGGCGTGCGGCTGATCGACACCGCGGCGGCGTACGGCAACGAGGCGGCGGTGGGGCGTGCCATTGCCGCATCTGGCATTCCTCGTGCGGAGATCTTCGTCACGACGAAGTTGGCGACCGCCGACCAGGGCTTCCGCGCCGCTCAGGACGCGTGCCGCGCCAGCCTCGACCGCCTCGCGACCGACTACGTGGACGCGTACCTGATCCACTGGCCCGCCGGCGACCCCGGTGTCTACCTGCACAGCTGGGGCGGAATGCTGAAGCTCCGCGAAGACGGCCTCACCAAGTCGATCGGCGTCTGCAACTTCTCCGCCGAGGACCTGTCCAACGTCATCGAGCTGTCCTACGTCGCACCGGCGATCAACCAGATCGAGCTGCACCCGTTGCTCAACCAGGCGGCGCTGCGCGCGGCCAACGCCGAGCACGACATCGTCACCGAGGCCTACGGGCCGCTGGGCGTCGGTCGCCTGCTCGACAACCCGACCGTGACGTCGATCGCCGGTGAGTACGGCAAGTCACCTGCGCAGGTGCTGATCCGATGGAGCCTGCAGCTCGGCAACGTCGTGATCCCCCGCTCGGCGACGCCGGAGCGCATCGTGGAGAACGCCGACGTGTTCGAGTTCGAGCTCGTGGCCGAGCACATGGACGCGCTCAACGGGCTCGACGACGGCACCCGCTTCCGGCCCGACCCGGCGACCTACACCGGCACCTAGGCAGCCGCCTGCGCGACGGGGCACGTTCCCGCCGCGTCGCGCAGCACCACCGCCGACCGGTCGTCGATCGGCAGCGCGTAACCACGGAGCACGGCGGCGAACTGCACCGCGTACTGGCACCAGAACGCGTGGTTCGGCGGCATCCAGTCGGCCGGTTCGGAGTCGCTCTTGTCCTGATTCGCTTTGCCTTGAACCGCAAGCAGATTGGCGGGATCGTTGGCGAACCGTCGGCGCATGTCGTCGGTCCAGCCGCGGGCGCCGAGGTCCCAGGCGAGCGCCAGCGGGACGATGTGGTCGATCTGCACCGACGCCCCGACTTGATTGCCTCTGGTGAACGCCACGGTCTGGTTGGTGTACGGGTCGTACAGCGTGCCGGTGGCGACCGCGGTGGGACACCGCGAGATTGCCGTGAAGGTCTTGTCGACGAGGTCGCGGTCGAGGATGTCGTTGCGGGTGTCACAGCCGTTGTGTCCACCGGGTGCGGTGGTGTCGTCGGTCCACGCGTCGCCGAAGGCCGCGCGGCGATAGTCGTGTCCGCGCACGCGTTCGGGGATCAACGGAATGCCCGCCAGGACGTCGACCCCGGCGGCCACGGTGGGCACGTCGGCGCCGGCGACGAACCGGTCCTCACGGTCGGCGGCCGTCCTGACCTGGACCGCGACGAAGACGGCCAGCGCCACCGCGACGATCAGCCAACCGGGCTTCTTCACGCCTTGTCCAGGTACTCGACACGATCGGTCTCGGCGAATGGCGCTGCCAGCATGGCGATTCCGCGGTGGTCGAGGAGTTTGGGGTCGGCGTCGTAGACGGTCTCGGCGAACGCCCGGGCGGCTTCGATGATGTCGCGATGTTCGGCCAGTGACAGCATCTTCAGCGTGATGGGTCGGCCCGACTGACTCAGCCCGAGCACGTCGCCCTCGCGTCGCTCCTCCAGGTCGAGGTCGGCGAGCACGAAGCCGTCCTGGGTGGAGGCGACGGCCTTCAGCCGCGCGCCCGCCTTGGTCTCCTCGGGAAGGTTGGTCGCCAGCAGACAGAGGCTGGGGTGCTGGCCACGACCGATCCGGCCACGCAACTGATGCAGCTGGCTGATGCCGAACCGGTCGGCGTCCATCACGACCATCACGGTGGCGTTGGGCACGTCGACGCCAACTTCGATCACGGTGGTGCACACCAGCACGTCGACCTCGCCCGCACGGAAGGCCATCATGACGGCGTCCTTCTCCTCGGCGGGGAGCCTGCCGTGCATGAGCCCGAGGCGCAGACCGCTCAGCGGGCCGCGGCCGAGGTTCTCGAACAGTTCGACCACGGAGGTGACCGGGGGGCCCGCCTCCCTGGCAGCCGCCTTCTTCTTGCCGGATTCCTTGCCGGCCCCGTCGTTTTCGTCGATTCGCGAGGCGACGACGTAGGCCTGCCTGCCGGCGTCGACCTCCTCGATGATGCGCTGCCACGCCCGTTGCAGCCACGCCGGCTTCTGACCGACGAAGACGGCGTTGGTGGCGATCGGTTGCCTACCCCTTGGCAGTTCCCGAAGAACCGACGTCTCGAGGTCGCCGTAGACGGTGAGCGCGACCGTCCGCGGAATCGGCGTCGCCGTCATGACCAACAGGTGCGGGGTGATTCCGGCGACTGCCTTGGCGCGCAATCGATCTCGCTGCTCGACGCCAAACCGGTGCTGCTCGTCGACGACGACCATGCCGAGGTTGCGAAACTCGACGGCGTCCTGCAGCAGCGCGTGGGTGCCGATGACGATGCCCGCCTCGCCGCTGGCCACCTCGTTGCGCACGTCCCGTTTCTGCGCCGCGGTCATCGACCCGGTCAGCAGCGCCACCCTGGTCGCCCCGTCCAGCCCGCCGAGCTCCCCGCCGGAGGCCAGCGGACCGAGCACGTCACGGATCGACCGAAAGTGTTGGACGGCAAGCACTTCCGTGGGAGCAAGCAACGCGCACTGATAGCCGGCGTCCACCATCTGTGCCATCGCGAGCACTGAGACGATCGTCTTGCCAGAGCCGACCTCGCCCTGCAGCATCCGGTGCATCGGCTTGGTGTCGGCGAGCTCCACCGTCAGCACGTCGAGAACCTCGCGCTGGCCCTCGGTGAGGTCGAACGGCAACTGCCGACCGAGCGCGTCCGCCAGTCCCCCGGCCCGCGGCGGCGCCGACGGCCCGGTCTCACTCAGCTCACCGTGCCGACGTTCCACCAGCGCCCACTGCAGCCCGACGGCCTCGTCGAACGCCAACCGCTGGCGGGCGAACTCCCTGTCGTCTTCGCGCTCGGCGAGGTGGATCGCCCGCAACGCCTCGTCCTCCGACACCAGACCCCACTGCTCCCGAACGGATTCCGGCAGCGGATCGTCGACGGGGTCCAGCACGTCGAGGACCTGGCGGACGCACGCGTAGAGGTCCCAGCTCTGCACCTTGGCCGAGGCCGGGTAGATCGGAAAGAAGTCTCGCTCGAAGGCCGACAGCAGCACTTCCCCGTCGGTCGCGCGCGACGTCTCGGCGATCTTGGCGAGCGACCGACTGCCCTTGCCCTGGCCGGTTCCCTCGAGCACCAGGAACGCCGGATGCGTCAGCTGCATCGTGCCGTTGAAGAAGCCGACCTCGCCCGACAGCATCAGCCGGGTGCCAGGAACGAGGATGTGCTTGCTGAACTTCGCGTTGAAGAAGGTCGCCGTGACCCTCGGCTTGCGGTTGGCCAACGTGATGACCAGGAATTCGCGCTTCGGTTGCCGGTTGGTCCAGCGGACGTCGGCCTTGGCGATCTCGTCGACGAACGTGACGTGCTCGCCCTCCGCCGGGGGCTCCCAGCCCTCGTCGAGCACAGACATGCCGTGGCTGTAGGTGCGCGGGTAGTGCCGCAACAGGTCGTCGACCGTCCGAAGGCCGAGGTGCTCCTCCAGCGGCTTGGCGGACTTGGCGCCGATGACTCGGTCCAGCGAGTCGCTGAGGGCGACCATCTACTCCACTCCAATCAACAGGGCGTCGCCCCGGTGCCCCGTGTGATAGGTCACCAGCTCGGCACCGAGATGGTGCTGGTGCACGTGATCCCGCAGCGCGGCGCCCACCGCGGGGTCGACCCCGTCACCGGTGAGGACCGTGACCAGTTCACCTCCCGCGCCGAGCAACAGGTCGATCAGACCCGCGCCCGCGGCGGTCACGTCACGCGCGACGATCAGCACCTCGTCACCGGAGATCGCCAGGCCGTCACCGGGGTGGCACGCGCCGGCCCACGTCAACGCCTTCTCGGTGGCCACCCGCACCGATCCGCTCCTGGCGCCGGCCGCGGCGCGGGCCATCGTGTAACCGTCGTCGACGGCTTGCCGGGCGGCGTCGTGGACGGCCAGCGCCGCCAGTCCCTGGACCATCGAGCCCGCGGGCACCGGCACGACGTCGATGCCCCACCCGATCGCCGCGGTGCACCCGGCCACCAGTTCCTCGGCGGCGACGTAGCCGTTGGGCAGCACCAGGATCTGAGCGGCTCCCGCGTCGATCAGCGCGCGCAGGAGTTGTTTGGCGCTGATCGCGGCGTCGGCCTCCCGGCAAAGGACGTGGGCGCCCTCGCCCTCGAACAGGGCCGACGCGCCGTCGCCGTCGACGACGGCAAGGACCGCCCGGTCACGGGTCCACCCACCGGACGGGTGGGTCCCCGGCCCCGTGAGCGCGGTGATCTGGATTCGGCTCGGGGTACCGGCGCCCATGCCGACTTCGACGGCACCGCCGGCGTCGTCGGTGTGCACGTGCACCGAGTAGCGGCCGTCGGTTCCGGACGCGGCGATGGTCACCGAATCCCCGAGCTGCTCGAGGCGCAGGCGGAGACCGTCGAGGCCGGTTTGGTCGCAGCCGTCGACGAGGTACATCACCTCGAACTGAGGTGGCGCCACTACCGTGACGTCGGTCGGCGGGGCGTCGGGACCGGACCGTTCATAGGTGGCGCGGTGCGGAGTGTGCCCGGTGAGGGTGGCAGTCATCGCGTCGAGCAGGACGAGCAGTCCGCGACCGCCTGCGTCGACGACGCCCGCATCGGCCAGCACGTCGAGTTGCTCGGTGGTCTTCTCCAATGCGACCACCGCGGCGTCGGCCGCCGTCGCGACCACGTCGGCGACGTCCGCGCCGTCGTCGGCGGCGCCCTCCGCGGCGCTCGCGGCGGAAGCGAGAACCGAGACGATGGTGCCTGGAACGGCCTGGCCGACGGAGGCGTCGGCGAGCACGACCGCGTGCCGCAGCGCTGCCGCGAGCAGCGGTCCGTCGACGTCGGCCAGCACCCCGTCTCGCTCCTCGGCAGCCCCGCCTGCGACGTCGGCGAGACCACGCAGGATCTGGGAGAGGATCACCCCGGAGTTGCCTCTGGCCCCCTGAAGCGCGCCCTCGGCCAGGGCGGCGGCGACCTCGGCCACGTCGGTGGTGCGCAGCGACTCCGCCCTGGCTCCGGCCGCCCGCATGGTGAACAGCATGTTGGTTCCGGTGTCCGCGTCGGCGACGGGGAACACGTTGAGGCGGTTGATCTCGTCGGTCCTGGCGATGAGGTGGGTGACGGCGGTGTGCGCCCACTCGTTCAACGCGGTGGCGTCGAGCCGGCGTGCGGACATGCCCAACCGCCTCTCCCTCGACCCAACGCGGCCACGTGCGCGTCAGCCTAGCCAGTGTGTCCGACGAGCCCCCGACGCCGTCGCGGTCATCCACGAGGATTCGCGTCGGTGGACACCGTTTTGGCGATACCAGGGGCGGCCGGTATCCTGGTCAGGTTGTTGGGTCACCCGCGGTTGCGGTTGTTGGCCCCCAGTTCCGATCAAGGAGTTTCACATGGCTGCGGTTTGCGATGTCTGCGGAAAGGGCCCCGGCTTCGGTAAGTCGGTGTCGCACTCCCATCGTCGGACGAACCGCCGGTGGGACCCGAACATTCAGACGGTGCACGCCGTCTCCCGCCCCGGCGGAAACAAGAAGCGCATCAACGCTTGCACCTCCTGCATCAAGGCAGGCAAGGTCGCGCGCGGCTGATTGCCGCTCCACTTCACCGTCGAGTGTGCGTCGGCCTAGGGCAGGCGCCAGTCGATCGGCTCTCCACCGAGCTCGGCAAGCAGTTCGTTCGCGCGGCTGAACGGCCGCGAGCCGAAGAATCCCCGCGACGCCGACAGCGGCGACGGATGGACCGATTCGATGGTCGCGCAGTGCGCACCCGTCAGCATCGGCTTCAACGTCTGCGCGTCGCGACCCCAGAGCACCGCCACCATCGGCGACGGCCTGGCCACCAACGCGCGAATCGCGCACTCGGTGACCGCTTCCCAACCCTTGCCACGATGTGACGCCGGGGTTCCCGACCGCACCGTCAGCACCCTGTTGAGCATCATCACGCCCTGTTCGGCCCACGGCGACAGGTCACCGCAACTCGGCGAGGGATGACCCAGGTCGCTGGCGTATTCCTTGAAGATGTTGTCGAGGCTGCGCGGCAGCGGACGAACGTCGGGCGCCACCGAGAAACTCAAGCCAACGGCGTGCCCGGGAGTCGGGTACGGGTCCTGGCCGACGATGAGGACGCGCACTCGGTCCAGGGGAAAGGTGAAGGCGCGCAGCACGTTTTCCCCGGCGGGCAGATAGCGCTGTCCCGCCGCGATCTCGGATCTGAGGAACTCGCCCATCTGGGCGACCTGGTCTTCGACTGGCTCGAGGGCAGTGGCCCAGCCGGGGTCGACGAGTTCTGAGAGGGGGCGCGCAGTCACGAGAGGTCAACCTAGCGTGCTCGCGCGGTCAGAACGACCGCCAGCCCCCTTGGCCGGTCCACTCGGCCCCGTCGACCAGTACCCGCGGCGGCCCCTCGACCACTACGCCGATCTCTCGCCACCCCTCGGGCACGGCCGCGGGGAACGTCGCGACGAGCGCGTGGTCCTCTCCACCGCCGAGCACCAGACTCCACGGGTCCTCCCCCGTCGCCGCGGCGGCCGCCGCGACGGCGTCACGATCGGCGCCGAGCGCGTTGCGGGACAAGTCGATCCCGACCGCGGACGCGTCGGCGACGTGCCGCAAGTCCGCCAGCAGCCCGTCCGAGACGTCCGTCATCGCGGTCGCGCCTGCGTCGGCGGCAACCCGCCCCTGCCCGTACGGCACCACCGGGACCAGGTGCCTGCGCCGCAGCTCGGCGAAGTCGGTGATTCCGTTGTGCAGGAGCGCGTATCCGGCCGCCGACCGCCCGAGGTCGCCGACGACGGCCACGGTGTCACCCGGTCGGGCGCCGCTGAGCAGCACGGCCGGCCTGCCATCCAGGTCACCGAGCACGGTCACCGAGATCACCCACTGCGGGGCGGCGACCAGATCCCCTCCGACGATGCTCGCCCCGAACGTGTCGGCCTCCGCCCACAGCCCGTCGGAGAGTGCTTCGGCGTCGGCGCCGAGGGTGGCGCCAGGAGCGCCGAAGCCGACGACGAACGACGTCGCGGCACCCCCCATCGCCTCGATGTCGGCGGCGTTCTGGGCGATCGCCTTGCGCCCGACGTCGTGCGGCGTCGACCAATCCAGCCGAAAGTGTCTGCCCTCGACCAACATGTCCGTCGACACCACGACCCGGCCGTCGGGCGCCGTCACCACCGCGGCGTCGTCACCGGGACCGACGAGGACGTTCGGCGGGTGCACGCGTCCCTCGACGAGGCGGTCGATCACCGTGAACTCGCCGAGGTCGGCCAGCGTCTCGGCGCGCTCGTCGTCAGCCATGTCACCCCTTGGTTGCGTGTCCTGAACACCGGCGCGACCTGCGGTACGTTTGGTCCCTGCGGCGTGGAGTCTATGCAGCCCGAACGGAGGACGGCGCGAGTGGTCGAGGCATTCATGCTGATTCAGACCGAGGTGGGTCGCGCCGAGGTCGTGGCCAAGCAACTCGCGGCGCTGGCCGGGGTGTCGTCGTCGGAGTACGTGACGGGCCCCTACGACGTCGTGGTTCGCGTGGCGGCGGAGACCGCGGCGGAGTTGCAGTCGGTCGTGGTTCCCAGTGTGCAAGGGGTGACCGGTATCACCCGCACCCTGACCTGTCCCATCGCCGACGGGATGCACTCCTAGAGTGCAGTGGTGACCGAGCCCGATTCACAGCCCGATCAGCAGCCCGATCCCGAGCCTGCCTCCGACGGTCCGCCCCGTCGAGTCCTCATCGCGGCGGTCGCCCTCGCGGTCGCGGCGGTCGTGGCCGTTCTCGCGGTGGCGGCAACCAGGGAGGCGGCTCCCGTACCGGGTCCCGTCGCCATCGCCGCGGCACCGGCACCCCAGGCCGACAGCGACGCCTGCAAGGCCCTGATGGCGGTCCTTCCCGACGACCTCGACGACTATCACCGCGCCGAGGCGATGGCACCCGCGCCTGCCAGTGCCGCGGCGTGGCAGAACGAACCGGGCAGCGATCTCGTCGTCCTCCGGTGCGGGATCGGCCGGCCCGACGACTTCTCGGCGAGCGCGCCACTGCAGGCGGTCGACGACGTGCTCTGGTTCCGCATCCCCGGCGTCGACCGCACCACGTGGGTCGCGGTGGACCGGCCGGTCTACGTCGCGTTGACGCTGCCCGAGGGGTCGGGTCCGACGCCGATCCAACTGCTCTCGCGGGCCGTGGCCAAGGCGATGCCCGCGGTCGTGCCCGATCCGGGACCGGTCCGCTAGCGCAGTCCGGTGCCCCGCGCCACCGCGGTGTCGACCATGGCGGCCAACAGCGTCGGGTAGTCCACGCCGCTGGCGGCCCACATCCGCGGATACATCGAGATCGTGGTGAACCCCGGCATGGTGTTGATCTCGTTGATCACCGGACCGTCGTCGGTCAGGAAGAAGTCGACGCGGGCCAACCCCTGGCAGTCGATGGCTCGGAAGGCCCTGATCGCCAATTGCCGTATCTCGTCGGCGATCTCGTCGTCGATCTTGGCTGGCACGTCGAGTTCGGCCGCGTCTTCGAGGTATTTGGTGGCGAAGTCGTAGAACGCGTCCTCACGGCCACGGACACCGGCCACCCGGATCTCGCCGACCGTGCTGGCCTCGACGTGACCGTCGGGGAATTCGAGGACGCCGCACTCCAATTCGCGACCGGGCACCGCGGCCTCGACGATCACCTTGGGATCGTGGCGGCGCGCGTTGGCGATGGCCGCGTCGAGATCGTCCCACCCGGTGACCCGGCTGACGCCGATCGAGGAACCGCCGCGAGCGGGTTTGACGAACACGGGCAGGCCGAGCCGCACTCGGGCGTCCAGGTCCAGCGTCTCGTCGTGGGCGCGCAAGACGACCTGGTCACCGATGGGCAGTCCTTCGGCGGCGAGGAGCTTCTTGGTGAATTCCTTGTCCATGCCCGCCGCGCTGGCCAGTACGCCGGCGCCGACGTAGGGCACCCCGGCGAGTTCGAGCAGCCCTTGGATGGTGCCGTCCTCCCCGTATGGGCCGTGCAGCACGGGGAAGACGACGTCGACTGAGGCGAGGACGTCGCCCGGTCCCTCACCGAGGGACACGAGTTGGCCGCGCCGGCCCGGGTCGGCGGCCAGCGCGAGGGCCGTGCCCGTCGCCGCGGTGACCTCGGGGAGCTGACCGTCGGTGATGGCGAGCGACTCGTGCCCACCGTCGGTCAGCACCCAGGATCCCTCTGGCGTGATGCCGACGGCGACCACGTCGAAGCGGTCCGGGTCGAGGTTGCGCAGGATGCTGCCAGCCGAAACGCACGAGATGGCGTGCTCGGAGCTTCGTCCGCCGTAGACGACGGCGACGCGGACGCGGGGGCTCGAGCTGGAAGTCACAACCTAGAGAGGCTACCGCTAGGCCAGTGCAGCGGTGATGTCGGCGATCAGATCGTCGGTGTCCTCGATGCCAAGCGACATCCGCACGAACCCGTCGGCAACGGGATCGCCCCAGCGTGCCCGCCGGTCCACCGACGTGTGAAGTCCGCCGAAACTGGTGGCGGAGACCACCAGGGCGCTGCGCTCCACCAGACGGTGCACGGCGGTGGCATCGGCAAGTTCGAACGAGACGAGGCCGCCGAAACGCCGCATCTGCGTGCACGCCACTGCGTGGGCCGGGTCTTCTGGCAGCCCGGGGTATCGCACCGACCGCACCGCGGGATGGTCACGCAGCATCAGCGACATCGCAAGGGCGTTGTGACACTGACGCTCGAAGCGCAACCCCGCGCTGCCGAGACTGCGCAGCGCCAGCCATGCCTCGAACGGGCCGAGAATCGCGCCGGCCAAGAGCCGTTCGCGTTCGACGGCCGCCATCACCTCGGCGTGACAGCTCGCGACGTAGCCGGCAAGCAGGTCGCTGTGACCGGAGAGCGCCTTGGTTGCACTGGCCACCACCAGGTCGGCTCCGAGCGAAAGCGGTTGCTGCCCAAGCGGAGTCGGCGCGGTGTTGTCGACGACCAGGGTGGCGCCGCGGCTGCGGCAGATGATCCCCAGCGCGTGCAGGTCGACGACGTCGAGGGTCGGGTTGACCGGCGTCTCCGCCATGACGACGTCGGCGGACTCGGCCGCCGCGCACATGTCGGCGGCGCTCACCTCGCGGACGGTGACGCCGAGCGGGGCCAGGTACTCCGTTGCGTAGAGGCGCACCTGGTAGTACCCGTCGGCCGGAACCACCAGGGTCATGCCCGGCTTGACGACGACGCGCAGGACCGCGGTGATGGCAGCCATCCCCGATCCGAACGACAGCGCGGAGGTAGCACCCTCGAGCTCCGCGAGCGCCGACTCCAGCTGCCGCCAGGTCGGATTGGAGCTGCGCCCGTAGGTGTCCATGGGCTGGGATTCGTCGGCCGACAGGTGGTAGGCCGAGACGGGAACCGGCGGAGAGGCCACCGGCTGGCCCGGAACATGCTGCGAGGCAGCCGCTTTGACGCTGCGTGTGGAGTCTCCGTATTGACCGTTCATGGTGTCACTCCGGTTTGGTGCTGCGACCGAGCAGCAAGGCCACCGCCTCGTCGACCGACAGGCCCTTGTGGCACACCCTGTGCACCGCGTCGGTCAGCGGCATCTCGACGTCGTAACTGTCGGCCAGCGCGAGCACCGACTGGCAAGAGGTGACACCCTCCGCGACGTGTCCGCCCGCGTCGCGCAGCGCGGACTCCATCGTTCCCCCGCGGCCGAGGCGCGCGCCGAACGCGCGGTTGCGGGATTGGGGCGAGGTGCAGGTGGCCACCAGGTCGCCGACACCGGCGAGGCCGGCGAGCGTCGCACCCTTGGCACCCAGCGCAAGTCCCAATCGCATGATCTCGGCGAGCCCGCGCGTGATGATCGCCGCCGCCGTGTTCTCCCCAAGTCCCACGCCCGCCGCCATGCCGCTTGCCAGCGCGATGACGTTCTTGCACGCGCCACCGATCTCGGCGCCGACGACGTCGGAGTTGGTGTACGGCCGGAAGTAACCGGTGGCCAAGGCGCGTTGCAGCGCCACCGCGCGGCCCGAGTCGGTGCAGGCGACGACCGTGGCCGCGGGCTGCTCGTCGAGCACCTCGCTGGCGAGGTTGGGACCGGTCACGACGGCGACCCTCGACGCGTCGACCCCGGTCACCTGGACGATCACCTGACTCATCCGCAGCAGGGTGTTCAACTCGATGCCCTTGGCTACGCTCACCAGCGTGGTGTCGGCACCGATGTGTTCGCGCCACGGCTCGAGGTTGACCCGCAACGTCTGCGACGGCACGGCCAAAAGAACCGTGCAGGCACCGTCGAGCGCGTCGGCGGCGTCACCGGTCGCGCGGATGGACGCGGGCAGTTCGACCTCACCGATGTAGCCGGTGTTGCGGTGGGTGTCGTTGATCTCGTCGGCCAACTCGGTCCGCCGCGCCCACAGCGTGACGTCGTTGCCCGCATCGGCGAGCACCTTGGCCAGCGCGGTACCCCACGCGCCGGCACCCATCACCGCTGCTTTCACCACGGGAACAAATCTAGCCTGACTTGCGCTGCTGGCAGGATGACGGGCATGAGCGGTCCCAGCAGCGCGCGAACGGCCAACCTCGGGCTGATCATCGCCGTCAAGCGACTGAGCGACGCGAAGACGCGGCTCGCCTCGGCGTTCTCCCCCGGCGACCGCGAGGGCGTGGTCCTGGCCATGCTGCTCGACACCATCACCGCGGCGTCGTCGGTGATGGCCGTCCGCACCATCACCGTGGTGACCCCCGACCCCGTGGCGGCCGAGGCCGTCCGCGAGCTCGGCGCCAGAGTCCTCGTCGACCCGACCCCCGCCGGCCACCCCGACCCGCTGAACAACGCGATCTCGGTCACCGAGGCGACGATCCGTGCCGAGACCCCGAACGTGGGCGTGCTGCAAGGCGATCTGCCTGCGCTACAACCACGCGAGCTCGCCGAGGCCATCGCGCGGGCCCGCCACCACCCGCGCAGCTTCGTCAGCGACCGGCACGGCACGGGCACCTCGGCACTCTTCGCGTTCGGCGTCCCGCTGGCGCCCCTATTGGGCACGGATTCCGCACGGCGACACAAGGATTCGGGCGCAGTCGAGCTGACGGGCCGGTGGCCGGGACTGCGGTGCGACATCGACACACCCGACGATCTCGCGACCGCCCTCGGCCTCGGAGTGGGGGCGCTCACCAAGAACACAGTCGGCGGCACCTAGCACGCCCGACCGGACATAGGGGATGATCTCCTCTGTGACCGAAGCCGAGACACGACCTTCCAACGCGGGCTGGACATCGGACGGCAACACGCCCGACGCCCCGCCGGCGACCACCACGGGCTCGGTCGACCCCTCGGGGTCGGAGGCCCTGCCCGACGACCGCTACCTCAACCGCGAATTGAGCTGGCTCGACTTCAACTCGCGCGTGCTCGCGCTCGCGGCCGATCCCTCCCTGGCGCTGTTGGAGCGAGCCAAGTTCTTGGCGATCTTCTCGTCGAATCTCGACGAGTTCTACATGGTTCGCGTCGCCGGCCTCAAGCGCCGCGACGAGATGGGACTGTCCGTTCGCTCGGCCGACGGGTTGTCGCCACGCGAGCAGCTACGCCGCATCGGCGAGCGCACGCAGCAGTTGGCCAGCAGGCACGCCAAGGTGTTCATGGAGTCGGTACGACCCGCGCTCGCCGACGAGGGCATCATCGTGGTGACGTGGGCTCAGCTCGACGACGACGAACGCGCGCGGCTGTCGGTGTACTTCCACGAACAGGTGTTCCCGGTCCTCACGCCACTGGCCGTCGACCCCGCGCATCCGTTCCCCTTCGTCAGCGGGTTGAGCCTGAACCTGGCGGTCACCGTCAAACAGCCCGAAGACGGCACGCAGCACTTCGCGCGAGTCAAGGTTCCCGACAACGTCGACAGGTTCGTCGAACTCGGTCCCCGTGAGGGCGGCGCGGCCATCCGGTTCCTTCCGATGGAGGAGCTCATCTCTGCCTTCCTCTCGGTGCTGTTCCCCGGGTTGGAAGTCGTGGAGCATCACGCCTTCCGCATCACGCGCAACGCCGACTTCGAGGTCGAAGAGGACCGCGACGAGGACCTGCTTCAGGCGCTGGAACGCGAACTCGCGCGCCGCCGCTTCGGTTCGCCCGTGCGGCTGGAAGTCGCCGACGACATGACCGAGAACATGCTCGAGCTTCTGCTGCGTGAGCTCGACGTCCACCCCGGTGACGTGATCGAGGTGCCCGGCCTCCTCGACCTGTCGTCGCTGTGGCAGATCTACGGTGTGGACCGACCCAAGCTCAAGGACCCGCCGTTCGTACCCGCGACGCCTCCCGCGTTCGGCGAACGGGAAACGCCCAAGAGCATTTTCGCGACGCTGCGGGACGGCGACGTGTTGGTCCACCACCCGTACGACTCGTTCTCCACGACGGTGCAGCGCTTCATCGAGCAGGCGGCCGCGGATCCAAATGTGCTTGCCATCAAGCAGACGCTGTACCGGACCTCCGGCGATTCGCCGATCGTCAGCGCACTCATCGACGCCGCCGAGGCGGGCAAGCAGGTCGTGGCGCTCGTCGAGATCAAGGCTCGCTTCGACGAGCAGGCCAACATCAAGTGGGCCCGGGCGCTTGAGCAGGCAGGCGTCCACGTGGTGTACGGCCTGATCGGCCTCAAGACCCATTGCAAGACATGCCTGGTCGTGCGGCGCGAGGGCTCGACCATCCGGCGTTACTGCCACATCGGGACGGGCAACTACAACCCCAAGACCTCTCGACTCTACGAAGACGTGGGTTTGTTGACGGCATCTCCCGACATCGGCGCCGACCTCACCGATCTCTTCAATTCGCTTACCGGCTATTCCCGCAAGGTGTCCTACCGCAATCTGCTGGTCGCTCCGTATGGCGTCCGTCGGGGCATCGTCGAGCGCATCGAGCGCGAGATCGCGGCACACCGGGACGGGGCCGACGCACGGATCAGGGTGAAGGCCAACGCCCTCGTCGACGAGCAGGTGATCGACGCGCTCTACCGTGCGTCGCAGGCCGGAGTGCCGGTGGAGGTCGTGGTCCGCGGGATTTGTGCGCTCAGGCCCGGCGTCGAGGGATTCTCGGACAACGTCACGGTGCGGTCGATTCTCGGGCGGTTCCTTGAACATTCACGGATCATTCACTTCCGCGCCATCGACGAATTCTGGATCGGCAGTGCCGACATGATGCATCGTAATCTGGACCGTCGCGTCGAGGTGATGGCACAGGTGAAGGATCCGAGGTTGGCTGATCAACTCAACGACGTCTTCGAGTCGGCGATGGATCCGACCACCAGGTGCTGGGAACTCGGTGCCGACGGTCACTGGACCGCGTCCCCGCACGCGGGTCAGACGGTGCGGGACCACCAGGTGTCCCTGATGGAACGTCACCGGCATCCGTGACGTCGTCTGGTCACCCGCGGGTGACGTTCTGCTCGTCGCGTCCCCGAATGAGTTGCAGGAGTTGAGGTGACGAAGAAATCGCCGTCGTCGGCGGCCACCAACGTGACGTCCGCGGCGGGCGCGGTGTTGTGGCGCCCGGACGAGGACGACTCGAATGAGGTTGCCGCGCCGTTGGTGGCAGTGGTGCACCGACCGCGTTACGACGACTGGTCGCTGCCCAAGGGCAAGGTCGATCCCGGCGAGACCGAGCCGGTGACCGCGGTGCGGGAAGTCCTCGAGGAGACCGGGTACGCATCGGAGTTGGGTCGCCGATTGGCGGCGGTCAGCTATCCCATCGAGTCCGGCGTCAAGCACGTGCGGTATTGGGCTGCTCGCGCGGTGGGAGGTGAATTCACCCCCAACGACGAGGTGGACGAACTCGTCTGGTTGTCCCCCGCGCAGGCGCTCAAACGACTGCAGTATCCCGATGATCGGAAGGTGCTGCGTTGCTTCGCCAAGAAGCCCGCCGACACCCGCACGGTGTTGGTCGTCCGCCACGGGACCGCGGGCAGCAAGGCCAGGTACAAGGGCGACGACCGCAACCGCCCCCTGGACAAGCACGGTCGCGCGCAGGCTGAATCTCTGGTGGGGCAGCTGTTGTCGTTCGGCGCCACCGAGGTTCACGCCGCCCCCAGGGTGCGCTGCCATCAGACGGTCGGACCCCTGGCCGAGGAGTTGGGCGTCCCGATCCGCGACGAACCGACGATGACCGAGGAGGCGTACGCCGACGGTCACGGGGCGGCGCGACGGCGTCTCCTCGAGATCGCGACGTCCGACGGCACGCCGGTCATCTGTTCGCAGGGCAAGGTCATTCCGGATCTCATCGCGTGGTGGTGCGACCGCGACGGGGTACGACCTGACAAGTCACGCAACCGCAAGGGCAGTACGTGGGTGCTGTCGCTGGCGGGCGAGACGTTGATTGCCGCCGATCACATCGGCAGCCCCTTGGCCGCCGACAGGTAGTTCCACACGCAGACACGCCGTGGATCTGAGCGATCCACGGCGTGCCTTGTACCGGAACTGATTCCGGAGATGTTGCTACTTACGGCCCTTCTTGGCGGGGGCCTTCTTCGCGGGCGCCTTGGTGGCGACGGTCTTCTTGGCCGGAGCCTTGGTGGCAGCGGCCTTCTTGACCGGAGCCTTCGTGGCGGCGGCCTTCTTGACCGGAGCCTTCGTGGCAGCGGTCTTCTTCGCCGGCGCCTTCGTGGCGGCGGTCTTGGCCGGCGCCTTGGTGGCAGCGGTCTTCTTCGCCGGCGCCTTCGTGGCAGCGGCCTTCTTGACCGGAGCCGCCTTGGTGGCGACGGTCTTCTTGGCCGGCGCCTTGCTGGCAGCCTTCTTGACCGCCTTCTTGGCCGCAGTCCGCTTCGCGGGTGCAGCGGTGGCACCGCGCTTTACGGCGGGACCTTCCGACGGGAGACGCTGTGCGCCAGACACAACCGCCTTGAACTGAGCCCCTGGGCGGAATGCCGGGACGGACGTCGGCTTGACCTTGACGGTCTCACCGGTGCGCGGATTTCGCGCAACACGGGCGGCGCGGCGACGCTGCTCGAACACGCCGAAGCCGGTGATGGTGACGCTGTCGCCCTTGTGGACGGCACGCACGATGGTGTCGACGACGTTCTCCACGGCGGCGGTCGCCTGCCGACGATCGGTGCCCAACTTGTCCGTGAGGACGTCGATGAGCTCTGCCTTGTTCATGCAAAACCTCCGAAGCCTGTGGCCCACCTTGAGCCAACTGAGAGCTACGGTAAACCTTCAGACGCCTGATTTCCAAGAGCCACGCCCAATTTCAGGAATAGCTGGCACCAATTTCAGCAATCGGGTTGCCCCACACCACCGGTGGTACGGCAGTCCCAAAACGGGCTTGCTGGGCAGGATTTCGGCCCCACCCAGCCCCCCGTCACACCGGAATGGTGCGCGGCTTCCAGCTCGGCCGCCGCTCCTCGAACGCCGTAATGTCGTCCTGTTTCCGCAGCGTAAGGCCTATATCGTCGAGGCCCTCGAGCAGTCGCCATGCGGTGTAGTCGTCAATCTTGAACGGCACCATGACCGTTCCCGCGTGGATGCTTCGATCTTCCAGGTTCACAGTGATTTCCAGCCCCGGTTGCTGCTCGATCAACTTCCACAGGAGTTCCACATCGTCTTGGGCGACTTCGGCGGCCAAAAGGCCCGCCTTTCCGGAATTCCCGCGGAAGATGTCGGCGAACCGGGACGAGATCACCACCCGGAATCCGAAATCCATGAGCGCCCACACGGCGTGCTCGCGGGACGACCCGGTGCCGAAGTCGGGGCCCGCCACCAGAACCGAACCCTTGTCGAAGGGCGGAAGGTTCAGGACGAACGACGGATCGTTGCGCCACGCGGCGAACAGTCCGTCCTCGAAACCCGTTCGGGTGACCCGCTTCAGGTAGACCGCAGGGATGATCTGGTCGGTGTCGACGTTGGACCGGCGCAGGGGAACACCGATCCCGGTGTGGGTACGGAAGGCTTCCATGACTGTCTCCTAGCGATTCTGGGGGAGGTCGGCGGGCGAGGACAGGGTTCCGCGCACGGCTGTCGCCGCGGCCACTGCGGGCGACACCAGGTGGGTGCGGCCCCCCTTGCCTTGGCGCCCTTCGAAGTTTCGGTTGGACGTCGCAGCGCAACGCTCCCCCGGTGCGAGCTGATCCGGGTTCATGCCAAGGCACATCGAGCAGCCGGCCTGTCGCCACTCGGCACCCGCAGTGGTGAAGATCTCGCCCAGGCCTTCGGATTCCGCTTGGACGCGGACCCTCATGGACCCCGGCACGATGAGCATCCTCATCCCGTCGGCGATCTTCCTGTCCCGCAGAATGTCGGCGACGATCCGCAGATCTTCGATGCGTCCGTTGGTGCAGGAGCCGACGAAGACGGTGTCGATCGCGATGTCGCGCATCGCGGTGCCCGGCTGAAGATCCATGTAGGCCAACGCCTTCTCGGCCGACTGGCGCTCGTCCTCGTCGAACATCAGTTCTGGATCGGGGACCGAAGCGCTCAGCGGGACGCCCTGGCCGGGATTGGTTCCCCAGGTGACGAACGGGCTCAGTTCCGCCGCGTCCAGGTACACCTCGGTGTCGAATTCGGCTCCCTCGTCGGTGCGCAACTGTGTCCACGCCTCGACGGCGGCGTCCCAGTCGGCACCCGCGGGGGCGTGCGGGCGGCCCTTGAGATAGGCGAACGTGGTCTCGTCTGGCGCGACCATGCCTGCCCGCGCGCCGGCCTCGATGCTCATGTTGCAGACGGTCATCCGGCCCTCCATCGACAGGGCTTCGATGGCGCTGCCGCGGTATTCGATGACGTAGCCCTGCCCGCCGCCGGTTCCGATCTTGGCGATGACGGCCAGGATGACGTCCTTTGCGCTGGTGCCGGCGGGCAGAACGCCGTCGACGTTGACCGCCATCGTCCTAAAGGGGCGCAGCGGCAACGTTTGCGTGGCGAGCACGTGCTCGACCTCGGAGGTGCCGATGCCCATCGCGAGCGCGCCGAACGCACCGTGGGTCGAAGTGTGGCTGTCGCCGCAGACGACCGTCATACCCGGTTGGGTGAGGCCAAGTTGCGGGCCGATGATGTGGACGATGCCCTGCTCGACGTCGCCCATCGGATAGAGGCGGACGCCGAATTCGGCGCAGTTGCGGCGCAACGTCTCGACTTGGGTGCGTGAGATCGGGTCGGCGATCGGCTTGTCGATGTCGAGCGTCGGGACGTTGTGGTCCTCGGTGGCGATGGTCAGGTCGGTGCGGCGAACTGGCCGACCCGCCAACCGAAGTCCGTCGAAGGCCTGCGGACTGGTCACCTCGTGGACGAGGTGCAAGTCGATGTAGATGAGATCGGGCTCACGCGCGGCGTCTTCCCCCGCGCCGGCGGACACGACGTGGTCGGCCCAAACCTTCTCTGCCATGGTGCGTGGTGTGCCTGGGGTTCCAGTCATGACCATCTTTCGTCCCTCCGGGCGACGCCGCAGAGGGCGCTGCGGCCGTCGCACTGGATCTCAGTAGCGGGGCATCTCATTATTCGAGACGCTAGTATCTCCCTATGAGACAGGATAGCGGTATCGGCGTGCTCGACAAAGCGGTGGGCGTACTGCACGTCATCGCCGAGTCACCCTGCGGGCTCGCCGATCTGTGCGACCGCACGGGACTGCCACGGGCCACCGCGCACCGACTCGCCGCGGGCCTCGAAGTCCACCGACTGCTGGCCCGCGACGCCGACGGCAGATGGTGCCTTGGCCCGGCACTGAACGAACTCGCCGGGCGGGTCGACGATCCACTGCTCGCGGCGAGCGCAGCAGTGTTGCCCAAGCTGCGCGAGATCACCGGCGAGAGCGTGCAACTGTATCGACGGGAGGGTCTCTCGCGGGTCTGCGTGGTCGCCCTCGAGCCGCCCGCCGGGCTGCGCGACACCGTGCCCGTCGGCACCCGCCTGCCGATGACCGCGGGCTCGGGAGCCAAGGTGCTCCTCGCCTACAGCGACCCCGCGACGCAGCAGGCGGTGCTCCCAACGGCCATGTTCACCGACCGCACTCTGACGGAGGTGCGCAAGCGCGGTTGGGCGCAGAGCGCGGCCGAACGCGAACCCGGCGTGGCGAGCGTCTCGGCGCCGGTGCGTGACGCCCGTGGCGACGTGGTGGCCGCCATCTCGGTGTCGGGGCCGATCGACCGAATGGGACGCCGGCCGGGCGCGCGGTGGGCGGCGGACCTGCTCGCCGCAGCCGAGGCGCTCACCCGTCGGCTGTAACCACCGACACCCGAAGACGACGAAAGGCGCCTACCAAGGTAGGCGCCTTCATCGTGTGTACCCCCGATGGGATTCGAACCCACGCTACCGCCGTGAGAGGGCGGCGTCCTAGGCCGCTAGACGACGGGGGCTAGAACTAATTCCGGTTGGTCAGCATAGCTCAGGTGACCACGCCGACCTAATCAGTCGACGCCTCCTCCGGAGCTACCGGAATTGGCTGGGGTACCAGGACTCGAACCTAGAATGGCGGTACCAGAAACCGCTGTGTTGCCAATTACACCATACCCCAATTGCCGTCTATAACCGCTGGTCATAGACGTCGTGGCCGTCGAACACCCGCTGGCGCGAACCAGCGTGTGCAATCACCGACCGACGAGCACACTACCAAAGATTTCGGCGCTCGATTTCACGCCTGGGCGGCAGCGTGGTCGCGCCCACCGCGCAACCTGGCCAGGCTGCGGTCTCGACCAAGCAATTCCATCGACTCGAACAGCGGCGGGCTCACCGACGAACCGGTGACCGCCACCCGGATCGGGCCGAACGCCTTGCGCGGCTTCAGTTCGAGGCCGTCCAGCAGCGCCGCCTTCAACGCCGCCTCGATGCCCGCAGTGGTCCAGTCGCCGACGGCCTGCAGCCCCTCCAGCGCCGCGTCGAGCACCGGTACTGCCTCGGCGCGCAACTCCTTGGCCGCAGACTTCTCGTCGAGCCCGTAGGACGCCTCGTCGAAGAACTTCAACAGATCCCACGCGTCGCCGAGCACCACGATGCGCGTCTGCACCAGAGCGGCCGCCTCGGCGAAGCTGGCGTCGTCCAAACCCGTGTCGTGGCCGTGCCCCACGAAGTAGTCACGCAGCCGGGCGGTGAAGTCCGCGCCGTCGAGCATCCTGATGTGTTCGGCGTTGATCGCGTCGGCCTTCTTCTGGTCGAAGCGAGCCGGATTGGAGTTGACGTTCGCGACGTCGAAGGCGGCCACCATCTCGTCGAGACTGAAGAGGTCGTGATCGTCGGCGATCCCCCAGCCAAGCAACGCCAAGTAGTTCAACAGACCCTCGGGAATGAAGCCACGATCGCGGTGCAGGAAGAGATTCGACTGCGGATCGCGCTTCGACAACTTCTTGTTGCCGTCCCCGAGAACGCTTGGCAGATGGGCGAATTCGGGAACCCTGTCGGCGACGCCGATGCGAATCAGCGCCTGGTACAACGCGATCTGGCGCGGGGTGGACGGCAGGATGTCCTCCCCGCGAAGGACGTGGGTGATCTTCATCAACGCGTCGTCGACCGGGTTGACCAAGGTGTACAACGGATCCCCGTTGCCACGGGTGATCGCGAAGTCGGGCACGACGCCCGCGGCGAACGTCGTCGGGCCGCGTACGAGGTCGGTCCAGGTGATGTCCTCGTCGGGCATCCGGAGCCGCAGGACGGGCTTGCGCCCCTCGGCGGCGAAGCGGGCCCGGTCCTCGTCGGACAGGTTGCGGTCGTGGTTGTCGTAGCCCAACTTCGGGTTTCGGCCGGCGGCGACGTGGCGGGCCTCGACCTCCTCGGCCGTCGAGTACGCCTCGTAGACCTCACCGGCGGCAAGGAGACGGTCGATGACGTCGCGGTACACCTCACTGCGCTCGGACTGCCGGTACGGCGCGTACGGCCCGCCGATTTCCGGGCCTTCGTCCCAGTCGAGTCCAAGCCACCGAAGAGCGTCGAGGATGGCCGCGTAGCTCTCCGCGCTGTCCCGCGCGGCATCGGTGTCCTCGATGCGGAACACGAACGTGCCCCCGGTGTGGCGCGCATAGGCCCAGTTGAACAGCGCCGTCCGAACCAGCCCGACGTGCGGGGTTCCCGTCGGCGACGGGCAGAACCGGACTCGCACCTCAGATGTCGGCGATGTCATGACTTACCCTTGCGCACAACGGGATTGGTGAGCGTACCGATGCCCTCGATCGTGATGCTCACCGTGTCGCCGTCCTCGATGGGACCGACGCCCTCGGGCGTCCCCGTCAGAATCAGGTCACCGGGCAGCAGGGTCATCACCGACGACGCCCACTCGATGATGGCGCCGATGTCGTGGATCATCAACGAGGTTCGGCTGTGTTGCCGAATCTGTCCGTTGACCTCGGTGCGCAGGTCGAGGTCGAAGGGGTTGACGTCGGTGTCGATCCACGGCCCGACCGGGCAGAAGGTGTCGTGCCCCTTGGCCCGCATCCACTGCCCGTCCTTCTTCTGCTGGTCGCGTGCCGAGACGTCGTTGGCGATGGTGTAGCCGAGGATGTTCTCGGCGGCCTTCGACGCGGGGACGTCCTTGCACGGCCTGCCGATGACGGCGGCCAACTCCCCCTCGTGGTGCACGGGATGGGCATCGGCGGGTAGCTGAATGGGCACGTTCGGGCCGATGATCGAGGTGTTCGGCTTGAGGAAGATCACCGGGTCCTCGGGGGCGACGCCGCCCATCTCGGCGGCATGAGCCGCGTAGTTCTTACCCATGCACACCACCTTGCTGGCGAGGATGGGGGCGAGAAGTCGCACGTCGGCAAGTGGCCACGACCTCCCGGTGAAGGTGGGAGTGCCGAACGGATGCTCCGCGATTTCGCGGGCCCGTGCCTCCAAGGCACCGTTCTCGACGTCACCCTCGATGCTCACGAAGGCGACCCCGTCTGGACTGGCAATTCGACCGAGGCGCATTTTTCACAGCCTAGGACACCGACCACCGCGGCCCACATCGCTGCGAGCCAGTTCACCGAGCGCTTCAGCCGCCGGAATCTTCGCCAAAATCTCGCGCGGGCGCCGGCGGCAAAATTGTCGTCCACGACAGTTCCAGCAAACCCGACCTCATTACCCTCGAGTAAGTTCAGCGCTAATTGGACTGCCCACAACCTCGCAGGACGGACCATTGCACGTCGAGAGAAAGGCTCCTACGACGCAACTACCAGCTACATCGACGGATGCCTCGCCAATAACGAACAGATCACGTGCAATGGATTCGCAGGAAAAATTGGTCGCCCATTTGGTGCTTACTCGTTGGTAAGTTCCGCTACGGTCCTGGCCACGGGGGTCCGTTCGACAAAGGGAGAAAAATGTCAGTGCACGTAGCGGTTCGGTCCTACCTCACGGCCGGTGTCGCGGTGGTGGGCGCAAGCGCCCTCATCGCCGCGCCGCTCGCGGTGCCGCCGCCAGAGATCCACCTGCCTGCGATCCACGCGTCCTCGGCCGAGGTACAGCTCGCGGCACTGGCGAACCCGATCGCCGAATGGGTGACCGTCGTCCAGACCACCTTCGCCAACGTCGCGGCGCTTGGCATCCAGTTCCAGAACGATCCGGCGCCGATCCTGGCGGAGATCCTGAAGAACCAGTTGGCCAACGCCTCCACCCTTGCGACGGCCCTCGAGGGCACGGCGGGTGTACTCGGGGCCCAAGTTGCCGCGCTGCCTGCTGCCACCCTTCTTGCCGCCCAACAACTCGCCGCAGGCCAGTTCAGCGCGGCGGTCGGCACCCTGTTCCAGGCCGGGATCGGGCTCATCCTGGGGCCGGCGATCAGCCTGATCGGGGCGACGTCGATCATCACCGACAGCGCCCAGCGCTTCGCCAACGTCGTCGCCGCCATTCCGAACGCCCTCCTGCCAATCGGCCTTGCCGCGATCTCTCCGATCGCCGGCGCGGTCTACTCGTTCGGAGACGCCGGCCAGGCCGTGATCGACGCGGCCCGGGCGGGAGACGTCGCGGGAGCACTCAACGCCCTCGCCAACATCCCCGCCATCGTGACGAACGCCTTCCTCAACGGGTACCCGCCGCAGTTCACGACCGGAATCTTCAGCCCCCTGGTCGAGGGTGGCTTCGGCTCGGGATTGATTGCCGCCCTGCTGGACGTGCGGAAGACCTTTGCCAACGCTCTGAGTTCAGCCCTTCCGCCCGCGGCAACCGCGGCAAGCCTGCCGAGCTCCGCCACGTTGATCAGCCTGACGGAAGCGCCGACCGACGCCGCTCAGGTCGGAGACACGGCAGCCAAGACCGGCGCGACGACGGCCAGCGTCACGACGGAAGGTACGACGGAGGCCGCGACCGACGTTACGACCGCCCCGACGGCTGCCGTCGTCACCGAACCTGCCGCGGTCACCACCGAGCCGACCACCGCGGAGCCAACCACCGCAACCGAGCCGGCCACCGCCGTCACGGAACCGGCGGCAAGCACGCCGGTAGGGTCTGCTGCTGACACCGCCAAGAGCGAAAGCGAATCGACCGGGACCTCGACGGGCACCGAGTCGACGGGCACCGAGTCGAGCACCTCGACGAGTACCAAGCCGAGCACCAAGTCGTCCAATGACGACAAGGCACCGTCGGCCACGAGCTCGTCGACCCCGAGCACGTCATCGTCGAGCACGGCGTCCGACGCCACCAAGTCGACGTCCGCGTCGACCGGTAGCACCGGCAAGCCGGCCGCCTCGACGAAGAAGACGACGAAGGATGCTTCCGCGGGATCCTCCAGCTCGGGCTCCGAGGGCTCGGGAGCCTCCAGCGCGAGCTGACCTCACGCCGTATGAGAATGCCCCTTCTCCGCAGCCAGCGGAGGAGGGGCATTCTCATTTGCCAGTCTCACTTCGTGGGATGACGATTCGGCATTGTGAGATCACCGTGTCACGATGGAGACATGTCCGAACCCACGCTCGGGACCGCACGCCGGTGGTCGATGTTGGTCATCGCACTCGCCACGACGCTGTGCGCCAACGTCTTCATCAACGGGGTGGCGTTCCTCATCCCGACCCTGCACACCGAGCAAGGCCTCGACCTCGCCGAGGCGGGCCTGGTCTCTGCACTGCCCAGCTTCGGCATGGTCGTCACGCTCATCGCCTGGGGCTACCTCGTCGACAGGTTCGGCGAGCGCGTCGTGCTGGCCGTCGGTTCGGCACTGACCGCGGCCGCGGCCTTCGCCGCCGCGTCGGTCGACTCCCTGGTCGCGGTCGGCATCTTTCTGTTCCTCGGCGGCATGGCGGCTGCCAGCAGCAACTCGGCAAGCGGACGGCTGGTCGTCGGGTGGTTTCCCCCGCATCAGCGAGGCCTGGTGATGGGCATCCGCCAGACGGCTCAGCCGCTCGGAGTCGGGTTGGGCGCGTTGGTGATTCCGCAACTCGCCCAGGCCAGTGGTGTGTCGGCGGCGCTGCTGTTCCCCGCGATCGCATGTGCTGCGGCCGCCGTCGTCAGTGCGGTTGGCGTCGTGGACCCACCCCGGCCACCTCGGGCCGAGGCGTGTCCCGAGGATCTCGAGAACCCGTACCGCGGGTCGTCGACCCTGTGGCGAATACACGCCGTCTCGGTGCTGTTGGTCGTACCGCAGTGCGTGGTCTGGACCTTCACGCTGGTCTGGTTGATGACCGACCGCGGATGGTCGGCGGCCTCGGCGGGCGCGATGGTGACCTTCGCCCAAATCCTCGGCGCGGCGGGCAGAATCGCCGCCGGTAGGTGGTCGGACAAGGTGGGATCGCGATTGCACCCGGTCCGCACCATCGCCATCGGCGCCGCCGTCGCGATGGGCCTGCTGGCGGTGACGGACCTGTTCGGTTCCCCGCTGTCCATTGCGGTGATGGTGGTCGCATCGGTGGTAACGGTCTCCGACAACGGCCTCGCGTTCACCGCCATCGCTGAAATCGCGGGACCGTTCTGGAGCGGCCGCGCACTGGGCACCCAGAACACCAGCCAGCTGCTCACCGCAGGCATCGTGCCTCCGGTGTTCGGCGCACTGATCACGATGGCGAGCTTCCCGCTGGCGTTCGCCGTGTGCGCGCTGTTTCCGTTGATCGCGCTACCGCTGGTGCCCGTCGCGGCCGATCCGCTCCGGAATCACGCGCCGCCGGACTGAGCGACGAGAGGCCTTGCCAAGATCCGGGCCGCCTGGTGAAGTCGAAGAGGATGCCACCACTACTGCTGCACAACGCCACCCTCGTAGACGGCACCGGAACCACCCCGAAGCCGTCCGCCGCAGTCCTGATCGACGAGGGCAAGATCACCTGGGTCGGTTCCGAGCAGGATCTTCCCACCTCCACCTCCACCGCATCTCCGACCCGAATCGATCTGGCCGGCAACACGATCTGCCCCGGCTTCTTCGATTGCCACGTCCACCTCGGGCTGCCCGGTGCCGGCGGGCTCCCCCTCGATCGGATCCTGCATCCGTTGTCCTACCACTACTTTCAACTCGTCGAACGCCTGCGGGTCACGCTGCACAACGGTGTGACGACGGCTCGGGACCTCATGGGCGTCGACGCCGGGGTACGCCAAGCGGTAGCCGACGGACTGGTGGCGGGCCCGCGGCTACTCGTCGCGATCGACATGATGAGCCAGACGTCCGGGCACGCCGACTTTCACCTGCCCTCCGGCGTCGACTTGACCCCACTGGTGGGTGGCTCGCTGGTCGACAGCGTCGACGAAGCCCGCCGTCGCACGCGGGAGCTCATCGCCGCGGGGGCCGACGTCCTCAAGATCGCCTCGAGCGGAGGCATTGCCTCGCCCAGCGATCAACCCGAATGGCTTGGCATGCGAACGGAGATGATCGCGGCGGTGGTGGCCGAGGCAAGGTCCTACGGGAACAAGTCCGTCGCCGCCCACGCCATCGGCTACGCCGGGATCGAGGCCGCCGTGGAGGCCGGCGTGACGAGCATCGAGCACGGATACCAGCTCGACGACGCCTTGCGGAAGCGCATGGTGGATCAGGGGATCTTTCTCGTGCCGACGCTCCTGGAAACGATGTCGGACGTCACCGTGTCGCCCGCGGCGCGCGAGAAGAGCGTGCGCTGGCATCGGATGGCCCAAGAGGCGGTGGCAGCGTCGGCGGCCGCGGGCGTCAAGATCGCGCTCGGCACCGACGCCGGACTCAGCCCAAACCACGGCACCAACCTTCAGGAGCTTGGCTTGCTGGTGCGGTTCGGTGGTCTCACGCCGATGCAGGCGATCGTGGCTGGCACCAGGACGTCAGCCGAATTGTGCGGCCTCGACCACGAACTCGGTACCGTCGAAGCGGGAAAGATCGCCGACGTGGTGGTGGTGCGCGGTGATCCACTGGCCGACGTCGACGCCGTCGGAAGGCCCGAGAACATCCTGCTCGTGCTCAAGGACGGCGCCGTCGCCGTGGATCGCGGCGGATTCGTCACCGGGACGGCGTGACGGCGCCGCCCCGCGGCAGCACCAGCAGCGCGGCGGCCAGGAAGCACAGCGCCCCAATGAACGTGCCGAGGTTGGCCAGCGCCACGTCGGCGACGCTCCCGGTCCGGTAGACGAACGCGCCCACCGCGCTCGCGGCGAAGGCGATGCAGCCGATCATGTTGACCCACTGGGCCTGCCAGTCCCGGGACGCCGGCTGCCAGCCACCGACGCTCGCAGTGACGGCGACGACCCCGATAGCGGCACTGACCAGGAAGGCCAGCGATCCCGTCGCGTCCGGCGCCCATACCAACCGCCGCTCGGCCATCACCTCGTGCGCCCACACCGCCGCGCCGGTGCTGACGTTGAACAGGACGGTGCCACCGAATTGGACGGCGGCGGAACGCCACTCGGGACTGCCCTCGGGCCGGGACAGGACCAGCTGGATCCACGCCGCGCTGGTGAAGAACCACGACCCGACGAAGCAGAGCGCGTTGGCCGCACCGGCACCAGCCACGGCGGCCATGCCGGGCACCGTGGCGGCAGCGAAGAACGCCGATCCGACGACGAACAGCCAGCATTGGTGGGTGAGCGTCACCATCGACGGCAGCCTGGGCGTCACCATGACGAGAACCTACATCGCACTGCCTGCGAACCGGTGCGCGGTCACCGTCGTCACCACTTCTTGGGCAGCCCTGGCGGATTGATCTCCGACTGCGGGACCGCCTCGCCGCCGAGCCCCCAGCGATCGAGGGCCTTGCGGTACGTGCCGTTCTGGATCACGTGGTTGAGGGCCTGGTTGACCGCCTGAATCTGCCCGTTGTCCTTCTTGGTCAGAACGGCGATCTCGCCCTGCAGCGCCAGTCCCGCTCGTCGAGGTGGACCGGGTGAAGCGCCGAATCGCGATGGGTGCGAACGGTTTCCGTGGTGCCCACAGCCACCCTTTGGATCAGCCCGAGTATCTGGCCATCAGGTCAGAGCAGACCGACGATGCGGTCGCCGGTCTCGGAGGTGGAGAGCTTCGCACCGTCGAGCGTTGCGAGGTGTTTGGCCACCGCAGCGTCGACCCGCGCTGCCGCGGCGTCTTCACCCAAGTGCGCCAACAGAAGCGCGACCGACATGACCGCCGCAGTGGGGTCGGCGATGCCCTTGCCTGCGATGTCCGGCGCGCTGCCGTGCACCGGCTCGAACATCGACGGGTTGGTCCCCGTCGCGTCGATGTTGCCGCTGGCGGCCAGCCCGATGCCACCGGACACCGCTGCCGCGAGGTCGGTGATGATGTCGCCGAACAGGTTGTCGGTGACGATCACGTCGAAGCGTCCCGGGTCGGTGACCATGTGGATCGTGGCGGCGTCGACGTGCTGGTAGGCGACCTCGACGTCGGGAAACTCCCGACCCACTTCGTCGACGATGCGCGACCACAGCTTGCCGGCGAACGCCAGCACGTTGGTCTTGTGCACCAGGGTCAGGTGCTTGCGCCGCTTGGACGCCCGTGCGAACGCGTCGCGCACCACGCGTTCGACGCCGAACGCGGTATTCAGGCTGACTTCGGTGGCCACCTCGTGCGGCGTGCCGACGCGAATCGCACCACCGTTGCCGGTGTACGGGCCCTCGGTGCCCTCGCGGACGACCAGGAAGTCGAGGTCCACCTCACCCAGCGGGCTGGTGACCCCGGCGTGCAGCTTCGACGGGCGCAGGTTGACGTGGTGGTCGAGCTCGAACCGCATCCGCAGCAGCAGCCCGCGCTCGAGTACGCCGCTGGGCACCGACGGATCGCCGATGGCGCCCAACAGGATTGCGTCGTGGGTGCGCAATTCGTCGACCAGGCCGTCGGGCATGACCTCACCCGTGGCGTGGTAGCGGCGGGCGCCGACGTCGTAGGTGGTCTTGTCGACCCCGGGGGTGACGACGTCGAGCACCTTGAGCGCTTCGTCGACCACCTCGGGTCCGATGCCGTCGCCGGCGATGACGGCCAATCTCATGACAGGTCCACCAATTCCAGTGTCGTGGCGCTGACGTCGGCCCCCAGCGCGGCGAGCACGTCACCGGGCACCTGGCGGTCCAATCGCAGCATGATCGTCGCGCCGTCACCGTCGGCGTCCTGACTGAGTTGCGCGGCAAGGATGTTGACCCCGGCACCGCCCAACCTGGTACCGATGGTGCCGAGCGCCCCTGGCACGTCGCTGTAGTTGACGATGAGGTTCACGCCCTCGGCGCGCAGGTCGAGGTTGCGCTCGTTGATCTGGACGATCTTCTCCACCTGCTGTGGTCCCGAGAGGGTGCCCGCCACGTTGACCGTCGACCCGTCGGCGGCCACCGCACGCACGTCGACGACGCTGCGGTGGTTGGGACTTTCCGGGGCGGTTGTGATGGCGGCCTCGACACCGCGCTCCGCGGCCAGCGACGGCGCGTTCACGAACGTCACCTGATCTTCGATGACGGCGGAGAACAGCCCGCGCAGCGCCGAGAGCTTCAGGACCTCGACCTCTTCGGACGCCAGCTCCCCGCGGACTTGAACGGACAGGTTGGTCGGCAGCTCGGCGGACAGCGCACCCACCAGCAGCCCAAGCTTGCGCACCAGGTCCAGCCACGGGGCGACTTCCTCGCCGACGACGCCGCCACCGACGTTGACGGCGTCGGGAACGAACTCGCCAGCCAGCGCGAGCCGCACACTGGCCGCCACGTCGGTGCCCGCGCGGTCCTGCGCTTCGGCGGTCGACGCCCCGAGGTGCGGGGTGACGACGACCTCGGGCAGCTCGAACAGCGGGCTGTCGGTGCACGGTTCGGTGGAGAAGACGTCGAGTCCGGCGCCGCGGACGTGGCCGCTCTTGATCGCGTCGGCAAGGGCATGCTCGTCGATCAGTCCGCCGCGGGCGGCGTTGACGATGATGACGCCGGGCTTGGTCTTGGCGAGCGCGTCGGTGCCGATCAGGCCGGCGGTCTCCTTGGTCTTGGGCAGGTGCACCGAAATGAAGTCGGCGCGTCCGAGGAGCTCGTCGAGGGTCAGCAGTTCGATGCCGAGCTGCGCGGCGCGAGCCTGCGAGACATAGGGGTCATACGCGGTGATGTGGGCGCCGAACGCCGCCAGCCGCTGAGCGACGAGCTGTCCGATGCGGCCGAGCCCGACCACGCCGACCGTCTTGCCGAAGATCTCCACACCGGAGAACTTGGACCGCTTCCAGGTGTGCTCGCGCAGTGTCGCGTCGGCGGCCGGAATCTGCCGCGCCGCGGCCAGCATCAGGGCAATCGCGTGCTCGGCGGCGCTGTGGATGTTCGACGTCGGCGCGTTGACGACCAGCACCCCGCGTGCGGTGGCGGCGTCGACGTCGACGTTGTCGAGACCGACGCCGGCGCGGGCGACGATCTTCAACTTGGGGGCCGCGGCGATGACCTCGGCGTCCACCGTCGTCGCCGAGCGCACCAGCAGGGCGTCGGCTTCCGGGACCGCGGCAAGCAGCTTTTCGCGGTCGGGGCCGTCGACCCAGCGCACCTCGACCTGGTCTCCCAGGGCGGCAACTGTCGATTCGGCAAGTTTGTCGGCGATCAAGACAACGGGCAGGCTCACGCGAACAGAGTAGTGGGCTGTAATAACTAGATGGACGTCACGGTCGTCGGTAGTGGACCCAACGGGCTGAGCGCGGCGGTCATCTGCGCCAGGGCAGGGCTCCGCGTACGCGTGGTGGAGGCGCAGTCCACCGCTGGCGGCGGGGCGCGGACGATGCCCGATCCCGAATATCCCGGCGTCAGTCACGACGTCTGCTCGGCCGTGCACCCGCTTGGGGTGGCGTCACCGTTCTTCGCCGAGTTCGACCTCGCGGCGCGCGGGGTGCAGCTGACGGCCCCCGAGATCTCCTACGCCAATCCGCTGCCGGGCAGGCCCGCGGCGGTGGCCTACCGCTCGTTGGACCGGACGTGCGCCGAGCTCGACGAGGGCGGCTCGTGGCGGCGGCTGTTCGGTCCGTTGGTCGAACACGCCGACGGGGTGCTCGGCTTCTTCCTCGGCGACAAGCGCTCGCTGCCGCCCGATCTGGTGACGACGGTGCGCACGGGGCTGAGGGTGCTGGCCCAGGGCAGCCCGGCCTGGGGCGTGCTCCGCGGCGATGACGCCAGGGCGTTGTTCACCGGCGTTGGCGCACATGCCATCTCGACGATGCCGTCCCCGGTCAACAGCGGAGCCGGGTTGATGCTCGGCACGGTGGCACATACGGCGGGGTGGCCCGTGCCGGTCGGCGGCACCCAGACGATCGCCGACGCGCTCATCGCGGACCTGCGCGCCCACGGCGGGGAGTTGGTGGTCGGCGAGCCGGTGACCACTCCCCCGGCAGGTGTGGTGGTCTACGACACCGCGCCGACGGCGCTGCTGGACGTCTACGGCGACGCCGTTCCGCCCCGGTACGCAAAGGCGTTGCGCCGCTATCGATTCGGACCCGGCGTGTGCAAGGTCGACTTCGTCCTCTCCGGCGAGATTCCGTGGCTCGACGAGCGGGTCGGACGGGCGTCCACGGTGCACATGGGCGGGAGCCGGGCCCAGATGGCCCTGGCCGAACGCGAGGTCAACGCGGGTCGCCACGCCGAGTGGCCGATGACGCTGGCATCCCTTCCGCACCTGTCGGATCCGTCCCGCGTCGACGCGCAGAGACGGCGGCCACTGTGGACGTACGCCCACGTCCCGTCGGGGTCGACGGCCAATTTGGTCGAGACGATCACCGCCATGTTCGAGCGGGCCGCGCCCGGCTTCCGGGACCTGGTGGTGGCGGCACGCTGTGTGCCGGCTGCCCACATGTCGGCCCACAACGCCAATTACGTCGGCGGTGACATCATCGTTGGCGGCGCGACCCTGTTCGGCGCCATGATCGGCCCGACGCTCCGGCTCGACCCGTGGACCACGCCGATCCCGAAGGCGTACCTCTGCTCGTCTGCCACGCCGCCGGGCACTGGCGTGCACGGCATGGCCGGCTACTACGCGGCGCGCACCGTGCTACGCCGCGAGTTCGGACTCACGACGCTCCCCAGCCTGGCCCCGTGACGATCTTCCTTCTGGTGCCCGGTGCCGCATGCGATCCGTCGTGCTGGCGCTTCGTGGTCGACGAGCTGGACCGTCGCGGGCACCGCGGGATCGCCGTCGAACTGCCGTGCGAGGAAGATTCGGCCGACCTCCACGCGTACGCCGACGCCGTGGTGGCGCAGCATCGTGACGACGGCGAGCCGCCGGTCGTCGTCGCCCATTCCTTCGGTGGCTTCACCGGGGCGCTCGCCTGCTCCCGAGTGGGGGCGTCGGCGTTGGTCTACGTCTCGGCCATGATCCCCCGGCCGGGCGAACGGCCGGCCGACTGGTGGGACGCCACCAATTGCAGTGCCGCCCAACGCGCGGCTGCCCTGGCAGGCGGGTACGACCCGGACGACGAGAACGAGCTGTACTACAACGGCGTCGACCCCGCGGTCGTCGCCGAGGAAGTGCCACGCGGCCAGTCGGATACGCCGACGGTCGCATTGTGGCCGGCCTCGGAGCTTCCCCGGATCGCGACACGGTTCGTGCTGTTCGCCGACGACAGGTTCTTTCCGGAGGACTTCATGCGCGGCGTCGTCGCCGACCGGCTGGGCGTCGTACCCGAGCGCACCCCCGGCGGGCACATGGCGATGCTGTCGCATCCGGTCGAATTGACCGACCGCCTCCTGGCCCAGACATGACTTCGGCGCGTAAACGATCGCTGAGCGAGCGTTTACGCGCCGAGATCTGACCCGCTAAGCGGTTTCGGTGATGGGGCGGTCGACCCAGCTCATCAGGTCGCGCAGCTTCTTGCCGGTCACCTCGATCGGGTGCTCGGCGTTCTCCGCGCGGAGCTTCTCGAGCCGCTTGTTGCCGCCTTCGACGTTGGCGACGAGCGCCTTGACGAACGTGCCGTCCTGAATGTCCTTGAGGATGCCGCGCATCCGCTCCTTGGTGTCGGCGTCGATGACACGGGGACCGGAGACATAGCCGCCGAACTCCGCGGTGTCGGACACCGAGTAGTTCATCCGGGCGATGCCGCCCTCGTACATCAGGTCGACGATCAGCTTGAGCTCGTGCAGCACCTCGAAGTAGGCCATCTCGGGGGCGTAGCCCGCCTCGACCATGACCTCGAAGCCGACCTTCACCAATTCCTCGGTGCCGCCGCACAACACGGCCTGCTCACCGAAGAGGTCGGTCTCGGTCTCTTCCTTGAACGTCGTCTTGATGACGCCGGCGCGGGCGCCGCCGATGGCAGCGGCGTAGGACAGCGCGAGCGCCTGGCCCTCGCCGGTGGGGTCCTGGTCGACGGCGATCAGACAGGGCACGCCCTTGCCGTCGACGAACTGACGGCGGACCAGGTGGCCCGGTCCCTTCGGGGCGACCATGCCGACGGTGATGTCGTCGGCCGGTTCGATCAGGTCGAAGTGGATGTTCAGGCCGTGCCCGAAGAACAGGGCGTTGCCAGCCACCAGATTCGGCTCGATGTCGTTCTTGAAGATCTCTGCCTGCGCGGTGTCGGGTGCCAGCAACATGATGACGTCGGCCCACTTGGCGACCTCGGCGGGCGTGTCGACCTCGAGGCCCTGCTCGGTCACCTTGTCGCGGGACTTGGAGCCCTCCTTGAGGCCAACCTTCACCTCGACGCCGGAGTCACGCAGCGACAGCGAATGCGCATGCCCCTGGCTGCCGTAGCCGATGACGGCGACCTTGCGTCCCTGGATGATCGACAGGTCTGCGTCGTCGTCGTAGAACATCTCAACTGCCATTGTGTAATGCCACCTTGCTCTTCCTGGTCTCTACTTCGTTGCGAACGGTTGACTACTTGACGCCTGAGATGCCGCGCGGTCCGCGGGCGAGCGTCACCATGCCGGACTGTGCGATCTCTCGTATGCCGTAGGGCTCGAGAAGCGCCAACAGCGCCTCCAGCTTGCCAGGCGTCCCGGTGGCCTCGACCACCAGCGACTCGGCAGACACGTCGACGACCTTGGCCCGGAACAGGTTCACCGCTTCGATGATCTGCCCGCGGGTGGCCGCGTCGGCGCGGACCTTGATCAGCGCCAGTTCCCGAGAGACCGAATTGTCCTCGTCCTGCTCGACGATCTTGATCACGTTGATCAGCTTGTTGAGCTGCTTGGTGATCTGCTCGAGCGGGAAGTCCTCCACCGAGACGACGATCGTCATCCGGGACAGGTTCTTCTGTTCGGTGGCACCGACGGCCAGCGACTGAATGTTGAAGCCGCGCCGCGAGAACAACGACGCCACGCGTGCGAGCACGCCCGGCTTGTCCTCGACGAGCACCGACAGGGTATGGGTCTTGACGGCCATTAGGCTGCTCTCTTCTTCGCGCAATCGCTCATCAGGCGTGTCCCTCGTTGCCCTGATCGTCGAACAGGGGCCGAATTCCCCTGGCCGCTTCGATCTGGTCGTTGCTCATGCCCGCGGCGACCATCGGCCACACCTGGGCGTCGGCGCCGACGATGAAGTCGATCACCACCGGACGGTCGTTGATGGCTCGCGCCTGGTTGATGACGTCCTCGACGTCTTCGGCACGCTCACAACGCAATCCGACGCAGCCCAGCGCCTCGGCCAGCTTGACGAAGTCCGGGATGCGGTGGCTGTGCGTGGACAGGTTGGTCTGGCTGTAGCGCTCCTCGTAGAACAGCGTCTGCCATTGCCGCACCATGCCCAGGTTGCCGTTGTTGATCAGCGCCACCTTGATCGGTGCGCCCTCGACGGCACAGGTCGCCAGCTCCTGATTGGTCATCTGGAAGCACCCGTCACCGTCGATGGCCCAGACCTCGGCCTCCGGACGGGCGAACTTCGCACCCATGGCGGCGGGCACGGCGTAGCCCATCGTGCCGAGACCACCGGAGTTGAGCCACGTCTTGGGGTTCTCGTACTTGATGAACTGCGCGGCCCACATCTGGTGCTGCCCAACGCCCGCCACGTACACCGCATCCGGACCGGCGATGCGGCCCAGGGATTCGATGACGAACTCGGGGCTCATGCTGCCGTCGCTCTGCGGTCCGTAGCTCAACGGGAACGTCTCCTGGACGTTGTGCAGGTATCCCCACCACTCGTCCAGGTCGAGCGTCGTGGAGTCGGTGCCGTCGCGCCGCAGCGCGTCGAGCAGGTCGGCGATCACGTTCTTCACGTCACCCACGATCGGCACGTCGGCATTACGGTTCTTGCCGATCTCCGCCGGGTCGATGTCGGCGTGGATCACCTTCGCGTCGGGGGCAAACGAGTCCAGCTTGCCGGTCACGCGGTCGTCGAACCGGGTGCCAAGCGCGATCAGCAAGTCGCTCTTCTGAAGGGCGCCGACGGCCGCGACGGTGCCGTGCATGCCCGGCATGCCGAGGTTCAGCGGATGGCTGTCGGGGAACGCGCCGCGCGCCATCAGCGTGGTGACCACCGGGATGCCGGTCAGGTTGGCGAGCTCCAGCAGTTCGTCAGAGGCCTCCCCGCGGATCACGCCGCCGCCGACGTACAGCACCGGCTTGCTGGCCGCCGCGATCAGCTTGGCGGCCTCGCGCACCTGCCTGCTGTGTGGGCGGGTGTTCGGCTTGTAGCCGGGCAGGTCGATCTTCGGCGGCCAACTGAACGTGCACTGCGCTTGCAGCACGTCCTTGGGGATGTCGACGAGAACGGCCCCGGGACGTCCACTTCGCGCGATGTGGAACGCCTCGGCGATCTGCTGGGCGATCTCGTCGCCGTTGCGAACCAGGAAGTTGTGCTTGGTGATCGGCATCGTGATGCCCGAGATGTCGGCTTCCTGGAAGGCGTCGGTGCCGATGAGCGCGCGGCCGACCTGGCCGGTGATCGCGACGACCGGGATCGAGTCCATCTGCGCGTCGGCCAGCGGGGTCACCAGGTTGGTGGCGCCGGGACCGGAGGTGGCCATCATCACGCCGACCTTGCCGGTGGCGTGGGCGTATCCGCTGGCGGCGTGTCCGGCGCCCTGCTCGTGACGCACCAGCACGTGCCGGAGCTTGATCGAGTCGAACAGCGGGTCGTAGACCGGCAGCACGGCGCCACCTGGGATGCCGAAGATGACGTCGACGTCGAGTTCTTCGAGCGAGCGGATGACGGCCTGGGCACCCGTCATCTGTTGCGGGGCAACCTTTCTCGGCTGCGGTGCGGGCGGGTTTGCAACTGCCGGCGTGCCGTTGGCTCGGGTGCCCGGCTCCGGTGGTCGCGTGGTCGGTGCGCTCACGATGTCCTCTACGTCCTCATTGGGGTGGTGCGGGTCTGGGGTGCGGTTCTAATCATGTTCTCGGGCAACAAAAAACCCCCGTCAGCGGATGCTGCACGAGGGTTGCGCGTCGGCTCGTAGGCTCTGACTGGTTACTCAGTCGGGTTACGCTCCAACGCGCGAACCAAGTACTACGAGAATCGAGACGGTCTTCATACCCGCGACGGTAGCCTCCATACTGCTCAAAGGTCAAATTCCGTCGCCTCGGCCCGCGGGCGAGCAACGGGGCGACGGTCACCGGCTCGCAGATGACTGAAAAGATGACCACGTGAGTCCTTCCCCCGCTTCCGCGTCCCCGGCCCCGGTCGTCATCAGGATTTCGCCGATGGCCCACTTCGCGGTCGGCTTCCTGCTGCTGGGAGTCCTGGCCCTGGTGCTCGCCAATCCCACGTGGTTTGCCGTGCTGTTGGTTCTTCCGATCGTGGCGTCGTTCGCGGTCGCGCGCTACCGCACCACCGCGGACCGCGACACCGTCACGGCACGCTCATTGGTCAGCAGCCGGACGGTTCAGTGGGAGGACGTCGACGGATTGCGCTTCGACCGCAGCGCATGGGCGTCGGCGCATCTCAAGGACGGCTCCGACGTCCGGCTGCCCGCGGTGACGTTCGCGACGCTGCCGCAGTTGACGGCCGCCACCGACGGCCGCGTGCCCAACCCGTACGAGTAGGTCTCAGGCGAGCGGGTTGGCGCCGTTGAGCAGCACCCACACGCCGATTCCCACGCCGATGCCGAGCACCAGCGCCACGCCCGATCCCACGAACGGGCGACGGGACCAGCCACGACCCGCGTCGAAGCCGTACTTGCCCGGGCCCGTCAGCACCAGGGCGGCGGCGAGGACCAGAAGCATGACGAGGTACTCGTGCCCGTCGGGCAGGAAGAACGCGAAGTAGCCACGGTCCGGCTGCGCCGCGACGGCCGCCAGCAGGGCGTTGATCAGGTAGGCGACCGCTCCTGCGGCGGCTACCGGGGTGAACAGTCCGAGCACCAAGAGCACGCCTGCGCCGATCTGGCCTGCGACGCCGACGTAGGTCAGGATGTTGGCGTGCTGGTAGCCCATGTCCACCAGTGACTGCTGAAAACCGTTGAGGCCCTGACCGCCCCACAGCCCGAACGCCTTCTGCAGACCGTGTGCGATCAGCAGGGCACCGAGGCCGACGCGGAGCACCATCAAGCCGAGGTCCTGGGTACCCCTGCGGCCCGCCTGGTCGGACGTGCCGAAGCCCGTGTCGGGTTCGATCTCGGTCGGCTCGACCGACTGCGCCGGCTGCCTGTTCGCGGGTTGGACGTAGGGCAGCGGCTCGGGCTCGTTGAGCAGTCCGTAGCCGGAGTGCTCCGGGTTGGGCGTGTTCGAGTCGTACCGCGGGATCGCGGTGGTCTCGAAGTCGCCCGCATAGGTCGATGAGGGGAGGTCGTCCTCCGGGTCGACCAGGCGCGCCGACGCAGGACGCGCGGCGGAGTCTTCAGGTCTCTGCCACGCGCGCGGATCGTGAGAAGTACTGGTCACGTTTTCCAGCGTAAGTGCTAGTTACCTGCGAATCGTGGATTGGCGCGGCGCATTTGCACCGATCTTGCCCAAGCCGTGACCCCGCGACCGGCCACCGACGTGGCGCGCACTGCCCGGCGATCCGTAATCTGGCGTGCATGAGTGTGCAGCGGCCGACGCGACGTGTCCTGGTGCTGCTGTGCGCGGCGTTGCTGGTCGGGTCGGGCTGCGCCCGCTTCGACGACAACCAGTCCCAGCCGTTCACCACCCAACCCGAGATGGGCCCTCCCCCGAGCGAGGAGCCGCCCCCGCCGCCTCCGCTGCCCGCCCAGCCCTTCCCGAAGGTCTGCGACGCGAAGGGGGTCATGCAGGGCTGCCTGGAGAGCACCAGCGGTCTGATCATGGGCCCGGACAGCAAGTCGGCGCTGGTGGCGGAGCGGACGACCGGCGCGGTGAAGGAAATCGCCACCAACGCAGAACCCAAGGTCAAGATGGTGATTCCCGTCGACCCGTCCGGCGACGGCGGGCTGATGGACATCGTGCTCTCCCCCACCTATTCGCAGGACAAGCTGATGTACGCCTACGTCAGCACACCGTCGGACAACCGCATCGTCAGGATCGCCGACGGTGACGTTCCCAAGCCGATCCTGACCGGCATCCCAAAGGGCGCCACCAACAACATGGGTGCGCTGATGTTCACCAGCCCCACGACGCTGGAATTGCTCACCGGCGACGCCGGGGACCCCGCCCTGGCATCCGATCCAAGTTCGCTGGCCGGCAAGCTGATCCGCATCGAGCAGCCGACGACCGTGAACCAGGCTCCCCCGACGACCGCGCTCAGTGGAATCGGTGGCGCAGGCGGGTTGTGCATCGACCGGGCGGACGGTTCCCAATACGTCACCGATCGGACACCGACCGGTGACCGACTGCAGCGCATCACAAAGGATTCCGTCGTGTCGACGGTGTGGACGTGGCCGGACAAGCCGGGGATCGCCGGGTGCGCCGTCACCGACGGCAGCGTCTTGGTGAACATGGTCAACACCAAGCAGACCGTCGCCATCCGCATGGCACCCGACACCGGCGCCGTCACCGGTGACCCAGAAGTGGTCCGTCAGGACACCCACGGGCACGCATGGGCCCTGAAGCTCTCGCCGGACGGCAACGTCTGGGGTGGCACGATCAACCGGACCTCCGGTGACGCCGACAAGGTCGACGACGTCGTGTTCCCACTCTTCCCGCAGGGTGGCGGATTCCCCCGCACCAACGCGGAGAACACCTAGCCGCCGGTGGGCGCCGGCCCCGGGCAACCGGGCTGGCGCGTCCGTCAGCCCTGCACGCCGCAGGCGGCCAGCACCAGTTCCCTGACCCGCGCGGCGTCGGCCTGACCCTTGGTGGCCTTCATGACCGCGCCGACCACCGCGCCGGCAGCCTGCACCTTGCCGCCGCGGATCTTGTCCGCGATGTCCGGGTTAGCGGCGAGCGCCTCGTCGACTGCGGCCTGAATCACCGAGTCGTCGCGCACGACGGCCAACCCGCGGTCGGTCATCACCTGCTCGGGTTCACCCTCACCGGCGAGCACGCCCTCGATCACCTGACGCGCCAACTTGTTCGACAGTTTGCCTTCGTCGACGAGCTTGACCACCGCGGCGACCTGTTTGGGCGTGATGGCCAATTCGGCTGCCGTCACCCCCGCTTCGTTGGCCTTCTCCACCAGGAAGTTGCCCCAGAGCGCCCTGGCGGCCTCACTCGATGCGCCCTCGGCGACCGTGGCGGCGACCAGATCGATGACCCCGTTGTTCACCAGGTCTCGCATCACCTCGTCGGAGATGCCCCAGTCCTGCTGAATCCTGTTGCGCTGCAGCCACGGCAGCTCGGGGATGGTGGCCCGCAGCCGTTCGACGAGTTCGGGGCTCGGCGCGACCGGCTCGAGGTCGGGCTCGGGGAAGTACCGGTAGTCCTCCGCGGTCTCCTTGCGCCGTCCGGCGCTGGTGTACCCGTCCTCGTGAAAGTGCCTGGTCTCCTGGATGATCTCGCCACCTGCGTCGAGAACGGCTGCCTGCCTACGCATTTCGTAGCGGACGGCCACCTCGACGCTCTTGAGCGAGTTGACGTTCTTGGTCTCGGTGCGGGTGCCGAACTCGGGAGCGCCGGTGAGCTTGAGGGACAGGTTCGCGTCGCAGCGCATCGAACCCTGATCCATCCGGACGTCGGACACGTCCAAGCCGCGCAACAGATCCCGCAGCGCCGTCACGTAGGAGCGGGCGATCTCCGGAGCTCGCGCTCCCGCACCCTCGATGGGCCTGGTGACGATCTCCACCAGGGGAACGCCGGCCCGGTTGAAGTCGAGCAGCGACGTGGTGGCGCCCGCGATGCGACCCGTGGCACTGCCGAGGTGCGTCAGCTTGCCCGTGTCCTCCTCCATGTGCGCGCGCTCGATCTCCACTCGCCACGTCGTGCCGTCGTCGAGGGGAACGTCCAGGTAGCCGTCGACGGCGATCGGCTCGTCGTACTGGCTGATCTGGTAGTTCTTCGGCTGGTCCGGGTAGAAGTAATTCTTGCGCGCGAAGCGACCCCACGGGGCGATGGAGCAGTTCAGCGCGAGGCCGATGCGGATCGCCGACTCGACGGCGGCGGCGTTGACCACCGGCAGCGCGCCGGGAAGCCCGAGGCACACCGGGCAGACGTTGGTGTTCGGCTCGGCGCCGAAGTTGTTCGCACAACCGCAGAACATCTTGGTCGCCGTCGACAGTTCGACGTGGACCTCCATGCCCATCACGGGGTCGTAGCGAGAGATGACCTCGTCGTAGTCGATGAGTTCGGCGGTGGCGACAGTCATGATTCGATCCTAGTTAGTGGGTCGGCTCTCCTCGCGAGCAGACACAAAAGGCCCTGAAACAGGCCAATCCAGGGCCCTTTGCGTCTGCTCGCGGGAAGGCGGGGTCAGCCGAAGAACTCGGCGGCGTCGTCGTACCGGCCCTGCGGCACCAGCTTCAACTGCTTGACGGCCTCGGCCAGCGGGACCCGGCCAATCTCCTGGCCACGCAGCGACACCATCATCCCGTACTCGCCGGAGTGCGCTGCGTCGGCGGCGTTGACGCCGAACCGGGTGGCGAGCACCCGGTCGTAGGCGGTCGGGGTGCCACCGCGCTGCACGTGGCCCAGCACGGTCGTCCGCACTTCCTTCTTGATCCGCTTCTCGATCTCGACGCCCAACTGGTGCGCCACGCCAGTGAACTTCACGTGGCCGAACTCGTCGATTCCGCCGTCGCGCAAGTGCATCGACCCCTCGGCGGGCTTGGCGCCCTCGGCGACGACGCAGATGAAGTGCGAATCACCGCGGACGAAGCGCTGTTTGATGAGCCGGCAGACCTCTTCGACGTCATAGGGCTGCTCCGGGATCAGCGTCATGTGCGCGCCGGAGGCGAGCCCCGCGCTCAGCGCGATCCACCCGGCGTGGCGACCCATCACCTCGACGAGCATCACCCGCTGGTGCGATTCCGCCGTGCTGTGCAGCCGGTCGATCGCATCGGTGGCGACTTGGAGGGCCGTGTCGTGGCCGAAGGTCACGTCGGTGCAGTCGATGTCGTTGTCGATGGTCTTCGGCACGCCGACGACGGGGACGTTCTCCTCCGACAGCCAGTGCGCCGCCGTGAGCGTGCCCTCGCCGCCGATCGGAATCAGCACGTCGATCCCGTTGTCCTCCATCGTCTGCTTGATCTGGTCGAGGCCGGCCCTCAGCTTGTCGGGGTTGACCCGCGCAGTACCGAGAATCGTGCCGCCCTTGCTGAGCAGTCGATCGTTGCGATCGTCGTTCGCGAGCTGGATGCGGCGATCCTCCATCAGACCCCGCCAGCCGTCGAGGAACCCGACGACCGACGAGTTGTACCGGACGTCGCACGTCCGCACGACGGCCCTGATGACGGCGTTCAGCCCGGGGCAGTCGCCACCTCCGGTGAGCACTCCAATCCGCATCTAACTCACTGCTCCTCGCGTGCGCATGCCCCTATCTTCCCCCGTCAGATCGCCGACGGCAGCGCACCGCGGGCCACCTCGTAGGCCGCACCGACGCGGTAGAGCCGGTCGTCGGCGAGTGCGGGCGCCATGATCTGCAGGCCGACGGGCAATCCGTCGTCCTCGGCGAGCCCCGACGGGACCGACATTCCGCAGTGCCCGGCCAGGTTCAGCGGCAGCGTGCACAGGTCGAAGAGGTACATCGCGAGCGGGTCGTCGACCTTCTCACCGAGACGGAACGCCGTCGTCGGCGTGGCCGGCGAGACCAGGACGTCGACGCTCTGATAGGCCCGCTCCAGATCCTGGGCGATCAACGTGCGTACCTTCTGCGCCTGGTTGTAGTAGGCGTCGTAGTAACCCGCCGACAGGGCGTAGGTGCCAATCATGATGCGGCGCTTGACTTCTGGACCAAAGCCCGCGGCCCGCGTCATCGCCATCACCTCTTCGGCGCTGTGGGTGCCGTCGTCGCCGACGCGCAGGCCGTAGCGCATCGCGTCGAACCGGGCGAGGTTGCTCGACACCTCCGACGGCAGGATGAGGTAGTAGGCCGCCATCGAATAGTCGAGGTTCGGGCAGTCGACCTCGCTGACCTCGGCACCCAGTGCGGTGAGCTGCTCGACGGCGGCGTTGAAGGAATCCAGAACCGCGGGCTGGTAACCCTCTCCGCTGCGCAGCTGCTTGACGACGCCGACCCGGACACCGGTGAGATCGCCCACCGCGCCCGCCCGTGCCGCGGCGACGACGTCGGGCACCCTCGCGTCCACCGAGGTCGAGTCGCGAGCGTCGTGACCGGCGATGACCTGATGCAGAAGCGCGGTGTCGAGCACCGTGCGCGCACATGGCCCGCCCTGGTCGAGCGACGAGGCGCAGGCGACGAGCCCGTACCGCGACACCGTTCCGTACGTCGGCTTGACGCCGACGGTGGCGGTCAGGGCCGCCGGCTGGCGAATCGAACCACCGGTGTCGGAGCCGATGGCGAGCGGCGCCTGGAACGCGGCCAGCGCCGCGGCGCTGCCACCGCCGGAGCCACCGGGCACGCGCTCGACGTTCCACGGGTTGCGGGTCGGACCGTAGGCGGAGTTCTCGGTCGAGCTGCCCATGGCGAACTCGTCCATGTTGGTCTTGCCGAGGATCGGGATGCCCGCCGCCCGCAGCCGCGCGGTGACCGTCGCGTCGTACGGCGAACGCCAGCCCTCGAGGATCTTCGAGCCGCAGGTGGTGGGCATGTCGACGGTGGTGAAGACGTCCTTGAGCGCCAGCGGGACGCCGGCCAGCGGCGACGGCAACGTGTCGCCGGCCGCGACCGCGGCGTCGACCTTGGCCGCTTCTTCCAGCGCGGCATCGCCCGCGACGTGCAGGAAGGCGTGGTACTCGCCGTCGGTGCTGGCTATCTGCTCGAGGTGCGCCGTGACGACCTCGGTCGAGCTGACCTCCTTGGCGGCGATCTTGGCGCCGAGGGTGGCCGCGTCGAGACGAATCAACTCGCTCACTGCTCCTCCCCAAGGATGCGCGGCACCGCGAACCGACCGTCGACGGCATTGGGGGCAGCCGCCAGCGCCTGCTCCTGGGTGAGGCTGGGCACGACGACGTCGGGCCGGGTCACGTTGACGTCCTTCAGTGGGTTGTCAGTGGCTTCCACACCGGTCACGTCGACCGCCTGAATCCGGCCGACGTGCTCCAGAATGGCGTCGAGTTGGCCGGCGAAACCATCCAGTTCGCCGTCGGTCAGGGTGAGACGGGCCAGACGTGCCAGGTGGGCGACGTCGTCCCGCGAGATCTGCGACACGACACCGAAGCCTAGTCACCGCGGTCGACGGCCCGCGCCGGAGCCTGCCGGGAGCGACGTGGTCCGGCTTTCGAGTCGCTCCGCTCCCACCCTCCGTGAAACAGTGTTGCCCGTGCCGTCATATCTGCTGCGGGTCGAGTTGGAGGACAGGCCGGGCAGCCTGGGCTCCCTCGCCGTGGCGTTGGGCTCGGTCGGCGCGGACATTCTGTCCCTCGACGTCGTGGAACGCGCCGCCGGCTACGCAGTCGACGACCTGGTCGTCGAGCTACCGCTGGGCGCCATGCCGGACATGCTCATCACCGCCGCCGAGAAGCTCACCGGCGTCTACGTCGACAGCATCCGACCGCACACCGGTCTGCTGGAGGCCCACCGCGAGCTGGAGTTGATCGACCACATCGCGGCCGCACCCGGCAAGCAGGACAAGCTGCAGGTGCTGGTGGACGAGGCTCCCAAGGTGCTGCGCGTGGGCTGGTGCATGGTCATGCGGCTCGGTGCCGACGGGGTGCGGATGGTGGCGGGCAGCCACGGCGTGCCCGAGACTGCGGCCACCTCCGCGCCCTGGCTGCCACTGCAGCACGCCGAGGCCCTCGACGGCACCGCCGAGTGGATTCCGCAGGTGTGGCGGGACTTCGACACCACGTTGGCCGCCGCACCCCTGGGTGACCACGACACCGCGGTCGTACTCGGCCGCCCCGGCGGACCTGCCTTCCGGCCGTCCGAGGTGGCCCGGTTGGGCTACCTCAGCGGCATCGTCGCGACGATCCTGCGCTAGGGAGTCAGCCCCCGGCAGGCACGGGATAGCGGTCGTTGACGTCGGCGTTGCTGTCCTTGCGAGCGCAGTGGGCGCAGCAGAAGATCGCGTCCTCGGTCTCGATGCCATGGCCGAGAATGCGGCACCCGCAGTGCGCACATTCTGGCGCCAGTTGAGCCGCGGCGCATTCCACGCTGTCGAACGTCGCGGTGCGGCCGTCGGCCCACGTCACCGTGAACGCCTTGTCGTAGTGGTTGCCGCAGGTGTCGCAGATCGCCGCCATCGTCAGTCTCCTCGAAGTCGTTTCCGAAGGCTTTCCCCGGACGCCGGCGATCAATCCTGGTCGGGGCCGTTCTCCAGAAGTCGACGGAAGCCGTCCTCGTCGAGCACCGGGACGCCGAGCTCGATCGCCTTGTCGTACTTGGAGCCCGGCGCGTCGCCCGCCACCACGTAGGCGGTCTTCTTGGAGACCGAGCCGGCCGCCTTGCCGCCACGCGCCAGAATGGCTTCCTTTGCCTCGTCGCGCGAGAACCCCGGCAGCGATCCGGTCACCACGATCGACAGGCCCTCCAACGTCCGCGCGACGCTCTCGTCGCGCTCGTCGTGCATCCGCACGCCAGCCGCCCGCCACTTGGCGACGATGGCGCTATGCCAGTCGACGGTGAACCAGTCGATCACCGCGGCCGCGATCGTGGGACCCACGCCCTCGCTGGCCGCCAGTTGCTCCTCGGTCGCGGCTTCGATGGCGTCCAGGCTGCCGAACTCACCGGCCAGCGCCCTGGCCGCCGTCGGCCCGACGTGGCGGATCGACAGTGCCACCAGCACGCGCCACAGCGGCTGCTGCTTGGCCTTGTCCAGGTTGGCGAGTAGACGCTTCCCGTTGGCCGAGATCACCCCGCCCTTGACGGTGAACAACTCGGTGCTCAGCAGGTCGTCCTCGGTCAGGTCGAACAGGTCGCCCTCGTCGGTGATCACGCCCGACTGCAGCAGCGCGATCGCGGCCTCGTAGCCGAGTCCTTCGATGTCGAACGCGCCGCGTCCGGCCACGTGGAACACCCGCTCACGCAGCTGCGCCGGACACGTCCGCGAGTTGGGGCACCGAATGTCGGCGTCGCCCTCCTTGGCTGGCGCGAGCGTGGTGCCGCACTCGGGGCAGTTCGTCGGCATCTCGAACTCGCGCTCGGTGCCGTCGCGCACGTCCACCACCGGGCCGAGGACCTCGGGGATGACGTCGCCTGCCTTGCGGATCACCACCGTGTCGCCGATGAGAACGCCCTTGCGCTTGACCTCGGAGCCGTTGTGCAGCGTCGCCAGCCCGACCGTCGAGCCGGCGATCTTCACCGGTTCCATGTAGGCGAACGGCGTGACGCGCCCGGTACGACCAACGTTGACGCGGATGTCGAGCAGCTTGGTGGTGGCTTCCTCCGGCGGATACTTGTAGGCGATCGCCCACCGCGGGGCGCGGGACGTCGCACCCAGCCGCCGTTGCAGCGCGACGTCGTCGAGTTTGACGACCAAGCCGTCGATTTCGTGCTCGACGTCGTGGCGGTGCTCACCCCAGTAGACGACCCGCTCGGCGACCGCGTCGATGCCGGTGACCCGCGTGGTGTGGTCCGACACCGGCAGTCCCCAGGCCTTCAGCGCGAGGTACGCGTCGTGCAGCGTGGCGAACGGAAAACCCGCCGTGCTCTCGATGCGGCCGAGACCGTGGCAGATCATGTGCAGTTTGCGCCGCGCCGTCACCGCGGGATTCTTTTGCCGCAAGGAGCCGGCGGCACTGTTGCGCGGGTTCGCGAACGGCGCCTTGCCCTCCTCCACCAGCCCGGCGTTGAGGTCTTCGAAGTCGGTGAGGCGGAAGAACACCTCGCCACGCACCTCCAGCACCTTCGGGATCGGGTAGTCGTCGCTGGGCGTCAGGCGTTCCGGGATGTCGGTGATGGTGCGCGCGTTCAGCGTCACGTCCTCGCCGGTGCGTCCGTCGCCGCGGGTGGCGGCGCGGACCAGAACGCCGTCGCGGTACACCAAAGCGAGCGCCACGCCGTCGATCTTCAGTTCGCACAGGAACTCGGGGTCGGCGCCGATCTCACCGGTCAGCCGTGCCGCCCAGGCCACCAGCTCCTCGGGGTTGAAGACGTTGTCGAGGCTCAGCATTCGTTCGAGGTGGTCGGCCGCACTGAAGTCGGTCGCAAAACCCGCTCCCCCGACGAGCTGCGTCGGCGAATCGGGTGTCCGCAGCTCGGGGTAGCGCTCCTCGAGGGCGTTCAGCTCGCCGAGCAGCCGGTCGAACTCCCCGTCGGACACGATCGGTGCGTCCTTGACGTAGTAGCGGAACTGGTGACCGCGCACGTCGTCGGCCAGCTGTTGCCATTCGCGACGGACGTCGGCATCAGGTGAGCTCACCTTGGTGAGGTTATCGGAGAGGTCCGACGTGTCCGCCCCGCTCGGGGCGACCCCGGCCGCCCGGGCCGTCACGACGCGGGGAAGGCGTTGCCGGACAACGGGATCGCGACGTCTCCGACCACGTCCGGTGGCTCCGTTGCGGCGATAGGCTGGCGGCGTGCCGCACCCGCTCGTGTTCCACGACGACGATCCGGGACTCGCCGAGTTGCGCGCGATTGCCCTCGCGTTCCCCGGCGCCCACGAGAAGGTCTCGCACGGCAGGCCGGCGTTCTTCGTCACCAAGATGTTCGCGATGTACGGCGGCAGCTCGAAGGAGACCGGTGACATGGTCGGCGTTCCCCACTGCGTGATCGTCAAGGTCGACGACTCCGACCGCGCGGCACTTCAACGCGACGAGCGGTTCTTCTACCCGGCCTACGTGGGGGTGGCCGGGTGGCTCGGCCTCGACTTCACCGTGGCGGCCGTCGACTGGGACGAGGTGCGCGAGCTCGTCGACGCGTCCTTTCGGCTCGTCGCGCCGGCGCGGATGGTCTCCGCCCTCGACGAGCGACCGGTCACCGAAGAATGGCGGCACGACCGCCGATTGTGACGCCATTCCCATGCGTCGATTGTTTCGTCGGTGGAAATTCTTCGACCCTGCTTTCCATCGGCGCCGAACGCCGTCGCCGCGCCGTCGCGAAATGGCGAATGATGCACCCGGTGTCAGGTAAGTGCTGCGATCGCCGCGGCGCGGATTCTTCCGCCGCAATAGCTACGAACCCACGATTGCTGTGCCGACGCGTCGACCAATTCGAACCCGAATCGCAAAGCATCCGCGCGTCCGACACGAGCCCACGCGGGCGGGAACGTCGGAATGACGCCCTCGCAGCTATGTGCAGAATGACACGCGAACGGCACCGGGTGATTCGCCGTCACCGCGCGGTGACGTCACCCATTCGAGTTCACCGAACATTGCCGGTGTCGGACGGTACGAATACACGGCGAATTCAATCAAGATCTAAATGTCACGCGGGCCCTCCACGAAATTCTTGCACCGAATATTCGCGTTACAAAAAGCCTTGGTAACACGCCTTTTCCTCGGGTAGCTTCTGCTCACGGGGGAATGGTTTTCCGACCTGACCTCCGTGGCAGTGGGCCCCTGGGGGGAGGGTCCACTGTCACGGCCCCCGCGAGTTGGGCACGCCGTGGCGCACCGAACGCCGACCGGTGAGCGCCCGGCCGTGGTTCGATCGGAGGCACGATGAGTTTCTCGAGCCCCTTCCCCCAGGTCCACGTTCCCACCACCAGCCTCCACGAGTACCTGTTCGCCGACCTCGACGACGCCGACGCCGACCGCATCGCGTTGGTGGACGCCAAGACCGGTGTCGAGACGACCTACCGCGAGATGATTTCGCGCGTCGACGCGTTCGCCGGAGCCCTCGCTGCCCGCGGGGTGGGCGTCGGCGACGTCGTGGGTCTGTTGGCCCCCAACAGCTCGGCGTTCGCGATCGCGTTTCACGGGATTCTGCGGGCCGGCGCCACCGCCACCACCATCAATGCGCTGTTCACCGCGAAGGACATCGCCAAGCAGTTGACCGACGCGAAGGCGTCGATGCTCGTCACGGTGACACCGCTGGTGGCCCAGGCCGCCGACGGCGCCACTTCGATCGGGCTGACCGCCGACAGGGTCGTCGTGCTCGACGGTCCCGGGGAAGCCGCCGACGGCCATCCCAACGCAGACGACCTGCTCGGCCCCGCACTGCCCGCGCCGGAGGTGACCTTCGACCCGTCCACTCACCTTGCGGTGCTGCCCTATAGCTCCGGGACGACGGGCAATCCGAAGGGCGTGATGCTCACGCATCGCAATCTCGCGGCCAACGTCGCGCAGATTCGTCCGCTGCAAGGAATGCGCGCCGACGACCGCATCCTCGCAGTGCTTCCGTTCTTCCACATCTACGGCATGACCGTACTTCTGAATGCGGCGATGCACGCCCGTGCGCGCCTGGTCATCATGCCGAGCTTCGACCTGACGGAGTTCCTCGTCAACATCCAGACGCACCGGTGCACCTACGCCTTCATCGCTCCCCCGGTCGCCGTCGCGCTGGCCAAGCATCCCCTCGTCGAGCAGTACGACCTGTCCAGTCTGCGCGGCATCATGTCGGGGGCGGCACCGCTGGACGAGGAGCTCGGCAGCGCGGTCAAGAAGCGGCTTGGCTGCCAGGTCGTGCAGGGCTACGGGATGAGCGAGCTCAGCCCCGTCAGCCACGTCGCTCCCTTCGACGGGGGCAAGGACCTGGTCGGCACCGTGGCTCCGTTGAGCTCGTGTGGGTGGACCGTGCCGAACGCCGTCAGCAAGATCGTCGACGAGTCCGGCGCCGAAATCGATCCTCCCGCATCGGGACTCAGCGAAACGGGCGAGCTCTGGTTCAAGGGCCCCAACGTGATGCCCGGGTACCTGGGCAACGAGGAGGCCACTCGGTCGACCATCGACGACGACGGGTTCCTGCACACCGGCGACGTGGCCCGCGTCGACTCGTCGGGGTGCGTCTACATCGTCGACCGGCTCAAGGAACTCATCAAGTACAAGGGTTATCAGGTGCCGCCCGCCGAACTCGAAGCGGTGCTGCTGACCCACCCCGCCGTCGCCGATGCCGCCGTCATCGGCGTCACCGACTCGGCCTCGGGTGAGGAGATCCCAAAGGCGTTCGTCGTCAAGGTGTCCGGTGCCGAGCTGACCGAACGCGAGGTGATGGACTTCGTCGCCGAGCACGTCGCCCCCTACAAGAAGGTTCGGCAGGTGGCCTTCATCTACGCGATTCCGAAGTCCGCGTCCGGCAAGATCCTGCGAAAGGATCTGCGGACCCCGTGAGAATTCATCTGACGAGCATCGTCGTCGACGACCTCGACGCGGAGTACCGCCGCCTGGTCGAACGTGGCGTCGTCTTCACTCAGCCGCCAGTGGACGTCGGCGAGGGCATGGTCGACGTATTCGACGACACGTGCGGCAACCTCATCCAGCTGTACGCGGCGAAGCCGTGAGCTAGCGACTGACCAGCTGCGAGGCCGACTTGGCCGCGCGCGCCTGCCGGTGTCCCAGCCACATCCCGGCGATCGGTGCCAGCAGCAAACCGGCCATGCCGAAGATCGCGCCGGTGGGCCAGGCCGGCTTCACCTTCGCCCACAGCGCCGCCGCGGGCGGTTCGGATCGCGGTTCCGGTACGGACACGGCTTGCTCGGTCACGGGCTGCGGCGGCGCGACGGGTGGGGCGACCCGTGTGAGCAGCCGAGGGGCCACCGCGACGGGAAGCGGTTGCGTCGGCACGAAACTCGTCTCGACGCGCGCCTCGGATGTCCGCCCGTTGCCGACGACGACGCGCGGCGCGTCGACCGCCGCGGCGGGCACGACGGGCCTGAATCCCGCACGTCCCGTTCGCACGGGCTTCTGCGGCGCGCTCGCGGGGACATCGGGAGCGAGCGCCGGAGCGGAGACGACTCCGCGCGACGCCGTCGGGGCCGCAGTCTCGACGACGCCGGGATTGTCCCGCGCGCGCTCGCCGCGGGAATTGCCGCGTTCGTCGCGGTCGCGGTAATCGCCGCCGCGCGGGCCGCGGTCGTGTCGGGGGCCGCTGTCGTGCCGGGAGCCGCCGAAGCCGTGGGAGCCACGGGAATCAGCACGAGAATCTGACCGCGAATGGCCACCGTCGCGCGAGTGGCCATGGGACGATCCCGAAGATCCCGGATCCGCAGCGGCAAGGACCGCGCCGGGGCCACCGGCCACGGTGATCGCCAACGCTAGGGCGACACCGGCCGCGAGGCGCATCGTCGACTTGGCCACGGCCCTCCTCGACCGATCGGGTGTAACTGAGCAAACACTACGCCGCGCTGGGATCCTGGTCGATCTCATCGGCAACCTTCTGCGCCAATTCGACGGCGGTACGTGCCCACTGCTCGGTCGCGCCTGCGAGGCCACACGCCGGGGTGACGCCGGTGCGGTCGCGCAGCACCTCGCGGGAGAAGCCCAGTCGGTCGGTGATCGACGCCGCCGCCTTGGCCACTTCCTGCGGTGAGGTTGGACGGTCCGGCGCCTGCACAGGGATCACCCCGAGCATCACCACGCGACCCGATTCCACGAACTCGCCGATACCGTCGAGGTCCGCGGCGGTCAGTGTGCCGACGTCAACCGAAACGGCAGCCAAACCGCTGCGCTGCAACATCTTCCACGGCAGGTTCGGCGCGCAGCAGTGCAGTGCGACGTCGCCGCCGATCCTCTCGACACACCCGTCGAGAAGGCTCTGTGCCACCGCTTCGTCGACTGGATGCACCGGCGAGAAGCTCGTCACCCCGGTCAGGCGCCCGGCCAACGCGGCGGGCAGCGTCGGCTCGTCGAGCTGCACCACGACCGGCACGTCGAGCCGACGCGCGAGCTCGGACCGGTGCAGCGCAATGCCTTCGGCGAGACTTGCCGCAAGGTCGCGTACTGCACCGGGGTCGGTGATCGCGCGGTGTCCGTTGGGGAGTTCGAGGTGTGCCGCCAACGTGATCGGACCAGGCGCCTGCACCTTGACGGTCCGCGAGCCGCCTCGCAAACCGGCCCGCTCCCAAGCCTCTTCGAGGGCGTCGACGTCCTCGTCCAGCAGGCTCACCGCGCGGCGCAAGGCGGCGCTTCGGCCGGGGGCCAGCCGGTAGCCGCGGGGCACGGTGTCGATGCCGACGTCGACGAGCAGGGCGCCGGCCCGGCCGATCAGATCCGCGCCGACCCCACGGGCGGGCAGCTCGACGAGGTGGGTCAGCGTATGCAGCTCACCCACCACCACTTCGGCGGCCTGACGCGCCGTCGTGCCTGGCCAAGATCCGATGCCGGTTGCCGCGGCGAAAACGCTCACGCGGCCAACAGTATTCGATCGCTGGGTGGACGAGTTACCGTCGAGCATGTCCGCGTCTCGCCCGAAGGTGCTGCTGGCGCTCTGCGCGGCCGTGCTCGCGGTCGGGTGCACCACCACCGTCGCAGGCACTCCCGTGGCCTCTGCGCCGGGATTCGACGAACCGTCACGGTCCGCAGTCGACGCGGACGACGTGCTGCTCGCCAAGACCCAGATGCGGGCGATCACCGGTGGCGGCGACGATCTCACGGTCATACCGAGCATGGACGGCACGTCTCCGGTCGACGTCGGCGTGCTGGCCGACCGCGTCCCGCCTCAGTGCGCGTGGCTCTTCGCCGAGACGCAGACTTTCGGACCCGAGCTCGAGGACTTCCACAAGACGACCTATCAAAACCCACCCCGGGGGGCGCTGATCTCACAGGGCGCGGGGGCGTACCGGGACGTCGCGTCGGCGCGCGGGGCATTCGACGGCCTGGTCGAACGGGTCGACGCGTGCGGATCGTCGACCGCCGGGTACGTCGGCGAGTGGACGGCCGGGCCCGACGCCATCCGCACCCGCACCAGCACTGAATGCGGCCGCGACTACCGGCTGAAGTCGGTGGTACTCGTCGAGGTCACGTTCTGCGCATATCCGCCGTCCGTGCCCGACATCGTGATGACGAACATCCTGGAACGGATCCCCGGCTAGCGCTGCCGGTCGGCGACCGCGATCGTCGCGCTCGCGAGGACCTCGTCACCCTCGGGATCCGGGCGGTAGAGCACCATCGTCTGACCGGTCGCGACGCCCCGCAGCGGACTGCGCAGTGCGGCGACCAGGGTGCCGTCGCGGACCTCCACGACGGCCGCCGCGATGCCCCCGTGCGCCCGAACCTGAACCTCGCACTCCACGGGTCCGTCCAGCGGAGAACCGGCCGTGAACACCGGCCGCTCGCCGACCAGACGCCACACGTCGAGATCGCTCGCGCCGCCGACGTGCACGGTGCCGCTCTCCGCGTCGATCGCGGTGACGTACCTGGGGAGTCCGTCGGGACCGGGTCCTTCGATGCCGAGACCCTTGCGCTGCCCGATCGTGAACCCGTGCACGCCGTCGTGCTCGGCGAGGACGGTGCCGCCCGCGTCGACGACGGCACCGCGACGGACACCGATCCGCGCGCCGAGGAACGCCTTGGTGTCCCCCGACGGGATGAAGCAGATGTCGTGGCTGTCCGGCTTGCCGGCCACGGCGAGGCCACGCTCGGCGGCCTCTTCACGGATCCGGGGCTTGGGGGTGTCCCCGATCGGGAACATCGCCGTCGCCAACTGATGCGCGTTCAGGACGCCGAGGACGTAGGACTGGTCCTTGTCGCCGTCGACGGCGCGGCGCAGGCGGCCGTCGACGAGGCGGGCGTAGTGACCGGTGGCCAGCGCGTCGAAGCCCAGCGCCAGCGCGCGGGCCGACAGCGCCGAGAACTTGACCTTCTCGTTGCACCGCACACAGGGATTGGGCGTCTCGCCGCGCGCGTAGGACGCGACGAAGTCGTCGATCACGTCTTCCTTGAAACGGTCGGCGAAGTCCCAGACGTAGAACGGGATGTCGAGGATGTCGGCGACGCGGCGGGCGTCACCTGCGTCTTCCTTCGAGCAACACCCACGGGAGCCGGTGCGCAACGTGCCCGGCGCCGACGACAGTGCGAGGTGAACCCCGACCACGTCGTGGCCGGCGTCGACCATCCGCGCGGCGGCCACCGAGGAGTCGACGCCACCGCTCATCGCAACGAGGACGCGCATGCTACTTCTGTCCCGCACTGGCCAACGCAGCCTGCCGGGCCCGGTCCACCGCCGCGGGCAGCACGGCGAGCACGGCATCGACGTCGGCGTCAGTGCTGGTGTGCCCCAACGAGAATCGAAGCGAGCCGCGCGCGCTGACGGGGTCGGCGCCCATGGCGATCAGAACGTGTGACGGCTGCGCGACGCCTGCCGTACAGGCCGAACCGGTGGAACACTCGATTCCCTTGGCGTCCAACAACATCAACAACGCGTCGCCCTCGCAGCCGCGAAAGGTGAAGTGGGTGTTGCCCGGCAGCCGCGCATCACCGTCGGCGCCGTTGAGGTCGACGTCGTCCATCGACGCCATCACGCCGTCGACGAGCTTGTCCCGCAACGCCGAAATCCTGGCCCGATTGGCGTCGAGGCCGTCGACCGCCACCTGTGCTGCCGCGGCCATCGCCACCGCGCCTGCGACGTCCGGGGTGCCGGAGCGAACGTCGCGCTCCTGGCCGCCGCCGTGCAGCAGCGGCACACACGCGGTGTCGCGACGCAGCAGCAGGGCGCCCGCACCGGTGGGACCGCCGAACTTGTGGGCGGCCACGCTCATCGCGGACAGTCCGCTGGCGGCGAAGTCGACTGGCAGCTGACCAACGGCCTGGATGGCGTCACTGTGCATCGGTACGTCGAACTCGGAGGCGATGGCGGCCAGTTCGGCGATCGGCATGATGGTGCCGACCTCGTTGTTGGCCCACATGACCGTCACCAGCGCGACGTCGTCGTGAGTCTCCAACGCCTCCCGAAGGGCGGTCGTGGCGACCGCTCCGTCGGCGTTGACGGGCAGCCAGGTCACTTCGGCGCCCTCGTGCTCGACCAGCCACTCCACCGCGTCGAGGATCGCGTGGTGCTCGACCGGTGAGGTGATGATCCGACGACGCTTGGGGTCGGCGTCGCGCCGAGCCCAAAAGATGCCCTTGACGCCGAGGTTGTCGCTCTCAGTGCCGCCCGCGGTGAAGATGATCTCGGAGGGCCGTGCGCCGAGGACCCCGGCCAACGTCTCGCGCGCCTCTTCCATCCGGCGACGGGCCGCTCGACCCGTGGTGTGCAGCGACGATGCGTTGCCGACCGTCGCCAAGGCCGCCGTCATCGCCTCGACGGCGGCGGGGTGCATCGGGGTGGTGGCGGCGTGATCCAGGTAGACGGCGGTCATGGCCCGTCAAGGATACCGGCAGGGCGGTCGGTGTCAGGCGACCAGCGCACGCCCGTGGACCGGCCGGGCCTCGAGCAGCGTTTCCCCGCGCACCGCGGCCTCGCATCTGGCCGCCAGGTCGCGGCGATCGTCGCCCGGCAACTGCAAGGACTGGACACGCACCTGGCACACGGTGAGGCGAGCGGTGACGACCCGTCGCACCGACTCCAACAGCGAGTCGTCGCCGATGAAGGCGGGGATCGTCGACGGCTGCCCGTCCCGGTGGTGATAGGTCAACCGCAGCGGCTGTACCGGCCGTCCGGAGTCGACGGCCCCTTGAAACATCGCGGGCCGAAACGTGCCGTAGGCGAGGCCACACCACGTCGTCCCCTCGGGGAACGCGACGACCGTCTGCCCGCTGGACAGCCGGTCGGCCACGGTGCGGACGACCTCGGGCAGTCGGCGCAGATTGGCCCGCTCGATCGGGATCACCTTCATGAGGCGGGCGAGGGCGCCCAGCGCCGGCCATTCGACCAAGTCCGCCCGTGCGACGAACGAGCCGGGCAGCACCGCGCCGATGACGAACACGTCGACCCAGGACACGTGACCGCTGACCACCAGCACGCCGCTGAGGTTGCGAATCGGACCGCCCGAGGTGCTCACCCGGACTCCGAGGCACCGCAGCATCAGTCGGCAGTACAGGCGCTGGGCCCGCGCCTTACCGGGCAGGGGCAGTGCGAGCAGGACCGCGGTGGGAAGCACCAGCAGCGCACACACGACGCGGACGGACGTGCGCACGGCCACCACGATGCGACGCGCGCCATGGACGGCGTCGCAGCGGACGCACGACGCGTCGCACGACGCCCGTGGCAGCCAGGGACTTTCGACGACCGAGTGACTACTCATCGGCCCATCCCGTCGGACATCTCGCTCGCCTGCGACACCGAACGCAGGCGCTGCAGGTAGCGGACGTCGGCGTTGCGTTTGTCGAGCAGCGCCGGAAAGTCGCCGACGCCGAAGTCGGGGTCGTGGGCCGGGTCGCCACACACCTCGGCGCCCAGCCGGAGGTAGCCGCGCATCAGCGGCGGGAGGGTCGTCCTGGCGGGCGGCTCGATGTCGTCGAGTCCCTTGCCGTCCAGGACGACCGGTCGACGCGGGTGAACGGTGAACGGCGACGCGTGGCGTTTGCGCACGAAGTCGCGGACGGCACGGATGTGGGAGCCAGGGGTTTCCTCCGGGGTGCCCTGGACGGGCACTGACACGCAGCCGGTGACGTAGTCGTATCCGCTGCGGTCGAGGTAGGCCAGGATGCCCGCCCACATCAGCAGGACGACGCCGCCGTTGCGGTGGTCCTCGCGCACCACTGCGCGGCCCATCTCGACCAGGGACGGTCGCAACGAATCGAGCTCGGCGACGTCGAACTCGGTGGCGCTGTAGAGCCCGCCTGCGGCGATCGCGCCGGGCGGCGGCAGCATCCGGTAGCAGCCGACGAGTTCGCCGGAGTGGTCCTCCCTGACCAGGAGGTGGTCGCAGTATTCGTCGAAGCGATCGGAGTCTCGACCGTCAGCGCGTCCGACGAGGTCGAAACCCGGCTCGGAGGTGAACACCTCGTGACGGAGGCGCTGGGCGTCGTCGACGAGCGTGGGGTCGGTGGAGAGCAGGAGGGTGTAGCGCGGCGTCGTCGTCGAGGCGTTGGACGATCCGGCGGTGGGTTGATCAGCGGCGATGAGTACGGAGGCGGTGCTCATGGCGGCCACGGTGCTTCAGCAGGACAGCGCCTGAGCAATCACAGCGTGACGTGTCAATGCACGCCAGGTGACGAGTTGACCTCGGAGGTGGTGCCGATGGGCCGCGAGGCGGCGGTCAGACGGCCTTGTCGAGCAGCCGCAGGGTGCCGGTGCGTTCGGTGGGGCGTTCCGCGGGAACCGGGGCGGGACGGGCGACTCGCGATGCGCGCGAACGCATCTCGACCTGGGAGCTGGAGCGCACGACGCCGATTGGCCCGGAGCCGACGAACCGCGAGATGGCCGTGTGCGGGAGCGCGGACGCCGCCTTGGCCTGCCGGTAGCCGACTCGAACGCCCGCGGCGCAGGTGGTGAGCAGTCCGAGCAGCCCTGGCAGCGCGACGGCGGCCAAGGCGGTCAGCGACACCGTGGCGACGAACGCGCCGATGGCGTGCTCCACCTGGGTCAGCACGTCGCTCTTGCCGGACGGTTCCGGGATGCTCGCCGGCGGTGTCTCGGCGACGGGGATGCTGGCCGGGCCGCTGGTCGCGACGTCCAACGGAATCACGGGCGCTGCGGGCACGGCGACGACGGGATGGATCGGCGCCACGGCCAGCCCTGGGAGTTCGGGCAGCGCCGACCAGACGGGCGTCCCTGGTGCGGGCGCCGGAACGCTGGTCGTCCGGCTCAGGCCGGTCGACGCACCGATGGACGGTGTCGTCTCCGAAACGCCGGGCAGGAGGAGTCCGGCGAGATCGGACGGGAGCTCCGTGAGTGAGGTGCCCGCGTTACCGGCCGAGGTGACCACGTTTTGGATGGAGGCGAGGAAGTCCGACACCGGCGTGGCCGAAGTGGGAAGCGACGCGACGACGCCGGGGACCGCGAAGACCGAGTTGGCGAACGAGGTGACGGAGGTGACGGCCTTCGTCACCGGCTCCGCTGGATTCTTCACCGGCTTGGGGTTGACTACGGGCGCCGTCGGCACCGTGACTACGGGCGCCGTCACCACGGGCACGGTCGGTTCCTCGACGGGTACGGGGTCCACCGACGGGGCCTCTGGCGGGGTCTCCTCCGTGGCCTCGGAGTCCGGGGTGGTGACCGGACTGGTGCCGAACACCGTGGGGCTGCCGCCGAACGTCGTCTTCGGCGACGCGGGGATGCTCGACGGGAGGTGACCCGGTTTGGTGAGAGTGCTGAGCGTGCCGGTGACGCCTTGCACCGTGCCGTGCAGCGAGTTCTCGACGGCCTTGCGCACGTTGTCGGCGAACGTCCTGACCGGGTCGCGGGTGGGGCCGGCGGACGGGCTGCTCGTCGAACCGCTGGCTTCCGTGTCGGCTGCCGCGACCGCGCCACCCGCACCGGCGATCATGAAACTGGTCGAGAGCACGCCGAGGGTCGCCGCAATGCGCATGTGCGTTGACAAAGCGACCTCCCGTTCGCAGCTAGTGGCCCTCACGTTGGGCGATTGACGACAATCGTTCCACATCATTGAGGCCAGCTACCGGCATTCTGCCGTGAATTCGCTGCCGTGACTACCGGCGGCAAACAACTCGTGTGGGCGTCGTCCGCCGAGTTCACAGACGCGGCAGGAACCCGTTCCGCACGTCAGCGGCACCTTTGGTCGCTGAGTTTCTACTGCGAAGCTGAAACCGCAGCTAGACGCCCGGGAAATTCCAAAATGGCAAGTGGCTGACGCAGCCAATTTCGGCGCAAACCGCCAGCCGCGAATATCAGCGCGCGACGGACTCGGATTCGTACCCGCAAATCGCGTTGACCTTGTCGGCCGAGGCGCTCGTCGGATCGAACTCGTAGCCGAGCCATTCGCGGGCCAGTCGCCGGGCCAGCTCGAGCCCGATCACCCGCTGCCCGAAGCACAGCACCTGCGCGTCGTTCGACAACACGGACCGCTCGACCGAGAACCCGTCGTGTGCGGTGACCGCCCGGATTCCTGGCACCTTGTTGGCGCTGATCGCCACGCCGAGACCGGTGCCGCACACCAGTAGCGCACGGTCGGCTTTGCCCTCGGCGACGAGCCGGGCGGCGGCCACCGCGACGTGTGGGTAGGCGGTGTGTTCGTCGGTGCCGACACCGACGTCGGTGACCTCGGACACGCGGTCGTCGGCCTGCAGGTCCGCCTTGAGTGCTTCCTTGTATTCAGATCCCGCGTCGTCGCAGCCGACGACGATCCGTAGTCCGGTCATGATGTCTCTCCCTCGGATTTACGTGCGAAGCAATCCGCGACGGTGTGGGCGATCATCGCCAACGACGTCGCACCGGCATCGGCGGTTCCGACGCTGCGCTCCGCGAGCGGTCGGGCCCTGCCGACCTTCGGTCTCATGTCCGCGGTGGCGCGAGCGGCCTCGGTGGCCTTCTCGGCGGCAGCCCGCCACGAAGTCTGCCACGACTCGCCGTCGGTCACCCGACGCTGCAATTCCTCGACGAACGGCAGCATGGCGTCGAGCATCGTCTTGTCCCCCGGCGAGGCGCCGCCGAGTTGGATGAGTGCGTCGTACCCGTCGCGCATGGCCACCGCGACGGTCTCGGAGTCCGGTCGCCCGGTGTCGCCGAGGCGGCCACCGACGGCGGTCAGCAACGCGCCCCACAGCACTCCGGACGTACCGCCCGCCTTTGCCGCCCACTCCCGCCCCGCCGCAGCGAGGACGGAACCTTGGCCCGCCCCACCCTTGGCGGCGGCGGACCCTGCGGCGCGGGCCGCCGACGATCCCTTGACCATGCCGCGACCGTGGTCACCGTCACCGGCGACGGCGTCGATGCGGCCCAGTTCTTCCTCGACACCGGCGAGCATGCCCGCGACGGCGTCGAGCGCCTTGACGACGAAACGCCCGCCTGCCCGTCCGTCGTCGTCGGCCAGCTCAGCCACGTCCTGCGTGGGAGCGGCCGCGTCGGCGGCGGCGTCGGTGCGTCGCTCACCGGAATCGGACTGCGCCGCAACACCCTTGCGGTACGCCGGGCTGTCGGCCGGCGCCGTCCAGTACTTCTCGAGTTCGTCGTCGAGCCACATCACCGTCAACGAGCAGCCGGCCATGTCGAGGCTGGTGACCAGTTCGCCGACTTCGGGTTCGACGACCTCGTAGCCGCGTTCCCGCAGCAGTCGCGACGCCGTGCCCCATACGACGAACAGCTCTTCGTACTTCGTGCGGCCAAGCCCGTTGAGGATCACCGCGATCCGCCGCGAATCGGTCTTCGGCTGGTCGTCGAGCACGCCGTCGACGAGGGTCACCGCGAGGTCGGCGGCCGACGGCATCGGCTCGTCGCGCACCCCGGGCTCACCGTGGATTCCGAGGCCGACACCCATCTGCTTGTCGGGCACCGTGAACAGCGGGGCGTCGGCTCCGGGCAGAGTGCACCCGTCGAACGCGACGCCGAGGGTTCTGGTGGCGGCGTTGGCGGATTCCGCGACACGGATGACGCCGGCGATGTCCAGGCCGTCCTCGGCGGCGGCCGAGGCGCACTTGAACACGGTGAAGTCGCCCGCGATACCGCGCCTCTTGACTTCTTCCCCCGCCGGCGCACTGGCGATGTCGTCGGTCACCGCGAAGTAGTGTGCGTCGATTCCCTCGCCGCGGAGTTGGGTGACGGCGAGGCCGAAGTTCATCACGTCACCGGCGTAGTTGCCGGTGGTCAGCAGAACGCCCGCGTCACTGTGGGCGGCGCGCGCCACCGACGCAGCGTCCTCGGCGGACGGCGAGGTGAAGATGTTGCCGACCACGGCACCGTCGGCGAAGCCCGGCCCGACCGTTCCACAGAACGCCGGGTAGTGCCCCGAGCCGCCGCCGATGACGACGGCGACCTTGCCCGGCGGAGTCTGGTTCGCCCTTACCACTCCGCCGGGGACACCCGTGACGTACTTGGCGTTGGCGTCGAGGAACCCGACGAGCATGTCCTCGGTAAACCGGGCAGGGTCGTTGAACAGCTTCGTCATCGCAATCGCTCTCCCGTGTCGGTGTCGAAAAGGTACACCCGCTCCGGCGGCGCACCGATGACGACCTCCTGCTCGGGTTCATAGCGTTCCTGGGCGGGCGTCTGGACGACGATGCCCTCCTCCACGCCTGCCACCGTGGTGGTGGCCAGGCCGAACTCGAGGAGGTGCTCGAAGTACGCGACGGTGGTGCGCAACCCCGTCCCGTGACCGGCCGACATCGTCGCGTCCTGCGGGCGAATGCCCACGGCGACCTCGGTGCCGTCGGCCACGCCGGTCACGGTGGTCTCCAACGACCCTGCGCCCGAGCCGATCTCGACCCGGACCCGGCCACCGTCGGATCTCACCACGCCGTGGACCACGTTGATCTGCGGTTCACCGACGAACTGGGCGACGAACAGATTCGCCGGGTCGTCGAACACCTCGTCGGGGGTGCCGAACTGCTGCACGACACCGGCATCCATCACCGCGAGGCGATCGGCCAACGACAGCGCCTCGACCTGGTCGTGGGTGACGACGATCGTGGTGTAGCCGAATTCCCTTTGCAGAACCTTCAATTCACGTCGAACCCGTTGGCGGGCCGAGGCGTCCAGGTGGCTGAGCGGCTCGTCGAGAAGCAGGACCGGTGGGTTGCGCACCAGCGCACGGGCCAGCGCCACGCGCTGCTTCTGACCGCTGGACAGCCCCGCGGGGCGCAGGTCCATCAGATCGTCCATCTCCAGACGGGTGCTGATCGACGACACCATCTGCTCGGCACCCTTGACCTTGCGGGCCTTCAGTCCGTACAGCAGGTTCTCGCGCACCGACATCGGTGGGTACAGCGCGTAACTCTCGAAGCCGACCCCGATTCCGCGCTTGGACGCCGGCAGCTGCGAGATCTCCCGATCGCCGATCTTGATGGACCCGCTGGTCACCGTCTCCAACCCGGCGATCATCCGCAGCGTCGTGGTCTTGCCGCAACCCGAGGGCCCAAGCAGGGCGATCAGCTCACCCGGCGCGATGTCGAGGTTGATGCCCTTCACCGCGGCGAAGCTCTCCCGCCCCTTCGCCATGTAGGTCTTGACCAGGTCGGTGAGGGTGAGGCTTTGGGCGGTGGTGGTCTTCGGGGCCGCTGTCGTGGTGGTCACTGTGCTGCCTCCAGAGTCTCGTGGTCCGCGCCCAATCGTCGCGTGTCACCCTCGCCAGCGGCGAACACGTGAATGTCCTGCTCGGCCACGGTCATCGAGACCTGGCCGCCCTCCTCGACTCCTTCGCGCCCCGAGGACAGCACGATCAGCTGCTCGCCGCTCATGTCAACCGTCAGCTCGATGTTGCGGCCGAGCCGCTCGGCGAGGGTGACCGTGCCGGTCAGTCTCGGCGCTGAGCCGTCCTGGCTTGGACCGGCGACGACGTGAATGTCGCAGGGCCGCAGTCCGACTCGAACGCGGTCTCCCCCACGGACGTCGACACCGGCGGGCACCGGCACGTCGAACGCGCCGCCGCCGAGCCGCATTCGGCCGTCCTCGACCTCACCGTCGAACAGGTTGATCTCCGGCTGCCCGAGCGCACGGGCGACGAACGTGTCGGCGGGACTGCGCCAGATTTCCTCGGGGGTGCCGATCTGCACCAGCGAGCCCTCCCGCAGCACCGCGATGCGGTCACCGAGGGCAAGCGCCTCCTGGTAGTCGTGGGTGACGTAGACCGTGGTGGTCTTCGACATGGCGCCGAGCTGCTTGAGCTCGGCCCGCATCGCCGCCCGCAGCTTCGCGTCGAGGTGACTCAGCGGCTCGTCGAGCAGGTAGACGTCGGCGGGCCGCACCAGCACCCGACCGAGCGCGACCCGCTGCCGCTGACCGTTGGACAATTCCCGCGGAAAGCGCTTGAGCAGGTGGTTGATTCCCAGCGTGGTGGTGACCTGGTCGATGCGTTCCTTCTGCTGCGCGTCGGTGTACTTGCCCGTCCGCCCCGACTTCAACGGCGACGCCAGGTTCTCGCTGACCGTCTTCTGCGGGTAGAGCGCGTAGCTCTCGAACGCCATCGCCACGTTGCGGTGGTAGGGCTCCACCAGGGTGACGTCGTTGCCGCCGATCGTGACGGATCCGCCGTCGACGTCGACCAGGCCGGCTATCGACTTCAGCGTCGTCGTCTTCCCAGCCCCACTGGGCCCGAGGATGACGAAGAATTCGCCGTCTGCGACGTCGACGGAGAGGTCGCGCACCGCCTGCGTCTTCCCGTAGGACTTGGACAAACCGTTGAGCGACACGGTGGCCATCAGGCTTTCACCGCCCCAAAGGACAGGCCCCGCACCAGATATCTCTGGATGGTGAGCGCGAGTATGAGTGGTGGCAGGGCGGCGATGATGGCTGCCGCTGCGGTGAGGTTGTAGTACGCCTGTCCGCCGCCGCCCAGGAACTTGGTGATGGCGACGGTCACCGTGCCCGCGTTGCTGTCGGCCAGGATCAGCGGGAAGACGTAGTTGTTCCAGGCGAAGATGAAGGCGAGCAGGGCAGCAGCCGCAATACCGGGACGCACGATCGGCAGCGCCACCATGACGAATGCCCTGGTGCGGCTGTAGCCGTCGAGCAGTGCCGCCTGCTCCAGATCCTCCGGCAGGTCCTCGAAGTAGGACCGCAGGATCCACACCACCAGCGGCATGGTGACCAGCTGCAGCACCCAGATCATCCCGACCTTGGTGTCGAAGAGCCCGATCTGGTTGTAGATCACGAACAGCGGAACGATGACCATGAGTTCGGGCGCGAACCGGAACGACAGCATCTGGAACATCAAGTCGTTGCTGCCCTTGTACTTCCAGCGTCCCGCCGCGTACGCCGCCGGAATGCCGATGACCAGCGAGACGATGACGGCCCCGCCGCAGTTGATCAGGCTGGTCAGCATCGCCGACTTGAAGTCGACGCTCGTCATCTGAGTGCCCTTGTCGGACAGCACGGTGGCGAAGTTCGACCAGCTCGGACTGAACTGGAAGTACGTGGTGGTCTGCTCCTCGGCGTTCTTCAACGCCAGGATGACCATCCACACGATGGGGAACAACGAGAAGACGAACCAGCCGACCACTGCGACGTCGGCGACCACCGACCCGACACCGAGGCGCTTCTGCCCGGGCAGCAGTTCGGTTCGGGTGGGCTTGAACTTCACGAGTGTCTTGGGTGCCATGAGCTAGGACTCCGCTCCCGCAGCACGACGCTGCGCCTTGCCGAGCACGCTCACGAGGTAGCGCGCGGTGATGAACACGATGATCCAGAGCAGCAGCATGTACGTGCTGCCGCGGGAGTAGTCGAGGTTGATGATCGAGTCCTCGAACGCTCCGATCTGCAGGGTGCGGGTGGCCACGCCGGGGCCGCCTGCGGTCAGGACGTAGATGTGGTCGAACACCTTCAGGTTGTCCATGAACCGGAAGATGACGGCCACCAGGATGTACGGCCACAGCATCGGCAGCATGAGCTTGCGGAACATGTAGAACCAACTGGCTCCGTCGACCTCGGACGCCTCGAACGGCTCCTTCGGAAGGGACCGGATACCGGCCAGCACGAGAATCGCCACGAACGGCGTGAAGATCCACAGGTCGACCAGGATGACCGAGAACAGGGCGTTGCCACTGGACAACCAGTCGAAGGTGTTGCCAAGTCCCAGAACGTGGTTGAGGACGCCGAACTGCGGGTTGAACATCAGCTTCCAGATCACGCCCGCGATGACGGGGGCGATCATCAGCGGAAGGATCAACACCTTCTCGAAGATCTTGCCGATGATGCTCGACCGGTTGAGCAGCAGGGCCAGGCCCACTCCCAGCGCGGTCTCGACCAGGGTGGCGAGGACGGCGAAGATGGCCGTCGTGCGCACGCTGTACCAGAACACCTGGTCACCGAGAACGGATTTGAAGTTGTCGAACCAGACGAAGTGCGGGTTCGGGTTGACCGCCGCGTAGTTGAGGAAGGCGTAGTAGGCGCCCACCACGAAGGGGTAGAGGATGCCGACGACGATCACCAGAGCGGGAATCGACAGCAGGTAGGGACGGAGCTTGCGGCGCCAGGTCGGCACCTCGGGCGCGTTGCGCCGCTGCGCGGCGGCAGGCTGTTCCGGCGAAGTTGCCGGCGCCTTGGGGGTTTGGGTGGTCATGACTGCCAGAACTCCTAGAGGTTGACCTTGGAGGTGTTGGTCTTGGCGAGGCTGCGTAGGCGAGACGCAGCGTCGTCACCGCCGTAGATGTCCTGCAGGGCTACGGCCCAGTTCTGCGTGGTGTCGAAGAACTTCTTCTGCGGTGTGAACTGAATCTTCGACTGACCGATCACGGTCTCGAAGGCCTCCAGGTAGCCGAACTGGTCTGCGGCGACCCGCTTGAACGTGGTGTCGAACACCGACTTTCGCACCGGGTCGGCGTACGTGCCGCCTTCGACGGCCTTGTTCATCGCCTCCTTGCCGGTGGCCCACTGGATGAACAGCCAGGCGGGCAGCTTGTTTCGGGAGTTGGCGCTCATCGCCCAGCTCCACGTCCACAGGTTGGTCTTGTAGTTGCCGTCAGGCCCGGCCGGTCCCGCGTACCAGGCGATGTTGCCGGCTTCCTTGCTGGCACCGGGCTTGTTCTTCGGGTAGGTGGCGCTGTCGGCGTCGAACACCATCATCGCCTTCCCGTCACCGAGATCGCCTGTGGCATTGGGGTAGTCGTAGGTGGTCCACGACGTCGGCCCGGCTTGGTGCTGCATGTCGATCCACTTCTTGGTGAAGTCGATCGCCTTGTCGCTGTCCATCTCGGCGATGAGTTCCGAACCGTTGAACGTGTAGTCGACCGCACCCTCACGGCTGTACTGCGTCATGAAGCCGGGGTGAATGGTGGCCCAGGACTTCGAGCCGCGGGTGGAGATGCCGTAGCGGTTCTCCGAGCGGTCGGTCAGGTCGACCGCCAGCTGGATGAAGTCGTCGAGGTTGTCGGGCAGCTTGGTGATGCCCTTTTCGTCGAAGATGCGCTTGTTGTAGGCGACGACGTTGTTCTCGAAGCCCCACGGGATGGCCCACTGGCCGCCGGTCCCCAACGGGTTGCCGTTGACGAAGTCCCACCTGGTAGAGGTTCGCAGACCCTCGAAGATGTCCTCGAAGTCGTACTCGGCACTGGTGGCCGAGCTGTTCTGCAGCCACGGGTTGAGATCCTCGACCCAGCCCGGCGGGCCGTACTGCCAGATGAAGTAGGCGCCTAGCATGAAGGCATCGTGCTTGCCAGAGCCGCCGGCCAGTTCGGTGTTCAGCTTGGTGAAGTAGTCGGCCTCGGGAACCAGGTCGACGTTCACCGTGATCCCGGTGAGCTCGCTGAACTCCGCGAGCAGCGGTTGGTACGACAGCTGATACGGGTGCGGCGTCTGAAGGATGTTCAGCGTCTGCCCGGACGCCTTCTTCCAGTCGAAGCCACCGGTCACCGCCGACGCCCCGTTGGGGGCGCTGGCCTTGCCGCCGACGCCGCAGGCGCTCAGCACGGGCAGGCTGGCCGCGGCGGCTCCGGCAACGCCCAACGCCGCCAACATGTTTCGTCGCGACATCTGGGGGCCACCCGGGCCGGCCCGGAATATGCCTGCGCTGCGATCTCGACTCATCTTCGTGTCCTTCGTGGGATCCTGCGGGGGATGTCGGACTACGCCGGGATCAGGGAGACCTTGACTGATTCCTTGCCGCTGCCAACGAGGTCCAAGCCCTTCTGGAACTCGCTGAGCGGAAGTTGGTGGGTGCAGATTTCGTCGAGTGGCAGCACGCCGGACTCGATCATCTTGATGGCGGCGGGCCAGCAGTACGGCCCGAGGTGGGCGCCGAGGACGTCGAGTTCCTTGTCGTCGCTGATGATGCTCCAGTCGACCGTGACGTCGCTGCCGAAGACGCCGTACTCGACGTAGCGGCCCAGCTTGCGCAGGGCGTTGAGCCCCTGCGGCACGGCGGACGGGTGCCCGGTGCCCTCGAGGTACACGTCGGCCCCGTAACCACCGGTGAGGTCCTTGACGATCTTCTCGACGTCTTCCTCGGCGATGTTGATCGTGATGTCGGCACCGCACTTCTTGGCGAGCGCGAGCTTCTCGGGTGCCATGTCCAGCGCGATGACGTGCATCGGGTTCTTGGCCCTGGCCCCGGCGATCATGCCGAGCCCGATGGGTCCGCAGCCGGCCACGACGACGGTGTCCTCGAACGTGATCTGCGCGCGTTCGACGGCGTGCAGCGAGCAGGACAGCGGCTCGACGAACGCGGCATGCGCGGGCGGGATGTCGCCGGAGATCTTGTGCACCAACGCTTCTACGGGGTAGGTCATGTACCCGGCCATCGCGCCGGGCGTGCGGCGCTTGAATCCGTAGAGGTCGTGGGGTTGGCACATGTGATACTGGCCGCGCTTGCAGAAGCGGCACTCCCAGCACGGCACGATCTGTTCGGAGGTCACCCGGTCGCCGACCGCGATGCCCCACCGGCTTGCCGCTGCGTCGTCGAGTTCGACGACGCGGCCGACGAATTCGTGGCCGGGGATGACCATCGTCTCGGTCCAGGCGGGGCGGTTCTCGTCGCCCCAGAACTTCGCGGCGCCGTGGTAGCACTTCAGGTCGCTGGCGCAGATGCCGACCGCTTCGACCCGGATGAGCGCTTCGCCCGGCTTGCGCTCCGGAACCGCGACCTCCTCGAGTCGGTAGTCGTTCGGTCCGTGACAGACGACGGCCTGCATCTTCTCGGGGATCTGTTCGGGCATTTCGGGGACTCCTTCGGCTGTGGCTGAGGTCACATTATCGAGACCGTGCACATTTGTCCAGAACGAATGTTCAGCAAAATTCGCTTCAGAACATATGTGCAGGCATGCGCGAGCGGTGCCATACTTCCTGCATGCCCAGGTCGGCTCAGCCCATGCCGGCGAACCAATCGGTCGACGCCGCATCGCAGGACGGCGAGGCCAGTCACTTCGCGGCTTCACTGCTCTACGCAGCCGCGCGGCTGTATTACGAGGACGACGCCACCCAGGCCGAGGTGGCCGAACAACTCGGCACCAGCCGCGCCACCGTCAGCAGGTTGCTGTCCGAGGCCAAGCGGCAGGGCATCGTCCGCATCGAGGTGGTGCCACCCGCCGAGGCGCGCACCGGTGACCTGGCCGATCGGCTGGCCCGCGCACTCAACATCACGTCGGTCTATCTCAGTGCGCAACTCCCGGCCCCTACCTCGGGTCGCTCCGTCGTCGACGTCATGGGACGGGTACTCGCACCGGCGGTGGCGAGGGCGCTCGGCGAGGCCGGGCTGCTACCGGGCGACGTGCTCCTGGTGTCGTCGGGACGCACCGTGTACGAAGTCGCCCAGTGCGAGCTGACCCCGTTGCCCGGCGTCGTGGTCGCCCCGACCGTCGGCGGCAACGACCAGCCCGAGGAGTGGTACCAGACCAACGAGATCACCCGACTCGTCGCCAACCGGATCGGCGGGCGGGCGAACTACCTCTTCGCCCCGGGGCTGCCAGGCGTCGAGCTGTACCAGTCACTGCTGAACGATCCGAGCATCCAACGGGTGCTGCATCTTTGGCCTCATGCGCGGTGTGCGCTGATGGGTATCGGCGCTCCCCCGCTGACCCGCTCGGACATCCCTCGATTCGTTCCGACGGGCTCGACGTCGCTGCGCTCCGCCGTCGGAGACGTGTGCTCGCGCTTCTACGACCGGGACGGCCGGCCGGTCGAATTCGAGGACGGCGACCGCTTGATCGCCGTGGAACTCGAAGTGCTGCGGCACATTCCGGCGACCATCGCCGTGGCCATCGGCAAGGAGAAGGTCGACTCCATCATCGCCGGCGCTCGAGGCGGCTACTTCAACCGTCTGGTCACCGATCCCGGGACGGCCAACGACATCTTGACCAGTCCCACACTCACCGACTGACCGTCGGCGGCTACAGCACGGCGTCGGCGAGTCGGTCGACCTGATCCAGCGAGGCCACACTCGGATGGAACAGCAACTGGTCGAAGCCCATGTCGCGATACCGCTGCACGGTGCCATGGGCATCCGCCGGCGTGTCCACCATGTCCGCGACGTTGAGCGCCGCATACTCCGGCTTGTTTCCGTAGTACGTGCCCAGGTTTCGCCGTCCCTCCGCGACTACGGAATCGTCACCGAGCGTGAAGTTCACCGACGTCTGCATCAGCGGACGGCCCGTGCGACCTGCGTCCTGCCAACGGGTGCGGATCTGCTCGGCGAAGGACGCCTGGGTCTCGTAGTCGCGCACGGCGCCGCCGGCCCAGCCGTCACCGAGCGTGGCCGCCCTCCGCAACGTCGGCTTCCCCTTTCCGCCGAACAGCACGGGGATGGTCACGGGAGCCGGGCACAGCGCCGTCTCCCCGTCGAACGGCGCACCCGACCAAACCCTCCGCCAGACGGTCACGGAGTCGTCGAGAATGGCTCCGCGAGAACCGAACTCGACCCCGGCGCCACGGTAGTCGTCGGGTCGCGCACCGACTCCGACACCGACAACGAGCCGACCGCCGGAGGCGTCCGACAGGGTCGCCAACTGCTTGGCGAGAAGGACCGGCGGGTAGAGCGGGGCCAACAGAACATTGGTCACCAGACCAACCGTCGAGGTGGCACCCGCGGCCAGCGCCAGAGTGGTGACCGAGTCGAGGCTCGGGTAGATCAAACGGTCGATCGTGGTCACGACGTCGAATCCGCGCTGCTCGGCCCGGCGTGCACACTCGACGACCAGCGTGCCGTCGACTCCGGCGACGTGGTTGGGCAATCCGATTCCAATCTTCATTGGGTTCCCTTCGAATCCTCGTAATTGACTGCTGCATAGACTTCTTGGTAGTCGCCGCGGCGTTCGGCGAACCGCAGCTGCATGGCCGCGTCGACGACGACCTCATCGGCCTCGGGACGGGAGGCCAGCAGCGAAACGACGTCGCGGACAAAACCCTCGACTCCCACCCCGTAGTCGTCGTCCGCGGTCGCGTCGGTGTAGACCCGGGGCGGAGGAATCTCGATCACCCGAATCGGGCTGGCCCGCAATTGGAATCGCAGGGATTCGGTGTAGGAGTGCATCGCCGCCTTGGTGGCACAGTAGGTGGGGAGGCCAGCCTTCGGTACGAAGGCAAGGGACGAGGTGACGTTCACGATCAACGCGGATGACCTGCGTCTCAGCGCGGGCAACAGATGCGCGGTGAGCAGGAGTGGGCCGAGCAGGTTCGTCGAGATCACGTCGCCGATGACATCGGGATCCGGGGCCTGCAGATCTTCGGTGCGCATGATTCCCGCGTTGTTGATCAACACGTTCACCCGCGGATGTCGCCGCACGACCTCCTCGGCGAAGGCGCGAACGGCACCCGCGTCACTCTGGTCGAGCGGAAGGCACGCGATACCTGGGTGCCGACGGGCAACGGATTCCAGCGCATCCCGGCGGCGACCCGCGATGACGACCTGGTTACCTGCCTGATGCAGAGCGGCGGCTAGACCTTCGCCGATACCGCTGCCGCCGCCGGTGATGAGGATGGTGTTGCCCGCTAGCCGCATGCACTCCAGAGTGGCCGGGCGCGGTGCCGATCAGCGACTGACGGCCGTAGAATCGTCAACAATCTTCATGACAGCGCCACACCCATAGTGTTATCCACATGATCGATGCGCTCGACGGCCAAATCATTCACGCGTTGCAGCTGTCACCCAGGGCGTCGTTCCGTCTTGTCGCCGACACCGTCGACGCACCCGAACAGACGGTCGCCCGTCGCTACCACCGACTACGGCGCGACGGAGCGTTGCGCGTCGTCGGTCTGCTGAACCCGAGGGTGCACGGTGACGCCCAGTGGGTGGTCCGTGTCCGCGCCAAGCCCGATGACATCCCTCGCCTCGCCGAGGCGCTGGTACGGCGGCCAGAAGTGACTCACGCCAACATTCTTTCGGGCTGGAGCGAACTTGTCTTCGTCGTGCGTGCGCCGCTGACCGAGGGCCCCGACGGGCTGCTCGGGCGACTGCCGCGCACCACGTCGGTGATCGACCTCGACATCGACCTGATCCTCCACACGTTCGGTGAGGCGGGCACCGAACCGTGGACCGCCTACGGCCACACCCTGGACGCCGATCAGGTTCATCACATCCTGCAACGATCCACCCCGCCGTCGCCCACCGTTCGACCCGCCGCGCCGACCGCCGAGGATCAGCCACTCTTCGACGCGCTGGCCGCAGACGGCCGCGCACCCCACTCGCGCCTGGCCCAAGAGACCGGCTGGTCCACGCCTCGCGTCGCACGCCGCCTCGCCGCACTCGAGGCCGCGGGCACCCTGACCTACGACCTCGACGTCCTGCCCCAGCGCCTAGGCTTCGAGCTCAACGCGATGATTTGGCTGACGACGACGCCGCAACACCTCGACAGCATCGGGCAGCAGATCGCGGCACACGCCGAGATCGCGTCCGTGGCCGCCATCAGCGGTCGAAACAACCTGATGGCCATCGCCATTTGCCGCGACGTCCAACATCTCTACGGCTATCTGTCCGGTGAGTTCGCCGCCGTGGAGCACGTGGGAGGCTACGACGTGAGCATTCGCGCCCAACGCCTCAAGCAGACGGCGTCCTTGATCTCACGCGGGCGGCTGATGAACGCGTACGCGTGACTGACGTTGTCCACCAACGTCATTGACATCTGATGGGTCAGTTGTCTCGCGGTGGCGGTTGGGGTTCGAACGGTGTGTACCACCACCATTCAGCCCGCTCCCCCAACGGGCCACGACACGGTTTCACCGACGGGCGGGGTTGAGTCGGCGGACGCGCCAACGACCCTGGTTTCAGGGGTGTGCCGTCGGCGTCGGTCACGACGAGCTGTTGGGCGGGGCCGGTGATGGTGATGCCGCCGCTGTGATGAAGGCGATGGTGAAACGGGCACAACAACACCAGGTTGTCGAGCTCAGTAGCTCCGCCGTCCTCCCAATGCCGGATGTGATGAGCATGCAGACCGCGCGTCGCGCCGCACCCGGGGACCACACAGCACCGGTCGCGGTGCTCCAGGGCTCGGCGCAGGCGGCGGCTGATCTGGCGGGTCGCCCGCCCGGACCCGATGACCTGGCCGTGACGTTCCAACCAGATCTCACAATCCGCCTCGCACATCAGGTACCGGCGGTCCTCCTCGGACAGAAACGACCCAAGATGCAAAGCAGCATTGCGGTTTTCGACGTCCAGATGCACGACGACGGTGGTGTGCTGCCCATGCGGGCGACGCGCCACGTCACTGTCCCACCCCGCCTCCACCACGCTCATGAACGCATCCGCGGCGGTGGGGAACGGTGGCACCTGGACCGAGGGACCCTCGGGATTCTCCCCGTGCCGGGCACCGCCGCCAGCTTCGATATCGGTGTCGATATCAGCATCGTCGGCGTGGTCACGCTTCCACGCCGCCACCAACGCATCACGATGCGAATCCAGCGCGGCATCCAGTTTCGCCGCCTCTACCTTCGGCAGCGTGATCCGGTAGGTGGTGTGCGTCTCCCCGACGGACTTGCGGACCGANNNGAACGCAGCTGGGTCACCGTCGCCACCGCCGCCAACTGCGCGTAATGCTCATCGGACCCCTTCCCGGCCCGCTCGGCGATCACCGCGACCTGATCCAACGACAACTGACCGTCGCGCATCATCGCCGCACACCGCGGGAACTCCTCCCACCGCCGCGCAGCGGTCACCATCGTCTCCGCGGTATGCGGGGAGACACCCAGCTTCCACGCCACCAACGCCGGCACCGACCGGCAACCGGTCGCACCCCAAATCCCGTCACCCTCGATCTCCGCGGCGATCTCCACCAACCGGCTGTCGATCGCGTTGCGCTGCCCCGCCAGCTCCTCCATCTCGGAGAACAACACGTCAAGGCGCTCCTTAGAGCTCAAAGACGTTGTCGCCGAAGACATGCCACCATTCTACGAGAGGGGTCTGACATCAACGGCGGATGAACGTCACCCGCAATTGTTGGGATCGGTAGCGCTTCGGCCCTCGTGTACTTGTCTCACGACGACGCCATAGGGGCGAAGCGACTTGAAGGGAAACACCCATGAAGAACATCGTGACGGCGGGTATCGGCATCGCGGCAGCGGCATTGGTCTTGGTCGGCTGCTCCGACGACAAGGGCTCGACTCCCGGCTCGAGCACTCCCGCCGCGAGTGGCAGCAGCACCCAGGTCAGCACCAGCGGCAACACCGAGGTCAAGGTCGAGGGCCAGGATCTCGCCGGTCTGGATACCAGCACCGTCACCTGCGTCAAGGCCGGCGGCAAGATCAACGTCGCCAGCGGCGCGGTCGGCGGCCAGCAGGGCGTGGCGGTCGTGATGTCGGATGCGACGCCTCCCGCCGTCGAGTCTCTCGGCTTGGTCGTCGACGGCAGTGCGCTCGCGGTCGCCCAGATGGGCGGCATGACGACCGGGTCGGCGGACGTCGCCGTCGACGGCAGCACCTACACCATCACCGGTGAGGCGCAGGGCGCCGACATGAAGAACCCGATGGCGGGGATGATCACGAAGAAGTTCGAGATCAAGGTGACCTGCAACTGACAGGTCGCCCCGGGGGAAGCGGCGGACGTGCATCGCACGTCCGCCGCTTTCGCCACTTCCGACTTCAACTCCTCGGCTCCGCCGCGACTTATGATGCACCGGTGTCGATCCCCGGGGAGCTGGAACGGGCGCGCCACCTCGCCCTCGCCAGCGACGAGACGGCCGCCAAGGAACTGTTGCTGTCCCCGATGCCGCAGATCGAAGAGGCCGACCGCGACGACTGGATGATGGAGACGCTCGCCCAACTCGGTGAGCTCTACCTGGTCAGGACGGCGTACGACGGTGTCCGCGAAGGCGCGCTGCGCATTCGGGCGTGCCTGGCGGTCTACGCGTCGATCCTGGCGGGAACCGCCACCGCGGACGTGGTCGAGAAGTCGACCTTCACGACCACCGAGATGCGCCATCTGATCCGACGGTACGGGCGCCGGGCCGGATTCCTCGAAACCGGGCTCGCCGCAGCGATCGGCGACCACGAGGAAGCCGCGGTCGCGCTTGCCGCACTCGACGACGGCGACGACGAATTCGCCGACCTGGCAGACGAACACGCCTATCTGCTGACCTATGCGCGGATCGTCTGCGCCGAGGGATTGTGCGGCGACGATCTGCACGTTCGGTCGGTGCCATTGTGGGACAGGGTGATACGACACCTCGACTCGTCGACGGGCAGCGATGAATCGGTCGACAATCTGCGCGTCCTCGGCGGCATCGGCTACGCCAGGTTTTGCATCGAGACCGGCCGTCTCGACGAGGCCGAACCATGGTTGCGCCGCGTCGAAGCCAGGGCCGCGGCGCGCGGGTGGGAACTGGCGACGGCGCGAGCACGGTTGGAACGCGGCGCCGCCAGCTGGTCGGCCGGCGACCGGGTCAGCACCGAGGCCCGGATGTACGAGGCGTACCCCGTGATCGCCAACTACGCCAGGGCCAACGACGTGTCAAGGTGCTGGCTGTTCTTCGGCCTGACCAGGTTGTCCGCGGGTGGGCTCAAGGTCGCCGACGAGTGCTGGGAGCACGCCGAGCGGCACTGGCGCGAGCTGGGAAAGCCCCTGCACATTCACCGCATCTTGTTGCAGCGCAGCTGGATCAGCATCTTCCGCGGCCGGTATGCCGAGGCGGTCGAAATGGTCACGCAGGCACGCGCCTGTCTCGACTCCTCGCCCCGCAGTAGCTGGTTGGCGTACGCCCGCCTCGACGATCACCTCGGCAACATCTGGCGGGCCGAGGCGCTGGCCGATCTCGGCCTCGACGGTGCCGGCCGCCCGGGCGACGACTGGGAGACCGCCGAGGCGCGGTACCAGGCGGGCGCCGGGTCGACCGGGGCAGAACCGGGAACCGATCAACATCGGGCGGCGATGCAGAAGTTGGAGCGCGCCGCGGAACTCAAGGTGCCTGCGTCGCTCGCCGTCGACTCGGTGAGATATTCGGTCGCCGACGCCGAGGCAAGGGCGCAATGGGCGACGTGCGTGTCGGCGCCGCTGCTGGCTGGCGCGTTTGCCGTCGCACTGGAGTGGGAGAACACCGACCTGGTCAGCCAATTGGTCGAATACCACAGTGCACGAGGGACGTTCAGTGCCGAGATGTCCGACGCCGCGGCGCTGGAGTGGTCGAGTGTGTCCACGGCTGCCGCTCCGATCACCGACGTCGACGAGCTCGCGCTGGTGGCCGCGGGCCCACCGATCACCGACGGCACCGGGCTCACCCGGCTGGGTCCGCTGCCGCCGCTGCGGATGGACCCCCTGACCGGACCCGTCCTCGACCACTACCGACTGCTGGCGTTCGAACGCTACGGCCAATGCGTCACCGCAGCCGAATCAGTTTGGGAGACATGGCCATAACGGAGGTGACCCTGATCCTGCGATTCGCCGACGTCGGGGTGGCGACCTACGCCAGTCTCCGGATCGTGGGGGACCCGTCGCGCACGGTGACCTGGGTGATCCAATCCGCTCAGGTCCGCGACGGGCTCGACGAGCTCGCCGCGGCCCTGCCGGAGCCGACGCCGGGGGAGTCCCTGACCGACGCGCTGGAAAGGGCCCTGACGACAGGGCCGTTCGCCGCCGCCGACACCGAAGCGGCGCTCGCCAGGCGACTCGGGTCGTCGCTGCTGTCCGAGCAAGCCTGGAACCTGCTGCTCGACAGTGCACCCGGCGCGGTGCTGTTCATCTCGCCGAGCGCCCGATTGGGGCGCGTGCCGTGGGGTTCACTCGCGGTTCCCGACGACGACGACGTTCGTCGCCTGGTGGAACTGGTGGACCTACTGATGGCCATTCCGCCGAACATCGTCAACGCGCCACGTCCGCGCACCACATGGGTAGAGCGACGGCATCGGTCGCCCTTGGTGATCCTCGATCCGCGCGTTCCCGGGCAACGCCCCGACTCGGCGTTGGGCTCGGTGCTGGGCCGGCCGGCACCGGACACCCTCCTGGCCCGGCACTTCGCGGACGACGTGGCCGCTCGGCGACTGCTGCCCGCGGTGTCCGCGCCGACCGAACTGTTCCGCCGCACCGACGCCGACCGGGACTGGCTGGCGACGATGCTCGCCGAGGCGCCAGGCCGCCTGCTCTACGTCGGTCATGCCAGCGCCGCCGAGGACCGGTCGGGGCGGGCGGATCAAGCGTCCCTGCACCTGGCCGAAGAGGATCCCCTGACCGCCGCGGCGATCATGTCGCGGCGGATGCCGATCCCGCCCCGGGTGGCCCTGATCGCGTGCGCGTCCGGCGGGGACTATCGGTTCGACGAGGCGACGGGACTGGTCGCGGCGATGGTCCTGTGTGGGGCTCAACTGGTCACGGCCACGCTGTGGTCCCTGCCGACGACGGCGGGCTATCGGCGGTTCGCCGGCGGGCAGACCGATCCGATGGGCGAGCTTATCGTGGCGGTCGACGGCGCCCACGGTGACGACCGGGCCGGTCATGCGGTCAACGAGTGGCAGCGGGAGTGTCTGCGGCGCTGGCGTTCCGGTGACGCGACCGCGAATCCGGTGTACTGGGCGGCGTTGGCAACATTCGCGGTCGACGGCGCGCGGTGAGCCTCTAGGCGGGTGGAATCGACACCGCCACCGACGATTCGTCGCCGCTGCGGTAGAAGACGTCGACGATGCATCCCGGAGCCACGTTCGCCAGGGCCGAGGCGGGTATCAGCGTCGTCTCCCTGGCCGGAAACTGCCCGCCCTTGGCTCGGCGGACCATCAGGTCGACCTCGACCTCCCGGTAGTCCTCACGGGCCATCCCCGTGCTCCTCATCGCGGTGACGGTCCCGCGCGACTTCACGCCGTACCTGATCAGGTCCATCTGGGCGGGTGCCACCAGGCCCTTTCGGACCAGCATCTGGTCGAACGCGGTCCGCACCGCGACCATGTCGTCGGCAAGTGAAAGCTGTTCGCGTTCAGCCGGATCGAAGGTCACCAACAACAGCACTCCTGGCTGCAGCTGACCCAGTGACGCGCCGCCCGCGTGCTGGCGCAGGCTGCCGACGAAGTGTTGACCGGTCACGCACTCGACGTCCAGGGTGACGTGCTCGTCGACGGCGCGAACGGTGCCGATGCCGACCTCGGTTGGTCGCCGGGCGCGGCAGGGCACCACCGGTTCGCTCAGCGCGCGGGACAGGGGTATCCAGAGGAGGGCACCGATGGTGCAGGCGAGCAGGAACACGGCGGCGGCGAGCAAGGCGTTGGACATGACGTCAGCCTCTTGGTGCGCGCCGGCTACCGATCCCAACTTCTTCGCGTCGTGTTTTCCAAGCGTGCGCCTATCCTCTCCACATGACCACGGCCGCCGACGTCACCACCAGGGAGGTGCTGGTGTTGCCCAGACGCTCGGTGATCGACGAGGCGTGGCGCGCCATCGGACCGGGTGTCGAGGTGCTCAGCGGCACCGACGGGGCCCCGCTGCGGCGCACCATCAAGCGCATCCTGGATCCGTTGGTGCTGCGCTTGCGCGCCAACCCTCAGTTCTCGGCTCCGGCGGTGACGGCGGAGACGGGTGCGGCCATGCGGGCCCTGATGCTGGACGTTGCACCGCAATTACGTTGGGCGGCAACGTGGTTCGCAATCTTGAAGCTAGAGCGGCGACGGCTGCGCATCACTGCGGGCAACGCCCAGGAACTGTACTTCCCGGTCTGCTTCGAGCTCGCGGTGACCAGGGGTGCACCCCTACCCGACGACCGCGAGACCGCAGCGACCGTGCTCCGTGGCGTTCACGACGACCGCGACCGGACGGGTGTCGAGGTTCTGAACCGCTACGTCGACGACGCCGTGGTGACGCAGTTGAGCCGTCAGCTGGAGTTCAGCTGGCGCGACGTCCGGCCGGGTAGCACCATCGCCGGACCGTTCCTGTCCGGTCTCACCACGGTCCTCGGCGACGCGACGAGCCACAACGCCGAGGCCGCGCGGCAACGGGTGTGGTCCGCGCTGATCGCGGACGCGACGCCCTACAACTTCGGCGCGAGGGCGCGCACCGACACCGAACTACCGTGGTCCATCGTGGACGTCGGCCTGAGTTCCGTTGCCCCGCAACCACCGCCACCGGTCATGTCGGGTGCCGACGGCGCACCGCCGCTGAACCGCAGCGTCGTCGACAGGGTCAGGGCGACACTGCGCCGCGCGCTGGATCGCGACGAACTGCCGGACATCCCGATGCTGTGCGCCGAGGAAGTCGACAGAGCCTGCGCGCCATGGGGTTTGCTCGCCGAAGACAAGCAGGCGGCGCTCGTCGCAGGGATCGAGGTCGCCGTCGACCTCGCCCCGCTGAACGCTGACTCCGCCACCAGGTACGACCTGTCTGGTGACATCCAGGCCCGTTTGCGCAAGGAGGCCTACGTGCTGCACGCCCGCCGCTATCTGGTCGACGGCGGACCGATTCATCCCCGCCAGCGCCAGGTGGTCGACGACCTCGCCGACTTCGCGAAGCCCTATCTCAGGAGGCTCTGGGCGCGCCTTCACGGCCGCGACGTCTGGCAGGAACCCTGCGACGACGTCGACGACCTGCGTTCCCTCCTCGAGGGCGTGGCGCGTTCGGTCAACCTCGATCATCGGCAACGCATCAAGTCCATGCTGGAACTCCAGGAGTACGAGGTGGCCCCGTGAAGCTCGAGGCCAGGAGAGGCGGCTGGACCGGCGGCCCGGCCGTCGCCGACGTGCCCGCCGTGGCGGTTCTCGAGGTCAGCGGCGCGGTGCTGGAGTGGACGGTGGACGATCCGGACGGCGCGGCAGCCCCCCGCATGACGGTGACCGACGTCGCCGCCGCCGACTGGCTGTGGCGGGTGGTGGGTCCGGCGAGCCACGCGGCCCTCGTGTCGGGAGCGGAGCTGGCCGAGGTCGACCTGCTGCCCGAGGCACTGGCACCGCTGCGGCGCCTCGCGATCGGATACTGGCTGCGCAGGTGGTGGCCCGAGAGCAGCCGCGACGGAATCGCGCGCCTCGACCCGGCGCTGCTCGACGGGGAGCTGGCGCTGCTGGTCGGCTCGGCGCAGGAGTTCTTCACCGAGGACACACTGGATTCCGACGTGGAGGGGCTGCTGGCGCCGCACCGGACCGCGCTGAGCGCCCTCGAGCGTGGCGGCGACCCCCGCGTCGTCGAGGTGGTGCGGGCCTGCGTCGACCTGGCCGACGATTCGGGCGTATGGGCTGACGACCTCGCCTCGGCGCCGATCCATGCGGCCGTTGGCCGCCGTGAGGACTACGCGTTGGCAGCGGGGCGGGACGGCGAGCGGAGCCGAGGCGCCATCGCCGGTGGTGTCGCGTCGGTGGACTGGCTGGCAGTGCCGCCCCGGACGTTCGACGCGGCGGAGCACACCGTCGACTGGTCCGTGGAAGCCGCCGACGCATCGGTGTTCGCCACCGTGCGGGTCGCGCTGACCGACGGCGCGTCTGCCGCGGGCGTCCCGGTGCGACTGCAAGCGGGCGCCGCCAGCGCCACCGGCGTCCTCGACGGCAACGGGACGGCCGCGCTGCCGTTGGTGAACTCCGACGGCGACGAGCTGACCGAGATCCAGGCCTGGGACCACGGGTGGTCGACGACGACGGTTCTCGTCGGACCCGGGCGCCCCGACACCGCTGAGGCGGCGGCCCTGCGTGATCGCATCCGGGACTTCGCCAGGACGCGCCTGGCTCAGCCCGGACCCGACGCGTACCTCGCCGAGATCGTCGCCGCCGAGTCCGACTACTGAAGGTGCGACGCCACTGGGGATGCTCCTGGTAGGCCAAGCCTCGGCACCCCCTGCGTGCGGACCTGGCCGGCCAGCCAGGGCAGCGCCGCAGCGAACGCACGGTCGGCGAACGGCCAATCGTGCTTGCCCGGCTGCATCACCACCGAGCAGGTGATGCCGTTGGCGGCACCGAGTGCACACAGTGAGTTGGCCGCCGACGCTTGATCACTGAGGTGCACCGCGGCGTCCTTTCCGCCGAGGCCGGTGCCGTTGGCGTTGACCGCGTCGACGACCGTCGGCCCCGACGACGGCGCCGACCCGTTGACGTCAAACCACCCCGACAGCCCTTGATAGGCACCATGTTTGGTCATCACGGCAGTCGGGTCGAACGCGGCGTAGGCGGCGGCGTTGCCACCGAACAGCCGGTCGACGGTTTGCTGCTTGTTGCCGGAGTTGGGGGCCAGGTCGCCAGCGATGTCCTCAAACGTGCTGAACATGTCGGGGTGCATCGTGGCCAGGTCGACGGCGCAGGTGCCGCCCATCGACCAGCCGACCAGACCCCAGTTGGCGCGGTTGGTACTCACGCCGTAGTTGGCCTCCATGAACGGCACCACGTCCTTGGTGAGGTGGTCTGCCGAGTTGCCGCGCGGGCCGTTGACGCATTCAGTGTCGTTGTTGAACGCGCCGCCGGTGTCGACGAACACCAGGACCGGGGCGTTGCCTCCGTTGGCCGCGGCGAAGTCGTCAACCGTCTTGATCGCATTGCCGGCCCGGAGCCAGTCACCGGGGGTGTTGAATTCGCCCCCGATCATCATCAACGTTGGCAGGTGCGGTGCCGGGTTGGTCGCGAACCAGGCGGGCGGGAGGTACACCAGTTCACCGCGGTGCTTGAAACCCGATGCCGACGACGCGATGTTCACGGGGACGACGACGCCCTTGGCGGGCATCTCGTGCTTGGTCTGCATCGCCACGACCGTCGCCTGATCGGTTTGGTCGGGAAGCGGTCCCTCCGTGAGCTGATTGAAGGCAGTCTGGACGGTGGGGAAGTAGCCGACCCAGAGATTGAGGGCCAGTGCCGCGCACAGAGCGCACAGCGGAAGTCCGGCGGCCGACGCCGACCGTCGCCACCAGCCGGCGTTGCGCCAGCCCGCGACGAGTACCACCGCGGCAAACCCCGTGACGACGATCCAAACCCACAGCAACTTCGGAGCTGGGTCGTCCGACATGCCCTGTGAGGAGATGAACCAGTAGGTCGTGACGGCCATGCCGACGCCGACGGCCACCGCCACGGGCAGCCACAAGAGACGCCACCGTCGGTTCCGCCAGCCGACCGCGGCCACGACGACGGCCACTGTGACGGCTTGGATCACCAGCGGCAACCACCCGTGCATCAACGAGAGGTGCTGTTGCCGAAAGTCTCCTGCTGCCAACCACGATGTCACGACGTCATCGTGAATGGCGTAGCTGACGGTTGGCTGTGGGTGCGGAGGGCAGGAGCGGAGCGACCCGGGATTGATGTGGCCTAGCGGGGCTTGGCCAACGGGAAGGGCAGCGTCTCGCGGATGCTGCGTCCGGTGATCAGCATGACGACGCGGTCGACGCCCATCCCCAAGCCGCCGGTAGGCGGCATCGCGTACTCCATGGCCTGGAGGAAGTCCTCGTCGAGCTCCATCGCCTCCGGGTCGCCGCCGGCGGCAAGCAACGACTGCTCCTGGAGTCGGCGACGTTGCTCGACGGGGTCGGTCAACTCGCTGTAGGCGGTGCCGAGCTCGACGCCCCAGGCCACCAGATCCCACCGTTCCGCCACCCCGGGCAGGCTGCGGTGCGGGCGGGTCAGCGGCGAGACCGACGTCGGGAAGTCCTTGTAGAACGTCGGAGCCTCGGTGCGGTCTTCGACGAGGTGCTCGTACATCTCCAGCACGACGGCGCCTTCGTCCCAGTGGGTCTGGTATGGGATCCGAGCGGCATCGGCGTAGCGCCGCAACGTCGTCAGATCGGTGTCAGGGGCCACGTGTTCCCCGAGTGCGTCGGACACGGCACCGTGCACGGTCTTGACGGCCCACTCACCGGAGACGTCGACCGGCTCGAGCGTTCCGTCCTCCCGTGGCCGCATGACGACGTGGGCACCGTTCGCCGCGAGTGCGGCGTTCTGGATCAGCTCGCGGCAGCCGTCGATCCACACGTTGTAGTCGGCGTGGGCCTGATAGGCCTCCAAGAGGGTGAACTCGGGGTTGTGACTGAAGTCGACGCCTTCGTTGCGGAACGCGCGGCCCAGCTCGAAGACCCGCTCCACCCCGCCGACGCAGAGCCGCTTGAGGTAGAGCTCGGGCGCGATCCGCAGGTACAGCGCCAGATCGTAGGCGTTGATGTGGGTGACGAACGGTCGCGCGTTGGCGCCGCCGTGGATCTGCTGCAGGATCGGCGTCTCGACTTCGAGGAAGTCCTTGGCGAACAACGTCTCTCGAATCGAGTGCAGAACGTTGCTGCGGGCCCGGATGAGGTCGCGGGATTCGGTGTTGATGGCCAGGTCGACGTACCGGGTGCGCACCCGCGCCTCCTGGTCGGTGAGGCCCTTCCACTTGTCCGGCAGCGGGCGCAGGCACTTGCCGATCAGCCGCCACCGGTCGACGAGCAGCGACGGGGTGCCGGACTTGCTGGCACCCATGGTGCCGGTCACCTCGACGAGGTCGCCGAGGTCGACGGCCTTGGTGAAGTCGGCGGTGCTGCCTTCACTCAGACCCGAATTGTCCAACAGCAGTTGAACTTCGGCCGACCAGTCGCGCAGGTCGGCGAACAACACCGAACCGTAGTCCCGGATGCGCAGCACCCGACCCGCCACCGTCACGGTCTCGCCTGCGGTCTCGAGTGCCAGTGCGACGGTGTGGCTGGGCGCCACCCCGACGGGGTAGGCGTCGACGCCCCTGTCCTGCAACGCCTTCAGCTTGGCCATCCGGACGCGGACCTGCTCGGGAAGTCGGTGAACCGGATCCTCGGACGGCCCCTCGAGTCCAAGCCCGGAGGTGTCGGGGGCGCTGCCGTCGGGATGCAGCCTGCCCGAGAGCACCAGCGTCTCAGGAGCCGAAATGTGTTGGCCCGTGTGTTGTTCGGCCCGACGGCTGAACGGCAGCACCAGGAAACCCTCGGCGATGACCGACGCGACACCGACCCGTGGTATCAGGCGGGCGTCCTCGTAGCACGCGAAGCGGGGCACCCATTCGGGCATGTACTTCATGTTCGACCGGTACAGGGTCTCGAGTTGCCACCAGCGCGAGAAGAACACCAGCAGCGCCCGCCACAACCGGGCCACCGGACCCGCGCCGAGTTGGGCGCCCTCCTCGAACGCCGACCGGAACATGGCGAAGTTCAGCGAGATGCGGGTGATGCCGATGTCCGCGCCCTGCAGGCACAGCTCGCTGACCATCAATTCGTTGGTGCCGTTGGGGGATTGAGGCGAGCGCCGCATCAGGTCCAGCGAGGCGCCGTTGGTGCCCCACGGCACCAACGACAACATGGCGACTACCTCGTCCTGCTCGGTGACCGCCTCGACCAGCATGCAATCGCCGTCGGCCGGATCACCAAGGCGACCCAACGCCATCGAGAAGCCGCGCTCGGTCTCGGTGTCGCGCCAATCGTCGGCCCGCTTGATGACGTCGGCCATCTCCTCGGGGGTCAGGTCCCGATGGCGACGAATGTGGACGGTGAGACCCGCCCTCCTGGCCCTGGTGACGGCCTGCCGGACGGGCTTCATGTCGGAGCCGGACAGCTTGAACCTGTCCGGGTACAGAATCGCCTCGTCGCCGAGTTCGAGCGCGTTGAGGCCGGCTTCCCGAAAGGCTTGGGCGGCAGCGGCGCTCGCACCCATCACGCCGGGAGCCCACCCGTAGGACTGACACAGCGTCAGCCATGCCCCGATCGCGGCGGGCCAGGATCGGGGATCACCAAGGGGGTCACCGCTGGCCAGACATACGCCGACCTCCACGCGGTAGGTGATCGCGGCCCGCCCGTTGGGGGCGAACACCACCGACTTGTCCCGACGGGTGGCGAAGTACCCCAGCGAGTCGTTCTTGCCCCAGAGTTCGAGCATCCCGCGGATCGCGGACTCGTCCTCGCCGGTGAGCGCGTTCTCGGCGCGCTGCGACTGGAACAGGACGACGGCGGCCACCATGAGGGCCACCGCCCCGAACAGGCCGAGCAGGGCGTTGACGAAGACGTGCGGGTGGTGGCCGTCGAAGGCATCGGCGTCAACGCCCGCGAAGACGACGACGCGGTTTGCCGCATAGGTCAGCCGTTCGTCGCGGTCCAGGGAACCGGGGAACATCTCCAGCAAGCCCCAGCCGATGAGGATGCCGATCGCCATCCCGGCCGCCAAGGTGGCCGCCGCCTTGATCAGCGCACCGCGCCGCACCCTGGCCCAGAACTCCTTGCGCGCCAGCACCAGGAAGGCGATCGCGGCGACGTGGAACACCAGGCCGATCACCTCGCCGATGTCCTCCATCACCGACTCGGGACCCGTGGAGAGGTCGCCGACGTTCCAGCCGATCGCGGCGACCATGTAGAGCACCAGAATCCACCAGGCGACGCTCTTGCGGGCCGCCAGCGCCGCGGCCAGCAGGGCGAGCACGAACGCCCAGGCGAAGCTGGTGTCGGGGAAGTTGAAGATGTAGTCGTTGACCCACTCGCGCGGCACCCTGATCGCCCACCGCACCAACGGCGAGATGCTGGCGATCAACGACAGCGTGGCGATGATGCCGACGAGCCATCCCGCGGCGGCGGGCACCCATCGGAACGTCGACGTTCGATGCTGCTTCGAGCTAGTCAGCGTCATAGGCCGCGACAATATTCGCTCTGCCCGCGAAATGGTTGGCAGTGGCTACCAGACGGGGCCGGTGAACTTCTCTCCCGGACCATGGCCGGGCTCGTCGGGGAACGCGGAGGACTCGCGAAACGCCAACTGCAGTTGCTTGAGTCCGTCGCGAACCGGCCCGGCGTGCGGGCCCAGGTATTCCGCCGACGCCTTCACCAGCCCCGCCAGCGCAGTGATCAACCTGCGCGCCTCGTCCAGGTCACGGTGCGGCGATTCGTCGGGGTCGTCCTCCGACAGGCCCAGCTTCTCGGCGGCGGCGCTCATCATCATCACCGCGGCCCTGGTGATCACCTCGACGGCGGGGATTTCGGCGAGCTCGCGGACGGACGGCTCTGGCCTCTGGGGGGAGGTCGTGGGGTCGACGTAATCGGGGAGTTCGGGAACCTCGGTCATGCCTGTTAGACTGGCACGTGCGACCGTCCCGGCCTACGCCAGGACAGCAAGTGGAGTCCCGCTCCCACCGTTGACCTTCCAGGTACAGCGGTCCGGTCACACCCACCGCGAGGTGGATGTTCTGCGCATTTGCACAGGCGACGCAAGTCGTGATCGGTCGGCATCGGGCCCTGTCATGTACAGGGCCTTTTCGCTCTGTATGGGCGGATGGCTGATGGTGTGGACTCCTCGAAGACTACATAGGAGGCCCCATCAGCACTGAGACCCGCATCAACGAGCGCATACGTGTACCTGAAGTCCGTCTGATCGGACCGAACGGTGAGCAGGTAGGCATCGTGCGCATCGAAGATGCACTCCGCGTCGCCGCGGACGCCGATCTCGACCTCGTCGAAGTTGCTCCGGCTGCGAAGCCGCCAGTCTGCAAGATCATGGACTACGGCAAGTTCAAGTACGAGACGGCACTCAAGGAGCGCGAGTCTCGCAAGAACCAGCAGCAGACCGTCGTCAAGGAACAGAAGCTGCGACCCAAGATCGACGACCACGACTACGAGACCAAGAAGGGTCACGTCGTCCGCTTCCTCGAGGCGGGGTCGAAGGTCAAGGTGACCATCATGTTCCGCGGACGCGAGCAGTCGCGGCCCGAACTGGGCTACCGCCTCTTGCAACGGCTCGGCGCCGACGTGGCCGACTTCGGCTTCGTCGAGACGTCCGCCAAGCAGGACGGTCGCAACATGACGATGGTGCTGGCTCCTCACCGCGGCGCCAAGACCAAGGCACGAGCGGCACACGACGCCGCTGCACCCCAGGCGCAGCGCGCGGCCCCCGCTCCCGCCGAGCCGGCTGCGGCACCGCCTAGTGACGCACCACCTGCTCCATCCACGACCTGATCCACCACTAGAACCGAGGACTCCATGCCCAAGGCCAAGACCCACAGCGGCGCCTCCAAGCGCTTCCGGAAGACCGGCACCGGAAAGATCGTGCGCCAGAAGGCAGGTCGCCGACACCTGCTCGAGCACAAGGCGACCAAGCGCACCCGCAGGCTCGACGGCCGCGCCGTGGTGGCGAAGAACGACGCCAAGCGCATCAACAAGCTGCTCAACGGCTGACCTGACACGTCTTTCTAGGCCCCAACCTGACCCGCTCGAGATAGGAACACCCCATGGCACGCGTCAAGCGCGCACTAAACGCCCACAAGAAGCGGCGTACCGTACTGAAGGCTTCGAAGGGCTACCGCGGCCAGCGGTCGCGGCTCTACCGCAAGGCCAAGGAGCAGCAGCTCCACTCCTTGACCTACGCCTACCGTGACCGCAAGGCTCGCAAGGGCGACTTCCGCAAGCTGTGGATCACGCGCATCAACGCCGCGGCCCGCGCCAACGGAATCACCTACAACCGGCTGATCCAGGGCTTGAAGCTGGCCGGCGTCGAGGTCGACCGCAAGAACCTCTCCGAAATCGCGATCAGCGACGAGGCTGCGTTCACCGCACTGGTCGAGGTCGCCAAGGCAGCCCTGCCCGAAGACGTCAACGCGCCGTCGGGCGAAGCCGCCTGACACTGCTCACCGAGAAGTCCAATCGGGTAGCTGCGGCAATCAAGCTGCAGCGTCCGATTGGGCGCCGCCACGCCGCACGCTTTCTCGCCGAAGGTGCCAACCTCGTCGAGTCCGCGTTGCGGCGTGGTCTCGTAGACGAGGTCTTCGTCACCGAGTCCGCCGCCGAGCGGTTCGGTGATCTCCTGGTCGACGTCCCGGTTCAGCTGGTCACCGAACGCGCCGCGAAGGCGTTGTCGGACACCGTCACTCCCGTCGGACTGGTGGCGGTGTGCCGGATGCCCGAGGCGTCGCCGGCCGACGTGCTGTCGGCGCCGCGTCTGGTGGCCGTCGCCGTCGACACCGCCGATCCAGGCAACGCGGGCACGCTGATCCGGCTGGCCGACGCGATGGGGGCCGACGCCCTCGTCCTGTCCGGCGAAGGAGTCGACCCCTACAACGCGAAGTGCCTGCGGGCCTCCGCCGGCAGCATCTTCGGAGTGCCTGTGCTGGAGATGCCCGACACCGCCGAGCTGGTGGACGCCCTGAGAGCCGCCGGGCTCCGAGTCCTCGCCACCACGCTCGACGGCGAGACGTCCCTCGACGACGCCGACCTGTCGGCGCCGACGGCGTGGCTGTTCGGTCCCGAAGCGCACGGACTGTCCGACGACGTGGCCGCCCTCGCCGACGCCCGCGTGCGGATCCCGATGGCGGGAAGCGCCGAGAGCCTCAACGTCGCTGCGGCAGCGGCGATCTGCCTGTACCAGAGTTCGCGGGCTAGCCGCTGAGCAGCCCGCGGGCCACGTGGGTAATCTGGACTTCGTTGCTCCCCGCGTAGATCATCAGCGACTTGGCGTCGCGGGCCAACTGCTCGACGCGGTACTCGGTCATGTAGCCGTTGCCGCCGAAGACCTGAACGGCCTCCATGGCGACGTCCGTCGCCGCCTGCGAGCAGTACCACTTCATCGCCGAGGCTTCTGGCAGTGAGATCGGTGTCCCCGTTTGGGCGGCTTCGATGACCCGGAACAGCATGTTGCGCACGTTGATTCGGGCCACCTCCATGCTCGCCAGCTTGAGCTGGATGAGTTGGAACTGGCCGATCTCTTGGCCCCACAACGTGCGTGACTTCGCGTAGTCGACGCAGAGCCGCAGGCATTCCTCGATCACGCCGAGTGCCATCGCGGCGACGCCGATGCGTTCGGCCGAGAAGTTGGAGCGGGCGCTGTCGCGACCGTCGCCCTTGTCGTTGTCCTCAGTCTCGCCGAGCAGCCGATCGCGGCCGACCCGCACGTTGTCGAAGAACAACTCACCCGTCCGCGAGCTGTGAATGCCCATCTTGCGGAACGGCTTCGACTGAACGAAGCCGTCCATCCCCTTGTCGAGCACGAATGTCAGAACCTTGCGGTCGCGCTTGTTGGCGCCGTCCTTCTCGTCCAGCTTGGCGTACACCACCGTCACGTCGGCGTCGGGACCATTGGTGATGAACGTCTTCTGCCCGTTGAGGACGTACCCGTCCCCGTCGCGCACCACATAGGACTTCATGCCGCCGAAGGCGTCGGAGCCCGAGTCCGGCTCGGTGATCGCCCAGGCGCCGATCTTCTCGTAGGTGACGAGCTCGGGTAGCCAGCGTTCCTGCTGCGCCAGGGTGCCGCGCGACGCGATCGTCGGGACGGTCAGGCCGAGGCTGACGCCCACACCGGTGACCAAACCCATGCTGACGCGGCACAATTCGCTGATCAACACGAAGCCCATGCCGGCCTGCGCACCGCCGCCGCCGAACATCCCGCCGCCCGACGACCCGCCGCCGGAGGCACCCCCGCCTTCGCGCATCGAGGCCAGTCGCTTCTCAAGTGACTCCTTGGCCATCGCGTCGATGCCAAAGGTGGAGAACAACTTTCGGATGACCGGGTACGGCGCAATGTCGCCGCTCTCCAGTTCGTCGACGTGCGGACGGACCTCCCGGTCGACGAACTCTCGGACCGCGTCGCGCACGGCGACGTCTACGTCTGACCATTCGAGCATGTGTTCAGGCAGCCCTTTCCGGCTCGTGCCGACCACGCGCCGGGCGCAGGCCTGCGAGGGAGAACGTGGTGTGCATCAGGGACCCGGCACGTTCGATCAACGCCGCGGCATGTGACCCACCAGGGACATAGTGCACCGGGAGGCCTCGGCGGTCACGTGGGGGACCCATGAATGCCGGCGCCTCGACCAGCGGCGCATCGGCCCGCGACCGCCCGGATGCACGCTTGTAAGCCGCCAATGCCCTTGGGTGCAAACGGACTTCGTCGGGGACGGCGACGAACGCCAGTTCCACCAGCTTGCCGAACACACGCAGCACCACCTCGTCACCCGGTGTCCACCGCAGTCCTGCCTTCTCACGGACCTCGGGGTCGAAGAGCCCTGCCGCGATCCACCGCTGACCGGCCACCATGGGTTTGAACAGTTGGTCCCACACCGGGGTCGGCATGGCGACGAACCACGGTTTGGGGATGCGGATCGAGAAGATGTCCAGCGTCGCCCGGTTGATCTCCAACTCGTCGCGGCACGTGGTCTCCCAATAGACCTGGAAGTCCTCCCAACTGGCGGGCACGGGGCGCATGCTCATGCCGTACATCCGGTACCACTGGACGTGCTCGTCGAACAGTTGACGCTTCTCGGCCTCGGTCAGTCCGCCGCAGAAGTACTCGGCGGTCTTGATGATGAGCATGAAGAACGTGGCGTGCGCCCAGTAGAAGGTCTCTGGGTTCAACGCGTGGTAGCGGCGGCCCTTGGCGTCGGTGCCCTTGATGGTCTGGTGGTAGCCCTTGATCTGGGCACCGGTCTGCGCGGCGCGATCGCCGTCGTAGACCACGCCCATGATCGGGTAGACCGACCGTGCCACCCGCTGCAGCGGCTCCCGAAGTAGGACCGAATGCTCTTCGACCCCCGCGCCGAGTTGCGGGTACATGTTCTGCATGGCGCCGATCCAGACGCCCAACATGCCCGTGCGGAGGTCGCCGAAGTACTTCCAGGTCAGCGAGTCGGGACCGAGCGGATCGGCGGTCGTCGTCGATATCGCGGTCATCGCGTCCTCACAGCCGTACAGCTCGGTTCGTCACCCCAACGTATTCGTGACAACGCACGTTGTCCACGAGTGCCCGCGGCGCGGCGGCCTTCGTTACCCGATCGTGCGTCGCCCCTCCACGCCGACGTGACCTGCACGAATCGCACCGCCCTCCGGCCGCCGACGAGAAGGACACCTAGTCTGGTCGACGTGGATGCCGAGTCGTTCGAGGAACGGTCCGACGACGGCGGCGGCCCACTGCACTGGTTGAGGAGCACCAACCACAACGACGGCCTCGTCGCGTTCGTCAGGCGCGCCCGCCGCGTACTGCCCGGCGACCCGGACTTCGGGGATCCGCTGTCCCTCGCGGGTGTCGGTGGCCCGCGGGCGGCGGCGCGCGCTGCCGACCGCATCCTGGATCGCCACGCCGCGTCGCGCGAGGTCAGCCTGGCCGGCCTGCAGGTGTGGCAGGCGCTGACAGAGCGGGTGTCCGGCCAGCCGGCCAACCGCGAGGTGACGCTGGTGTTCACCGATCTGGTCGGATTCTCGGACTGGTCACTGCGCGCCGGGGACGACGCCGCCCTCACCTTGGTGCGGCGGGTCACCCAGGTGACGGAGCCGCCGCTCCTGGAGGCCGGCGGGCAGATCGTCAAGCGAATGGGCGACGGGTCGATGGCGGTCTTCGCCGACCCCGCCACCGCCGTCAGGGCCGTACTGCAGGCCCTAGATGCGGTGAAAACCGTTGAGGTGGGCGGCTATACACCGATGATGCGCGCCGGCATCCACACCGGACGGCCACAGCGGATCGGATCGGATTGGCTGGGCGTCGACGTCAACGTGGCAGCGCGCGTGATGGATCGCGCCACCAGGGGCGGGCTCGTCGTGTCCAACGTGACACTGGCGGGCATTTCCGACGAGGACTTCGAGTCCCTGGGAATCACGGTCAAACGCGTACGCAAGCAACTGTTTTCGGCGAAGGTGCCCGGTGTGCCCGACGACCTTCTCATGTATTGGGTGAGGCCCCGCCGGGATCCGTCAGATGCAGACGGAGCCGACGCGGAAGTCGTCAGCAGCTGAATCTAAGCCCGATGTCCGCCGGCGGCGTGGTCTTCTTCAAACAACCGAACGGCTCGACCCCACTGGCACTCAACGCGACCGCGGTCCGATGACCGTAGTCGACGCAGAACGCGCCTGCGGGATCGGCGCGGCACCGATAGCCGCCGAACGCCAAACTTTGGCCTGACGGTAGCTCGGCCCCGGTGCCGTCACCGAACGGACCCGGGTCACCGTGAGGCGATCCGACGTCGACGGTCGTACCCGTGAAGTCCACCCAGTTGGCCTTCCAGGCCGACTCCACGCCGGCGGGGCGCGGCGGCGGATCCGTCAGCTTCACCAGGCACGCCAGGGCACCGTCCCGATAGCGGTTGGTGACGCAGTTGGTCACGCCACCAGCGGTCGTGAACGCCACGCCATCACCAAGGTCCGTGGTGTCTGCGCCCCGGGTCATGGAGCGATAGCCGGCGACGTCGGCCGGCGTTCCGGCCTCGATCCACCCGATGACGTCGCCGATCGCGGCGCCCCGTTGCGGCGCCGCGGTGGGTGCCGGTGACGGCTTCGTGGGCGGAGTCAACGTCGGAGTGGGTTGGCGCGGGCTGCTCGTCGTGCTGGTGGCGGACGTGGATCCTTGGCCGTCTGCTGACCCGTCCGTACCGCCCGAACAGCCCGCTACCAGCGCAGATACGGCGACTAGGAGGGCAATTCGCATGTCGACCAGGGTAACGGTCGCAATCCGACTGGCCCGTCAGGCACGTCGGGGGCGCGGTTCTTCGCTAACGTCGGGTCATGCACGATCGCACCATTCGCGTGACCGTCGACAGTGGAGTCATCGAGGGTTTCACCGCCGACGGGGTTCACCGGTGGCGGTCCGTCCCGTATGCCCGGCCTCCCGTGGGGCCGTTGCGGCTGCGCGCCCCTCAGCCGGTCCAGCCGTGGCCAGGGGTTCGCTACTGCCACGGGTTCACCTACTGCGCGCCGCAGGACCGCAAGTACACCCTCATGGGCCTCGGCAAGTTTCAGCCGATGAGCGAGGACTGTCTGACGCTCAACGTGGTCGCGCCGGAAAAACCCAGCAACGAGCCGCTGCCCGTGATGTTCTTCATCCACGGCGGCGGGTACATCCTCGGCAGCTCGGCCACCCCGATCTACGACGGCGCCGCCCTGGCCCGGCGTGGCTGCGTCTACGTCTCGGTGAACTACCGGCTCGGCGCGCTGGGATGCATGGACCTCTCAGCGCTTTCGACGCCCGAGCACCCCATCGAGGACAACCTCTTCCTGCGGGATCTGGTCATGGCCCTGCGATGGGTCCGCGACAACGCCGCCGCATTCGGTGGCGACCCGGACAACGTGACGATCTTCGGGGAGAGCGCCGGGGCACACGCCGTCGCCACCCTGCTGGCCACCCCTGCCGCCAAGGGCCTGTTTGCACGAGCCATTTCGGAGAGTCCGGCCAGCGGCATGGCCGGACCGCCCGACGTCGCGGCTGCCTTCGCCGACGACTTGGTCGACGCGCTCGGCGCAGCCCGCAAGGACGGGGCTGCCGCCGTGATGTCGGCGCGACCCGCCGAGCTCGTCGACGGGTTGAACCGGGTGATGAAGCGCGGCATGACGGAGATGCGCGGCGCGTTCGTCGTCGGCCCGACCTTCGACACCGAGTACCTGCCCGAGGACCCACTGCGGGCGATGCGCGACGGCACCGCCCACCGGGTGCCACTCATCGTCGGCACCAACGCCGACGAGGGTCGCCTGTTCACCCGCTTCCTGCAGTTGCTGCCGATGACCGAGCCCGCCATCGACCTGCTCCTCGCGGACTCCGACGTCGAACTGCGTGACCGCATCACCAGTGCCTATCCGGGCTACCCGAGTCCGAGTGCCTGCATCCGCCTCGGTGGCGACTTCGCCTTCGGTACCGCGGCGTGGCAGATCGCCTCCGCGCACGGGCAGCACGCCCCGACCTACGTCTACCGCTACGACTACGCGCCCCGCACGTTCCACCTGTCGGGCCTCGGCGCCACGCACGCCACGGAGCTTCTCGCGGTGTTCGACGTCTACCGGACCCGGCTGGGGTCACTGATGACGGCCGTCGCCGATCGTCGCTCGGCACGCCGGGTGTCGAACGACGTGCAGGCCAGGTGGCGCGCGTTCAGCCGCACCGGATCACCCGGCGACGGCTGGCCCCGGTACACCGCCGACGAGCGCGCGGTGATGGTCTTCGACCGTCATTCGCGGCTCGAACACGACCCCAATGCCGACCGAAGAAAGGCGTGGGAGGGATTCACGCTGGCCTCGAACTGAGCCCTGCACCGGGTTTCCGTCGATCCTCTCGCGCGGCCGCCGTCGACGTGGTCGAGTGGTGAGGTGACGCATCCACTCGATCCACTGTCCTCCGACGAATTCAGCGCTGTCGCTGCGGTGTTGCGCCGCGAACACCAGGTGGAGGCCACCCCGGCTTCGGGTTCCGGGTTGGGGTGGCGGTTCGCTTCGATCGAACTCGTGGAACCGTCAAAGGAGGAACTGCGGCGGTTCGAAGACAGTGGCGACGTGCCTGCCCGCCGAGCGACGGCGATCTGCTTGGACCGATCGGCAAATGCCACCTACAAGGGCGTCGTCTCGCTGAGCACCGACCGGGTCGAGTCCTTCGATCACGTCCCCGGCGTGCAGGCCAACTTCACCGTCGACGAGTTCGTCGAATGCGACCAGCTTCTGCGCAAGCACCCCGAGGTGATCGCCGCGCTCGCCAAACGAGGCATCACCGACCTGGACAACGTCTTCATGGACACCTGGACCTTCGGTGACGCGGTCGCCCCTGCCGAGTTCCGCGACCGCAGGCTGGGTTGGTCGGACACCTGGCGCAAGGACGCGCCAGGGGCCAATCCGTACGCCCATCTGGTCAGCGGCCTGCACTGCGTCGTCGACCTGAACACCATGGAGGTGCTGAGGGTCGAGGATGACGGGGGAGTCGAAACACCCGCCGTGATGGGCGAATACGTGCCCAAGCACGTTCCGGAGCGCATCCGTGCGGCGTCGACGCGGGAGCCGCTCAAGCCTCTTCTCATCACCCAGCCCGAGGGCCCGTCGTTCACCGTCGACGGCAACCTGCTGCAGTGGCAGAACTGGTCGCTGCGCATCGGATTCAACTATCGCGAGGGCATGACGCTTCACACGGTGCGCTACCGCGACGGTGATCGCGAGCGCTCGGTTGCGCACCGGATGTCGTTCGCCGAGATGATCGTGCCGTACCGCGACTCGTCGGTCGACCACTACCGCCGCACCGCCTTCGACATCGGCGAGTGGGGCCTTGGCTTCATGACGACCTCCCTGGAACTCGGCTGCGACTGCCTCGGCGAGATCCGCTACCTGGACGCCGTGATGCACGACAGCGCGGGGGAGCCGTACACGATCACCAACGCGATCTGCATCCACGAGGAGGACGGCGCCGTGCTGTGGAAGCACGTCGACCACGACGCCGGCGCCGAGGTGCGCCGGATCCGGCGCCTGACCATTTCGTTCCACGTGACGGTCGCCAACTACGAATACCTCGTCTACTGGCGTCTCTATCAGGACGGCAACATCGAGTGCGAGGTTCGCGCCACCGGCATCATGGTCACCACGCCGCTGGCCGCGGGCGCGCCGAATCCGAACGGCACTCTGGTCGACGAGCGCACGTATGCGCCGTTCCACCAACACTTTCTGGTGGCGCGGCTCGACATGGACGTCGACGGCGCCGACAACACCGTCTTCATGTCGGAGTCCTACGCCGAGCCGATGGGCCCTGACAACCCGTACGGACTCTCTCTCGTCACGCGCAACGTCCCCCTGCGCACCGAGAGCGAGGGAATGCAGGACTTCAACTTCGACACCCAGCGGGCGTGGAAGGTGGTCAACACCAACGTGACCAACGGCCTTGGCACCCATCCCGCCTACAAGCTGGTGCCCGGCGGGGCGATCCCGGCCATGTTCGATCCCGCTTCGCCAGTTCTCAAGCGCGCGAACGTGATCGGGCACACGCTTTGGGTGACGCCCAACTCGGCCGACGAGCGTTGGCCGGCAGGTGAATTCGTCAACCAGTCGGCCGAGGACACCGGACTTGGGCAATGGACGAAGGCCGACCGGTCCGTCGAGAACACCGACGTCGTGCTCTGGTACGTGTTCGGCCTTCACCACATCACCCGCCCGGAGGATTGGCCGGTGATGCCGGTCGACGTGGTGTCCTTCTGGCTCAAGCCGTTCGGGTTCTTCGACCGCAACCCGTCACTCGACGTGCCCGCGACGGTGTCCGACGCCTGCCACGGGCAGAGTTGACGCCCGTCAAGTTCGCCGGTGAAAACGCCGTCGTGGGTGCCTGCCACTGACTAACGTGGGCGGCGTGCAACCCTTCCTCGCCAACGCCCTCGTCGAACGCCCCGCCGATCTCACCGCCGACTGGCTGACCGCCGCACTGGGTGCCGGACGCGTCGACGACTTCACCGTCGAGCGCATCGGCACGGGACAAATGAGCGAGTGCTACCGCGTGGGGCTGACGTACGCCGACGGACGGGACGGGCCCGCCTCTGTTGTGCTCAAGGTCGCCGCCGCCGACCCCAGCAGCAGGCAGACCGGCCTGGCGATGGGGCTCTACGAACGGGAAGTCCGGTTCTACACCGACATTGCGCCGACGTTGCACGGACCCGTCTCCGAGTGTCACCACGCGGCCTACGACCCAGCAACCGGTGCCTTCGACCTGCTACTCGGTGACGCCGCCCCGGCCGTCGTCGGCGACGAGATCGGCGGCGCGTCGGTCGAGCAGGCGACGATGGCGCTGACCCAGCTCGGTCGCGTGCACGGCCCGCTGCTCGGCAACGCCGCCCTCGCGGACGCCCAGTGGCTCAACCGGGAGTCGCCGCTCAACCAGGGACTGTTGACGGCCCTGTACGCCGGATTCGTCGAGCGCTATCGCGACGAGATCGCGCCCGAGCACCGCGAGGTCTGCGAGCGCCTGGTCGCGGCGTTCGACGACTACCTCGCCGCCGAGGCTGCGTCCGGCCGACCGCAGGGACTGGTCCACGGCGACTTCCGCTTGGACAACATGCTGTTCGGAGAGGACGGCGCCGACCGTCCGCTGACCGTGGTCGACTGGCAGACCGTCACGTGGGGGCCCGCGATGACCGACGTCGCCTACTTCATGGGGTGCGCGCTGCCCGCCGCTCGCCGCCGCGAGCACGGCGATGCACTGTTGCGGGCATACCACGACGCGCTCGGGCCCGACACCTCGGTGAGCCTCGACGACGTGCGCGATGGCGTGCGGCGTCAGAGTTTCTTCGGGGTGATGATGTCGATCGTGTCGCCCATGCTGGTGGAGCGCACCGAGCGCGGCGACCGGATGTTCATGACGATGATCGCGCGGCACTGTCAACACGTGCTCGACACCGACGCACTGGCCGTGCTGTCCCCGCCGTCGCATCCGGAACCGTTGCGGCCCAAGCCCGAAGACGAAGGCCGCCACGAACCGACGGACGAACCGCTGTGGAGCGAGAGCTGGTACTTCGACTTCGTCGACCCCCGCCAGGCGGTCGGCGGATGGTTGCGGCTCGGCCTGATTCCGAATCAGGGCCACGCCTGGATCAACGCCCTGCTGTGCGGCCCGAACATGCCCACCATCGCCGTGCTCGACTTCGAGGCCCCGTTGCCGGCCGACCACACCCGCGTGCACGGCGACGGCGTCCAACTGGAACTCGAGGCCACCGCGCCGCTGCAATGCCACCGGGTGACACTGCGCGGCAGGGGAGAGGCCTACGACGATCCGGCCGACCTCCTCAGGGGCGCCTCCGGCAGGCCCGTCGACCTGGAGATGGATCTGGTGTGGACCACCGTCGGCACCCCGTACCAGTACCGCCTGTCGACCCGCTACGAAATTCCGTGCACGGTGTCGGGAACCGTTCGGGCAGAGGGACGAACGTACGAGTTCTCCGATGTTCCGGGTCAGCGGGACCATTCGTGGGCGGCACGGGACTGGTGGAGCATGGAGTGGGTGTGGAGCGCGCTGCACCTCGACGACGGCACCCACGTCCACGGCCTCGACCTCCGGATCCCCGGCGCGCCGCCGATGGCCGCCGGCTACGTCCAGCGCTCGGGCGAGGTCGTCGAGCTGCAGACGGTCGTGGCGCGAGAGACCTTCGGCGACGACGACTTACCCCTCGGCACCACGCTCGAGGTCACGCCGGCATACCTGACCGCGACCGTCGCGATACGCGGTCACGCCCCCGTGCTGCTGACCTCGCCCGACGGCCGGCTGAGCAGATTCCCGCGGGCCTGGGCCACCGTGACGACGACCGACGGCCGCACGGGTGTCGGTTGGCTCGAATGGAACCGCAACCGGACATGACGGTGCTCAAGTCGGTGGCACTGTTCGTCGTGGCGGCTCTGCTGGAGATCGGCGGCGCCTGGCTGGTCTGGCAGGGAGTCCGAGAACACCGCGGTTGGCTGTGGGCCGGCGCCGGGGTGCTGGCGCTCGGCGCCTACGGGTTCGTGGCGGCGTTTCAGCCCGACGCGAACTTCGGGCGCGTGCTGGCCGCCTACGGCGGCATCTTCATCGCGGGCTCCCTGCTGTGGGGCATGGTCGCCGACGGCTTTCGGCCCGACCGCTGGGACGTCACGGGTGCGGTGGTCTGTCTGCTCGGGGTCGGTCTGATCATGTACGGTCCGCGCTAAGACAACTGGGCACCGTCGTCGGCGAGGTCGTCTCGTCGCAGTCCCATCGGCGTTGCGGTGGGGATGTCGCCCCCGGCGACCACCTTCCTGGTGAGCGGGGTCAACGTGCGAAACAGCAGTTCTAGTTCGCCGTCGTCGAGGGCGTCGAACGCCGACAGCGACAACCGGTCGGTCAAGTCCTCGAGGTGTTGTTTGAACTCCCGGCCCGAATCCGTCAGCGCGCCTTGGTCGTCGACGAATCCGCGGGCGGCGAGTCGGCCGAGGCACACTTGCCACTCCTGGTCGTCGTACTCGCGGCTGCGCATGATGAACTCGCGAGGCACCCGATCGGCCAGCGCGTGCAGGACGTTGCAGTCGCGGCCGCCGACGCCGTTGGCGACGAGTACCGCGACGTGGGTGTCGCCGCGGTGTTCCCGCAGCAGGGTGCTGGCGTGCCACAGCCGGGCCGCCGGTTGGTCGGGCCACGGCACCGCGCGATTCGCGGCGAAGAGCGGGCGGCCGTCCAGCGGGGCAGTGGCCGCGGCCTTGGCCAACAGGTCGGCTGCGGTCTGCACCTCGGTACCGTCGCCGACCCCGCACCGACCGAGGGCGGCGACGGCCGACACCTCCCGCGCGCGGAGGGCGTCGGCCGGGCTGGCGAATTCCCATGCGGCGGGGAGTGCGCGAGCCACGTGAGCCGGGGCGAAGTTGTAGAAGGCGGCGGTGACCAGGTCCGCGCCGACTGCGCCTAGCGGCGCCGCCCGTGCACCGAAGTAACCCATCCAGAAGCCGCGGAAGCCGGCCCTGCCGAGAGCCTCGCGGGACTCGGGGGCGAAATAGGTCAGTGCGTGCACGGGTTCGAAGCGGTCGAACAGCCTGCGGGCCGTGGTCGAGGTTCTGCTCACTTTGGCAGTCAACCACCGTGACCCCGCCCGGATGGAAGGATGCATGCCATGCGGTTCACGGTGACTGCCGCGGCCCTGGTGCTGACGGGTGGGGTCACGTGCGGCTGCGTCGGCGCGACGGGTCCCGACGTCACGCCGACGGTCGCGAAGGAGGCTCTGCAGAGGGACGTCTCCGACAAGCTGACCGCCGCCGGTGACCGGCCCGAGACGGTCGTGTGCGAATCGGATCTCATCGGCGAGGTCGGCAGAACCGAGCGATGCGACGTGGTGGTCGACGAAGCCAACAGCTTTCAGCCGATCGTCACCGTCACCGGAACCGACGCGGGCGCAATCCAGTACGACCTCACCCCGGCACTGTCACGAGAGCAACTCGAGCGGGCGGTGGCGCGCCTCGTCGCCGAGAAGTCCTCGGAGCGCATCGATTCGGTGGCGTGCGAAGGCGGTCTGAGGGGTGAGGTGGGCGCATCCGCCGGCTGTGACGTCGTCGCAGGGAAGACTCAGGCCCGCCGGATAGTGGAGGTCACCGAGGTGTCGGGGCTGACGATGACGTTCACTTTGCGGATGAACTGACGTCGTCTACCGCTTCGTCGATGATCTCCCGCATGGCGCGTTCGGCGGTCTCCTCGTCGCGAAGCCGAATCGCCCGGGCGACCTCGTCGTGCAGTGCGATGGCGACCGGGTTCGGCGTCTCGGGCATCATGCCGTGGTGCGTGCGCCCGGTCAGCACCTCGGCGACGACGCCGTTGAGCGCCCGGAACATCTCGTTGCCGCTGGCCTCGAGCAACGTCTGATGAAACACCTTGTCGGCCAACAGGTATGACTCCAGGTCGCCGGCCCGGCCGTGCATCACCATGTCCGAAACGGCTGCCGCCATGATGCGGCACTGGTGCGGATTGGCCCGACGGGCGGCGAGGGCCGCCGCAGTGGGTTCGAAGCCGCGCCGCAGTTCCGAGAGGGACACCAATTGTGCTGCGCGATCGCCAGATTCGAGCCGCCATCGAATGACGCGTGGGTCGAAGACGTTCCATCGTTCTGCGGGCTGGATGGTGATGCCGACGCGGCGACGGGACGCGACCAGGCCCATCGACTCGAGCACCCGAACTGCCTCGCGCGCGACGCTGCGGGACACGCCGTATTGGACGCCGACGCCTTCGAGGTTGATCACCCCGCCGGCAGGGAGCGTCCCCGACACGATCTCGGCACCGATGCCGGTCAGCACGTTGTCGTGCAGCGCGCTGACGTTTGGGGGTCCGGCCACCCATACATCTTGTCATAAAGTTTGCTGACTGCCTTAAAGACATATCTTTCGCTCAAACGCTTGTAATGATCTTACTATTGAGGCACTCTGTGTGACGACAAGCACAACTGGGTGCGACCGATCGGGAGGTGGGCTGGCATGGCGCCAATCGTCGTAATGGGTGTGTCCGGGTCCGGCAAGTCGACCGTTGGCGCAGCACTCGCCCAACGACTACGAGTTCCATTCGCCGACGCGGACGACTTCCACCCCGAGGCCAACATCGCCAAGATGACCGCGGGTCACGCCCTCGACGACGACGACCGGCGGCCCTGGCTGGAGTCGATCGGGGAATGGCTGGCCGCCCACGCCGAGGGCGGCGTGATGAGCTGCTCGGCACTCAAACGCACCTACCGCGACCAACTTCGGGAGCACTGTCCCGACGTGGACTTCCTTCACCTCGCGGGAACGCCAGAAGTGATCGGCCGCAGGCAGGCCAGCCGACCGGGACACTTCATGCCGGCCTCGCTGCTCGCGTCCCAATTCGAGACCCTCGAGCCACTGGCGGCCGACGAGAACGGCGTCGACGTCAACGTCGACCAGAACATCGACTCAATCGTGAACGAATACGTAACGCTGACCCAACGGGAGCTGTGATGATCAACGGAATTACCCTGCTCGCCGACGACGCCCCGAAACTCACCGAGCCGGTGGCCTCGGGTTGGCACCTCGTCCTGGCGTTCCTCGTCGGCATCGGCGTCATCGTCGTGCTGATCACCATCGTCAAGCTTCATCCCTTCCTGTCGTTGATCTTTGGTGGGCTGACGGTCGGAATGGTGGCGGGGGAGAACCTCACCACCGTGCTGGCGTCCTTCACCAAGGGTTTCGGTGAGACCGCCGCCGGTGTCGGCATCCTCATCGCGCTTGGCGCGATGTTCGCCAAGCTGCTGGCCGATTCCGGCGGAGCCGACGAGATAGTCGACACCATCGTCGGGCACGCGTCACCACGAATGTTGCCGTGGGCAATGGCGTTGGTCGGCGCGATCATCGGCCTCCCCATGTTCTTCGAGATCGGCCTGGTGCTGCTGATTCCGGTCATCTACCTGGTCTCGCGCCGCTCGCAGCTGTCCTTGATCACCGTCGGAATCCCAGCTCTGGCAGGCCTTTCGGCGATGCACGGGTTCGTCCCACCGCATCCAGGGCCACTGACCGCCGTCGGGCTCCTCGACGCCGACCTCGGCGTCACGCTGGCTCTCGGTGTCGCAGTGGCGATCCCGACCATCGTGCTGGCAGGACCGTTGTTCGGAAAGCTCGCAGGGAAGTGGGTCGTCGTCGACGCGCCCGACACCTTCGACGCGGACCGCTTCACCGATGGCGAAGACCGACGCCGACCGTCGTTCGGCATCACGCTGTTCTCGGTGCTGCTGCCCGTCGTGCTGATGCTCGGCAAGGCACTGGTCGACATCTTCATCGACGACAAGGCCAACCTGGTCCGGTTGGTGTTCGACACCCTCGGCACCCCGCTGATCGCGCTTCTCATCGCCGTCATCGTCGGCATGTTCACCCTCGGCCGCGGCGCCGGGATGGACCGCAGCGAGGTCACCTCCTGCATCGAATCCGGTCTCCCGCCGGTCGCCGGCATCATCCTGATCGTCGCCGCCGGTGGCGGTTTCAAGCAGGTGCTCGTCGACAGCGGCATCGGCACCCTGCTCGCCCGCTGGGCAGAGGGCGCGAACATCTCGGTGCTCATACTGGCCTGGCTGATCGCGGTGCTGATCCGGCTCGCCACGGGTTCGGCCACGGTCGCCACGATCACAGCGTCGTCGCTCATCGTGCCGCTCGTCGCCGACCTGCCAACCGGCGAGGTGTCGTTGGTGGTGCTCGCCGTCGGCGCGGGTTCGCTGTTCTTCTCCCACGTGAACGACGCCGGCTTCTGGTTGGTCAACCAGTACTTCCGGCTCACCGTCGGTCAGACCATCAAGACCTGGTCGATCATGGAGACCGTGCTCTCGGTCAGTGGTCTCGGCGTCGTGCTCCTGCTGGATCTGGTGATCTAAGGCTGGACCAACGAACGGCGGGGGGGCCCCCCCAAAAAANNGTCGTGGTGTGCGGGTCTAGCGGACGCGCTTCTCGAGTTCCTTCTGCGCGCGCTTGAGATCCTTGCGGGTCTGCTTGGCCTGCTTGCGGCTCAGCGAAGCGAACTCGTTGCTGCGATCTTGGGCCAGGGCGGCGATCTCCGCGCCGCGATCCCGGGCTGCGTCAACCAATTCCGGCGCCCGGTCGCGGGCCACGTCGACCAGCTTGGCGCCGCGCTTGTGCGCCACGTCGGCCAACTCGGTGCTGCGATCCTGCGTGAGTTCGGCGAGCTCAAGACCGCGCTTGCGCGCCTTCTTGGCGAGCTTGGGTGCACGATCGCGTGCCACGTCCGCCAGCTCGGAACCACGCTCCAGCGCGACGTCGGCGAACTCCGACCCGCGCTCGTATGCGAGGTCCGCGAGTTCGGAACCGCGTTCCCTGGCGACGTGGGCCAGCTCGCGTCCACGCTCCGCGCCGACGTGCAGACCGGATTGGATGCCCTCGCCCCACTTGTCGACGAGCTCGCTGTCGATCAGGGCGTTGGGGGTGTCGGACCCGCTGGGCAGGACGCCGGTGACCCGTTCGCTCACCTTCCGTGCGGCACGTCGGCTACGCCACCCCAGCGACGGACGGCCCTCGGTGTCGACCGAGGCGATGATCAGGCCGCCGATGAGGCCGACGTCGGCGAACAGTGCCTTGCGCTCCGCCGCCTTGCGCGCGGGATCGGTCTCGTTCCAGAAGGCGTGGCTGCCGAGGCTGCCGGGGACCACGCTGACGGCGAGTGCCGCCGAGGACAGGCGGGGCAGCTTGCCCGCAGCGAGCAGCAGACCGGCACCGATCTGAACACCAGCGGTCACCTTGGCGACGGTCTCGGCGTTCGTCGGCACGTTGGGGCCGACCGGATCCGGAAGCTTGCTGAGACCTTCGAGGGTGGGTCGGGCGGCGTCGGCGGCTGGTTTGGGGCTGCGGAGTGCGTCCACGCCACGGGTGATGAAGGTGGTGGCCAGCATGGGACGCGCTATTCGTCGGATCAACATGCGCGCATTATTCCCCGGGGGGGCCGGTCGCAAACCCATAACGCGCCGAAGGGCAAGTCGCTCGAACACCGTCGCATTAGGGTGGAGATTCCAAGAACCAAAAGGAGGTCGGCGTGGCCCTCGTCGCGGGAATCGACTCGTCCACCCAATCGTGCAAGGTCGTCATCTGCGACGCCGACACCGGTGACACCGTGCGCTCGGGTTCGGCGCCGCACCCCGGGGGCACCGAGGTCGACCCGGCCGCTTGGTGGGCCGCGCTCGCAGACGCCGCCGCGGCCGCAGGTGGGCTGGACGACGTCGCCGCGGTGTCGGTCGGCGCCCAGCAGCACGGCATGGTGTGCCTCGACGGCGCTGGCAACATCGTGCGAGATGCGTTGCTGTGGAATGACACTCGATCCAGTGGCGCGGCGGTCGCGTTGGTCGACGAGCTCGGCGGCGCAGCAGAATGGGCAGCGCGGATCGGCGTGGTGCCGGTCGCGGCGATCACCGCGACGAAGCTGCGGTGGCTGGCGGACAACGAACCAAAGAATGCCGACGCGACCGCGGCGGTCTGCCTTCCACACGACTGGCTGACGTGGCGGCTGTCGGGCTCGACCGACATCGACGACATCCGCACCGATCGCAGCGACGCCAGCGGCACCGGGTACTTCGCGGCCGAGGACAGCACCTACCAACCGGACTTGCTCGAGCTGGCGATGCGCGGACGACGTCCGATCGTTCCGCCCGTCGTCGGTCCGGCGGAGGCCTCGGGGCGGACCACCACCGGGGCGATCCTCGGTCCAGGCGCCGGTGACAACGCCGCCGCGGCGCTTGGCCTCGGGGTCGGGCCGGGGGACTGCGTCGTCTCGCTTGGCACCTCGGGGGTGGTCAGCGCGGTCGGTGACGCCGCCCCGCACGATGCCGAAGGGCTGGTGGCGGGCTTCGCCGACGCCACGGGGCGGCAGTTGCCCCTGGTGTGCACGCTCAACGGCGCACCCGTGTTGGCGGCGGTCGCCAAGATGCTCGGAGTCGACTTCGAGGAGTTCGACCGGCTCGCCTTGTCCGCGCCGCCCGGCGCGGAGGGTTTGACGCTGGTGCCGTACTTCGACGGTGAGCGCTCACCCAACCTCCCTGACGCGGCAGGCGCACTGCACGGGGTGACGACTCGAAATCTCTTGCCGTCCAATGTTGCCCGTGCCGCCGTCGAGGGTCTTCTAGCCTCCATTCAGTTCTGTGTGGAGAAGATCTCACGTCAGGGCGTCGACGCCGGCCGGGTGATCCTGGTGGGCGGAGGTGCCCGCTCGGAGGCGGTCCGCCGGATCGCTCCGGCAATCCTCGGGGTGCCGGTTCACGTCCCCCCGCCTGCGGAGTACGTGGCGCTCGGCGCGGCGAGGCAAGCCGCGTGGACGGTTTCGGGCGACGACGAGCCACCGGCCTGGAGCCTCGGCGCCACGTCGTCGTTCACCGCCGACCCCACGCCCGACGTGATCGAGCGCTACCGGTCCGCGCAGGCACTGACGCTGGGCCAACGCTGACCCGGGCCGGCGCGACGTCACGCTGAATCGCGGGCCGTCTGCGACACGGTCGTCGACGACAGCTGGTTGACGACGAAGGCCGCGGCTTGGTCGGCCGTCCCGTTGTTCTTGTAGGCGCTGTGCGCGGAGCGGTCGAGGCCGCCGGGGGAGCAGACCGGATCGCCCTGGTTGCACTCCTGGACGGTCTTGTTCACGTAGGCGTCCCCGATGGCGATGGGTGGAGCGCTGTGGTCGACCAGATTCAGGAACCACGGGTCTGGCGTGCCGAACAACGCCACGGCGGCGACGTGCGAGGCGACCGACGCCGGCATGGGCCCGGTGATGTCCGCGGGCAGGGTGAACCCGGCCGGGATCGCGCTGGCGGTGGTGTAGCCGGCGACGGCCGCCCCCTGCGAGTAACCGCCGAGGACGATCTTCGTGTTCGGGCACGTGGTGGCGATCGACTGAACCTGGCGGCTGGCGTCGGCGACCCCGTTGGCGGCGGCCTGGAAGTCCAGCGAGGCGGGGTAGTCGACCGCGTAGACCCCGACGGGCTGACCGAGCTTGGCGTTGAGGGAGTCGACGAAGGCCTGACCGGTGTCGCCGATGCCTGGCGCCTCGAAGGTGCCCCGTGCGAAGACGACCTCGACGGCGGAGCAGGCCGGGTTCGTGTCTGCCTGGGCCAGCCCGGCGGCTTGCGGACCGAGGACCGCCGCCGCGGAGGCGAAGGTGGCGGCGAGGATGCGCAGCTGGTGGTTCGGCATGGTCGAGCCTTTCGACGGTCCTGGGTGAGTGCATTCAGACTCCCGTGCCGACGACGTCGTCACATCGCCGCTGACCACCAGAAACCGACCACCGCTAGCGGCCACGGCCGCTACCGGCTAGCAGGGGGGTCGGGGCCAGTCCCGCTGCTCGTCCGAGGAGGGACGCAGACCGTCGAGCAGCAGGCGCAGCGGCGCCCAGCTCTCGCGACCCCGCCGTGTTGCCGCGTAGGCCGTCATGACGACGGCCGGCCCGGCCAGTCGCAGCACCGAGACGCCCTGCCGGGCCGGCCGGTTCACCGGCAGCAGACCAACGCCGTAGCCGGCCAGGATCAGGTCTTCGACCAGGTCGAGGCTGTCGATCTGGTGTGCGATCCGCGGGGTGAAGCCAGTCAGCGCCGCCAACGTTCGCACGGCGTCTTCGTCAGCGGTGTTGCGCGAGTTGACGATCCACGCGTCGTCGGCGTAGTTCCGCAGATCGGCCGTGTCACCCGCCGTCGCGTCGGTCCGGACGCCGAGACCCCAGGGCGTCGACCACAGCGCCACCGTGTCCAACGCGGGGTTGGGAGACGCCGGCGCCAGGTTGTAGTCGTAGACGAGGGCCAGATCCAAGTCGTCGTCGACGAGCAACCGGAACGCCTCGACGGGCTCGTACTCACTGACGATCGCGTCGACGCGCGGGTGGCTGACGGCGAGGTCGGCCAGAACCGGAAGCAGTGACACCCTGATTCCGGTGGCGAATCCACCGACGCGCAGGGTCCCGGCGGGTTCGGCGTCCGGATCGAGGTCGAGGCGCGCGGCGTCGACCGCGGCGAGGATGGTGACGGCATGATCGGACAGCCGGCGGCCGGCGGGCGTCAGACGCACGCGGCGCCCTGCAGGCTCGACGAGGTCGACCCCGGCGTCCTTCGCGAGCGCCGCGATCTGCTGGGACACCGTCGAGGTGGTGAGGTGATGGGCCTCCGCAACCGCACGCATGGAGCCCAGGCGTGACAGGGCGAGCAGGAGCTGCAGTCGGCGGGTGTCCACCTTGGCATTGTCCGCCCCGTGCGACGATTCGAGAATGACTGCGCGTGCGGCCCACTTCGTCCAAACGTCGGCGGACACCTTCCTACCTACGGAGAATGCCCGAAGCCGTTGGGGCCCAGATCATCTCAACGGACCGGCCCTGGTCGGGCTGGCGGCGCGCACCATCGAGGAACGGTTCGGCCTCGACGAATTCATGCCGGCGCGCCTCACGGTTGACCTCTTCAAGGCGGCCCGCGCAGTGCCCACCACCGCGACGGCGCGACTGGTCCGCGACGGCAGGCGGGTGCGCAACTCCGAGTGCGAGCTGCTCCAGGACGGCGTCGTGGTGGCGAGAGCCATCTTGGTCCAGTACCGCCGCTCGTCGGTGCCACGGGGCGAGGAGTGGTCGGCGACGATGGACCTGCCGAGACCGGTCGCCGTCGACGGCTCGAGTCACCTGACGATGGGGAGCGACGACGGCGGCTGGAGCCCCAACATCGCGGACCACCAAAACGCCTCGCGAAAGCGATCCCGGAATCGCGCCGTCGACGTGGTCGAGGGGGTGGCCAACTCTGCGCTGGTCAACGCCGCATACGCCGCGGAGGGCACCAGCCTGGTCACCAACCTCGGCACGGCGGGCATCGGATACATCAACGGCGACCTGACCGTGGCGCTGGCCCGTCTGCCGGTCGACGAGTGGATCTACCTGCAGGCCGACTCACACTGGACGGCCGACGGCATCAGCACGGGATCGGCGACCCTCTACGACCGTGTCGGAGCGTTCGGGACGGGCGTCGTCACCGCGGTGAGCAACCCGGCGGCGCAGATCGACTTCACGGACGCCACCGCCTCGGAGGTGGAGTACCTCTAGCCCCGTGAGCGCCCCGGGACCACCAACCTGACCGTTCACCTTTCCCGAACGGTGTGTCGGGCTTTATCACGTGGACGCGAACGGTGGTCGTGCCATTGAATGCAGCCATGGGCAGGAACCAGGCGCGCACCGGTGTGCTGATGGCATCGGGGGCGATGCTGTGCGTTCAAGCCGGTCTGGCGTTGTCCCTGGGGCTGATCGACCAGATCGGCGTCGAGGGTGCGGCGTGGTTGCGGCTGACGTGGGCCGGGATACTGCTGCTGGTCATCGTCCGACCGCGGCCGTCAGCCTTCACCAGGACGACCTTCCTGACGTGCGTCCTCCTCGGGGTGGTGACCGCGGCGGTCACACTGCTGTTCATGGCGTCCATTGCACGTATTCCGTTGGGTACCGCCAGTGCATTGGAGTTTCTCGGGCCTCTCGGCGTCGCCGTGGCAAAGGGCAGGGGTAAGAGCCGCTTCGTGTGGCCCGGCCTGGCGGCCGTCGGCGTTGCGCTGCTGACCCAACCGTGGGCCGGTGCCGTCGACCTGGTGGGCGTCGCATACGCGTTGGGCGCAGCGGCCTGCTGGGGCTGCTACATCCTGCTCACGCAACGCGTTGGCGACGGAGTGGAGGGAATCAACGGGCTGGCGGTGTCGATGGGCGTTGCGGCGATCTTCTCCACCCTCGTCGTGGGCACGTCGGTGATTCCGCATATCACGCCCGAAATCCTGCTGTTCGGAATCGGTCTCGCCATTCTGCTGCCGGTGATCCCCTTCACCTTGGAGATGATGGCGCTCCGGCGGCTGACCACGGCGTCGTTCGGAACCCTGATGAGCATCGAGCCGGCGTTCGCCATGCTGATCGGCTTCCTGGTGCTGTCGCAGGCTCCCGACGGTGCGGGAGTCCTCGGCATCTGTCTCGTCGTGGCCGCCGGCATCGGGGCAGCCAGGTCAGGTGCCCGACCTCCGGTCCTCGTCGACGTCACCTGACGTCGATCTTCGACGCTTCCGCGACACGCCGTGCGGAACGCGAGGTGGTCGTCGTCGTTCGTCAGCTACGCCACGCCGACGGCGACGCGCCAAACGAGCAACCGCTGCGTCAACTGCGTGATACCGATCCGCTCATGGTCGACGCCCGTCCAGGGCACAATGACGAGCGCCATTGGCTAATGGGTGGAAAACCACGTTTACAATTCGGCAATCCATTTGCTGGATATGTCAATATATACGCAATTGCCAGGTAGAGGCACTTCGGCGACAAACGTATTATATTGCCCTAGTCGGTCCATCAAACGACGAAGGCGGAGCCATGACGACGTTGGAATACACGAAACCCAGCCAGGTATTACCTGGCGGGACCATGTCATGGTGGGATCCGGCGGCCGAATGCGCGGTCACCATCGCCGAACCGGCGGCGGCACCCGACCTCTTCGCCGAGTACCACCGCGGTGCCGTGGCGAGTTACGCCAAGTTCGGCGTCAGCGACGCACTCGACGCAGACACCGCCCGCTGCGCGGCCGACACCGCACTGTTCTGGGTCATGACCGACGTCGACGGAGGCGTCATCGGCGGGGTCAGGACGAAGGGCGCGCTGACCGCGCCCGAGGACTCGCATGCCGTCGTCGAGTGGCAGAACCAGCCGGGGGAGTCGGACGTCCGCAGGATGCTTGCGGAACGCATCCCCTCCGGCGTCATCGAGATGAAGGCCGCCTGGATGCGCGGCGACGGCGCCCGCAATCCGAATCGGCCAAAGCTACACGCTCGCAGCGGCTTTCATTTGACCACGCTTCTCGGCGTGGACTACTACATGGCCACCTCCGCGGCGCACACCCTCGAGCGGTGGCGGTCGACTGGCGGTGTCGTCGCCCCCATTCCCGCGACGCCCTACCCGGACGAACGATACGAAACGAAGATGATGTGGTGGGACAGAAGGACCTTCACGGTCCACGGCGAACCTGCCCAGGTGGCCTCGATCGTCGTCGAGATGGCACGAATCCACCGACACGGACAGCCGGCAACAGAACGCCGCCTCTCGGCACGTACCCGCAGCGCACTGTCCACCCACCGCCCGAGGACCGGCGCCCTCCGACACGGCGCCGCCGAACTCGTCGCCTAGAGATCGATTCGCTTGCGTCGGTACAGGGTTCCGGCCATCAGCAGCACCAGGCTGATCACCAGAATCGCGGTCGCGAGCACGTCGATCTGCGGCGGTACGGCGGCCTTCGTCGCCGCGTTCACGAACAGCGGGTAGGTCACCGTCGACCCGCTCACGAAGTACGTCACGATGAAGTCGTCGAGTGACAGCGCGAACGACAGCATCCCGGCCGCGACGATCCCCGGGACGATCAACGGCAGCGTCACCTTGAAGAACGTGCGGGTCGGGCTGGCACCAAGATCCATCGACGCGTCTTCGAGTGTCCAGTCGAAGCCCCTGACCCGGGCCCGCACCGTCATCGCGACGAAGCTGATCTCGAAGGCCACATGCGCGATCACGATGGTCGTGAAGCCGGTGGCCCAACCGAGGTCGAGGAACAGGGTCAGCAAGGACGCACCCATCACCACCTCGGGCGCGGTCAGCGGCAGGACCAGGAACGTGTCGACCGCTCCGCTGCCGCGAAACCGCTGTCTTACCAACGCAATTGCCAGGAAGGTACCGAGCACCAGCGCGATCGCCGTGGATAGAGCCGCCACCTCGAGGCTCTTCTGCAGCGCCTCTGCCAACGCTGGGTACTTGAAGGGATCGGCCCAGTTCTCGAGAGTGAAACCCTGCCACGTGTAGTTGAACTTGCCCGACGGCTTGTTGAACGAGAACAGCACGATGACGAAGATCGGTATGAAGATGTAGAGCAGCACCAGCGCGGCGACCACTCGAAGGACGACGTCGCCGAGCTTGCCGGGGCCCAGGACCGAGCGACGTGCCTTGGCCGGCGGCTTGTCGATCAGGTCGACCACCGCTGCGCCTTCCTGAAGCGTCATACCAGATCCTCCGTGCCGAGGGCTCGTGTGTAGGACAGCACGCCAGCCAAGATCATTGCCATCAACAGAAAGCTGAGTGCGGCCGCGGCGGGATAGTCCTTGACCACCAAGAACTGCTTCTGAATGACGTTGCCGATCATCGTGGTCTGCGTACTGCCCAAATAGTCGGCGTTGATGAAGTCGCCCATGGCGGGAATGAAGACCAGCAGGCTGCCCGCGAGCACACCGGGCACCGAAAGCGGGAAGATGATCTTGGTGAACGCCCGGAAGCTCGACGAGTACAAATCCTTCGAGGCTTCGAGCAACCGCGGATCGATCTTCTCGAGGCTGACGTACAGCGGCAGGATCATGAAGGTCATCGAGTTGTAGATCAGACCCCCGATGACGGCCCAACTCGTGGACAACAGTCGTCCGTCCGGTGGCAGCAACCCGATCGTGCCCAACACCTGCACCACGACACCGTCGTCGGCAAGGATCGTCTTCCACGCCAGCGTGCGAACCAGGAACGTCACGAAGAACGGCAGCACGACAAGACCCAACAACAGGTTCTTGTACCGACCCGACTTGAACGCGATGACGTACGCCAGCGGATAGGAGATCGCCAGCGAGACCACGGTGGCGGTGAACGCGTACAGCAGCGACCGCAGGATCTGGTCCTGGTACGTCGACAGGGCATGGGCGTAGTTGCCGAAGTTCCACGCAAAGGTCAACTGCGGCAAGTAGATCGAGCCGCCCATCGTGGACAACGAGGTCCGGAACAACGACCAGAACGGCACAACGAAGAAGACCGCGAGATAGACGAGCGCCGGAGCGATCATCAAATACGGCGCGATCTTGCTGCGCTGGCGACTGCTGCTGGCTACTCCTGCCATGTGCGGGCCCGGTCCCTAGCCGCCGGTGACGGCGGCGTAGGCAGTGTTGAACTGCTGCGTCTGCTCATCGGTCAGCGCGGCCCAGGTGTGCAACTTGTCCTGAAAGTCCTTCGGCGGGTTGATGAGCGGGTTCGCGGCGATCTTCGGATCGATCTTGTTGAGTTCGTCGGTCATGTCCGAGAGCACGGGCACGTACTGGACGAAATTGACCAGCTTCGCGTAGTTCGCCCGGTCGTACACGTAGTCGATGAAGGCCTCGGCCGCGTGCTGGTTCTGCGTCGTGTAGGGGATGGTCATCGTATCGATGAACCAGTCGCCACCGGACTCGGGGATGATGAACTCCAGATCCGGGTTGTCGGCCTGCAGCTGGACGACGTCTCCGGAGTACGCCTGTGCGATCGCGATGTTGCCCGCGGCAAGGTCGTCGGCGTAGTCGTTGCCGGTGAACCGACGGATTTGGCCCTTGTCCTTCTGCTCCTTCACCAAGTCGACGGCCTTCTGAACGGAGTCCATGCTCGGGTCGGCGACGTCGCCGCCCTGCGAGGTCATGATCATGCCGAGGCCGTCCTGCATGTCGGAGAGCAGACTCACCTTGCCCTTGAACTGGGGATCCCACAGGTCGTCGATCTTGGTGATCGTGCGGCCCGTCGCGGCCTTGTTGTAGGCCAGCCCCACCATGCCGGTCATGTACGGGGCGGTGAACTTGCGTCCCGGGTCCGACTTGTCGTTCAGGAGGTCGGGCCGCAGATTCTTCTTGTTGGGCACCCGGGTGTCGCTGATCTCGTTGAGCCAGCCCAGTTCCTTGAGGCGAAGCGCCATGAACTGGGTCGGCACGACGAGGTCGGCGCCGATGTCCTGCTTGCGCGACAACGGCTCCTTGTTCTTGGCGAACCACTGCTCGTTGTCGTTGAAGTCTTCCTTGTAGTCGACGGTCAAACCACTGGCCTTTTGGAATGCCGCGACGAAGCCGTCGGCCATGTAGAGCGGCCAGTTGGAGACACGCAGACTGCCGGTAGCCGGCTTGCCATCGTCTGGAGCTGCCGAGGTGCTACTCGAGCTCGTCGTGGTGGACGACCCACACGCTGCGAGGAATGACCCGCCGAGCCCCAGCGCGGCCGCGGCGGCGGCACCGCCCCCGATGAAGCGTCGACGCGAGGTGCGTGCCGCGGCGAGTCGCGCCATCGTCCTGGGATCGATCTCGTTCGCCATGGGGGTGCCTTTCGTGGTGCTGGGGAGGGGACTGGTTGTCGGAGCGTGGGTTTCGACGGTCAGGTTTCCGGAGGCGCGTCGAACATCTCCTCCAAGTCCTCGGTGGTCGGGATGTCGGCGGCCGGAAGGACGAGTGAGGCGTCGGGCGCCCACGCGACGTGCACGCGGTCTCCCGGCCTCAGCAGGGGAAGGTTCTGCTCGGTTCCGACGTGCGCGACGATCGGCGAGCCGTCGGGGGCGTCCATGGACAGGCGGACCACCGGACCTTGGAACGTCAGGTCCGTCACGGTGGCGGACACCGTTGCGACGTCGCCCTCGGGTGGGTCGACGGAGACGCGGACCCGCTCCGGTCGCACCATCAGGGTGGCGTGCCCACCGGCCTCGATGGCGGTGTCGCCAGGCCTGGCGCGCAGCGTCGTACCGAGGACTGACAGCTCGGCGACACCCCCGTCCATCCTGATCTGCTTTCCCGGCCACAGGTTCGCCTGGCCGATGAAGCTGGCGACGAAGACCGTCGCGGGCCGGTCGTAGATCTCGGTCGGACTGCCGATCTGTTCGACGTTGCCCGCGTTCATGACCGCGATGCGGTCGCTCATGGTGAGCGCTTCCTCTTGGTCGTGGGTCACGTAGACGAACGTGATGCCGACCTCGCGTTGAATGCGCTTGAGTTCGAATTGCATGGCGTGGCGCAGCTTGAGATCCAGTGCGCCGAGCGGTTCGTCGAGCAGGAGCGCGCTCGGGTAGTTCACCAGTGCCCTGGCGAGTGCGACGCGTTGCTGCTGTCCGCCGGAGAGTTGCGCAGGCTTGCGCTTGGCGAAGTCGGTGAGCCGGACGATCTCGAGGAGCTCGTCGACCCGGCGCTTGACCTCTTCCTTGTCGATCTTCTTGCTCCGCGGACCGTAGGCCACGTTGTCCCACACCGTCATGTGCGGGAACAGGGCGTAGTGCTGAAACACCGTGTTGACGTTGCGTTTATGCGGGGACACCGACGACACGTCGACGCCCTCGAGGCGGATCGCCCCCTCGGTGGGCGTCTCGAAGCCCGCGATCATGCGCAGCGTCGTCGTCTTGCCGCAGCCCGACGGACCCAGCATCGAGAAGAATTCGCCCGAGGCGATGGAGAAGTCGGCGTCCGCCACGGCGAGGTAGTCGTCGAACCGCTTCGTCACGTGGTCGATCTCGATGACCGGCTGACCGGCCTCGAGGGGGACCGCGCCTTCTCCCGTGGTGCTGTCGACGGCGGAGCCGTGTGTGCCGCTCAGGACGACCTCCCTCGTTGTTTGGCACGAAGGGCGGGCCCCCAAGGAATGAGGTGGACCCGCGCGGCCCCGTGCACTGTGGGTAAACAATCGCCGATCTTGGAGCCCTTCGCAAGCGATTCCGCAACGAATTTACATTTCGACAACCGGATTCCGCACCACGAGATTGCTGCGACGGCGAATCCGCTTGAGAGACCCCCTGGCCGGGTACGTTCGAGTGGTCGAAAGGAGTCGCATGCGTCCGCTCACCCTCGCCAAGACCGCTGGTGCCGCCGCGGCCACCGCCGTCATCGGCGGTCTCGCCACCGGACCGGCAGTCCAGTCGAATTGGTACCAGACGCTGCGCAAGCCCAGCTTTCAGCCGCCGCGACAAGCCTTCCCGATCGTGTGGCCGCTGCTCTACGCCGACATCGCGGTGGTTTCGGCGGCCACCATCGACGAACTCGGCGAACGAGGCGCCCGGCAGGAAGCCAAGACGTTCACGGGACTTCTCGCCCTCAACCTGCTGCTCAACGGCAGCTGGTCGTGGCTGTTCTTCAACCGCCGCCAACTCGGCCCGTCGGCGGTGTTGGCTGGCGCACTTGCCGTCAGCAGTGCCGATCTCACTCGGCGCGCGGTCCGCGTCAACGGAGCACCGGCGAGGGCGCTATGGCCCTATCCGCTGTGGTGCGCGTTCGCGACCGCCCTGTCGAGCTGCATCTGGTGGCTGAACCGCTAAGCCCACGATGTCAAAGACCGAAGACGTCGAGGAAGACGAAGAGGATCGGCAACGCCTTGCCGACCGTGTGCTGAGCTTCGTCGAAGACGCCGTCTACTGGGCCATCGCCGTCGTCTTGGCGTTCGGCTCGGTGGCCCTGCTCGTCGCCCAGTTCAACACGATGCTGAGGTTGCGCAACACCCCGGCCTCGACGCTCATGCTCGAGGTCCTCGACGGCCTGCTGCTGCTGTTCATCTTCGTCGAGTTGCTCTACGCGGTCCGGGCCTGCCTGCGTTCGCACGAGATCGTCGCCGAGCCGTTCCTGATCGTGGGCATCCTGGCCGGCATCAAGGAGATCGTCGTGCTGTCGGTCGAGGCGGCGACGCTGTTGGAGAAGGGGCCGGAGTTCTCCCGTGCGATCGTCGAGATCGGTGTCCTCGGTGGCGTCGTCCTCGTTCTTGCGTTGTCCGCGTTCATCCTGCGCGTCCGACGTCGGGACGGCGGCGACTGATAGGTCGCGTCGGAGCGGCAGGTGCAGTCGCCGGGGTAACTAGAGGCCCGGTAAGTTCGGTGCGTACAGTCGTTCACTGATCGGGTGCCGCGGTCGCCACCCATGCCAGCCACCCACGCGCGGGTCGATTCCGCCGAGAGGAACAGCCACATGACCTTTTCGCTCGAGTTGTCCGACGACGTAGTCGAAGTCCGAGACTGGGTTCACGACTTCGCCGAGAAGGTCGTCAGACCCGCGGCGGCGGAATGGGACGAGCGCGAAGAGACGCCGTGGCCGATCATCCAGGAGGCCGCCAAGATTGGCCTGTACTCCGTGGAACTGTTCGCGACCCAGGCCGCCGAGCCGAGCGGACTCGGTCTGCTCACCGTGTTCGAGGAGATGTTCTGGGGTGACGCGGGCATCGGCCTGTCGATCCTTGGCACCGGACTCGCCGCAGCGTCGCTGGCCGCAACCGGAACACCCGATCAGCTCGGGGAGTGGTTGCCCCAGATGTTCGGCACCGTCGACGAGCCGCTTCTCGCGTCCTTTTGCGCGTCGGAACCGGGTGCCGGCTCCGACGTGTCGGCCATCATCACCCGGGCTCGATACGACGAAGCCAACGACGAGTGGGTGATCAACGGCACCAAGACGTGGGCCACCAACGGTGGGATCGCCAACGTCCACATCGTCGTGGCGTCGGTGCATCCGGAACTGGGGTCCCGCGGGCAGGCGACGTTCATCATTCCGCCGGGGACGAAGGGCTTCAGCCAGGGACAGAAGTTCAAGAAGCACGGCATCCGCGCGTCGCACACCGCCGAGGTCGTGCTCGACGACGTCCGCATCCCCGGCCGTTTGATCATCGGCGGTAAGGACAAGTTCGACGAGCGCATCGCCAGGGCGCGCGAGGGCAAGCGCTCGGCCGGTCAAGCCGCGATGAAGACCTTCGAGCGGACGCGCCCGACGGTGGGCGCGATGGCGTTGGGCGTGGCCCGCGCGGCCTACGAGTACGCGCTGGACTACGCGCAGGAGCGCGAACAGTTCGGTCGCAAGATCGGCGACTTCCAGGCCGTTGCGTTCAAGCTCGCCGACATGAAGACCAGGATCGACACGGCGCGGTTGCTGGTGTGGCGCGCCGGCTGGATGGCTCGCAACGACAAGCCGTTCGTCAACGCCGAGGGATCGATGGCCAAGCTCGCCGCCAGCGAGACCGCGGTCTACGTCACCGACGAGGCCATCCAGATTCTCGGCGGCAACGGATACACCCGCGACTATCCGGTCGAGCGCATGCACCGTGACGCGAAGATCTTCACCATCTTCGAGGGCACCAGCGAGATTCAGCGTCTGGTGATGGCCAGGGCGATCACCGGGTTGCCCCTGAAGTAGCTGCGGCTACAGGACGACCAGCCAGATCGCGATGTAGTGGCAGGCCGCGCCCGCCGCCGTGAACGCGTGGAAGAACTCGTGGTAGCCGAAGGTCTTCGGCCACGGGTTCGGCCACCGCACGCCGTAGAGGATCGCACCGATGTTGTAGAGCGCGGCACCGGCACAGAGCAGGACGACGACGGCCAGGCCCGCACCGTCGAGCAGGACGCCGGCGAACCAGATCGCGGTGTAGCCAAGGAGAAGGTAGAGCGGCACGCCGACCCACCGGGGCGCCGACGGCCAGAACATCTTCAGCGCGACGCCGGCCGCGGCGCCCGAATAGACGATGGTCAGCACCAGCTTTGCCGTGTCCGGCGGCATGGCGAGCAGCGCCAGCGGGGTGTAGCTGCCTGCGATGAAGAGGAAGATCATCGAGTGGTCGGCGCGCTTCATCCACTTCAGGGAGGCCGGGCTGGTCCACTTCACGCGGTGATACACGGCGCTGACGCTGAACATCCCGATGATCGAGGCCGAGTAGACGAGGGTGGCAAGACCAGCGTTGGGTCGCCCGACGAGCCACGCCGCCGGCACCAGCGCGGCCCCGGCGACGATGGCAACTGCCGCACACACCAGGTGGATCGCGCCACGGGCACTCGGGGGAGTGTGCAGGATCTCGGTGACCGTGTCGGCGAGAACCTGGGGGAGGTCGTCGTCACCCCGCAGAATCTCCGGGATGTCTTCGTCGGCCACCGGCGCTTGCTTGGCGGATCCGGTCATCGTGCCGCTCATGTGGTCACCGATCTGTGCTCGTTCAGGACATCTTTGCTGTCGTAATAGAGCCGTCGCCAATCGGCGGTGGCCGCCGCAGCACACGGTCGGGCCTGGCGTCGAGAGTACAGAAGGTCGACGGTCATGATCACCAGCAAGCAGCCCGCTCGGATCACGATGCGATGAACAGTTGGCGCCTTCGCCGTGATGAAGAGTGCGACGCCGATGACCGTCGAAGTGGTCCCGCTCACTCTTTGCCTGAGTAATTATGTCGCCTAAGGAAGTGTCGGCGAGACGGGACGGGTGATGGGCAGATTCGAGGGCAAGGGCGTGCTGGTGACCGGGGCCGCGTCGGGGATCGGCAGGGCCACGGTCGAACGGTTGCTGGACGAGGGCGCTCACGTGGTGGGCGTCGACCTCGGCCCCGAGGCACCGGCGAGTGAGGCCGGACGCAGCACGTACCAAGCCGTCGACGTTCTCGACGCCGCCGCGGTCGGTGCCGCGATCGCCACCGTGGTCGCCGAGGCCGGCCGCCTCGACGGCGTGGTTCATGCGGCAGGCGTCGCAGGCGGAGGTCCGGTGCACGTCCTTCCCGACGAGGAGTGGGACCGGGTGATCGGCGTCAACCTGAAGGGCACCTTCGTCGTGACCCGCGCGGCGCTGGCTCAGATGGTTCGACAGGAGCGGGTCGACGGGGAGCGTGGCGCCGTGGTGACCCTGGCGAGCATCGAAGGATTGGAGGGGACGGCGGGCGGCAGCGTCTACAACGCCTCCAAGGGGGGTGTCGTGCTGCTCACCAAGAACATCGCAATCGACTACGGGCCCAGTGGAATTCGGGCCAACGTGATTTGCCCGGGCTTCATCCAAACCCCGATGTTCGACTCCGTGATGGGCATGCCCGGGTTCGAAGGTCCCCGCGAGTCCCTGCGCCACGAGCACAAGCTGCGCCGGTTCGGGCGTGCCGACGAGATCGCTTCCGTGGCAGCGTTTCTGCTGTCCGCCGACGCCAGCTTCGTCAGCGGACAGGCGATCGCGGTCGACGGCGGGTACACCGCGGGCCGCGACCACGGCGTCACCGAGCTGATGGGACTGGGGGAGCAATAGGCACGCCGAACGGACGTGGCCGCAAGCGATCTAGGACCTCGTGGGCGGCGAGCTACCCGATCAGCGGGATCCGGTCGGATGTCATGTCCGTCAGCGCATCCTGCATCGCCGTCTCGACGCGCACCGCGAAGTCGCCGGGGTCCTCACCGTCGGTCGGCGGCATCGCCGGAAGCACTCGCGTGACCAGTTTGGTCGGCAGGGGCAGGTAGGGCAGCATGCCGACGGCGCCGATGCTGAGGCCCCACGGCAACGAGATGCTGACGGGCGCCGACTTGACCCTCAGCAGCTTGTCGAGACGGATGGCCCGCGCCAACCGTTCCCCGCTGGAGATGACGAACAGGGACTCGCCGGCGCCTGCGGTGACGATCGGGACGATGGGGACACCGGCGTCCATCGCCAAGCGGGCGAACCCACTGCGCCCGCCGAACTTGACGTGGTTGCGCTCATCCCACGCCTTCGCGGCATCGAGGTCACCGCCGGGAAATACGGCGACGTGCTCGCCTCTTCCGAACGCCTCCTCGGCCGATTGCGTGCTCGCCGGTCGCGCTCCGAGCGGCTCGATCAGGCGGCCGACCCCCAGCGTCCAGGCCACCTGATGGGTCAAGATGGTCACGTCGCGGTCCAGCTTCAGCTGTTCGAACGTGGCGCCGACGGCGAAGACGTTGAGGTCGAAGATTCCGCCGAACCCGTGATTCGCCACGAACAGCACCGGGCCACTCAAGGTTCCGGCGTCGGCGGTGACCTCGAGGCGGTTGTAGCGACGGACGAACTCGATGGCGAGCCGCCGAAACGCGAAGGCAGCGCCGCTAATCAGGTCGGGGGAGGATTCCTCGGCATCGGGCTGCGCCTCGGCGCCCTCCTCGATGGCCGCCAGCAGCGCATCGGCCAGGCTCTCGACGTCGCCGTGCTGGGATGTTTCTTGCTCTGGCATGGCACCTTTCGATGGGGTTCGATCGCCCCGTCGATGATGCCGTACCCGTGGCCGCTGCGCGGCCGGATCAGGTAACCAGATCTAGGGCCGCCCGGACGATGCCATCGGCGCCGATGCCGTGAAACTCGTATACGGCGTCGAGCGAACCGACCTGCCCGAATCGGCTGACACCCAAGGACTTGGTCGGCACTCGGTTGAGAGTCGCCAGGAAGGTCAGAGTGTGCGGATGCCCGTCCAGGACGGTGACCATGGGCGCGGCGCGATGAGCGGGAAGGATCTGGTCCAAGATCCACGACGGACCGTCGCCTAGTCCGTGACGAGCTTGCAGCGCCTCGTACAGCAAGCCGGGACTGGTGACGCACACAACCTCGGCGGCCACGCCCAGTTGGTCCAATCGGTCTGCGGCGGAGAGGGTTTCGGTAACCAATGCGCCCATGGTGACCAAGGTGACGTCGGGCTTGTCGGTGCCGCGAATGACGTAGCCGCCTGCGACGACGTGGCGGCGGCGTCTCTCGCGAGCGGCGGGGTCGAAGGGGATCGCAGCGAGTTCCTGCCGAACGGGCCGGGTGGACAGCCTCAGATAGGACGACGTGCCGTCGGGACGCCCCAACCGCGACAGGCAGTCCATCAGTATCCATTCGACTTCGACGGAGAACGCCGGTTCGAAGCTGACACAGCCGGGCTGCTCGAGACCGATCGATGGAGTCTTGATGGATTGGTGCGCCCCACCTTCGGCTGCCAGGGTCACGCCCGACGGAGTGCCGACCAGAATGGACTGGCCACCGGCGTAGATGCCGTAGGACCATGGTTCCAGTGCGCGCTCGACGAAGGGGTCGTACAGCACCCCGATCGGGAACAGGGGCTGGCCCCAACGGCTCCAGGTGGCGCCGAGTTCCGAGATCAGTCCGACGAGGTTCGTCTCGGCGATCCCGAGTTCCATGTGCTGGCCGGTGGGCTTTTCCCGCCAGTGCATGATCGTTTCCCTGTCGTCGTCGAACCAGTTGCGCCGCTCATCGGTGGACCACACCCCAACCTTGTTCAGCCACCCCGCGAGGTTGGTGGAGGAGCTGACGTCGGGGCTGACGGTCACGACGCGTTTGGCGACGTCCGGCGCGTCTCGGGACAGGTCGAGCAGGGCACGACCAAGGGCGGCTTGAGTGGTGGACACCGCGGGCGGGGTGCGGCCCAGATCCGTTGGCACCGCAGGGGGCGTACTCGTACTCGGGCGGTCGCGGCGCAGGCGTTCGGACGTGGCCGAACACAGACGCCCGGCTGGACTGTCGGCGTCGAACGTGGCCCACGGTCGGGTGGTGTCCTTGCCAAGGCCGTTCGCCAGGTCGGCGTACTGCTCGTCGCTCAGCAGCGACGAGTGGTTCTGCGGATGCCCCTCGGTGGGAAGGCCGTAACCCTTGATGGTGTAGGCGATGATGACCGTCGGACGGGTATCGTCGATCTGCGTGTAGGCCTCGCGCAGTGAGGCGAGGTCGTGTCCGCCCAGGTTGCGGATCGCGGCCAGCAGTGTCGCGTCGTCGAGATCGCCAAGGAGGAAGGCGATCTCGTGGGCGTCGGGCTCTGCGCCCGGCAACCGATCGCGCAATTCCATTGCCGTGCATCGCAGAAGGCGTTGATATTCGGGGTTGGGCATGTCCAAGATGCGCCGTCGTAGCGCGGGGCCGCCGGATCGGGTGAACAGTTCTTCGAGCAACCTGCCGAACCTGACGGTGACGACCTGCCAACCGGCCGCCGAGAACATGGATTCCAGACGTCCGGCGGCGATGTTGGGGACCACCCGATCCAAGGATTGCCGATTCATGTCGACGATCCAGACGACCTCGCCGAGGTATTGGACGGAGGGATCCAGGATCGCCTCCCATACCGCGCCCTCGTCGAGTTCGGCGTCGCCTACCAACGAGTACTGGCGGCCTGCGCCGGTGTTGGCGAAGGTGGTGTCGACGTAGCGGCGGGCGAAGGCGCCCCAGATTGGGGCGGTGGCGCCGATGCCCACCGAGCCGGTCGAGTAGTCGACGGGGTCGGGGTCCTTGGATCGGCTCGGATAGCTTTGCAGGCCACCGAATTCCCGCAAGGTCGTCAGGTACTTCTCGTCGAGTTCGCCTAGGAGATAGTTGACGGCGTGCAACACCGGTGATGCGTGCGGTTTGACCGAGACACGGTCGCCGGGCTGAAGCTGTTCGAACCACAGGGACGTCATGATGGCGACCATCGACGCCGACGACGCCTGGTGTCCACCGACTTTCATCCCCGTCGGGTTGGGCCGAACCCGATTGGCGTGGTGGACGATGGAGGTCGACAACCACAGCGCCGCATCGCAGACGTCCCTTAGCGCTTCGCCGTGGGCTTCTGCTGGCGCCGGTGACGTCGAGTGCGGCAGGCTCATGATTGCTCCTGGTGGCGGTAATGGGGATTCTGACCGGCCTCGGCTCGGACCCTACTCAGCGGAGCCCAGGCACTCAGGACGAACGCCTCGAACTGGTCGACGGCGTCGACTCCGGTGTGGCTACGCCACACGACGTGACCGTCGGGGCGGACGACGACGGCGCCCCGCTCGCCGATCTCGAGGAGATCGAGCATCGCCGAACGGCCGTCTGGGTCGGGCGGGCTGAGCACGGTCATGGCGATCGGGAGATCTCCGAGCGACGGCGGCATGCTCGCGGCCCACGTCTGCGGGTCGCCGGTGAAGAGCGTCAATCCGGTCAGTCGGATCAGATCGTGAAGAGGCCGGACACCGCCTAGACCGTCACCCACGACAGTGTGCGGCAAACGCGCGCCAGGATGCGTGGTCGGCACGTAGAACGACACGTCGCCGTCGGGGCAGGGACCTTCGACACCGGTGTCGATCAG
>NZ_MVOC01000058.1 GCF_002043095.1 Mycobacterium sp. AT1 | reverse complement strand
TGACCTTCGAGACACCGATGCTGTTCGCCATGGGATTCCTCGTCACCTTCCTGCTGGGTGGCCTGTCCGGCGTGCTGCTGGCCAGCCCGCCGCTGGACTTCCACGTCACCGACTCATACTTCGTGGTGGCGCACTTTCACTACGTGCTGTTCGGCACCATCGTGTTCGCCACTTATGCAGGTGTCTACTTCTGGTTCCCGAAGATGACCGGCCGGCTGCTCGACGAGCGGCTGGGGAAGCTGCACTTCTGGTTGACCTTCATCGGCTTCCACACCACCTTCCTGGTGCAGCACTGGCTCGGCGACGAGGGTATGCCCCGCCGCTACGCCGACTACCTGCCCAGCGACGGCTTCACCACGCTCAACGTCGTCTCGACCATCGGCGCGTTCACCCTCGGCATCTCGACGATCCCGTTCTTCTGGAACGTGTTCAAGAGCTGGCGTTACGGAGAGCCCGTCACCGTGGACGATCCGTGGGGACACGGCAACTCCCTGGAGTGGGCCACCAGCTGTCCCCCGCCGCGGCACAACTTCACCGAGCTGCCCCGAATCCGTTCGGAGCGTCCGGCGAGGCGCACGTCGGCGGCGGACCGCACCCCTCCGGTGGTGACGTCACAGAGGCGGATCTGAGCGTGCGCACCTGATCCTCAGCAGAATCTCTCGCGTCGACCGAGCCGGCGCTACATCACCTAGGAGCACCAATGAGTCTCGTCAACAAAGGCTTTCACGGTCGCCGTGGACCGAGCACCGTCCCACTGCCGCCGGGTCAGCATCTGACGACTGACTTTCCCGTGCTGCAGGCGGGACCGACTCCGCACGTCGATCTCGACGACTGGCGCTTTACGATCCGTAACGAGGTAGGAACCGAATACGTTTGGACGTGGTCGCAGTTACTGAACCTGCCCACCGAGCGGCCGGTCGTCGACATCCATTGCGTCACCTCGTGGTCGAAGTTGGCCACGCGATGGGCTGGCGTCTCGCTGGATGCACTGTTCGCCTCCGTGGAAACGACAGCCGACTTCGCCTTGGTGGGATCCTACGGCGGCTACACCACCAATCTTCCGTTGGATGACCTTCTCGGTGACAAGGCGTGGATTGTCCACACATACGAAGGCGAACCGCTCACCGGCTCGCACGGCGGCCCGGCCCGCCTCCTCGTCCCTCACCTTTACTTGTGGAAGTCAGCGAAGTGGGTCAGATCCATCCAACTACGCGACGACGACGAGCCGGGCTTTTGGGAGCAGTTGGGCTATCACGAATACGGCGACCCGTGGCGCGAACAGCGCTACGCCGGTGATTGACGTCGACATGAGCATCAAACCCACCCGCCGCTTGCCATGGCGCGTCGCCCAGGTGACGCACAACCAACCCGAGACAGACACGGCACACACCATTGGGCTGAACGTGGCCGGATGGCCTGGGCACCAGGCGGGTCAGCACGTCGATGTGAAACTCACTGCCGAGGACGGCTATTCGTCGCAGCGCAGCTACTCATTAGGCAGACCGTCCGACGGTGAGCGCATCGAGCTCACCGTCGAGCGGGTCGTCGACGGCGAAGTCTCGCCCTACCTCACCGGAATGAGCACCGGCGACGAGATCGAAGTGCGCGGACCGTTCGGCGGATGGTTCGTTTGGCATCCCGAGGTGCTCACACCGGCCCTGCTCATCGGTGGTGGATCGGGCATCGTGCCGCTGATGGCCATGTTGCGTCAACGCGTGGACGCCACCTCTGGTGCCGACGTCGACGTGGTCTACGCGGCACGATCGCCTGCCGCGATGTACTACACCGACGAATTGAAGCTGTTGGATCGCGAATTCCGCTGGCTACGTCTCACTCTCGCCTACACCCGTAGCATCCCGCCTCACGTGACCCGCCCGGCGGGCCGCCTCGCACCGAAGGATCTCGCGCTACCAGGCTGGATGCCCGGGGTCGACGTGCGTATCTATGTATGTGGGCCAACGGGATTCGTGGAGTCCGTGACCGCAATCCTGATCGGCCAGGGCCATCGGCCGTCAACCATCCGGACCGAGCGGTTCGGGCCAAGCGCGTGACCGACGGGTCCTTACAGTTAGGGCTACCCATGCACCTCGACGGTAACGCCGTCGCCGGAACATTCGGCGATCTCCTCGGATTCGAAGTCACCACGGCCACGTTGACCTGTGCCGGTTGCGCGCAGGAGACCATCTTCGCTGAAACGCACGTCTACCACCGTGGTCCCGGTGTCGTGGTGCGGTGTCCCAGCTGCCAAGGCCCGTTGATGCGAATGGTCCGCCTGCCGAACGACACCATCGTCGACTTCACCGGCGCCCGATCATGGCGGATCCCTGGCAGGTAAGGATGGTTGTGTGGCCGTACCGCCGCTACTGCGGATCGCAGGCATTGCATCGCACGCGCAGCTGCCCGTAACCCGTTGATTTGCAGGATGTTTGATGGGAACAATTGTGTGGGTCGCAGAGAAGCGGAACCCGATGGGTCGCGCCCCGCCCGTCGATCCCTGCTACGACGACACCACGTGGGATTCGAACCTAGCAGCCCGGCGTCCACGGCCGAGGTAGAGCAGGACACTCACCCGGGTGATTGAGCTGTGGGGATGAGGCTGCCTCATCCATGCGCGATCTAGATTGGAGTCGTCGCGTGAGTTCTGTGACGAACGGAGTGAGAGGTTCTGTGAAATTGGAGATCTGGACTGTGCGCGCTCGGCCTCAACTTCGATGCTTCCTGCCCTTTGGACACAACGGAGAGCTGCGGTATACCAACAGCTACGGCAACGGTATCGCGACGTTGGGACGGCCGGGTCTGAGTCATGCGACACCGCGTCGAGGAGCATCGAGCGGCCAACTCTTGCAATCATCCACCGCCCGGAGATGCGCGTTCCCGGTTTCGAACAATTAGTCGCGGCCCCGCAATGCCACTCGCACGCGTCGGCGGCGTCGCCGACGTCAACCAGGATGTGTTACTCCCGTTGGGAATGACGAGAAGCGATATTCGTTCCTTCGACGGCATCGTCCGCGTCGCGGGTCTGGGAGGCATACACGTAACTGAGGTAGCAGTCGGCGACGAAATCACACTGCCCCGCCGGAGCAAGATCGGATGCGACACGGTGGACTATCTCGAAGTCTGCCTCGTAGCCCGCGGACATTGCGTGATATCGCAACACAACAGACGGGCCGTTCTGGATCCTGGCGACTTCGTCGTCTATGACAGGGCATTGCCGTGGGACCTGGCCGGGGATGCCTCGTTGCATATGTACGGGCTCATCATCCCCGCCGGGCTGCTGCGCGTATTCGGACCACGGCGCGTGCAATTGACAGCCTGTCGTTTCAGCGGTCACGAGGGCATGGCAGCATTCGCGTCACGCTTCTTGACCCACCTGGGTCGGCAGCTCACCAATGGCCATCATCTGGACAACATTCAGCTCGCTGACGCGATGCTGGCACTTCTAGACGCGTCATTCACAGAACAGTCATCCGGTGGCGCGGTTCGCGGTCTGGACCACAGTAGACGCGACGTGATGACGCGCATCCACACCTTCATCGAGGCCGAACTGGGTAACCCACACCTTGGCGTCACGACAATCGCTGCATCGCAGCATGTTTCGACCCGCTACCTGCAGAAGCTGTTTCAGGACGAAAATCAGACAGTCTCTGGCTGGATCCGGCACCGCCGGATCGAGCACTGCCGTAGGGATCTGTCGAACGTCGAACTAGCCCACGTCGCAGTCGGCGACATCGGTCTACGGTGGGGGTTCGTCGACCCAGCCAACTTCTCCAAGACGTTCAAGGCAGCCTGCGGTATGGCACCGAGGGAATATCGGGCTCAGTCGCAGCGGGCGAATTTTCCGGGGTTCGGGACGTACTCCGTGTTCGACACATCCACAGCCAGGAACGCGAGCGAGCCTCACCCATGACGACACGGCTATGTCAGGCCCTCGCCGAGCGGCACCCACGCGGAGGTGGACCCATGTTCATTGCATCGCTTCACGGACCTTCGCTGTGTCCGTGTACATCTCGAAGCCGGAGATTTGGCTGCCCGCAGTAGTCCACACATGGGCGAACTTTGCGGCCACCGACCTTCCGGATCGCTTGAATATTCCGGTGTACACGCCCAGTGAGACCACTCGATCACCCTGCACCAGAAAATCTTCCGGAGTAGCCTTGAAATCGGCCCAGTCCCGCGCCACCGGCACGAGCAGATTGTCACGAACTGCGTCTGGACCGATCCACGTCCCGCTGTAATACGGGAACCCCTCTGCTTCCGTCCAACGGGCATCCGGCGTTAGCAATGCCAGTACCGCTGAAACGTCACCCTGTCCCAACGCAACGTAGAAAGCCTTGACTGCCAGCAGGCCTGGGTGGGTCGTTTGCCCACCGTCCGTCGAATGAGTCATGCGAGCCCTTCCGAGTTGATGAACGTCCTTGAACGCCGAGTTACCCCTACGCGGGTCCGCTCGTCGCAGCCCTTCCGCGCGAGGGACACTCGCTCAGTGCGCACTGCAGGAGCAATTCCGGCGTCGATGCCATCGCACGTAGCCGGTGGCCTCGACCACGTCGAGGAGCTGTTGGATGACCTTGGCGGCGGCTTCTCCGGTGGCGTCGCGATCGTTTGGGTGGGATCGGCTTCCGGCGCCCCGCTACGTGACAGGCGTCCAAACCGCAAACAGGACAGAGGGTCTCGCGGAGATGCGAACCCACGTACGGGCGGGCGGTTGGCTCGGTGGCCCATCGATTGAAGCGCCACTCCTCGGCCTTTCACAGCACTGGTAGTAACTGGCGCAAGATCATCACGGACGTGCCCGCCACCTCGTCGACGAACGACGCAAAGTCGAAGCGAGAATCCGAACCGGCCAGATCGGACAGTCCTCGAATGATCAACCAGGGAAGCCCGAACGCCTCGGCGACCTGGGCGACCGCTCCGCCCTCCATTTCCACTGCCAGTGCGGCGAAATCCTGATGAAGTCGCTGACGAACGAGTTCACTGTGCACGTACTGATCACCGGTGAGCACGGTGCCATAGGCGATTCGCTGAGCACGTCCGCCGCCCCCTGCCGCCTCTGACAACGCCGGCAGGTGTACGCCCCGTAGTCGATCCGCGACTCGCCGAAGTAACCGCTCGTCGATGTCGTAGCCAAGTTGCTCGGTCGGATTGATGAAGGGGACGTGGCCGGCCTGGTAGGTCACCGTTGACGGACCGTCAATCCATCCGGCGTCGTGCTGGATGACTCGATCGGCGATTACGATGTCGCCAATGGCAAGCCCGGGGTCCAGACCCCCAGCAACTCCAGAGAATACGATGAGACGGCATGAGAACCTTTCTGCGAGAACCGCAGATACCAACGCGGCATTGACTTTACCCATGCCAGAGCCGGCCATGACGACCTCGTGTCCGTCAAGTGCTCCGAGCACGAAGTCGACGCCCCCAATGCGTTCCGTGCGCTCACGCTCGAGCAAGGCTCGAAGGTGGTTGAGCTCCTGGGGGATTGCGCAGATGAGACCGACTGTCATAGTCCCGATTCCCGGGCTGACAATCCGGTGACTGAATGCCCCTGCAAGACGTCAGCAGTTCCACTGGAAGTCTCCGCGCATCCGAGCGTCTCGCGTGTTTCGGCAGCGTCCGTCGACGCTCGCATGTTGTTGTCGTGCATCCATGTTCCTCTCTGTGAGAGCAGTGCAGATTGGTGTCGTCCACGCATCGTCAAGGGCACGGCTACGAAGGTTGCTGCGGGATCTACCCACAGCGTCTCAGCCAATCCCATGCCATTCATTATTGGTCGCTTTTGGGCAGACCGTTTGTATCCAAGCGCACAACACTTGGCGCAGGACGCATGCACCGACGGGCGGGCAGGTCGGAAATCGACCGGCCAATGCGGATCCCCCGGCGTGGCGGTAAGGTTGGCCTGCCGCCTATCACCATGAACTCTGTTGTACAGCAGTGGAATTGATAGAATTGCGGCGCCCCGACTTGATGCCCGCGTACCAGGACTGGGGATGTAGCGAGAGGGCAATCGCTGCCCTTTCAGCACATTCGCATTTCGCGGCGAGCCACGGAGACAACATGAACAACACTGATGACTGTTCACCCGTTACAGCGGGTCCCGACGGGGCCGCTGTCGCAGTCGACGCCACGAGACCTCGTTTGCGCAGCACCGCAGTAACCGCCCGGGTCGGTACCGCCTTGGGTATAGCTCTCGCAATCTGCTTCGTGACGGGACTGATCAGCCATTTCATCCAGCACCCTCAGGTGTGGTTCGTCGAGCTTTGGCCGACGCGGCCAGTGTGGCTGTATCGGGTCACCCAGGGGCTGCACGTCGCCACTGGCATAGCGGCGATCCCACTCCTGGTCGTCAAACTGTGGTCAGTCTTTCCCAAGCTGTTCGAACGCCCGCTCATGGGAGGGCTACTACGCCAGCTGGAGCGCGCATCCATCCTCGTCTTGGTCGCGTCCGTGCTGTTTCAGCTCAGTACCGGTCTGCTCAACATCGCTCAGTGGTATGCATTCAAGTTCTTCTTCACCAGCAGTCACTATGCGATGGCCTACGTCGCCGCGGGCGCGATCTTGGTCCACGTGGCCGTCAAGCTACCGACTATCCGACACGCGCTCGGCGAACCGCTGAGCCCAGCTGTTCCCTCCGATGCTGAGCACGGCGGCCCATCTCGCCGCACGGTGCTGTGGGGTGCTGGTTTGGCCGCCGGCCTTGCCACAGTCGTCACCGTAGGCGAGAGCGTGTCGCCTCTGCGGAGGCTGTCCGTCTTGGCGCCACGTTCCGGCATGGGCCCACAAGGGGTTCCAGTGAACCGCAGCGCTCTAGCTGCAGGGGTGATTCGACGCGCGCAGTCTGTGGACTACCGCCTGACGGTCGTCAACGGAGCGAAGTCACGGACCTTTAGCGTCGCGGAGCTCTCGGCACTGCCGCAGACGACGCGGTCTCTACCCATGTCGTGTGTCGAGGGCTGGAGCGTCAACGCGTTGTGGTCCGGAGTCGTGCTCAGCGATCTGTTGGCCACCGTCAATGCCCCTGCCCACGCCGACGTCCGGATGATCTCGCTCGAGCCGCCCGGACCTTACTCACGGACAGTGCTGCCCGCAGGCCATGCCCACGATTCGGATACTTTGATCGCTCTCGAACTCAACGGAGGCGTGCTGAACCTGGACCACGGGTATCCGTGCCGTCTCATCGCACCAACCAGACCGGGCGTCCTCCAAACCAAGTGGCTCAGCCGCATCGAAGTGGTGCAGTCATGACTGCGACGCGCGTCGTCATAGGCGCCTCCGGGCTCGGAGTCGGCGGATACGGCGCACTGCTGTTGTGGGACAACCCGCCAACCGTCTTGATGCAAATCGCCCTCTGGGCGGGCGTTGCAGTAGTGGCCCATGACTTTGTGTTCGCACCCGTCTGCACCGCTCTGGGGCTGGGTGTCCGCCGCGTCCTTCCGCGCCGCTGGTGGGGCACGGTTGGCATCGCGGCTTTATGCAGTGTGACGCTGGTCCTCGTGGCAATCCCAGTGTTCGATCGCCCGGGTGCCCGTCCAGACAATCAGACAGTGCTCGATCGCAATTACCCGATGGGGCTTGGTGTTTCACTGGCCGTCGTCTGGGCCTGCGCGGCGATCTTCCTCGCCGCGCCCCACGTCGTGTCTCGGGTTCGTCGTCCTCAGACCGACAGCTTGCCTCATCCAGCCCAAGACTAGGTTCGTGAGATGGCGGCAACTGAACACCATTCGCCACTCAACCTGTCGTTCCGGAGCGCCGACTGCATCACAAAGGACAGGGCGGGACGGCCTCGCGGACACATCCGAAGAGGCGAATGGTTGGTCCCCCACGAAATTGGACGCTAGGGACAAAGGCGATCACTCGGTGCCAGTAGAAGCGAGGGCCGCCACATCCTCTACTCACGATGCACGTCGGTCTTCGACTCGGGATGCTCGTCCGAGCTGAGTCGGCCAGGGATGTCATGGTTTTGAGTGTTGGACGCACATCTGGCTTCGCATGCTGACGGGCCACCACTCAGGACGGAGATGCCGCCGTTTGCCTCGAGGATCGCCAAGTGGACACGCTGAGCACTGTGGTATCCATGTTGCCGAAGTACGGCGTCCAAGTCGGAGCGGGTCAGGCCGCATCGTCGCAGCATGCGTCGGTCGACCTGTCCGTCGCGGATCAGCACCTGCAGCGGCCGGTCTATGAGTCTCCGGAACACGGGAACGTAACGCAGCCGAGACAGCATCGCATGGGTGGTGAGTAGACACAGCAGCGCCGCAGTTGCGGTGAGCCACGATGTGTCGCTGGCGATGGCAGTCCGACCGACGATAGCGCCGGCCGCGACCGCGGCGATCCAGTCGAACGGCGCGAACTCGGCTAGTGTGCGTCGTTCGGTGATTCGAAACAGCACTGCCGCCGTCAAGAACAGAGCCGAAGTCTTGATCACGGCGTCGACTGCTGCGGGCAGGTCACCGATGAGCAGACGCAGGACGTGGTTCACAGCGGCGGCGACCTCCTATCCCGGACCTGACGCTCGGCATTGATCCGCGTTGGCACCGTGAGGCCTTCGTCAGTCATGCCGCCGAAGCGGGGAGGCGATTGCGTCACTGTCAATTGCACTGCGGGGCGGCAACTTCCACGCTGGACGGATGAAGTGGCAGGTGTAGCCGTTCGGGTAGTTCTCCAGGTAGTCCTGGTGCACCGGCTCCGCCAACCAGAACTTGCTAGCGGATGTGACCTCGGTGACCACCTTGTCGGGCCAAAGGCCAGAGGCGTCGATGTCGGCGATCGTGTCCAACGCGGCCCGCTTCTGTTCCTCGTCGAGGTAGAAGATCGCCGAACGGTAGCTGGTGCCGACGTCGTTGCCCTGGCGGTTCTTCGTCGTCGGGTCGTGGATTTGAAAGAAGAACTCCAGGATGTTGCGAAAGTCGGTCTTGTTGGGGTCGTAGGTGATTTCGATCGCCTCGGCATGCCCGGGGTGATTGCGGTAGGTCGGGTTGGCGTTCTGGCCACCGGTGTAACCCACCCGGGTTGAGATGATGCCCGGTTGCTTGCGGATCAGGTCCTCCATCCCCCAAAAGCAACCGCCAGCAAGGATCGCCAAACTTTCCGCGATCATGACTGCTGCCCACCAACGGCTGGTTCACGGAAGCCCTCCGGGCTGGCGAACAAGCTCAAATACTCTCCGTAGCCCTCGGCTGAGAGCTTGTCGCGGTGGATGAACCGCAGCGCAGCCGAATTGATGCAGTAGCGCAGTCCCCCGGCCTGGCTGGGTCCGTCTGGGAACACGTGCCCAAGGTGGCTGTCAGCGTGTGCTGAGCGCACTTCCACACGGACCATGCCGTGGCTCGAATCTCGCTTCTCGGCGATGTTGTCGGGGTCGAGTGGCTTTGTGAAGCTTGGCCAGCCAGTTCCGCTCTCGAACTTGTCGACGGAGGCGAACAACGGCTCACCGGACACCACGTCCACGTAGATGCCGGGATCCTTGTTGCCCGAGTATTCGCCAGTGAACGGTCGTTCGGTGCCATTCTCCTGGGTGACGAAATACTGCTGCGGGCTCAGCGCGTCGACCGCAGCCGGGTTCTTGTGGTACCGATTCTCCATGTTGGCCTCCTAGATTGGTTGTCCCACACAGTGGATGTCAGTGAGCGTGGCGTGGTCGAGGTCGGTGTTCAGTTACGGCCGGCCATTACGCCGCCATCCACGTTGAGGATGGCGCCGGTCACCCAGCTGGCCTTCTCCGACAGGAGAAAGGTGATCGCGTCGGCGACGTCGGTCGGAACACCAACCCTTCCGAGGGGGTGCATCGGAGCGAACGTCGCGAGTGTGCCGTCGATGTCACCCTTGGCGATAAATTTCTCGTAGAGAGGCGTTTTCACCACTGCTGGCGCCACCGCGTTCACTCGAATGGCGTGGTCGGCCAGCTCGATGGCCAGGTTGTGGGTGAGGGCATGCAGCGCAGCCTTCTGCATCGAGTATCCCGACGACGGGGTCTTTCCGATGGCCTGATGTGCCCACATGGCCCCAATGTTCACGATGGATCCGCCGCTACCCTGCTCGATCATCGATTCGACGATGCCCTGGGTCAGGAAGAACAATGCGAAATTGAGGTCCATGTATGAGTTGTAGGTATCGGCGTCGTAGTCGAGGAACGACTTGGGAACGAAGAATCCGGCGGCGTTGACCAGCAGAGTGGCGTCACCGTGCGAGTCACTCAGTGCGCGTTGGATTTCGCTCACGGCTAGGCGGTCGGTTAAATCGCCAGCGACACCCCACGCCCGACCCCCGAAACCCTTCAACTCGGCGACGGTGTCGTCGACACGGGCATTGGTGCGGCCAACGATCACTGAGCTACCGCCGTTCGCAACGATGTTGATCGCCGTCTGCCGCCCCATTCCGGAGCTGCCGCCGACGACGATGATCTTCTTGCCGTCAAAGTCCTGCATCCGTTCAGTCCTCTCTTTCCCGACGTCGACTCCGGTGAATCGCATACGGCCGTCGAGGCAGTCCAGACGGAGTCGTCCGACGAATCTGCTTCTTGGGCAGTGCTTCAATCGCGCTGGTGACATTGCTGAACTTGCGGGTGAGATGTCATCACCCGCAGTCGACATTCACCCAGGTGACTAGTCCGGTGGTGCGTCCCGGTACGCGGCAAGCTGGTGAGCGCGCGTGTCCAGTGCATCGCGGCGTGTGCAGGTCAGGGTCGTCGTTCATCCAGCGGACAGCAGTGTCTCGACGCGCGCCTCGGAATGAGCTCCGATTCATGGTTATCGGTGGCGGGCTACACCAGCGGAATCGAGGGGATCTGGCCAAACCACAGGGCGCTGGCCCACTCGCGCATCTTCGGCTGGCCCATCACGTGTTGTCCGATGGTGATCAAGTCCCGGTGATGGCGTTCCAGCCGGCTGCCACGTCGGACTGCAGCTGTGCCGACCGTCTCAACTAGCACCGCCACTGCCTCACGGCACGCCGTCACGGTGTGGACGAAACATCCTGCCAGCGCCGCGACCTCAATCAAGCTTGGCTCATAGCCGCCGGAAAGTCTCGTCCGGAAACTACCCAAGGTGTCGTAGGCATAGCTACGGGCCGATCCGATCATGGCTTGCGCGCGGGCCACTCCAGCCCGCACCCTCGGCTCGTCACGGGCCAGGATGTTGTCGGGCATGCTGACCTTCCCCATCAACATTTCCATGGCTGATTCGAGTGCATCGGCCGCCGCGCCGAGCGGCACGGCAATCGTCGTGGAGGTGAGCAGACTCGGCCACCGATAAAGGGTGCCCTCCCGTGGCTGATCGTCGAAGGCGAACGTGTGTCCGGCCGGAACGAATGCACCACGGACCGAGTAGTCGTTGCTGCCCGACCCGAGGCCGGAAGCGCACACGCTGGACTTCCTGGCCCGTGAAGTCCGCGAGCGCGTCTCACCGTGGGCCCTGTGACGTTCCACCGAACCACGTCTCGTCCGCGTGAGGCACTCAGCGCCGGCGTGACGAGCAGTGGGCCGCGCACCGCAGTGACGGCTTCCACGGGTTTCCGACGCAGGGCTGGCAACCTCGTACGCACTCCCTGGCGCCAGGGGAACCGGCTCAAACCCTGGTTGTGCATGTCTGGCCAAGTCTTATGCGCGCTGCAACATGTAACTTCGGGCGACCTGCCACCAAGGTAGTTCGAAGACCATCCCCTGACACCAGAAGGAATCACCATGCGCCCGTCTTCCGCCGTTCATCACTTGACCCCGGCGGACTTTGCGTCATGAAGGGCTTGCGGCGGATCTTCATCCAATCGAACGGTCAGAGCGACGTCGACCGGGGGCCTCAGAGGGCTGGAGACTTCGGTACCGAGGCAGCTGGTGGCATCGGTCGAGCCAGCCTCGGTTGGTGCCGGCCAGCGTTGCACGATCCCGGGCGCAGGGGCGGGGGCTGCGGACGCACGCGGCACGTTCTGGCACAGAAGATCCTCGGTGCCGCAGTTGCCGCATCGGTGGTGGCGGTTGCCTGGCCGTTGACTACGGGAGTGGCTGCCGCCGCAGGCGACTCACTCTGCCCGGATGTCGAGGTGGTGTTCGCACGCGGCACGTTCGAAGACCCAGGGATCGGTAGGACTGGCCAGGCTTTTGTGGACGCCGTCACCAACCGCATGCCGGGAAACTGACGGCGCTCATCGAAGT
>NZ_MVOC01000057.1 GCF_002043095.1 Mycobacterium sp. AT1 | reverse complement strand
GCGGCGACGGCATCCCAGGTGTCGGTGCACCACAGCTCCCGCTCACCGGACCCGTCGGCGGCATGGGCGGTCGCGAACATGTCGGCCATCGCCGCGACGCGGCGAGCGCAGGCCGCGGACTCCACCCGCGACCACGACTCCACCGCGGAGACACCCGACGTGCCAGCCGCGGAGGTGGCCAATGACTCGAACATGCATTCGAATCTACTCGGGTCCACCGACGCGCAACAGCCCCAACGAGGGACCTGTGGATAACTCGGAATGTGCCGGTGGCGCAGGCTAATCCGACGAACTACAGCGGCGTCAGACCATGCTTGCGAAGCACCTTGTTGCGGTTCTGCTTGTCCCTCAACAACTTCATCGACTTGCGCAGCAACAGCCGAGTCTCGTGCGGTTCGATGACGCCGTCGATGTAGCCACGCTCGGCCGCGATCCATGGCGTCGCGAGGTTCAGGTTGTACCCCTCGATGAAGTCCGCGCGAATCTTCTGCACCTCTGGCGAGGTCGGGTCGGGGAAGCGCTTCACCAGCAGCTGCGCCGCACCCTCGGCGCCGATCACCGCGATGCGCGCGGTGGGCCAGGCGAAGTTCAGGTCGGCGGACAACTGCTTCGAGCCCATCACCGCGTACCCACCGCCGTAGGCCTTGCGAATCACGAAGGTCACCTTCGGCACGTCGGCTTCCACGATGGCGTTGAAGAAGCGGCCGCCGCGCTTGATGATGCCGCCCTTCTCCTCCTCGAGGCCCGGCATGGCGCCGGGGGTGTCGACGACGAAGACCAGCGGAAGGTTGAACGAGTCGCAGAACCGAATGAAGCTGGCCGCCTTGTCGGAGGCTTCGTTGCCAACGGCGCCGGCGTTGACCATCGGCTGGTTGGCGATCACCCCGACCGGGTGGCCGTCGACCCGCGCGAACGCGGTGATCATGGACGGGCTTCGCTGCTCGGCGATCTCGAAGACGTCACCGTCGTCGAAGATTCGCAGCAGGATCTCGTGCATGTCGTAGGCCTGGTTGTCCGAATCGGGGACGATCGTGTCGAGCTCCAGGTCCGACGGCGTGAGCTCGGGCTCGAGCCCGGGGTTCACGATCGGCACGTTGTCGAAGTGGTTGGGCGGCAGGAAGCTGAGGTAGTCGCGCACGTACTGGTACGCCGCGCTCTCGGACTCGACCACCTTGTGGATGTTGCCGCGCTGCGCCTGGACGTCGGCGCCGCCCAGCTCGTCGAAGGTGACGTCCTCACCGGTGACGTCCTTGATCACGTCGGGACCGGTGATGAACATGTAGCCCTGGTCGCGGACGGCGACGATCAGATCGGTCTGAATGGGCGAATAGACCGCGCCGCCAGCACATTTGCCGAAGATGAGAGAGATCTCGGGAACCAGGCCACGCAGCATCTCGTGCCGCCGGCCCAGCTCGGCGTACCACGCCAACGACGTCGCCGCGTCCTGGATGCGGGCGCCACCGGAGTCGTTGATGCCGATGATCGGGCAGCCGACCATGGCCACCCACTCCATCAGCCTGGCCACCTTGCGGCCGAACATCTCCCCGACCGAACCCTGGAACACCGTCTGGTCGTGACTGAACACGCCAACCGGGCGGCCGTCGATGGTGCCGTGGCCGGTCACCACACCGTCGCCGTAGAAGGCGTTGGGGTCACCGGGGGTGCGAGCCAGTGCGCCAATCTCCAGGAAGCTGCCCGGGTCGAGCAGTTCGTAGATCCGCGCGCGGGCGCTTGGAATGCCCTTCTTGTCGCGACGGGCCTTCGCCTTCTCGTCACCCGGATCCTTGGCGAGCTCCAACCGCTCACGGAGCTCGGCCAACTTCTCGGCCGTGGTGTGGGCTCTGCTGGCGACGGGGGCCGCTTCCTGGGTCACTTCTGCTCGCTCTCGATGCGGTTGATCGCCTCACTCATGTGCGCGCCGACCTTCGCAATGTACGGCTCGTCGATCGCCTGAATGTGCTCGCCCCCGATGTGTACGACCTCAAGATCGGAAGCGAACTCACCCCACCCGCCGTCGGGCTGACGCGTGGAGTAGGCGGGCTCGAAGGTGATGGCGTCGTCGTGATAGCGATCGGCCATGTACAGCGTGACGTGCCCGTCGTACGGCTTGACGTCCGCGACGTCCAGCGCACGCTGATCCAGGTACGACGTCCTCTGGTGCTCGATGATGCCACCGGGGATCTGCACGCCGGAGTCCTTGACCGCGTTGAGGACGAACTCGACCTGACCGGCGTCGTCGAGGCTCTCGAGCTCCTCGTAGGGAATCGCCGGAATCTGCACGTTGAACGTCTTCTCGGCGAACTTCGCGTAGCGGTCCCAGCGTGCCCTGGTCCCTTCGGTCGAGGTGTCGATCGGCACACCCGGTCGCACGCAGTCGATCAGGCCGACGAACCGTACGTCGGCGCCGGCTTCCTTCAGCCCGAGCGCGCAGGCGTAGGACAGCGCCCCGCCCAGCGACCAGCCCGCCAGGATGAACGGCTTGCCGGTCTTTCCGTCGGTCCAGCCGTTGAGCTCCAACAGCTTCGGGACGTACTGGGCGGCCCGCTCCTCGATGGTGCCCTCGACTCGCTCCAACCCGATCATCGGCGTGCCCGCGGGCAGCCGCTTGAGCAGCGGTTCGTAGACCACCGTCGAGCCACCGGCCGCGTGGAAGACGAAGACGGGAACGTCGCTCTCGTGCTCGGCCTTGCGGATGGTCCTGACGAAGCCGTCCAACTCACCGGCTTCGAGGAACTCGCGCACCGTCGAGGACAACTCCTCGATGGTCTGCGCCCTCTTGACGTCGTCGGCGGTGATCGTTCCCTCCGCCCGCTCCGACAGACGTTGCGCCATCTTCTGCGCTTCCTCGTCGGTCAGCTCGCGCAGCGAGTTGAAGATGCCGCCGGGCGACTTGCCGGTGACGATCGCCCACGTCGCAAACGTCACGCGCTCGGCAGCGTCACGCGGTGGGACGTCGGAGTTCAAAGCCTCCGAGATCGCCTGCTGGTTGAGCACCTGTGCCGCACCAGCCAGGTTCGGCGTCTTCGCCGGGGCCGACGGTCCGGCCGGATTGGTCGGTGGTGGCGGCGGGGGCGGGACGATGCCCGCGGTCTCGATGGGCGCGGTCTCGACGGGGGCGGTCTCGACGGGGGCCGCCGCCGGCGCTTCTGCCTCGGCGGCCTTCTTGGTGAGCATCTCCTCGAGCTCGGCCACCGTGGTGGCTCCACCCATCAGCTCGGCCTGTGCCGCGGCGATCTCCTCGTCGGTCTGCGTCTTCTGCACCTCGGCGAGCTGATCCACCTCGTCGCGGTGCTCGATCGCGTATTCGATCAGCTTCTCGACGGCGTACAGGTTGGCGTCGCGCACCGCGGTCAGCTGAATCGGCGGCAGGTCGAAGTCGTACTCGACGCGGTTCTTGATCCGGACCGCCATCAACGAGTCCAGCCCCAGCTCGATGAGCGGCACCTCCCACGGCAGATCCTCGGGCTCGTAGCCCATGGCGCTGCCGACGATGGTGCCGAGCCGCTCGGAGATCGACTCCCCCGACTCGGGTGACCACTTGGCAAAGCCGGCTGCCAGACCCGCACCGGCGGTGAGGTTGTCCTGCAGGATCGCGGCGTCATCCTCGGGCTCTTCCTCGACCGGAGCCTGCGCGGCAACGGCCACCTCGGAGACCGCGGCGCCAACGGCGGTCGGCAACGCGGTCGCCTGACCTGCGCGCGTCACGATCGCGTCGTAGACCAGGGCGAAGGACGACTCGGCCCCGTTGTCGAAGCGGGCGTGCACCTGCACCGTCGCACCACCGGGATGACGGGTCAGCGTCGTCACCAACCGTGCGTCGTCGGCCGGTACCGCGCGCTGCTCGAAGGCCGTCAGCTTGGCGTCCGGAAGCACCTGCGCGGCAGCGCTTTTCACCAGCGCGGCCAGGTCGGTCGCCGCCCGCGGGGAGTACTCCCACACGTGACGACCGTCGGGCATGGCGACGTGGTTGCCCGGCATCAGGTTGGAGCTGTCACCGGTGAACCGGACGTCGAGCCAATGCGGCTTGCGCTTGAACCGCGTCGGCGGGATGGCGGCATATTCGCCGCGGGAGAACAGGGTGCGGAAGTCAAGATCGTGACCATGGGTGAACAGCTGGGCCATGGCCGTCGTCATCGAGTCGACTTCGTCCTGCTTGCGGGCCAGCGTCGCGACGAGCTGCGCGTCGTGCAGACCCGCCGACGCCGTCGTCAGCCCAACCTGCATGAGCGCGACGGGATTTGGCGCCAGCTCGAGGAAGGTGGTGTGCCCGTTGTCGACCGCGTTGCGGATGCCGTGGGTGAAGTAGACGCTGTGCCGCAGTCCCTTCTTCCAGTAGTCGACGTCGTGGATGGGCTCGGCGCCCGCGCGGACCAGCTGGCCTTCGTGGACGGTGGAGTAGTACGCCGTCTGCAGCGGATGCGGCTCGATGCCCGTGATCTCCGCCGAGAGCTCACCGAGCAGCGGGTCCATCTGCTGAGTGTGGCTGGCGCCCTTGGTCTGGAACTTGCGTGCAAACTTGCCCTCGGACTCCGCGCGCAAAATGATCGCGTCGATCTGCTCGGGCGGTCCGCCGATAACGGTCTGCGTCGGCGCCGCGTATACGCACACCTCGAGGTCGGGGTAATCGGAGAAGACCGTCTTGATCTCGTCGGCGGAGTACTCGACGAGCGCCATCAGGCGGATGTACTCGCCGAACAGCATCGCCTCGCCCTCACCCATCAGGTGGGCCCGCGAGCAGATGGTACGGGTGGCGTCCTCCAGCGACAGACCGCCGGAGAAGTAGGCCGCGGCCGCCTCACCGAGCGACTGTCCTACGAGCGCACCGGGTTTCGCGCCGTGCGCCTTCAGCAGCTCACCGAGTGCGATCTGGATGGCGAAGATGACCGTCTGGACCACTTCGATGGGGTAGTCGCAAGTCTCATCGGTGTAGTCGATTGCGTCGTCGAGGATCAGCTCGACGATCGAGTAACCGCGCTCGTCCTGAATCAGGGCGTCGACCTTGTTGATCCACTCGGCGAAGATCTCGTCGCGCAGATACAGGCTCTTGCCCATCTTGCGGTGCTGAGCACCGAATCCGGCGAGCACCCAGACGGGTCCAGTGGTGGCGGGACCGTCGGCGGCGAGCACCAGTGGCGACTGCTTGCCCTCGGCCAGCGCGCGCAGTCCCTTGACTGCCTCGTCGTGGTCGTGGGCGAGAACCACTGCGCGCGAACGCCCGTGGTTACGCCGCGACAGCGAGCGTCCGATCGACTCCAGCGACGACGCCCGGCCTTCTGCACTGTCGATCCAGTCGGCCAGCTCGGCGGCGGTGGACCGCTTGCGCGACGTCAGAAATCCCGAAACCGCAAGCGGCACAATCGGTGTCGTTGCCTCGGCGGCGTCGAGCTCCTCGCGCGCCACCTCGAGCAGGCGCAGTGCCTCGTCGGTCAAGCCGGGCAGCTCGGGCTCGGCGCCCTCAAGGCTTGCGGTAGCGGCGAATTCGTCGTCGTCATCGTCGAGGATGTCGCCGTACTCGTCGACCCGCACCCCGCCGACGTAGACCGCGTTGGCCTCGTCGATCGCCGGCGTCACCACGGTCAGGTCGGGAGCCGGTTCCGGCTCGACGAGGTCGGACGGCAGCACCTCGCGCAACACCAGGTGCGCGTTGGCGCCACCGAAGCCGAAGCCCGAGACACCGGCGATCGCATGACCGCTGTACCGCGGCCAGTCGGTCACGGTGTCGTTGACCTTGAGATGGATCTTGTCGAAGTCGATGTAGGGGTTTGGGCCGGTGTAGTTGATCGACGGGGGCAGCTTGTCGTTGCGCAGCGACAGCGCCACCTTGGCAAGGCTGGCCGCGCCCGCGGCCGACTCCAGGTGTCCCAGATTGGATTTCACCGCACCAAGCAGAGCGGGCTTGTCGGCGACGCGACCCTTGCCGACCACCCGGCCAAGCGCGTCCGCCTCGATCGGGTCACCGAGGATGGTGCCCGTTCCGTGAGCTTCGACGTAGTCGACGGTGCGCGGGTCGATGCCCGCGTCCTTGTAGGCCTTGCGCAGCACGTCGGCCTGGGCGTCGGGGTTGGGCGCCAACAGTCCGTTGGAGCGGCCGTCGTGGTTGACCGCGCTGCCTGCGATCACCGCGATGATGTCGTCACCGTCGCGGCGGGCATCGGCGACGCGCTTGAGCACCAGCATGCCGCCGCCCTCGGAGCGGGCGTAGCCGTTGGCGTCCTGTGAGAACGACTTGCACCGACCGTCCGGCGCCAGCACCCCGCCGACCTCGTCGAAGCCGAGGGTAACCATCGGGGTGATCATCGCGTTGACGCCACCTGCGACCACCACGTCGACGTCGCCCGCACGCAGCGCCTTGACGCCCTCGTGCACGGCCACCAACGACGACGAGCACGCGGTGTCGATGGACATCGACGGACCACGGAAGTCGTAGAAGTACGACACCCGGTTCGCGACGATCGAGCTGGCGGTGCCGGTGATGGCGTACGGGTGAGCGGCGGTGGGATCGGCGATGCTCAAGAACGTGTAGTCGTTGTTCGAGCTGCCGACGTAGACGCCGACGCTCTCACCGCGCAGGCTGGACGCCGGAATCCTCGCGTGCTCCAACGCTTCCCACGTCAGCTCGAGGGCCATCCGCTGCTGCGGATCGATGTTGTCGGCCTCCATCTTCGACAGGGCGAAGAACTCGGAGTCGAAGCCCTTGATGTCGGAGAGGTAGCCCCCGCGGGTGTGCGCCTTGGCGACGCGCTCGGCGATCCTCGGCTCGGAGAGGAACTCCTCCCACCGGCCCGGGGGCAGGTCGGAACTGGAATCCTTGCCCTCGAGCAGCGCCGACCACATCACGTCGGGCGTGTTCAGGTCACCGGGGAACCTGGTGCCGATGCCCACGATCGCAATATCGTCGAGTTCCTTGGTCCGAGACCAGTCGAAGTCGTCGTCGACTGGGGTTTCGTCTTCGGGATCGCCCTCGACGATGACGGTCGCCAACGACTCGATCGTGGGATTGCGGAACAGGACGGTCGCGGTCAGCGTGACACCGGTGTGGTCCTCGATGTCACTGGCCAGCGCGACCGCATCGCGCGACGAGAGGCCAAGCTCGACCATCGGCGCGGACTCGTCGATGCGATCCGCGGGCTGCCCGGTCGCCTCGGCGATCCAGTTGCGCAGGAACTCCCGTAGCTCGGCGACCGTCTTGTCGGTCCGTGCCGGCTTCTCGGCGGGCGATGGCGAATTGTCTTCGGATTCAGTCATATTCACAGTCACTTTCGCCGAGGTGCGGCCTGGTGGACCGACGAACGCGTCAGTCGGTCTGGTCGGGGAAGTCGTTCGCGGTCTTGCCGCTGCGCAGGCTGCCGTCGAGGTAGGCCGACCGGCAGGCCCGCCGCCCGATCTTGCCGCTCGAAGTGCGCGGAATGGCGCCGGCCGGCGTCAGCAGCACGTCGCGCACCGTCACGCCGTGACGGACGGCGATCGCGGCACGGATCTCGTCGGCCACCGGCTCCAAGTCCATCTTGTTGGCGCCGGCGGCGCGCTCGGCGACGATGACGAGTTGTTCGGAGGAGTCGCTGGGATCGCGCTTGAGACCCGCGTGCGCGTTCTCGAACACGACGTCGGGCAGTTGGTTGGCGGGCACCGAGAACGCCGCGACGAAGCCGGTCCGCAGCGCCTTGCTGGCCTCTTGCGCCGAGTACTCGAGGTCCTGCGGATAGTGATTGCGACCGTCGACGATGACCAGGTCCTTGACGCGGCCGGTGATGTAGATGTCGCCCTCGTAGAAGGCGCCGTAGTCGCCGGTGTTGACCCAGGTGGCGTCGTCGGGCGCGCCCTCGGCGTGCGAGGAGGGAATCCGGGACTTGAGGATGTTCTGGAACGTGGCGATGGTCTGCTCGGGCTTGCCCCAGTAGCCGGTGCCCATGTTCTGCCCGCTGATCCAGATCTCGCCGATCTGCCCGTCGGGCAGTTCGGAAGCGGACTCGGCGTCGACGATGACGGCCCATTCGGAAATGCCCACCTTGCCGGCGGACGCCTGCGCGACGGCCGACGGCGCGTCCTCGGCGACCTCGACGAAGCGGTAGGAGTTGAGCTGCTCACGGTCGACGTAGACGATCTTCGGCGGCTCGTCGGTGGCGGTGGTCGACACGAACAGCGTGGCCTCGGCCAGCCCGTAGGACGGCTTGAGCGCCTTCGGGTTGAAGCCGAACGGCTCGAACGCCTCGTTGAACCGGCGCACGGTGGCCGCCGAGATCGGTTCGCTGCCGTTGAGCACGGCCTTGACGTTCGACAGGTCAAGCGGCGGTTCGCCGTCCTTGGGGACGCCGCGGGCGGCCGCGTGATCGAAGGCGAAGTTCGGCGCGACGGAGATGACACCGCCGGTGTCGTCGTCCTTGCGGGCCATCTCGCGGATCCAGCGACCGGGCCTGCGGACGAACGCCGCCGGCGTCATGAAGGTGATGTAGTGACCGACGACGGGCGGGATCATCGCGGTGATGAGACCCATGTCGTGGAAGAACGGCAGCCAGGTGACGCCGCGGTCACCCTCGTCGCCGCCGATGCCCTCGATGACCTGGACGATGTTGGTGGCCAGGTTGAGGTGGGTGATCTGCACGCCGGTGGGGACACGGGTCGATCCGGACGTGTACTGCAGGTAGGCGATGGTGTCGTGGGTGACGTCCTCTTGCACCCAGGTGGCGCCGACCTCGTCGGGCACGGCGTCCACGGCGATGACGCGGGGCCGCTCCTTGGCGGGCCGGGTGCGGAAGAACTTTCGTACGCCCTCGGCCGAGTCGGTGGTGGTCAAAATCGCGGTGGGCTGGCAGTCGTCGAGGACGGCGTGCAGGCGGCCGACGTGTCCTGGTTCGGACGGGTCGAACAGGGGGACGGCGATACGGCCCGCGTAGAGGACGCCGAAGAAGCCGATCAGGTAGTCCAGGTTCTGCGGGCACAGGATGGCAACGCGATCACCCGGCTGGGTGACCTGCTGGAGCCGGGCGCCGACCGCCTTGTTGCGGGCACTGAAGTCGGTCCAACTCAGATTCTTCGCGACACCATCGCGCTCGGTGGAGAAGTCGATGAACTGGTAGGCGAGGTTGTCGCCGCGCACCTTGGCCCACTTCTCGACGTGCCGGACCAGGTTGCCGTTGTCGGGAAACCTGATGATGCCGTTCTTCAAGAACGGGTTGTGGAATCCCATGTCACTCCTCTGTCGACGCTGCCCCTGCCGAAGCGAACCGGCCGAGGCCAAACCTCAAGATCATATCGGTGGGCAGGCGTTTGCCTTGGGACCCACTCTGTAACCAACCCGCCGGGTTTCAGGGACGGGTGGTCTTACTTTTCTCTTAATGTTAGGTGAGCTTGCGGCAGAGGCCAAATCCCCGTGCGCAGCTCACCCGTGTTTCGGGTGGGGTGCGTTGTCGACCAGACCCCTCGCCCACGCCTGAGTCCACTGCGTCGCCGTTTGCCCGTCCAGCACCCAGAAGTCCGGCGTGTTGTACATGGCGTGGACGGGGCCCGCGGCTCCACCGCTGAGAACCTCGAGCGTCTTGGGCAGGTTGACGATCGAGAACGCGCCCTCGGGCGCCGAGCAGATCAAGTCGCCGGTGCCGCAGATCTGATTCGTGCGGTCGTTGAGCGAGCCGAATCCACCTGGCCGCGGGCCTGACATCGTCAGACCGAGGGCAGACAGGGTGGGCACTTCCTGCAGCGTGATCTCCGCGCCCTGGCCGGGCGGGTTGGGGCCGATGTCCTGCCCGACGCCCGGCTCCCGGCGCCCGTCCGCGATGAGCGTCACGCCGAGCACCAGATCGGCGTCGACTGGGCCCCGACCGTTGCCGATGTCGCTGGCGAGGTCACCGGCGATGACGGCACCCTGGGAGAATCCGACGATCACGTAACTGGTCAGCGGGCACCGGTTGTTCATGTCCGTCAGCGCCTTGATCGCGGCCTTGGTGCCCTCGGCACGGCTGTCGTTGTAGGACATCTGCTTGTCGGCCGCGAACGGATTGTGGAACTGGGCGGTGTACGGAACCGTGTACGTCTCCACCCGATCCGCGCCGAACGCCTCCCGAATGGGATTGGTGACGTTGAGCAGCAGCGCGATGGGGAACTGCGTCGGGTTGGCGGGATCGAGCTGCGGCGACGATTCCCAGGTCCCCGGAATCGACAGCACCATGACGTCGGCGCAGCTGGCGTCCTGGAACTCCGGCCGCGGCTTGGAACCCGGCGTCGTCGGGATGCCCGGGGACGGTTGAGCCGTCGGCGGCGTCGCGCTGGGCGGCGAATCCGGCGCCCGCATCAGGATCCAAAGCCCGACGACGACGAGACCGACCAGCACCGCCACCGACGCGGCCGCTACGAGAGCGAGGAGCCGGTGACGCTTGCGTTGGCGATTGGTAGCCATGAAGTGGGGAGGTCTCCTACTGGCAGAGGGTTTCGGTGGCGATGCGAATGTAGTCGGACGTCTCGGAGTTGGCCTGACCGGCCGGTGGCGCCACCGACTCGCCATAGGAATCCCTGACGTCGCCGCGCACCATCGGCAGGACGAAGTCCCAGACCTCCTGGTCGCTCTGCCTGGCCGCCTTCGCCTGGCACACGCAGGAGCCGATGTTCAACGCGGCCAGCTCGCTCGACGGGTTGAGGCCGGCCTCGGACAGGGCGTCGAGGAACTCTCGCTGGGTCGGGGTGACCATCAACACGGGCTCCTCCCCCGGCTCGACGGCCGGCGGTTGGGCGAAGGCCTGCGCGCTGCTGCCGGAGGCGGTGGTTTCCGCCGGCTGCATTCCCATGGTTGCCATGACGTCGTCACCCATGCCGCAACCACTGACCACGAGTGCCGCGCAGGCCATGGCCGCGCTTGCCGTTCGGGGTCCGCCTAGATGCACGCCTCCAAGGTACCGGCTCGAATGAGCGGGCCCGGGAAACGTTTGCCAGATGTGATCTGCGGTGCGCCTAGCGGATCGCGGCGGACAGGTCGCCCGACAGTGCGGCGAGCTGCGGCGCCCAGCTGCCCCAATCGTGCTGGCCCGAGGTCGGGAAGTCGAAGTGACCGTTGTGCCCACCGACGGCCCGGTAGTGCTGGTAGAACGTGCGGTTGCTGCCGGCAGTCTGGTCGCAGACGCCGATCATGGCCGCCGGGTCACTGCAGTCCGTCGTGCCGGGGCTGTACACCCACAGCCGAGTGTTGTTGGCATTCAACAGGTTCACGTGAACGTCGGGATCGTGCCACTTCCAGCGACCGAGCTGGGCGGCACCCCACATGGCTTGGGTGTTGACGCCACCGAAGCTGGCGAGCCCTGCGGTGATGGCGCCGTTGTATGCCGTCTGGGACGGCGTCAGGAACCCCGAAAGCGAGCCCGCATAGCGGAACCGATCCGGGTGGAACGCGGCAAGCGCCATGGCGGCGTAACCGCCCTGGGCCGCACCGACGACGCCGTGCCCGCTCGGGGCCAGACCCTTGTTTGCGGCCAGCCAGTCCGGCAGCTCCTGGGAAAGAAAGGTGTCCCACTGCTTGCTGCCGTCGGCTTCCCAGTTCGTGTACATGCTCCAGGCACCGCCTGCGGGCGCGGCAACGGAGATGCCGGTGCCCGCCAGGGTGCTCATCGCGTTGCCCGCCGTGACCCAGTTACTGGTGTCCGGGGCGGCGTTGAAGGCGTCCAACAGGAACACGGCGTGCGGACCACCGGCCTGAAAGGCGACCGGGATGTCGCGGCCCATCGCCGCCGACGGAACCATCAGGTATTCGACGCCCTCGGCCTTCGCGGTGTGGGGGCTCGCCAGCCACAACCCGACGGCCAGCGTCAGCGCGCACATCGTCTTGAACAGTGTCGAGAGCAGCCTCATACCCATGTCACCAATCTGTTGATTCGCGTTGTAGTGAACCACATCACGGCGACGGGCCGCGCCGTAAACGAGTGACGGCGGCGACCCCCGAAGGGATCGCCGCCGCCAATCGATCTGTTTTGCTAGCGCCTAGGAGACGGGCGTCGGAACGGCGTTCAGAACGCGCTGGACGTCCGGCTTCATCGCCTGCAGCTGCTGTCCCCAGTACGGCCAATCGTGCGTGCCGGCCTCGGGGAAGTTGAACACGCCGTTGTTGCCACCGGCGGCCAAGTAGTTCTGCTGGAATGTCTTGTTGGTGCGGAGCGTGAAGCTCTCGAGGAACTTGGCGGGCAAGTTGTTGCCGCCAAGGCCGCTCGGGGTGCCGTCGCCACAGTAGATCCAGATGCGCGTGCCGTTGCCGACGAGCGTGGCCATGTTGACCATCGGATCGTTGTACTTCCACGCCGGGTCGGTCTCGGCCGGACCCCACATGTCGTCGGCCTTGTAGCCGCCGGCGTCACCCATCGAGGTGTTGACCAGACCGGGCCACCAGCCCTCGGAGAGGTTCAGGAAGCCGGACAGCGACGCCGCGTACTGGAACTGCTGCGGGTGGTGGATCGACAGCGTCAGCGCCGCCGAACCGGCCATCGACAGGCCGATCGCCGCGGTACGGGTGGAGTCGACGCCCTTGTTGGCGGACAGGTATGCGGGGAGCTCCTGGGTGAGGAACGTCTCCCACTTGTAGGTCTGGCAGACGCCGGTCTTCTTGCTGCAGGCCGGCTTGTACCAGTCGCTGTAGAAGCTGGACTGACCGCCGACGGGCATCACCATCGACAAGCCCGAGCCGTTGTACCACTCGAAGGCGGCGGTGTTGATGTCCCAGCCGTTGAAGTCGTCCTGCGCACGCAGACCGTCGAGCATGTACATCGACGGTGAGTTGGGTCCACCACTCTGGAACTGGACCTTGATGTCACGGCCCATGCCCGCGGACGGAACCATCAGGTATTCGACCGGCAGTCCCGGCCTTGAGAACGCTCCCGCTGTCGCCGAGCCTCCGACGACGCCGACCAGTCCCGACAGCGTTCCAGCTGCCAGGGCCGCAACCGCAGCGCGGCGCGCCATCTTCCCTACGAAACTCATGCTTGTATAGATCCTTTTCGTTTGAATGCCGCACGACAGACCCGCTGCGTGCCGCTGTAGTCAACCACACACGAGAGCGAAAACTCTCTCTCGCACGTGTCTTGCCTGGTCACCCTCTCAACCATTGAGCGTGGCAATCAGGTCGGGCTTCAGGGCCTGCAACTGCTGGCCCCAGTAAGCCCACGAGTGGTTTCCCTCGTTCGGGAAGACGAACGTGGCATTGCTGCCACCAGCCTTGGCGTACCTCTCCTGGAACCTCTTGTTGCTGTTGACGGCGAGCGATTCCAAGCTGTTGGCGTTGAACGACTGCCCGGGGTCGACGCTCTCGTCGAGCGGACCTCCACCGGGCGCGCAATAGATCCACAACCGCGTGCGGTTGGCGACGATGCGGTCCACTTGAAGGACGGGATCGTTGCGCTTCCACGCCGAATCCCACGGCGGACCCCACATGTCGTCGACGTTGTATCCGCCCGCGTCGAGCATCGCCACCCGGATGGCCTGTTTCATGAAGGGCGTCGACGGGTTGAGGAACCCCGACAGCGAGGCGGCATAACTGAATTGGGCGGGGTGGTACGCCGAGAGGATCAGTCCGGCGCCGCCTGCCATCGACAGCCCGACGACGGCGTTGCCCGTCGGCGAGACCTGCTTGGCCGACGCGAGGTAGGAGGGAAGCTCCCGGGTCAGGAACGTCTCCCACTTATAGGTATAGGTCTGTTTGTTGAAGCTGGACGGCGAGTACCAGTCGCTGTAGAAGCTGGACTGGCCGCCGACGGGCATGACGACGTCGACTCCCGACTGGTCGAACCACTCGAAGGCGGGCGTGTTGACGTCCCAGCCGTTGAAGTCGTCCTGAGCGCGGAGGCCGTCGAGGAGGTACACCGCCTTGCTCGGTGCGGGATCCGGGACAGGCGCCGGCGCAGATCCGGACTGGTACTGAACGCGGATGTTTCGGCCCATCGCAGCCGAGTAGACGTCGAGATACTCGACGGGCAGTCCCTCCCTGGAGAAGGCCGACGCCGTCGGAGTTGAACCCACGAGGTCACCCGTCGCCACGAGGGCGGGCAACGCCAACGCCGCGACGAACGCCTGCAATACGCGGCGAAGTCCCGGTCTGATCCACATCGGTCTGTGTATCGGCTTGCCAGGACGGGCCGTTACACGCCGGTGTGGGTCACGGCCCCGCGGCGGGCATGCCGGTGTACGGCGGCACCTTGGGCGGCGGCGGTTCGAGCCCGCATCGCGCCAGTTCGTACCTGGGGACGCGGTCGATCCGATACTTGGTGAACGTCCACGCGTTGACGACGTTCGAGGCGAACCGCTTGAGCCCCAGCGGACCGCGCACCGACGTCAGCATCGCGTCGGTCTCGGGGCACGTGAGCGCGACCTTCGCCTGCGCCACCCAGTCCTCGTCGAGGTAGGGCGGGATGTAGGGCCGCATCGGCAGGAACGGCCCCTCGGCGACCGCCCAATCGGGGAACAGGTTCTTGTCGTGCCCGATGCGCGCGTCGTCGAGACGCGCCGTGTGGGCGGCCAAGGGGTTGGCCAGCCCGATCTGGTCGATGACCCGGACGTCGAGACCGACGTTCATGCCGAGCATCCCCAGGTTGGTGAAGAACACGGTGTGCGGTCCGCGACGCTCCTTCTCGGTCAGCGGCGGCTCACCGGGCGGTGGGGGCGGCTTCGGGATCGCGGGCACCACGTCCCACTGGTCGTAATTGCCCGACGGCAGCAGCAGCGCGCCCTCCGGGGTGTTGTCGATGGCCGCGATGACGGCGCGCATCCTCGGGTAGTCGAGATAGTCGGCGGCCGTCAGCGGATGCGCGTGCCCCGTCGCCTGGGCGTAGAAGCGACGTTCGTCGACGATGCCGGAGTAGGTCACCTTGGTCGCGTCGCTACCAAGACCCGGTGAGTTCGCCGCCCACAGCGACCACCCGACGATCGCCAACCAGAACACCGACGACGCGCCCGCCAGCAGGTAACCAGGCCCCTGGACCGCGCGCATCCCCGAGGGCAGCACGATCGGGATCACCGACACCGGCGCGAGCAGGCAGAACAGCGGGGTCAGCAACACCCGGCCGTGCATGAAGTCGCCGCCCTGGCGGACCCAGTAGACCGCCTGGACCAGACCACTGCCCGCCATGAATACGACTACCGCAGTGGGGCTTTGGACCACACCCGTCCACCGGCCGCGGGTGCGGGTGCGGGTGGCCGGTCCGCGCTTGCGCCACAGCAGGCTGCGGACCCCGAGCAGCAGCAGGCCAAGGCCCCCAAGCAGCACCAGTGGGATCCACAGCAGATACGGATGGTTGAAGTTGGTGAGGTAGACGAAGCCCTGGGACCACTTGGAGCCCGACGCGTCCTTCGCGACGGCGGTCCCAGGCACCAGCAGCCCGTAGTAGCCCATCCGGAACACCTGGTACAGCACGGGAAGCAGGCCGCCCGCGACGACGATGAGCACCCGCCGGCGCCAGCCGTGTGCCGCGACGAGCATCATCACGAGCGCGATTCCGCCGATCAACGCGAGCTCTGGTCTGACCAGCACGCTGAGTCCCGCGACGAAGGCCAACGCCGCCTCGAAGACCCGCCCCGTCGCGTTGCCGCCGGCCTCGTTCGGTGCCGGCGGATTGATCCTCGGCGCCTGGGACCAGCAGACCATCATCCACCAGAGCAGGCCGAGATAGGCCAGTACCAAACCGTTTTCGAGCCCGGAGGTGGCGAAGTCGCGGGCCGGCGGGATCGCGATGTACACGATCGCCCCTGCGGGTAGGAGAAGTGCGTGCCTGCCGCGCAGGCCGGGAGCGTAGAGCCGGCCGGTGCCGAGCATCACGAACACGATGCCGGCGACGCTGAGCACCAGCGTCAGGGTCAGCACCACGTACTCGAGCTGAAGTGGGCCGCCGATCCAGGCGGCGAAGGTGACGAGGTAGGTCCACACCGTCGACGTGTTGGCCTCGACGCGCTCGCCGGCGTTGAAGACCGGGCCGTTGCCCGCCAACAGGTTCCGCACGGTGCGCAGGACGATCAGGCCGTCGTCGGCGATCCACCTGCGCTGCCATGCGCCCCACGCGAACAGGACCCCGACCACCACGACGCTGAACCAGAGGCTGATTCGGACCGTTGGGGTGAAGCGGAAGGCTGGCCAGCGCGCCAGCCAGCCCGCCAAGTCGGGCCCTTTAGCTGAAGTAGGCCGCTGCACAGACGCTTCCGATCCATGCCACGGCAAGCAGCTGAAGCACCCGGTCGCGCAGCGCGATGTCCTCCGGCTCGCCTGCGAGGCCGCCGTCGACGTCGACGGCATAGCGCAGGATCGCGATGGTGAACGGGATCATCGACACGGCGTACAGGGAGCCGCCCGCCGTGCGGTCACGCTCGAACGCCCACAGGCCGTAGCAGAGCACGACCGCGGTGGCCGACAGGGTCCAGACGAAACGGAGGTAGGTGCTGGTGTACCGCTCCAGCGACTTTCGGATCTTGGCGCCGGTGCGCTCGGCGAGCTGCAGTTCGGCGTAGCGCTTGCCCGCCGCCATGAACAGCGAACCGAACGCCATGACGAGCAGGAACCACTGCGACAGTGGGATGTTGGCCGCGACGCCGCCCGCGATGGCCCGGATGAGGAACCCCGACGACACGATGCAGATGTCGAGCACGGCTTGGTGTTTGAGACCGAAGCAGTAGGCCATCTGCACCGCGATGTAGATGCCCATCACCAATGCCAGGTTCGGCGAGACGTACCAGGACAGCGCCATCGAGACGAGGCCGAGCACGACGGCAAGGCCGAAGGCCAGCGGCACGGGGACCACGCCTGCGGCGATCGGGCGGTTGCGCTTGGTGGGATGCGCGCGGTCGGCCTCGACGTCGCGGGCGTCGTTGACCAGGTAGACGCACGACGCTGCGAGGCTGAACGCGACGAACGCGATCAGGACGTGAACGCCGTCGTCGAAGCCGAATCGGACGTCGCGACCCAGCGCTGCCACCGGGGCGGCGAGCACCAGCAGGTTCTTCACCCATTGGCGTGGCCGGACCGCCTTGACCAGCCCGGCGGCGAGGCTCTTCGGCGGGCCTGCCACCGGGGGAGCTTCCTCACTCATGCGTGCTCACCTGTTTCCTTCCGGTCTGCAACCGCGCCGACCGCCTTGGCGACGACAGCGCCGACTGCCACTCCCGTGAGCACGTCCGTCGGATAGTGCACGCCAAGCACCAAGCGGGACAACGCCATCGGCGGCACCACCAGCAGAGGCAACCGAACCCCCGACGCCCTGGCCAACAAGATCGCCGCGGCGGTGGTCGACGTGGCGTGGGCCGACGGGAAGCTCAGGCGACTCGGTGTCGAGACGTTGACGGCGATCGACGGGTGGTGCGGACGCTCCCGCTTGACCACCCTCTTGATGACGACGGCGGCGGCATGGGCGAGGAACGCGCCGACCCCGGCCGTCAGCCAGGCTCGCCGGCGCTTCGGCTGCAGCAGCGCCCCGAGGACGGCCACCCCGATCCAGCCCGCGCTGTGTTCGCCGAAGTGCGACAGCGCGCGAGCGCCGGGGAGGACGCCGGGGCGTCCGGCGAGGGTCGACTGCACGGCGACCAGCGCCGCGTCCTCGCCCCGCAGGGTGTCGGTCACCGGGACACTTCCGCGGGAGCCTTCGCAGCGGGCAACAACACCGTCTCCCACTTCTGCGTGCTGGTCAGCTCGGGCAGCGCGCCGCGGTACACCTTGCGCATCCTGTTGAACTTGCGGAGCAACAAGCCTTGCCGCTTCAGGGATTCGCGGAGCAGGTCGAACATCTTCGCCCGGTCGCGCTGGCGGTACACGACGCCACGGCCGTCGGCGGTGGTGACGGTGACGCCGTCGACGCGCGACAGCGAGAACCAGCGCGCGTCCTGCGTGGCGACGTTGATCTGGGGCCGGACGTGGTGCTGCGGATCGTGGGCCTTCAACTGGTGGAGCACGCCGCGCGTGAGACGTACCGCGATCGCGAGCGGGCTGACGGGGATCTGAACCTTCTTGCGCCACCGCTTGTCCGATGGCGTCGGCAGCGAGGTCGCGCTCGGCAGCACCACGGCGTCGGGGAATTCGGTGCGCATCTTGCGCACCGCGGGCAGTGCCGACTCCAGGATGGAGAAGATGTGTTCCGGACCGGCGAGGAAGTCGTCCATCGCCTTGTTCTGAATCGCAACCGTCGAATACTCAAGGCAGAGAAGGTGTTTGATGGTGGCCTTCAAGTGGCTGGCGACGAGGCCGGCGATGCTGCCGTCCCAGTGCATGGCGGCCACCACCAACCGGTTGCGCAGGTGGAAGTACGCCTGCCAGTCGATGGCGTCGTCCTTGTCACTCCACGCCATGTGCCAGATGGCCGCGCCGGGCAACGTCACCGTGGGGTAGCCGTGCTCGCCGGCGCGCAGGCCGTATTCGCAGTCGTCCCACTTGATGAACAGGGGCAGCGGCTGACCGAGTTCCTCGGCGACCGACCGCGGGATCATGCACATCCACCAGCCGTTGAAGTCGACGTCGATGCGGCGGTGCAGGAGCTTGCTGCGGTACTCCTCTTCCGCGGCAAGCGGATACTTCGCGAAGTTGTGGTCGTACTCCGTGTTCACGGCGTTGGTCCACATGAAGTCCGCCTGGCCGACCATCTCGCCCATCACGTGCAGGTGCGACGGCTCCTGCAGGTTGAGCATCTGACCGCCGACGAGCGTCGGGACCTTCGAGAAGCGGTTGAACGCGAGCGCCCGCAGGATCGAGTCGGGCTCGATGCGGATGTCGTCGTCCATGAACAGAATCTGTTCACAGTCGGTGTTCTTCAGCGCCTCGTACATCACCCGGCTGTATCCGCCGGAACCGCCGAGGTTGGGCTGGTCGTGGATCCTCAGCCGGTCGCCAAGGGCCGCGGCCGCTTCGGCGAAGCCGGGATGGTCGACGGCCTTGTTGGTGCCCTGGTCGGTGACGATCACCGCCGAGATCACCTCGTCGACCAGCGGATCGGACGTCAGGGTCGCCAGTGCGCTGACGCAGTCCGACGGGCGGTTGAAGGTGGGGATGCCAATGGCGACGTTGGCCCGGCTTGGCGCGGGTTGCGGTGCGTACCACCCCGCGCTGTGCACCGTCACGTTGCTGTCGGTGGTGATGTCGAACCAAATCCAGCCACCGTCTTCGAAGGCGTCCAATCCGATTTCGAACTCGGCGACGGCACTGGTGTCGGCGTCGACGCTCGACACGGCACTGCCGCCCACCGTGATTCGAGCTCCGGTGGCCTTCGAGCGGTAGACGTCGACCCGGGCGCTGCCGGTCAGTTCGACGCGCAGCACCACCGAGTCGAGGATCGACCACCGTCGCCAGTAACTGGCTGGGAAGGCGTTGAAGTAGGTCGCGAACGACACTTCGGACTCCGTGCCGATCTCGAGCGTGGTGCGTGTGCGGGCGTGCGCGCGACGCGCGTTGGTGGTCGATTCTTCGATGTAGAGCTTGCGCACGTCCAGCGGTTCACCGGGGCGGGGCAAGATGATGCGCGACAGCAGGCTGACCGCCTTGGACTGTCCGGTGTCGAGCGCGCCCGACGGAGTGTCATTCATGCTCAACTGCTTTCTTGATCATCTGCGGTCGACAACGCACCGCCGTCGCGCAGATGCGGCGCCAGCGTGTTGTCGTACATGTTCAGCGCACTGGCGATCGCCATGTGCATGTCGAGATACTGGTACGTGCCGAGCCGTCCGCCGAACAGGACCTTCTCCGACGCCGTCTCGGCGCGGGCCAGCTCGCGGTAGGCCGTGACCATCGCCCGGTCCTCGGGGGTGTTGATCGGGTAATAGGGCTCGTCGTCGTCCTTGGCGAACCGACCGTATTCACGCATGATCACGGTCTTGTCGGTCGGATAGGTCCGCTCGGGGTGGAAGTGCCGGAACTCGTGGATCCGGGTGTACGGCACGTCGGCGTCGTTGTAGTTCATGACGGGCGTGCCCTGAAAGTCACCGGTGTCGAGGACGTCGGTCTCGAAGTCGAGGGTGCGCCAACCGAGGCGACCGGCCGAATAGTCGAAGTAACGGTCCAGCGGGCCCGTGTAGACGACGGGGGCGTCGGGGTTGGCCGCGCGCAGTTCGTCGCGGACGTCGAACCAGTCGGTGTCCAGCCGGACCTCGATCCGGTCGTCGGCGGCCATGTTCTCCAGCCACGCGGTGTAGCCGTCGACCGGCAAGCCCTCGTACGTGTCGTTGAAGTAGCGGTTGTCGAAGGTGTACCGCACCGGCAGGCGGGTGATGTTGCTGGCCGGCAGGTTCGTCGGATCGGTCTCCCACTGCTTGGCCGTGTAGTGCTTCACGAACGCCTCGTAGAGCGGGCGCCCGATCAGGCTGATCGCCTTCTCCTCGAAGTTCTGCGCGGTCTTGCTGTCGAATTCGGCCGCCTGTTCGGCGATCAGCGCGCGGGCCTCGTCAGGGGTGAAGTACTTGCCGAAGAACTGCGACACCAGGCCGAGTCCCATCGGGAATTGGTAGGACTGGCCGGCGTGCATGGCGTAGACGCGGTGCTGGTAGCCGGTGAATTCGGTGAACTGCCGCACGTAGTCCCACACCCGCTGATTGGAGGTGTGGAAGAGGTGGGCGCCGTACTTGTGGATCTCGATGCCGGTCTGCGGCTCGGGTTCCGAGTAGGCGTTGCCGCCGATGTGCGGCCGTCGGTCGAGCACGAGAACGCGCTTGTCGAGTTGGGTGGCCGCGCGCTCGGCGATCGTCAGCCCGAAGAATCCGGAGCCGACGATTATGAGGTCAAAGCTGCCGGTGGGCTGGGGCGCAGCGACCCGGGAGGTAGGAGCTGTCATCGGCAGCAAGGGTATCCGACGCATGCGTCGTGACCCGAATGCGTGCTCGGCCGGTCGCGTAGCCGCGGCAGGTCGCAATTCGCTCACGATTGCGCATCGTCACTCTAGACACACCAGTCACAGCCGTACCATCGAACGCGTTCCATAAGAACGCCCGCAGTCCATCTACACGGTCCAAGAAGCCACGGTCCGAGAAAACACGAGGAGACTTCCGTGCCTAACCGTCGTCGACGCAAGCTCTCGACAGCCATGAGCGCAGTCGCCGCCCTGGCCGTTGCAAGTCCAGTTGCAGTTGTCGCACTGTCCGACATGTCCACCACCAACGCCGCAGCGCCGCAGCACCGCGAGTTCGTCCAGGCAGCGCTCGTCACCGACCTGCCCAACGAGCTGCTCGGAGCCCTGTCCCAGGGGCTCTCCCAGTTCGGCGTCAACCTGCCGAGCGGCATCCTGGGCGGCGGCGCACCTTCGGCGGCGACGCTGACCAGCCCGGGGCTCACCGCGCCCGGCCTGACGGCACCTGGTCTCACGGCACCCGGTCTCACGGCACCCGGCCTGACCGCGCCCGGGCTGACGACGCCGGGTCTCACGACCCCCGGCCTCACGACGCCTGGGCTCACCACGCCTGGCCTGACGACCCCGGGTCTCACCACCCCGGGTCTGACGACGCCTGGTCTCACCACCCCGGGACTCACGACGCCGGGGTTGACTGATGCCGGCCTGACCAATCCCGCCCTGACCAGCCCCACCGCAACGGTGCCGGGACTGACCACACCGGCGGCCAACACCGGACTCGGCCTCGGGGTTCCCGGCGCCGGCGAGGTGCCGATCGCCTCGCCGATCGGCCTGGACCCGACCTCGGGCACCTACCCGATCCTCGGTGGCGACCCCTCGCTCGGCCTCGGCGTTCCCGCGGCCAGCAGCGGAGGCGGCGGATTGCTCGGTGACATCAACAGCGCCGCGGACTCCCTCGGTGCCGGCCAGGCGATCGACCTGCTCAAGGGCATGGTCATGCCCATGATCACCGGAGCCATCCAGAAGAGCGCGGCGGCGGCCATCCCCGCCGCAGCGGCAGCACCGGCGGCAGTTCCCGCCGCCTAGTTCTTGCGACGAAACGGCACCGCAGAAGCCATCGGGATCCCCCGGGGAGCTCTGCGGTGCCGTTGCGCGCGAGATGTATCCCCGGGCACGCCGTGTCGAAACACTGGTAACACCTGACACATACGTAACATCGGTCCGTGCCGTGTCGTCGCCAATTGCCGTCGCTGCTGTTCTCTGCCGTCGCAGCGACCGCAGTCATGATGCCGCTGGCCATGTTCGGTCTGCCCGGTGAACCCGACCAGGCACCGCTGGCCACCACTCCCTTGATCGTCGAACGCCCCCTCGACGGTGTCGGTGGCGGCGAAACGGTACGTGAACTGCACCAAGACACCCCGTTCGCCATGGTCGCGCTCACCGCCGAAGACCTGACCGGAACCTCGGCCCGCGTACGCGCCAAGAAGGCCGACGGCTCCTGGGGACCCTGGTACGAAGCGGAGAGCCTCGAGGGCGTCGGCCCCGACGGCGGACTGGTGCGCGGCACCGAACCCGTCTTCGTCGGCCACACCACCGACGTCCAGATCGCAGTCAACCGCGCAGCGCCTGCCCGGCCGGCAGTCGCTCCGTCCCCTCGGGGACCTGGCCTCGGATACGTCCCCGTCAACGTCGAACGGCCGCTCAGCCAAGATCTCAAGGCCGTGTTGATCAGCCCCCCGAAAGCGCCGGTGGACATCTCGTCGCTCCCACCGGAGGCCGCGACGCCGCCCGGGGTGCCACCCGCGGTCATCAGTCGCGCCCAGTGGGGCGCCAACGAGTCGGAGGTCTGCGGAAACACGGTGTACGACAGCGGAGTTCGCGCGGGCATCATCCACCACACCGCAGGCAGCAACGACTACACCCCCGAAGACTCGGCAGGCATCGTCCGCTCCATCTTCGAATATCACACCCGCACGCTTGGCTGGTGCGACATCGCCTACAACGCCATGGTCGACAAGTACGGCCAGGTGTTCGAGGGCCGCGCAGGCGGGATGGACCGACCCGTCGAGGGCGCCCACACCGGCGGCTTCAACACCGACACCTGGGGCGTGGCGATGCTCGGAAACTTCGACCTCGTCCCGCCGACACCCATCCAGCTGCGCACCACGGGCCGACTTCTCGGCTGGCGCCTCGGCCTCGACCACGTCGACCCGCTAGGAAGCGTCGTCCTCACCTCGGCAGGCGGATCGTTCACCAAGTTCCCACGGGGCACCGCCGTCCCCCTGCCCACGATCTTCACCCACCGCGACGTCGGCAACACCGACTGCCCGGGGAACGCCGCCTACGCGGCCATGCCCCTGCTTCGGGACACCGCCGCCCACTTCAACACCCCCATCGGGCCGCGAGACCTCGCCGACACCCTGCGCGGCGGAGCGATCTTCGGAAAGTGGGCGGCAATGGGCGGCGAGGCCAGCCCGCTGGGCGCCCCGCAGACGCCGGAAACACCGGGCGACGGCGCGTCGCGCTACGTGACCTTCGACAAGGGTGCGCTGTACTGGTCGCCCGACAGCGGTGCCGAACCCGTCACCGGCTCCATCTACGAGGCCTGGGGCAAGCTGGGCTTCGAACGCGGGGCCCTTGGGCTGCCGACCAGCGGCGAAATCCAGGAACCGCAGTGGATCGTGCAGAACTTCCAGCACGGCACTCTGAACTTCGACCGCGAGCACGGCACCGTGACCCGCGTCATCGACGGCGTCGCGCTTGAAATCCCGCTCGACCAGGGCGAGGCCCCCGTCCAACTGGAGCGCTTCACCCCCATTGGCAAGAAGGCCTGACTCAGAGCCACCATCGCTCGAGGACGCGCGCCAGCCCGTCGTCGGTGTTGGGCGTGGTGACCTCGTCGGCCGCCGCCTTGGCCTCCGGATGGGCGTTGCCCATGGCGACGCCGAGCCCGGCCCATAGCAACATCGGGATGTCGTTGGGCATGTCGCCGAACGTCACGACGTCCTCGGCCATGATGCCAAGCGGCGTGGCAACCTCCGCGACGCCAGTCGCCTTGCTGATGCCCAACGGCACCACCTCGATCAGACCGTTGTTGGTCGAATACGTCAGATCGCCCTGGAGGCCGACGTGCGGGGCCAGTGCCGCCGCCATGTCCGCGCTTTGGGCCCCCGCCTTGCGAATCAGCAGCTTGACCGCAGGTGCGCTCAGGACGTCGGCCAGCGACACCTCGGTGTTGTCGGGGTTGAGCCAGGCGTGCTCGTACCCCGGCGAGCTCAAGAACTGCGGTGTCGCGGCGTCGTGAGCGCTGCGTCCGACGCGCTCCACCGCGAGTCCGGCTCCCGGGATGACGCGGGTGGCCACCTCGGCGAGCTCCGTGAGTACGTCGACCGACAACGTCCGGGACCACAGGATGCGGTCGGTCGAGGAGTCGTACAGCACTGCCCCGTTGGCACAGACCGCCATGGGCGCAAAGCCCAACGCCTCCACCACCGGGGGGATCCAGCGCGGCGGCCGGCCGGTGGCGAGCACGAACTGGGTGCCCGCGTCGACCGCGGCCATGACGGCCGACTTGGTGCGCGGCGTGACGAGCTCGTCCTGGTCGAGCAGGGTGCCGTCGACGTCGGTGGCGATGAGAAGTGGCAGCACTAGTGGTCCCCCAACTCCCGGCGGGCGCGTTCGGCAAGCTCGGCTTCTTCGCGCACTATCGCCTCTTCCATGGTCGGGGCGCCTCCACCGAGGCGACGAGGCACCCAGTAGGCGCCCTCGGGATGATCGTAGGACCGCTGCACCTCGTCGAGCAGTTCGCCCATCGCCGCGCGCAGGTGGCCCATCAATTCCTCGGCTGACCCGGCAGGCGCCAGCGGCGGGCCTGCGGCGACCGTGATCGGAAACTCGTTGCGGCCCAGGTGTCGTGGATGGTCCTTGGTCCAGACGCGATGCGCACCCCAGACGATCAGGGGGACGATCGGCACCTGCGCCTCCAACGCCATTCGCGCCGCTCCGGTCTTGAAGTCCTTGAGCTCGAAGCTGCGGCTGATGGTCGCCTCCGGGTAGACGCCGACGAGTTCGCCCTCCCGCAGCCGCGCCACCGCCACCGCGTATGCCCCCGCACCCGCCCGCCGATCCACCGGGATGGTCTTGGTGTGCCGGATCAGGAAGTCGACGAACTTCACTCGCTGCATCTCCGACTTGATCATGAAGCGCAGCCGCCGGTGGCGGCGCGTGACGCCGAGGGCGGCGGGCAGCCAGTCGAGGTAGCCGGTGTGGTTGATCGCGATCACCGCGCCACCGTCGGCCGGGATGTTCCGCAAGCCCTGGTAGGTGATGCGCGCACCGGTGACTCGCACGGCGGTCGTTGCCGTGATCTCCAAGGTTCGGAAGACCGGCTCCATGGTGCTATTCCGTTGACTCGTTTCGTTGCGCGCGCCTGGCCGCCTTCTCGGCAGCCTCGTCGGCGTCCATTTGATTGGCCTCGGCGAGAGTCGGTGCGCCGCCGCCCATCCGGTGCGGAACCCAGAACTCGCCGGCCGGGTGACGACCGTAGGAGGCCTGTACCTGCTCGAGGAGATGCTGCATGCGTGAGTGCAGCAGCGCCGTCAGCTCGGCGGCCGGCAACGTCGGCATGATCGGTTCTCCGACGGTGATCGAGATGGGCACCTTGGGCCGCCGCATGTTCTTGGGGTGCCCCTTGGTCCAGACGCGCTGGGCGCCCCAGACGATGTGCGGGACGATCGGCACGTCGGCGGCGATCGCCATGCGCGCGGCGCCCGACTTGAATTCCTTGATCTCGAAGCTTCTGCTGATCGTCGCCTCCGGATAGACGCCGACGAGCTCGCCCTCCTTGAGCCGCTGGCAGGCCTCGGCGAACGAGGCCGCCCCGCTGTCGCGGTCGACCGGGATGTGGCGCAGGCTCCGCATGATGGGCCCGCTCACCTTGGAGTCGAACACTTCTCGCTTGGCCATGAAGCGCACCTTGCGGCCGAGTCCCTGCTCGTAGGCGGGCAGCCCGGCGAAGGTGAAGTCGAAGTAACTCGTGTGGTTGATGGCGATGACGGCGCCGCCGGTGGCTGGCAGGTTCTCCACGCCGGTGACGGTGAACTTCAGCCCCTGCAGCCGCCACACGCAGCGCGCGAGGGTGATGACAGTTCCGTATACCGGTTCCACGACTCATCAGCCTAGTGCCGTCGTGTTCAACGCAGGGTGGAAGGTCCCACGTGGAAGGGTGTGCACCGTGACCCGACCCGCCGAACCCCTTCCCGTTCCGAAGCACGTCGCCGACTTGGCGGGTGATCGCGAGGTGACCGCGGTCTGGCTCAACGACCTCGGCGGCGTCACGTTCTCGCTGGCCGGCGAGGAGTTCGTCAAGGTCTACCCGGAACAGCACGCCGCACTGCTGGTCGCCGAGGCGGAGCGGATGACGTGGGCCATCGCGTACCACTCCGTGCCCACGATTCTGTCGACGGGACCGGGCTGGCTGCACACCGCGGCACTGCCGGGACGTTCGGCCGTCGATCCCGACTGGATCAGGCGTCCACGTACCGCCACCAGAGCAATCGCGCAGGGCCTGCGACTGCTGCACAACGCGGCGCCCGTCGAGGCGTGCCCGTTCGGCACACCGTCCTGGATTCCCGCCGACGCACCGCCCGCCGACCGGCTGGTGGTCTGCCACGGCGACCCATGCGCGCCCAATACCGTCGTCGCCGAGGACGCCCAGTGCAGCGGGAACGTCGATCTCGGCGACCTCGGGGTCGCGGACCGGTGGGCTGATCTTGCGGTGGCGACGATGTCACTGGATTGGAACTACGGGCCGGGGTTCGAGGCGGAGTTCTTCGACGAATACGAGATAGACCCCGACGACGAGCGGCTCGCCTACTACCGCGCCCGCTGGCAGGAGCAGGCCGGCCCGCCCCGGTAGGATCGAGGCGACGAATACCCCGCAGGGAAGGCAATACGTGCAGGTCACAAGTGTCGGACATGCCGGCTTCCGGATCGATACCACCGCCGGAAGCATCCTCTGCGATCCCTGGGTCAACCCGGCCTACTTCGCGTCGTGGGTTCCGTTCCCTGACAACAGCCAATTGGACTGGGACCGCCTCGGCGACTGCGACTACCTCTACGTCAGCCACCTGCACAAGGATCACTTCGATCCGGAGCACCTGGCCGCCCACGTCAACAAGGACGCCGTGGTGCTGCTGCCGGACTATCCGGTGCCGGACCTGCGTCGCTCTCTGGAAGCTCTCGGCTTTCACCGGTTCTTCGAGACCACCGACTCGACCAAGCACCGGGTGAGCGGCCCCAAGGGCGACCTCGACGTGATGATCATCGCGCTGCGCGCGCCGGCCGACGGCCCCATCGGCGACTCCGGACTGGTCGTCTCCGACGGAGAGACCGTCGCGTTCAACATGAACGACGCCAGGCCCGTTGATCTAGAGGTCCTTGACGCCAACTTCGGGCACGTCGACGTGCACATGCTGCAGTACTCGGGCGCGATCTGGTACCCGATGGTCTACGACATGCCTGCGCGGGCCAAGGAGGCGTTCGGCATCCAGAAGCGTCAGCGTCAGATGGACCGCTGCCGGCAGTACATCGCCCAGGTCGGCGCCACCTGGGTGGTTCCGTCCGCAGGCCCCCCGTGCTTCCTCGACCCGGAACTGCGCGACCTCAACGACGATCACGGCGATCCCGCCAACATCTTCCCCGACCAGGTCGTGTTCCTCGACCAGATGCGTACCCACGGCCACGACCGCGGGCTCCTGATGATCCCCGGTACCATCGCGGAATTCACTGGCTCCGAACTGAATTCGTTGGTTCATCCGGTTGACGAGCCCGAGACGATCTTCACCACCGGCAAGGCCGCCTACATCGAGGCGTTCGCGCAGCGGATGGCGCCGGTGCTAGCTGCCGCCAAGGCCGGCTGGGCCCCCGCCGACGGTGACCCGCTACTGGAGCCACTGCGCGCCAAGTTCGAGCCGATCATGTTGCAGAGCGACCAGATCTGCGACGGCATCGGCTACCCGGTGGAGCTCCGGATGGGGCCCGAGTCGGTGGTGCTCGACTTCCCGAAACGGACTGTGCGCGAACCGATTGCCGACGAGAAGTTCCGGTACGGTTTCGAAATCGCCCCCGAGCTGGTCCGGACGGTGCTTCGCGACGACGAGCCGGACTGGGTCAACACCATCTTCCTGTCCACCCGGTTCAAGGCGTGGCGGGTCGGCGGCTACAACGAGTACCTGTACACGTTCTTCAAGTGCCTGACCGACGAGCGCATCGCCTACGCGGACGGGTGGTTCGCCGAGGCGCACGACGACTCCGCGTCGATCACGTTGGACGGCTGGGAGATTCAGCGCCGCTGCCCACACCTGAAGGCGGATCTGTCGAAGTTCGGCGTGGTCGACGGCACGACGTTGACGTGCAACCTGCACGGCTGGTCGTGGAATCTGACCAACGGCAAATGCCTGACGTCGAAGGGACACGAGCTCAGGAGCGCCAAGGCGTGAGCCAACCGAACCCGAGCTATGACGACGGCCTCGTCTTGCTGGATCGGCACGCCATCACCCTGCGGCGCTATCACTTTCCGTCGGGAACCTCGAAGGTGATTCCGCTGCGAACGGTCCGCGGGTATCGCACCGAACCGCTTGGCTTGGTGCTCAACCGCTTTCGCATCTGGGGTAGCTCGGACCTGCGTCGCTGGCTGCCGCTGGACGTGTGGCGGCCGGTCAAGTCGACGCTGGTGACCCTCGATGTTCCTGGCACGCGACCCAGTCCGGCCTTTACTCCGTTGCGCGCCAACGAGTTCACCGCGGTCCTCGACCAGCTGCTGGAGCGTTAAGCCCGCTGAGCGGCCACCCTGGCCCGCTCCCTCATCGAGGCCACCACGCCACCGTCGACGAGGATGTCGGTTCCGGTGAGGTAACCGGCCCTGTCACTGGCGCAGAACGCGAAGAGTTCGGCCATCTCCTCGGCGTTGCCCCAGCGTGGCACCGCGAAGTCGGCGACGATCGCGCCCGCACCGTTGCGCTCCTCGAGCCTGCCCATCTCCGTGTCCACCGAACCGGGCGAGACCGACACGATGCGCTGGCCCCGTCCGTTGAACCGCTCGGCCGCAGACGCGCTGTACCACTTGACGAAGCTCTTGCTCACCGCATAGGCGAAAGCGGACCGCGACGCCGCTGGCATGGCGCCGTACGTCGCGCACACGACTTCCATGAAGGCGTCCTCGTCGTCCAGGGCGATCGGGAAAGCCGCAGTGGGGATGAGTTCCTCGGGAACCAGGTACGCCGCCATCGAGGCCACGTTGACGATCGCCGATCCTGCCGGCGCGGCCGCGTGAAAGGCCTCGTTGACGCGGAGCGTGCCGAGCGCGTTGGTCCTCGTCACGTACTCGGCGTCGCCCATGCTGGGGCTCACCCCGGCAGTGTGGATCACCGAGACAACCGTCCCGAGATTCGTTGCGGTCTCGAACATCTCGGCGACCGCCGCCCGGTCGGTGACGTCGCAATTCACCGCCGTCACCACGATGCCCAGCCCTTCGAGCGTGGCAACCGCACCATCCAGTCGGTCCTTGCGGATGTCGCACAGCACGATCGCGTGCTCGCGACCGACGACCTTGGCCGTGGCCAGCCCCATGCCGCCGGCGCCGCCGGTGATCACCGCCACCCGGCTCATTGCTTCTCCCGCAGCACCGTCGCCTCGAGCAGGCGCTGGACCTGGCGAGTGGCTGCCTTCTCCACCGTCGACCACACCCGGTGCCGTGCCGTCGGCGGGGCGGCAGGCCGCACCGAGACCACGTCGCCGACCCGAAGCAGGCCGGCGCGCGTCACGTCGGCGTAGACGCCGAGGAAGCGGTTCGTCCGGTCGGCCAGTTGACGGGTCACGCCACGATCCAGGTCCAGCCCCGGCTGCGGTCTGGTGGGGACCACGCAGCGGATGGTCGGGATCGTGACGCGCAGGGTGGCCGAACCGATCTCGACGTCCCCGCCCGCCCAGGCCGTCTCGGGGAACTCCGCGTCCGACTGGCCTACGTCGACGAGGACGTTGGGCCGGAACCGCCGCACGTCGTAGGCCTCGGTGGTCGCCGACAACGACGCGAGGCTTGTCGCGCTCATCAGATGCACGGGCGCCAGATCGACGAAAGTGCCTGGCGGCGTTGAGAACCGGGCGAGGGTGATGATGTCCTTGGTGCTGAACACGGAGGTGTCCGGCAGCGCCTCGGCATCGTCGAGCCCGAAGTCCTTGCGCACCTGCGCTTCGCGGAAGTTCGCCAGCGAGTCCGCCATCGTCATCCGGTGCTGGCTGGTGTCGTCGAGCGGCGGCAGCGCGACCAGTCGCACCTCACGGCCGACAAGCTCGGACAGCAGCGCGTGCACCGCGTCGTCGGAGCTCGAGCACTCGGTGCCATCCGGGAAGGTGACGGTCACCTCGGGCACGTTGCCAGGCCCGGCGTCAGGCCCCGGTTCGGACACGTACGCGGCCGAGCAGCCCAACAGCTTCGGCACTCGTCGCGCCGACGCGGTGACACCGTTCTCGAGGTCGCGGACCGCCCACAGTCGGTCGGCGTGCACACCGCGCCGGTCGACGCGGACCGCGTCGACCCGGTGTCCACCCATGGACTTCACCGGGAATCGCCACAACTGGGATACCGCGACGTCCGCCATCGCGCCTCCTAACGAGATGAAACCACCTGCCGCAGTTCGGAATAAACCTCGGACTCGGTGTCGTACACCCGCACGATCGCTTCGTCGCCGGGTTGCAGGAAGGTCGACTCGCCGAGCTCCGTGTAGCGGGTAGCACCGATGCCGATCAGCACGTTCGCCGGATGTCCGGCCGCCACCATCAGCGCCCCGACGTCTTCCAACGGTGTTTCGGGCGAGCCCTTTTGGTTGGCGAGACGCTCGGTGACCCAGTCGAGGAGCACCTCCCCGTAGTACGAGTAGCCGAGCAGTGGGCTGTCGACGCCGTAGCCGTGCTCGTTGCCGTCGGCGGTGCGCAGGTCGCACACCAGCCGCAGCGTCGACGTCGGCCCGTCGGGCGTGAGATCGCCGACGTCGAAGAACTGAGCGGCCACCCCCTTGGAGGCTGGGCCCCAGTTCTTCTTGTGACTGATCTTCAGGGCGCCCGGCCGACGGATCGAGCAGTCGTTGAATGCGCCGAGGGCAAACGGCTGCAGCGAAACCACCGTGTCGCCCTGCCACGCCACGTGGCAGGCCAGCCCGACCTCGGGTTCGATCTGCAAGTTCAGCGGCGTGTCACTCTCGGGCAACAGAATGCTGTCGTCGGACAGCGGAAACTCACCGAGGAAGCCGTCGTAACCCGGTGCGTACCAAGGGAAGATGCCCTTGGGCGCCGCCCCTTCACTGGACACGTTCACGAAGTCGGCGGCCTCGCCCGCCTGCTCGAGGTGTCCGGCGAAGTTGCCAGCCACCCCAAACCCGAACCAGGACCGGAGTTCCTCCAGGTCGAGGTCGATCGTCTTGAGTTCCGGGACACCCTGACTCATGGCGTAAGTACCGACTTTCCGACGTAGGGCACCAACGCGTCCGGGACGCGGACACTGCCGTCCGGCTGCTGGTGATTCTCCAAGATGGCGACGAGCCAGCGGGTCGTCCCCAGCGTTCCGTTGAGCGTCGCGGCGATCTGCGGCTTGCCGTTCTCGTCGCGATAGCGGATGGACAGGCGTCGCGCCTGGAACGTGGTGCAGTTCGACGTCGACGTCAGCTCGCGGTAGGTCTTCTGCGTGGGCACCCAGGCCTCGCAATCGAACTTGCGGGCCGCCGAGGAGCCCAAATCGCCTGCGGCGGTGTCGATCACCCGGTAGGGCACCTCGATGAGGGCCAGCATCCGACGCTCGAGGTCCAGCAGGCGCTGATGCTCGGCTTCGGCGTCCTCCGGCTTGCAGTAGACGAAGGCCTCCACCTTGTCGAACTGGTGAACGCGGATGATGCCGCGGGTGTCCTTGCCGTAGCTGCCTGCCTCGCGGCGGAAGCACGACGACCATCCCGCGTAGCGTCGCGGCCCTTCGGAGAGGTCGATGATCTCGTCGGAGTGGTAGCCGGCCAGCGGGACCTCCGACGTACCGACGAGGTACATGTCGTCGGCCTCGAGGTGGTAGATCTCGTCGGCGTGCGCGCCGAGGAATCCGGTGCCGGCCATCACCTCTGGGCGTACCAGGACGGGCGGGATGACGAGGGTGTGGTCGTTCTCGGTGGCCAGCTTCACCGCGAGCTGCATGACCCCGAGCTGGAGCAGCGCGCCGTCACCCGTCAAGAAGTAGAAGCGCGAACCGGACACCTTGGCGCCGCGCTCCATGTCGAGCAGGCCCAGTGATTCCCCGAGTTCCAGATGATCCTTCGGATCGTCGATCGAAGGCGGCTCGCCGACGGTGTCGAGCACCACGAAGTCGCTTTCGCCACCTGGCGGGACACCGTCGACGATGACGTTCGGAATCGCCATGTGCGCCGAGGTGAAGGCCGCCTCGGCCGCGGCCTGCTCCACTTCGGCGGCCTTGACCGCTTCGGCGAGCTCCTTGGCGCGCGCCAGAAGTGCGGGTCGCTCGTCGGCGGATGCCGCTCCGACGGCCTTGCTGGCCGCCTTCTGCTCGGCTCTCAGATCGTCGGCGGCGGAGATCGCGGAGCGCCTCGTCGCGTCGGCGTCGAGCAGCACGTCTACGAAGGCGGGATCTTCACCCCGGGCCCGTTGCGACGTGCGAACCCGGTCGGGATCTTCACGCAGCAGCTTCAGGTCGATCACGTATGAAACCCTACGTTTGGCGGGATGCCACCCCAACCCCGGGGCACAGCCTCATAACGCTACAACTGCATCTCTTGTCACACGACTCGGCTCGCCTGTCACAATGGACCAGATGTTGGACGCACCCCACGACGCCGCACAGAGCGCAGACGAGGCCGCCCCGCCGTCGCGCCACCCGGCGTGGTGGCGGAGTCTTCAGGCCGAGTCGACGCGGCGAGCGCTGCTGCTGACGGCGCTGGGCGCACTTCTCATCGCCGGCGTCATCACCGCGATCCCGGGCGGTGGACACGGCGGCCTCCCCGTCGGACTCAACGCAGGCAAGTCCGTCCTCGGCGGCGGTTCGCGCGGAAACGCCACGTTCGACCACGCGGTTCGCGGTACGTGCCTGAACTGGCCAGAGCAGGTTCCTGACGCCGCACAGATCGTCGACTGCTCCGACGAGCACCGCTTCGAGGTCGCCGACCGCATCGACATGAGGACGTTCCCCGGTACCGAATACGGCCCCGACGCCGCCCCACCGTCGGAGGCGCGCATCAGGCAGATCAGCCAGGAGCAGTGCCAGGCCGCGGCCCGGCAGTACCTCGGGGCGAAGTACGACCCCAACGGACGGTTCAGCGTGAGCCTGGTCTGGTCCGGCGACAAGGCGTGGCGGCAGGCCGACGAACGCCGCATGCTGTGCGGCTTGCAGCTGGCCGGACCCGACAACCACCAGCTGGCGTTCGCGGGCAAGGTCGCCGACGTCGACCAGTCGAAGGTGTGGCCTGCCGGGACGTGTCTCGGCATCGATCCGGTGACCAATCAGCCCACCGACATTCCCACCGACTGCGCCAAGCCACACGCCATGGAGGTGACCGGGGCGGTCAACCTCGCCGAGAAGTTCCCTGGCCCCGTGCCGCCGGACGGCGACCAGGACCAGTTCGTCAAGGACGCCTGCACGCGGATGACGGACGCGTACCTCGCGCCCGTCGCGCTGCGCAAGACCACCCTCACTCTGATCTACAGCACCATCTCGCTGCCGAGCTGGACCGCCGGAAGCAAACAGGTGTCGTGCAGCATCGGCGCCACTCTGGGCAACGGCGGCTGGTCCACCCTGCTCAACAGCGCCAAGGGGCCGTTGCTCATCAACGGCCAGCCGCCGGTCGCGGTGCCCGACATCCCCGAGGAACGGTTGGACATGGCGCCGATTCCGCTCCCTCCGGTGGACACGTCGTCCCAGGTGTCGTCGCAGATCGACCTCAGCGACCAGAGCAGCTCGAGCAGCTCCAACAGCCAGGGCAACAACCACCTGCCCGGGCAACAGGCCACCCCCACTCAGACTCAGAGCACGCAAACCCAGAGCACCGAGGCTTCGACTTCGACTTCGACCGCGGGCGCGCCGCCCCCGCCGCAGGGCAACACATTCCTCAACGGTCCGCCGCCCCCGCCGGGACCTCAGGGCGACGGCGGTCTGCCGCCGCAGGACGGACCGGCTGTTCCTCCACCCGCCGGAGATCCCGGCGCGCCGGCGCCCGCCCCCGTCGTTGGCGACCCCGCACCCGTGATTCCGGTCGTGCCGGTTCCGCCGCCAGGGCAGTAGCCGCGGTGCCCGTTCGGATGAGCTCGCACCGGTTCGACGAGCTGGTGTCCGACGCGCTCGACGAGATCCCGCCCGCGCTTGCCAAGGCGATCGACAACGTCGTCGTGCTCGTCGAGGACCGTCATCCCGAGGAGCCCGATCTGCTTGGGCTCTACGAGGGTGTCGCGTTGACCGAACGCGACTCGACGTACTTCGGGTCGTTGCCCGACACCATCACGATCTTCCGTGACGCGTTGCTCGACATCTGCGAGACCGACGGCGACGTGGTTCACGAGGTGACCGTGACGGTGATCCACGAGATCGCCCACCACTTCGGCATCGACGACGATCGTTTGCACGAACTCGGTTGGGCCTGAATCACTTCAGGCGCGGCATCGCGGCTTCGTCGGTGGGCGGTGCTAGAACTAAGGCATGTCCGATGTCTGTCGCGAGTGCCGGGAGGACCTCGACCACTGCCACGGCACCCTGGTTCACCACGCCTCGTTCTTCGTCGAGTGCACCGATGACTGCGCCACCCCAGACGGTCTGCACTCCTTCGCCGTCGACTGCGACGCGGTCGGGTGCACGTGCGCGGTGACGTTCGTCGCCTCGGCCGTGTCCTGAAACCAAGCCGTCCTAGCCCATCGGGTCGGCGCTGTGCGCCACGTCCTCGACCGGATGCTCGACCGGTTCGAACGGCGGCGTGAACGGCCCCCACTGCAGGCAGCTCCAGCGGCCGTCGGTGATCGGGCTCAAGACGACGCACTCGGTGTTGGCGAGGTGATGTTCGATGGCGAAGCCGGGGTCGACGCCCGAGAGCGCGGTGCTGACCAACCGGATCGCGGCGCCGTGGCTCACCACCACGACGTCACCCACCCACGCGTGATCGTCGAGGAAGCGCAGGCGCAGCTGGGTCACCACCGGCAGATAGCGGTCAAGCACCTGCTGGGCGCTCTCGCCGCCGGGCATGGGAACGTCGAGATCGCCCTTCTGCCATAGCCGGTAAGTGGCGTTGAACTCCTCGTGGGCGTCGTCGTCGCTGCGGTCTTCGAGGTCGCCGGCGTGCACCTCGTGGATGCCGTGCAATTCGACGGCGTCCAAGCCGAGGTGTGCACCGATCTCGGCTGCCGTCTGGACCGCACGCAGTGCGGTGGAGTGCGCCAACAGGCCGACGGGATGTTCGAGGGAGCGGCCGAAGGCCCGCGCTTGTTCGTGGCCAAGGTCGGTGAGCGCGGCTCCTGGCGGGCGGGTGTCGAGCCGCCGGGCGACGTTTCCATGCGACTGGCCGTGCCGAACGAGTATCAGTCGACCTGTCATCGGGCGCGCCCCTCTCGAAGTGCGGCCAACCAGTCGGATGCCTCGTCGGTGGCCGGCGGTGTCGCACCGACGGCGGTGCCTGTCGACCATGAACCCAGATATCTCACGTCTGCACAACGTCTGTGAAGCGCTCGGAGTGCCTCGGCGACCGGATCGTCGTCGACGTGCCCGACGAAGTCCAGGAAGAAGAAGTACGTCCCCAATTCGACTCGAGTGGGCCGCGATTCGATGCGAACCAGGTCGATATCGCGGATCGCGAGTTCGGTCATCGCAGCGACCAGGGCACCTGGCACGTTGTCCAGCCGCAAGACGACCGACGTGCGATCCGCGCCGGTGCGCGCGGGCGGCACGCCGGGCGGGCCGACGAGGACGAATCGGGTTCTGGCGTTCGGCTCGTCGACCACCCCGTCGGCCAGCGTGGCCAGTCCGAGCCGCCGGGCGGCGAGCGCGGTGCTGACCCCTGCGTCGGCCCGGCCATCGGCGACGTCGTGCGCCGCGGCGGCGTTGGACGTGGTGAGCACCGTGTGGGCGGTGGGGAGGTGCTCGGCCAGCCACCGCCTGACCTGCGCCTCGGCCACCGGGAAGGCGGCGACGGTCTGCACGGCGGAGGCTGAGGTGCCGGGCCGGACGGCGATGCTGAAGGCGACGTCGAGGGTGTGCTCGGCGAAGATCTGGAGCGGCGTGCCCGCGGCGAGGCTGTCCATCGTCGGCACCACCGAGCCCTCGATCGAGCTCTCGATCGGTGCGCAGGCGTAGTCGGCGGCTCCGCTGCGAACGGCGGCCAGCGCGCCGCCTGCGCTGTCGCACGTCACCGGCACCAGCGGCGACGAGTCGGGGATGACGCCGGCGTCGGCCATCTGCAACAAGGCCGCCTCGGTGAAGGTCCCTTGGGGACCCAGGTAGGCGACGCGTGGCACGGGTCAACCCTATCGGCACCGGGCCCGTCGCCCACCGACCCGCGGCGCCCATTTCGGTAATACTTGCACCGTTCGGTGAGGCTAGCCTAAGTTAGGGTTACCTCATCCGACGGAAGGCAGGCGCGATGATCGGCGACGCAACGGCAGGAACGGCCCTGGTGGCACCCACGACGGCCGAACGGATTCGCAGCGCGTGCGCCCGCGGCGGCGGCGCGATGCTGGCCGCGGAAGGCGCCGATCCCACCCCCACCCCCGTGCACCACCTGCTCGACGACGGGTCGTTCGCGATCATGGTGCCCTCCGGGGCTCTGCTGGCCGGGATGATCGTCGCCTCGGGCGCCTCGGGAATTCAGGCGGTACTCGAGATGACCGACTACGCGCCGCTTCCCCTGCGCGAGCCGGTGCGTTCGCTGGTCTGGATCAGCGGCCGACTGTTCCACGTCCCGCCGTCCGGCCTGTCGGGACTCCTGGACATGATCGCCGAGCAGAACCCGAATCCTGCACTGCTGCAAGTGAACACCGGCTCCGAGCAGGCCGAGGGCGGCGACACGCCGTACACCCTGGTGCGGCTCGAGATCGACTCCGTGGTGGTGGCCGACTCGACGGGAGCCGAGTCCGTCGGCGTCAGCGCCCTGCTCGACGCCCAGCCCGATCCCTTCTGCGCCATGGAATCGGGTTGGCTGCAGCACCTCGAGTCCGCCCACCGGGAAGTGGTCGACCGCTTGGCCAACCGACTGCCGACGCCGCTGCGTCGCGGCCACGTCCGACCGCTCGGGCTCGACCGCTACGGCGTCCAGCTCCGTGTCGAGGCCGAAGACGGTGACCACGACGTGCGGCTGCCGTTCGCCAAGCCGGTCGACGACGTCACCGGGCTCAGCCAGGCCATCCGGATCCTGATGGGGTGTCCGTTCCTGAACGGGCTGCGCGCCCGCCGCATCTGACGGCAGCTACCGTAGCTCCGGTGACGGGCGCGACGGACGAGCTGCTGCCCGACCCTCGCAAACGGGCGATCCGCCTCGAGATCGCCGTCGTCCTCGCCGTCACGTTCGGACTCTCCGCCTACACGGCCTTCGTCAGCCTGACCGAAGCCGTCCTGCTTGGGCTCTCCGGCCAGAAGGTGGCGCTCAACCGCAGACTGTCGCCGATCGACCTGATCAACTTCGCGCTGAACCTTGCGTCGGTCTTCCAGCTGATCGCGTGGGGCCTGCTTGGCCTCTACCTGCTGTGGCGCAGCGGATTTGGTCCCAGTCGCATCGGTCTCGGACGCTTCCGCTGGCGCCCCGACCTGCTGGGCGGCCTTGGCCTCGCGGCGCTGATCGGCGTTCCCGGCCTCGGCCTCTACGTCGCGGGCCGGGCGTTGGGCATCGGGGTCGACGTCGTCCCGTCCGAACTCGGCGACACGTGGTGGCGCATCCCGGTCCTCCTCGCGGTGGCCTTCGCCAACGGCTGGGCCGAAGAGGTAATCGTCGTCGCGTTCCTCATGACGCGGCTGCGTCAGCTCGGCTACTCCCCCGTCGCCGTCCTGGTGGCCTCCAGCCTGCTACGCGGCGCATATCACCTGTACCAAGGCTTCGGCGCGGGCGTCGGAAACATCGTGATGGGTCTCGTCTTCGGGTACGTGTGGCAGCGGACGGGACGGCTGTGGCCCCTGATCGTGGCGCATGGCCTCATCGACGCCGTCGCCTTCGTGGGGTACGCACTGCTCGCCGGGCACCTGAGCTGGCTGGGGATCACGTCCTGACCGCGGGCATCTCCTGCCCGTACATTCAGATCCGTGAGCGACAACCGGCCCGATCCGCGGCAGCCCCGGCCACCGGTGGAGGCGTCGCAGGTCATCCGGCGCGACCCGAACTACCGGCCACCGCCCGCTCCGCCGAGGCGTCCACCCGACGCCACCCAACCGATAGCCCCGCCGCGCGCCCCGGCACCTCGTCTTCCTCCTTCACCGCCACCGCCCCCGCCGAAGTACCGCCCCGCGCCGCCGCCGGCCCGTCGACCTCCGCCGCCCCGTCGGCCACCACCACCGCCCCCCGCTGCCGCGCCGAACACCCGCGCACCCAAGCCCAAGCGCAAGCGCCACTGGGGACGGATCCTGATGGCGGTCCTCCTCCTTGCCGTCGCGTCGACGATCGGCGCGGCCGTCTGGATCGACACCTCGCTGCATCGCGTGCCGGCACTGACCGCGCTGCCCGACCGCCCGCCGGCCGGTAGCGGCACCACGTGGCTGCTGGTCGGATCGGACAGCCGCCAAGGCCTGACCGACGAGCAGCAGTCCGAGCTCGCGACCGGAGGGGACCTGGGCAACGGCCGCACCGACACGATCCTGCTGGTCCACGTGCCGGGCCTCGGATCGAGCGCCCCGACCACGATGGTGTCGATCCCCCGTGACTCCTACCTTGCGATTCCCGGATACGGCGAGGACAAGGTCAACGCGGCCTTCGCACTTGGCGGTGCGCCGCTGCTGGCGCAGACGGTCGAGCAGGCGACGGGACTCCGGCTCGACCGCTACGCCGAGATCGGCTTCGACGGATTCGCCGCCATGGTCGACGCCGTTGGCGGTGTCTCGATGTGTCCGTCCGAGCCCATCAGCGATCCGCTTGCAGGCATCGACTTGCCCGCCGGGTGTCAGGACCTCGACGGCCGCAGTGCGCTCGGGTACGTCCGCTCCCGGGCGACGCCGCGCGCCGACCTCGACAGGATGACTCACCAGCGGGAGTTCATGGCCGCGCTGATGCAACGCGCGGCCAGTCCCACCGTCTTCCTCAACCCGCTGCACTGGTACCCGATGGCGCATGCGGCGTCGGGCGCGGTGACCGTGGACTCCGGCGCGCACGTGTGGGATCTGGCCCGGTTGGCGTGGGCCCTTCACGGGCCCGTCACCACCACGACCGTGCCGATCGGCGAGTTCACCGGCAGCGACTCCGGCTCGGTGGTGGTGTGGGACACGGAGGCGGCGACGCGTCTCTTCCACGCGATGGCGACCGACAGCGCGGTGCCTCAGGACGTTCTTGACACGGGCAACAGTTAGCCAACCCTCGGTTTACTTAGCCCCGCAGCAAACTCGCCCCATCGCCGGCTTCCGCCGCCCGTCAATTAGGGCAACCTCGCCTTAATTAGTCAGACCTTTGATGACAATGGGCACTGACCTGCACTATCGTTCCCCGCATGAGCGAAGCAACAACCCACGACACCAAGTTCCACCACCTGCTGCAGGAGCAGATCCGCATCGAGTTCACCGCGTCGCAGCAATACACCGCGATCGCCGTTCACTTCGACTCCGCCGACCTGCCGCAGCTGGCCAAGCACTTCTACGCTCAGGCTCTCGACGAGCGCAACCACGCGATGATGCTCGTCCAGTACCTGATCGATCGCGACGTCGAGGTGGAGATCCCCGGCACCGATTCCGTCCGCAACGCGTTCACCACGCCGACCGAGGCGCTGCGCCTTGCACTCGAGCAAGAGCGGACCGTCACCGACCACATCAGCCGCCTTGCCGCCGTCGCGCGCGACGAGGGCGACTACCTCGGCGAGCAGTTCATGCAGTGGTTCCTCAAGGAGCAGGTCGAGGAAGTCGCACTGATGACCACGCTGGTCCGGGTCAGTGAGCGCGCGGGCGCCGACCTGTTCCACCTCGAGGACTTCGTCGCTCGCGAGATCGGCGCGGAAGAGGCCGACGCGACCGCCCCCAAGGCCGCAGGCGGCAAGCTCTAAGAGCCGTCAGGTTGGGCTTCGGTCAACCCGTTCTGCAACCAATCCTTGGTGCGGCCCGGGTGATTCGTCGCCACCCAGGCCACTCCGACGTCGCGGCAGTACCGCACGTCCTCGTAGTGGTCAACGGTCCAGCAGTACAACGCCCTGCCATGGGCGGCAGCGCGGTCGACGAGTTCTGGATGCTCGCGCAGCGTGGCGATCGACGGTCCCACCGCGGTCGCACCGACCGTCGTCGCCGCGCTGCCGCCCAGGTACCGGGACGTATCACCCAACAGCACCGTCGGGAGCATGGGCGCCGCCCGGCGAATCCGCCACACCGCGGCCGCAGAGAACGAGATCACGACGGCGCGGGACAAATCGGCCGACGCCGGTGAGGCGATGCCGTACCGGTGCAGCAGCGCGAGAACCTTGCTCTCCACCAATGCGCCGTAGCGCACGGGATGCTTCGTCTCCACGAAGATCTTGACGGGACGCTTCCAGTCGAGGACCAGCGAGATCAGGTCGTCGAGGGTCAGCAGTCCGGTCTCGCCTTGGCCGCCGCCCGCCTGTGCGCTGGAATGCCAAGCGCCGTAGTCGAATTCACGCAACTCGGCGAGCGTCATGTCGCTTACCAGGCCGGTGCCGGTCGACGTGCGGTCGATTCGTCTGTCGTGGACGCACACCAGATGACCGTCGCGCGTGAGCCGCACGTCGCACTCCACCCCGTCGGCGCCCTCCTCGAGGGCGAGCTCGTAGGCGGCGATGGTGTGCTCGGGGCGTTCGGCCGACGCGCCCCGGTGCGCCACCACGAAGGGGTGCCCACCCACTGCCCCGTCGGCCGAAGTCATGCGCTGATGATGCCTGACGCCGCCGGTTCCTTCCGGTCCGACTCAGCGGGTTCCGGGTCGCGGTCTTGAGGTTCGGCGTCCTCGGGGACCTCGACGTCGTTCTCCTGGGTCTTGGCGTCGTCGACGACGACCCACCGCTTCGTGGGCCGCTGGTCGACGGCCCGATGCTCGAACCCCTGATACATCCGCACGGTCAGCAGGAGTGCGGCGAGAGCTGCCAGGAAGGCGATCGTGACGACCATCGTGTTGTTGGCGATGCCCTGCGCGTCGGTGGTGAAGCTGGTCGCGAAGGCGAACGCCGACACCAGGAAGCTGACCCACCACCCGCACCACCACACCACGATGGGGGTGCGCAGCCATGACAGCCGTCCCTCCGCTCTGGCCAACTCGATGACGAACACCGGTGCCCAGAAGAGGTTGACCAACGGCAGCAGGCAGCACACCCACAGCTGCCACGCCGGACGCGGATCCTCGACGTTCGAGCGCGCGTAGGTGTTGGCCCGCCGAACGACCAGCCAGTTGGTCAACACCACTGCGGTGGCGATCAGCGTGAAGAACACCAACACGCTGGCGGCGACACCCGCCCACGTCGCGATACCCGCCACGATCGGGTTGAGCAGCCTCGAACGGTTGTAGAGCAGTAGTCCGTAGTTGGCGATGTGGACCACGATGGCGAAGACCAGCGCCAGCATCGTGACCAGAAGCGTCATCTGGACCATGCGCGTCGCCGTCTTGGGCGGTTCGGCCGCCGGCTCGGGTGCGGCCAGCTCGAACCGGTCCTGCAGCCCCCAGCGCGGAATCACCGAGTACCTGGGCGTCGGTCCCAGCGGCCGGGGCTGACGGCGGGCAGGTGGGGCGGCGCCAGGACGCACCGCGATCCAGCGGTAACCGGCGGGGAGTCGCTGACCCGATCCGGTGGCTCCCGGCTTCGTGCCCGCGGCGGGCCGCGTCGACCACTGCGGTTCCGGCTCCGCCGACGGTGCAAGCAGCGAGCCCTGGCAGCGGGGGCACCAGACACGCTGGCGGTCCCGCACATTCCACCGCGTGCCACACCGTGAACAAACCTGGATCACGCGACCAGCCTACGGTTCCTCAGACGCTGCCCGCAGAGCCGTCGTCGGTGACGACGGCGCGTCCGGCTCCGGCCCACGCGAGCATGCCCCCCGCCACGTTGAGGGGCTCGTACCCGTTGCGGGCGAGGTACTGCGCCACGCGGAGCGACCGGCCGCCCGCATGACACATCACGTAGAGCGTGGCGTCGGTGTCGATCTCAGAGATCCGGGCCGGCACGTCGCCCATCGGAATGTGCTGCGCGCCCTCGGCGTGACCGCGCTGCCACTCGTCGTCCTCGCGGACGTCGAGCAGAACCACCGATTCGTCGAAGGCGACGGGGACGTCGGCGATTTGGGCCTCTCCGACCTGGTCGTCAGTCACTGCGCACTCCTCGTTTCGTCGCGGATCTCACCCCACCAATGCTGGCACGGCGAGAACAGCAATCAGAGGCCTATCCACAGTTTCCACAGGTTCATGCACAGGTACCGAGGCTCGGAAACACCCCTGACCCGGCAAATCCGTCGATGACCCGAAATTGACTGTGGATAACTCAAGACCGCGACGCCCGCTGATCAACAGGGCCCGCGACGCCGAGCGAAAAACGACGCCGAGCTAACGATCCCTGGCAGACGCACGGCGTCTGCGGCAGCAGATTTTCCTGGCCGATCCACAGGCGCTATGATCGCGACCACAAGCAACGTTGTGACAGATCTCACTGGGGCAACAACGTTGATCGCGCAGGTCAGGAGCTTTTGATGGCATCTCATCCACTGGGACCGGGGGCTGTCCCGCCGTCGGAATGGCATACGTCCGCACACGTCTACACGCACAGCCATTTGATGGCGTGCCTGCGGGCGGGACTGATCGCCCTCGCCCTGCTCGGCGTGCTCGCGCTCATCGTCTTGACCTGATCACCCCTGCTACGAAAGAAGGCCGGCTCCGCGCTAAGCGCTGAGCCGGCCTTACTTCGTTGGAGGGGTGATCAGGCGGGTGGGTACACGCCCATGTCCTTGGCCTTCTCGGTCTGCCAGAAGATGTCGGAGATCTCGTCGATCGTCTTGAGGAGCTTCTCGGCGACGGCAACGTCGGTCGACTTCTTCACGTCGCCCGCGCCGTGAACGCCGTCCCAGAACAGCTGGTGCAGGTTCGGGAACTGCTCGAAGTGATCCTTGGTGAAGAAGTCCGCCCACAACACCATCAGGTGGTGCTTGACCTCTTCGGCGCGCTGCTCCTTGATGATGATGGCGCGCGTCTTGAAGTGGTCGTCGTCGGAGTCGTGGAACTTCTTCAGCGTCTTGAGGCAGGACAACGCCTCGATCTTGGCCTGAGCCGGATCGTAGACACCGCAGTACAGGTCGCAGTGGGCATGGGCGGGAGTTGCGTTAGGTAAGAGTCGAGGAAGCATGTATGCAACTTACCCTTTGAGGATGAGCGGCAATCAAGCTCCGCGAGGCTGGCCCCTTCGGATCTTTCGAGTCGACGGCGAGTCCATGCGCCCGACGCTTGGCCCTGGCGAATGGTTGGTCGGATTCCGCGACGGCCGTGAGCCCGAACGAGACCAGATCCGGGTGTTCCGCGATCCGTCGAAGTCGACCCGGTGGCTCGTCAAGAGGGTCGGCGACGTCCACCCGTCCTCCCACGGCGCGGTATTCGAGGCCCGTTCGGACAACCCGAGAGCGCGGTATGCCTCCGACTCCCACGACTTCGGTCCGGTCAGGGCTCGGGGGTCCTATCGCGTCGTGTGGAGGTACGCCGGACGGCAGCCGCGCTGACCTCGCCGGTTTCGGTTGCATTACTGGCACTCGTGTCCTATTGCGTGCTAGCTGCTACCTGCCGCAAGCTTTCGGGACTGACCCACAGCCGTGTCGGGCGGCAATCATGCGCACCGAACGGAGGCAGTGATGGATACCGGATCTCATGGAGCCATCGAAGTCGCACCCTTCCACTCCGGTGGATCACTCAAGGGTTTCGTCGTCTCGGGCCGCTGGCCGGACTCGACGAAGGAATGGGCCCAACTGCTGATCGTCGCGGTCCGGGTGGCCTCGCTGCCCGGCCTGCTGTCCACCACGACGATCTTCGGCGTGCGTGAGGAGCTTCCCGACGAACCAGCGCCGGGGACCGTCGGCCTGGTCATCGCCGAGGGCACCGTGGTCGGCGACGCCGCGATCCCGCCGGGGTACTTCGCCCGCAGGCAGCCACCGGCGTTGTTGATGCTGCACCCACCGTCGGAGACGATGCCGTCGCTTCCGGAATGCGCGGGTGCCGCGTCGGGATGCGTTCTGCTTCCCGGACTGCCGCACCTCGGTCTCGATCACCGAGCGGCGTGGGTGGAGGCGGAGTCCGACGGCACGATCACCTCGATGGTCAGCAGGGTGGGCGTCGACCCGATCACGCATCCGGACACCGCAGTCCTGGCCATGCTGCTCGCCGCCTAACCTGGCCTCCAGCGCTCCCGCCGGCGGCCTTCGGGGCCGCCGCGTACTCGTTTCGTCGACCGATTCGACGGAACCAACCATTGGCTACTGTCACCGCGACGACTGACGCCGCGAAGGATGCTCGCCTCCGTCGGGGACTGACGTGGGCGAAGGCAGCCTCGGTAGCTGCGCCCGTAATCGGCAGCCAAATTCAGGAGCAAATTACCGATGTCGTCGGAGCCGAGCGTTGAACCGATTTCTCAAGGCCGATACGGCCTCCCGCTATTTGGTAGCGAGCACGCCGAGAGACAGGGCAAAACAACTCGAGCGTTATTTTTGGCTTAGCGGCGCTTCGGTTCGGCGCAGTCCGAGCCAGGGATAACCGCTGCTAGAGCACACAGGTAAGGGTAGTAACGTGGGGTGCAACGGACTTTAGGGTGGTTTGCACTTGGTTGTCGGCGGAACTCTCGCTACGATGATCAGCAAATACGCCTCAAGGGACGCCCGCTCGTAACGCTAAGTGGAGGACAGATCGATGAGCATGACTTTTTCCGCCAGGCTGAACCGCCTATTCGACACCGTCTACCCCCCGGGACGTGGCCCCCATACGTCGGCTGAAGTCATTGCCGCCCTCAAGGCTGAGGGCGTCACGATGTCTGCGCCGTACCTCTCCCAGTTGCGTTCGGGCAATCGCACCAACCCCTCGGTGGCGACCATGGCGGCCCTGGCCAATTTCTTCCGCATCAAGCCGGCGTACTTCACCGACGACGAGTACTACGAGAAGCTCGACAAGGAACTCACCTGGCTGGCGAGCATGCGCGACGAGGGCATCCGCCGCATCGCGGCCCGCACCGTCGGACTCTCTCCCGAGGCGCAGCAGGACATCGTCCAGAAGGTTGACGAACTCCGTCGCCAAGAACACCTCGACGACTAGCTCGACGCGACGCTCACCTTGTTCTCGAGCGTCCGGTACTGATCGGCAATCGCGAGGATCCACTCGCGATCCGAATACGACGGCGGCTGGCGTAGCCAATGTGGCCCGGGGAAGGCGGCGTTCGCCGCGTCCCCGGGGTTATCCCTGCCGGCGTTGATCCACTCTGCGATGCGCAGCGCCTGTTCGTCCGGCTCGACGTCGGGCGAATCCGGGTGCTCGTCGTCGGTCGACGCGGCGGCGTCCTCACCGCCGAGCGCGCGGGTGGCCTCGAGGTACAGCGCGTCGGAGATCATCGACATCTGCTCGGCGACCCGGAACAGCAGCGGCCCCCGCGGCCGGACCCCGATGCCGACGTTGGGATGCCGTCGACTCAGCTCGTCGAGCAGGGGCTGGATGATCCGCAATTCGTGACGCGCGCCGAACCAGTCCTCGACGCTGGGGAGCAGCGACCCACTGGCCACGACGAGCATCGCGCAGCCCAGCAGTGTGGCGGCGGCACCGACACCGATGAAGTCGGTGGTGCCGACGGCGCGCAGCAAGAAGAACGCGCTGGCCAGGACCATGAGTACGACACCGATGGTGAACACGAAGAGCGCGCGTCCACGGCGGGTTCGGTTCGAGTGACGTACCCCGGCCCAGACGACCAGGGTCAACGCGAGCATGACGTAGAGCAGCGGCAACAGCCACGACACCGTCATCGCACCGGACCCGAGGTTGCGCCGCAAGTACTCTTCTGGCGCCATCTCGGGCTGCTGCGGCGAGGTGAAGAACGCCACCATCGTCAGCGCCGCGATGAGGGTCGCGATCCCGTACTGGATGACCGCGATGCGGCGAATCGTCGCGGGTTTGCGCTCGGAGGCGGCCGACGTGATCATCACGCAGCTGCCTGCGGCGCAGGCGATCAACGCGACCTGGCTGAGCACCGTGGACACGTTGGGCCATCGGACCAGGGTGTCGATCAGGAGCGTCAGCGGTTCCCAGTTGAGTGCGGCCACCAGTCCGAGGCTGCCGAGCGCGAGGATCATCGCCGCGCTGACCAGGGACTGCTTGTTGACGAGTGCCCAGCCGATGCGCAGGCCGGTTGCCAATCCGAGGAGACCGGCGATCACCCAGATGATCAACCAAACGCCTCTCCGAGGCGCACCTGCACGATCGAGGCGCGGTCCGACGGCAGTCGACCCAACCGATAGATGAGCAGCGCGGCGAAGTCCTCGGCCTCCTGTTCGAGGTCCTCCCCGCTGGGACCCATGCAACCGGTCCGTTGGTTGAGCATGTAGCCGATGAGGTCGGAGCTGGCGAATTCGGTGTGGTCCCTGGCCGCTTCCACCACGGAAATGCCTTCGTGGCCGAGGACGAGGTGACCCAGTTCGTGCGCGAGGGTCCGGTCTCCGGCGGGCAGGCCCTGCTGGATCAGGAACACGTCTCGATCGGCGTACTGCCGCCACTGGCCACACACACCCGACGGCAGGTCCGCCATCTTCAGCTCGATGGGTCGGCCGCGGCTTTCTGCCACCGATTCCACGAGGCGGGCAAGCGATACTTCGCCCCGCCGGGGCGCTAGATCGAGAACCTCACTGACGGCGCGCGTGACGCGACGACTGGCTGGCATCGGATTCCCCTCTCGATGAGTCCACTATTCCCGTCCTTTCGTGCCGAAGCACGGCGAATTCGATCAACTGGTGAACCTGGCGGTGCCGTTGGCGCGCAATGCCTGGCCGGCGCGGGCCTGCCGGAACCCGAGCAGGCCTCCGGCAATGGTGAGACCGAGGATGCCCGTGACGCCGGGCACCGCCACTGCCGCCATCTCCCCGATGCTTGCGGTGCGCAGGTATTCGCCATAGCCGGCTCGGTAGGTCGCGGGCATCGTGCCGTTGCTCGCACTGAAGGCGGGCGGGTTCCGTTCCTGGGCTCGGGGTGGCGGCGCCGGGCTCGCCGTCGCACCCGTTCGGGGTACCGCCGGCCCCGGTCGCGGTGCGACGCCTGGCCCACCCGCTCCACCCACTCCGACGCCGCCAGCGCCGAGCGGGGCGACGACGGCGGGTAGCGCGACCGGCGCGAGGGGCAATTCCGCTGCGGCGGTTGCCAATCCGCCGATCACGTCGGCGGTGGGATCGACGGGCACGACCGGTAGCGCCGGTGACCGCGGGATGCCGACACCGGACGGCGGTGTACCGATGCTGATGCCGCCGCCACCACCGTTGCCGGTACTGCTGCCGTTTCCTGGCGGAAGGGCGGGTCCCGGCGGCATCGGCCAGCACCACGGCCACCACTTCCACCCCGGATGTTCTTCGGGTTCGTCGGCGTCCGAGGCGGGTTCCTTCTCGTCGGACGGCGGGTCGGGCGTCGGAGTGTTCTGGGTTTCGGTTTGCGGCGACGCCGTACCGGTGGGGTTGGCGTCTTTGCTGGGGGCCGTCGGGGTGCGGGTGGTTCCGGTGCCGCCCAGCGGGATGCCGCCACGGCCGTCACCGATTTGCGACGTAGGCCTCGGCGGTTTCGCCTTTGGAGTGGCCGTTGCGGTGGGCGTGACGGTGGCAGTCGCCCTTGGCTCGGAAGGCCCGGAGGGTAGTGCCGGGCTGCCCGCGTCCGTTGGATCGGCCGGTGCGCTTCCGCTGTCGTCGCCCTGAACAGCATCGGGGTCGGCAAAGGCCAGCGCGGCACCGGCACCGCTGACGAACAACCCCGACACCATCAGACAGGCCGCCGCGGCGATGCGAACTCGCGTAGCCACGTGACAACACCCCTCACGACTCCGCAGGGACGCCCCTGCGGCATCCCCGATCGGTGTCGCCGATCAGGGGCAATTCTTGCACAATTACGCCTTGTCGTTTGCTGGCGCTCAGAGACCCACGTCTGGAGATCGGGGCCGGACCGGGACGTCGACGCGAGCGGCGATAGTGTTGGCGACACCAGCGCAGCCACGAGCGCCAGATCACGACGAAATGACCGGGAGGCAGCCGGGATGGGCCTGTTCAGACGGCGGAAGAGCCGGGCTACTCGGCGTGCCGAAGCCAAGGCGATCAAGGCCAAGGCGAAACTCGAGGCACGACTCTCCGCGAAGAACGAAGCGCGGCGCATCAAGGCCGACGGACGACGTCAGGTCAAGGCGATGAAGGCGACCCTCAAGGCACAGCGGGCCAGCGACCGAAACGCCCTCCGGGTGGCCGAGGCCCAGCTCAAGGCGGTCCACGAGGGAAGGCTGCTCTCGGCGTCCCGCATTCGCCGGGTGTTGACCGTCTCACGGATGCTGGCTCCGGTCGTAGTGCCGATCGTCTACCGCGCCTCCGTCGCCACGCGTGGTTTCGTCGACGAGCGGCGCGCGGACCGACTGGGTGTCTCGCTGAGCCAACTCGGTCAGTTCTCCGGAGCGGGTGGAGCACTTTCGGCTCGCATCGCCGGCGCCGAGCACACGCTGTCCCAGGTGGCCGCGAAGAAGCCGAAGGACGCCGAAACCAAGCAGTTCGTGGCGGCGGTGACGGATCGGCTCCGGGACCTCTCGGCGGCCGTGACCGCGGCGGAGAACATGCCGACCCCGCGTCGCAAGGCCGCGCACGCCGCGATCAGTGACCAATTGGACGGAGTCGACGCGGACCTGATGGCCCGTCTCGGAGTGGTCTGATCGGTACCCAACCCCGCCGACGTACGCCTCCGGCGGCGCGCCTCGTTCCAGGGGCCGCGGCGGGGGCGTTGACGGCGACGCTGGCGGTCGCCGCGCACGGGACCGCAGGTGGTGGCCTGCCGTCGGGACCCACCGCGGCCCTGCTGGCCCTGCTGTCGATCACCCTTGGCTCGCTGGTGGCGACCATCCGGGCCACCCCCGACTTCCGGTCTCTCCTTGCCGTCCTCGCGGTCGGACAACTGCTGGGGCATGCCTTGCTCGGCGTCGGCGGGCACTCGCACCCGTCGGTCGAGGGGGCGCCGTCGCTGCTGATGCTCGCCGCTCACCTCGCGGCGGTCGTGGTCGGCTCGGCCCTGATCGCTGCGGGAGGGCGGCTCGCCGCAGCGGTGTCACGCGTGCTCGTCGCGGCAACGCGGTGCGACCGTCACCCCGTCGCCGTGACGTCCTCGACCCCGTTCATCAGTGCCGATCAGCCCTTGCAGTCCTTGCGCTTCCTGTCGGCGACGTTGTCGCATCGCGGTCCACCGGTCTTTCTCGCCCGCTAGCCGAAACGACCATTCGACCCTTTCGACCCTCGAAGGCAACAACCCATCATGAGATCTGCTCACCGGGCGTCCTCGCGCGCCCTCATCACGACCGCCGCCACGGGCGCGGTCATGTCCATCGCACTGCTTGCCGGTGCGGGAACCGCCTCGGCACACGTTCACGTCGACGCCGACGGCGCGGCCCCGGGCAGCACGTCCGTGCTGACCTTCCGCGTCCCCGGAGAATCCGAAACAGGCGCTCTTACAACCGCATTCAGTGTCGCGCTACCCAATGTCGCTTCCGCGCGCACGGAGGTCATGCCGGGGTGGACCGCCCGGCTGGACCGCGACGCCGCCGCGGGCACGGTTCGGTCGGTCACCTGGACGGCCGCGCCGTCGGTCGGCATCTCGTCAGACCAGTTCGCGCTGTTCAACGTCTCGGTGACCCTGCCCAACCAACCGACGGTGACGCTGCCGGCCACCCAGACCTACTCGGACGGCACCGTCGTGCGGTGGGACCAGCCGCCCCTGCCCGGCGGTGGCGAGCCCGAGCACCCCGCACCCGAGCTGAAGCTGACCGGAGCGTCGGCCGAAGGCCACGACGACCACGAACAGCCCGCGGCCCCGATGGCCACGGCAGCCGCAGAGCCGGCCGCCGAACCGGCGTCGGCCCGCCCCGACGACACCGCGCGCTGGTTGGCAGGCGGCGCCTTGGTGCTGGCCGCCGTGGGGGTCGTCGTGGCGCTCACCGGACGCCGCCGGACGTGATCCGACGGTTGACGGCCGCGGCGCTGATCGGTGCGGCGCTCGCGATGGCCGCACTGGCGGGCGCCGGCGTCGCGTCGGCGCACGCCGTTCGCGTGGCTGCCGATCCCGCACCCGACAGTTCCGTCGGCAGCGGTCCGGCGCGCGTCAGCGCGACGTTCAACGAGCGGTTGCAAACCGACTTCGCGGCCATGACCGTCGTCGGACCGGACGGCAACCTGTGGTCGACGGGGCCGGTGGACGTCGCGGGTCCCGTCGCCAGCGTCGCGTTGCTGCCGCTGGGCCCGACGGGCGCCTACACCGTGAACTACCGCGTCACCTCGGCCGACGGCCACGTGGTCAGCGGCTCTTGGTCGTTCACCCTGACGGTGGCGGGAACCGGTTCCCCAGGTCCCAAGGTCGGGAAGTCCTCCGACGAGTCGGACGGGATGCCCGTGTGGCCGTTCGTGGCGCTGGCCGCGGCGATCGTCGGCGGCGGCGCGTGGGTGGCGGTGCGGCGGCGCACGTGAGCAGACGGCGAGCGGCACTCCTCGGCGCCCTGTGCGTCGGGGGTGCCGCCGCGTTGGCGTTGGTGCTTGGTTCGCCTGCCTCGAGCCTGGTTCGCGCGGTCTGCGACGTGGCGGCGGTGGTCACCCTCGGCCTGGTGGTCGTGCCCGCCGTCGACGTCGAGCGCTACCGCGACGAGTTGGCGGCGCGCGCCGCCCGCCCCCTGGTCCTGGTGTCGGCGGTGTGGACGGTCGCCGAATTGGTCCGGCTCGTCGTCGGTGCCGCCGAGGCAGCGGGCTGGTCGGCTGCCCGGGTCGGCGTGCGCACCACGGTCGCGTTCGCCACGGACACCGCGGTGGGCCGGGCGGGGTTGGTGTGTCTGAGCGCAGCGCTGGTGGTGTGCGTCGTCGCGCTGTCCTCGCCGAGGGGCACCCGGCCGGTTTCGGCGCCGGGCGTGCTCGCCGTTGGCGCGGCTGCCATCGGGGTCGCCGGGCGGAGCCTGGTCGGCCATCTGTCCGAGAGCCCGCTGGGTGGGATGGCGGTGGCGGTCCACGCGCTGGCTGCGGCGGCGTGGTGTGGCGTTCTCGCAGGGCTGGTCCTGGTGGTGACCCACCGCGGACAGTGGGCCAGGGTCTTGCCACGGTTCTCCCAGACGTCGACGTGGTGCGTGGTGGTTCTGCTGGTGTTCGGCGTGGTGGGCGCGGCCGTCACGCTGACGTCGCCGTCCGACCTCTACGGCACCGCATACGGGCGCGTGCTGTCGGCGAAGGTGGTCGTCACCGCCGTCCTAATCGTGCTCGCGGCGCGGAATCGAGCAGGCTGGCTGCCTGCCGCACGCTCTCACCGCGCCACGGTCGACGTGTCGCGGAGCCGGTCGCGGGTCGAGTTGGCGGTGATGGCGATCGCCCTGACCTTGGCAGCCGCGTTGGCGGTCACGGGTTAGCCAAATCCGTCAACTGGCATGATGGTCACCGCTGCCGACTACCCATCGCACTGCAAAGGAGCAGCCACTATGGCCGACGAGCAAGATCGACAGGGCCAGTCGCCCGACGATCGATCGCCGGACGCTGTCGCCGAACCGGCCCCGAAGGCACCCGCCACGCCGCCGGCGAAGACGCCGCCAGCCAAGGCAGCCAAGAAGGCCCCGGTGAAGAAGGCTCCCGCCAAGAAGGCCGTACCTGCGAAGAAGGCGCCCGCGAAGAAGGCCACACCGCCGCCTGCCGCGGTCACTCCTCCGCCGCCCGTACCACCCGTACCGTCCCCACCGTCGCCCGCGCCGAATCCTCCAGCGGAGGCCAACGGCGATCGCGCACCGATCTCGCCGGCGAAGGAAGTTGCGGCTCAAGCGAAGTCGACGGTCGCGAGCGCTCCGACGCCCATCCCGCTGCCCGGTCCGGAGTCGTCTCGTCTGCCACTGGTCGTCGCCGTGGCGGCGGGCGCGCTGGCCCTGCTGGTCGTGTTGCTGGCGCGTCGCAGCTCCGACGACGACTGAACTGGTATCCAGCCGTGACCATCGAACCTCGCGCCACCGCCGACCTCGTCGACGAGATCTACCCCGACGTCCGCAGCTGCGATCTGCAATTGCAGAACCTCGGCGGCGCGACGATGTTCGCCGGACCGGTCACCACCGTCCGGTGCTTTCAGGACAACGCGCTGCTGAAGTCCATCCTGTCCGAGCCGGGGCACGGGGGCGTGCTGGTGGTCGACGGCGAAGGATCGCTGCACACGGCGTTGGTCGGTGACGTCATCGCCGGTCTCGCCGTCGAGAACGGCTGGGCGGGCGTGATCGTCCACGGCGCGGTGCGCGACGCCGCCGCGCTACGCACGATGAACCTCGGCGTCAAGGCGCTGGGCACCAACCCTCGCAAGGGCACCAAGACCGGGGCCGGTCAGCGCGACGTGGCGGTGACCTTCGGCGGCGTGACGTTCACCCCGGGAGAGATTGCGTACTGCGACGACGACGGGATCGTCGTCGTCAGCGGCTAACCTCGCCGAGCAGACGTAAAGGGCCCTGACACGCGGCGCGTCAGGGCCCTTTGCGTCTGGTCGCGGGAGTGTTAAACCCCAACGGCCGCAAGGTGTTTGGTGAAGTGCAGAGCCTCGTCGTCGACCTTGCCCTGACGGATCAGCCGGAGGTCGAGCAGGTAGTTCTGCTTGAGCCGCCACGGTGCCCGTGAGCCCGACTTCGGCAGCTGGTCGATGGCCCGCAGGAAGTAGCCCGGCGCGAAGTCCATGAACGGCAATTCGCTGACGGCTGCGCCTGGGTGCTCGGGCACGACTCGGTCGAAACCGTTGTCGTCCATGTAGTTCAGCACACGGCAGACGAATTCCGAGACCAGGTCGGCCTTCAGCGTCCACGACGCGTTCGTGTACCCGAAGGTGATGGCGAAGTTGGGGATGCCGGAGAACATCAGCCCCTTGTAGGTCATCAACGACGTCAGGTCGATCGGCTGACCGTTTAGGGTCGGAGCCAGACCGCCGAGCAGTTGCATGTTCAAACCCGTTGCGGTGACGATGATGTCGGCGTTCAGCACCTCGCCGGAGGCGAGCTTGATACCCTCGGGGACGAAGGTGTCGATCGTGTCGGTGACGACGTCGGCATTGCCCTTGCGGATGGTCTTGAACAGGTCGCCGTTGGGGGCCAGGCAGAGTCGCTGATCCCACGGGTTGTAGCTGGGGCCGAAGTGCTTCTCGACGTCGTAGCCCTCGGGCAGCCGGCGCTTGGCCATCGTCATCAACGTCTTGCGCATGTAGTTCGGGAACTTGCGGGCGAGCTGGTACTGCGCGGTGCTGAAGATGATCGCCTTCCAGCGGTTGACCACGTGGGCCACGTTTTCGGGAAGGTACTTGTTGGCGGCGACCGCGACCGGGTCCACGTCCGGCAACGAGCCGACGTAGGACGGCGAGCGTTGCAGCATGGTGACGTGCCCGGCGCCGCTTTTGACCAGCGCGGGGATCAGCGTGATCGCGGTGGCGCCGCTTCCGATGACGACGATCTTCTTGCCCGCGTAGTCGAGATCCTCCGGCCAGTGCTGCGGGTGCACGATGGTGCCTGCGAAGTCGGCGGACCCGGGGAACTCCGGGGAGTAGCCCTCGTCGTAGTTGTAGTAACCGGTGGTGGCGAAGAAGAACGAGCACGTCTTGGTGACCTCTTCGTCGCCGGTGTCGACGGTGACGGTCCAGCGGTTGTCGGCGTCGGACCAGTCGGCGGCGACCACCCGGTGGTTGTAGCGGATGTTCTTGTCGATGCCGTTCTCTGCGGCGGCGTCCTTGATGTAGGACAAGATTGACGGGCCGTCGGCGATCGCCTTGGCCGACGTCCACGGCTTGAACCGGAAGCCGAGGGTGAACATGTCCGAGTCCGAGCGAATGCCGGGGTACTTGAACAGGTCCCACGTGCCGCCCATGCTCTCGCGGCGTTCGAGAATCGCGTAGGTCTTCGACGGCGAGCGGTCCTGCAGATGCCAGGCCGCGCTGATACCGGAGATGCCGGCGCCGACGATCAGGACGTCGAGGTGTTCAATCATGGCGACACGTTATCAACAGGGTGTCGAGTCAGTCAACACCCTGTCGAATATTTCGACATGCAGTAAAGTGCAGGCCATGACCACTGCCAGCACGGCCCGATCCGGGCGGGGACGTCGCTCGACGCGCCCGTCGGGCGACGAGCGCGAGGCAGCCATCCTCGCGACGGCCGAGCGACTGCTCGAGGACAAGAAGTTCGCCGACATCTCCGTCGACGACCTGGCCAAGGGTGCCGGCCTGTCGCGTCCGACGTTCTACTTCTACTTCCCGTCCAAGGACGCGGTGCTGCTTGCCCTGATCGACCCGCTCATCCAGCAGGCCGACACCGGGTTCGACGGAGCCACGCAGCATCTGCCGACCGATCCGCGACGGGCCTTCCGCGAGGGCATCCGTACCTTCTTCACCGCGTTCGGCTCGCACAGCGTCGTGGCCCGGGCTGGCACCGAGGCCCTGGCCAGCAGCCCGGACTTCCGCGCCGTCTGGTCGGCGTTCATGCAGAAGTGGATCGACCAGACCGCCGCGCTGATCGAGGCCGAGCGGGCCCGCGGCGCCGCGCCCACCACCATCGACGCGCACGACCTCGCCACGTCGCTCAACCTGATGAACGAGCGGACCATGACGGCGACGCTGGTCGCCGAGCCGGGCTCGGTCGCTCGGGATCGCGTCGTGGACACCCTGGTGCACATTTGGCTGACCAGCATCTATGGGGACAGCCAGTAGCTTTCGTCGGGCGTCGATGCGAACATGTGTTCGTGTCCGGTGCGCAGGGGGTGGGCGAGGCGAACATCCTGCACGCCGATCTCGACTCCTTCTACGCGTCCGTCGAACAGCGTGACGACCCGTCGCTGCGCGGCAAGCCGGTGATCGTCGGAGGCGGCGTGGTGCTGGCGGCCAGCTACGAGGCCAAGGCGTACGGCGTGAAGACCGCGATGGGCGGGCGCCAGGCCAAGCAACTCTGCCCGCACGCCATCGTGGTGCCGCCCCGAATGGCGGCCTACACCGACGCCAGCGCCGCGGTGTTCGAGGTCTTCCACGACACCACTCCCCTGGTCGAGCCACTATCGGTCGACGAGGCGTTCCTCGACGTCAGCGGGTTGCTGCGGGTGTCGGGCACCCCGGTACAGATCGGTGCCCGCCTGCGGGAGCAGGTGCGCGACCAGGTCGGCCTGCCGATCACGGTTGGCATCGCCCGCACCAAGTTCCTCGCGAAGGTGGCCAGCCAGGAGGGCAAGCCCAACGGGCTGCTGCTGGTGCCGCCCGACCGCGAGTTGGAATTCCTGCATCCGTTGCCCGTACGGCGACTGTGGGGAGTGGGCGCCAAGACCGCCGACAAGCTGCACGCCCACGGCATCCACACCGTGGCCGACGTGGCGGAGCTGAGCGAGTCCATGCTCGGGTCGATCGTCGGCGGCGGGATGGGCCATCAGCTGTTTGCGTTGTCGCACAACATCGATCGCCGCCGGGTCGTCACCGGTGTCCGACGCCGCTCGGTGGGAGCCCAGCGGGCACTTGGCCGATCGGGAAATTCGATGTCGCACAGTGAGATCGACGCCGTAGTGGTGAACCTGGTGGATCGCATCACCCGACGGATGCGCAAGTCCGACCGCACCGGACGCACCGTCGTGCTGCGCCTGCGGTTCAACGACTTCAGTAGGGTCACCCGGTCACACACCCTGCCGCAAGCCACCGCGTCGACCGAGGCGATCCTTTCGGCAGCAAGGGATTTGGTGGCCACCGCGGGTCCGCTGATCGCCGAACGCGGCCTGACGCTGGTCGGCTTCGCGGTGTCCAACATCGACCGCGACGGCGCGCAGCAGCTCGAGCTGGAGCTGCCGTTCGAGTCCTCCGGCGACAAGCGCAGGACCACGGGCACGCCGGAGCATCTGTTGGCCGTCGACTCAGCGATGGACGAGGTTCGCCGCCGGTTCGGCAGCGCGTCGGTGACGCGCGGTGTGCTCGTCGGCCGGGACCCTGGGCTCGAGATGCCGATGCTGCCGGACTAGCCCTGGAACTAGCCCGCCGTCGTCCAGGCCAGGAGCTTCTCCACCGGCCAGGTGTTGACGATCCGGTCGACGGGGACGCCGTTGTCCAGGGCCCGTTGGGCGCCGTAGCCGAGGAAGTCCAACTGGCCGGGCGCATGAGCGTCGGTGTCGATGGAGAAGTCGCAGCCGATCTCCAGTGCCATGGCGAGCAACCGGGTGGGTGGGTCCCGGCGCTCGGGCCGCGAGTTGATCTCGACGGCGGTGCCGTGGTCGCGGCAGGCGGTGAAGACCTTTTCGGCGTCGAACGCCGATTCGGCCCTGGTTCCGCGGCCGCCCTCGACCAGCCTGCCGGTGCAGTGGCCGAGGACGTCGGCCTGTCCACCCGACACCGCTCGCACCATCCGGCGGGTCATCGCCGCGGAGTCCATCTTCAGCTTCGAGTGCACGCTGGCGACCACGACGTCGAGCCGCTCGAGCAGGTCGTCGTCCTGGTCGAGGGTGCCGTCGTCGAGGATGTCGACCTCGATGCCGGTGAGAATTCGCATGGGCGCGAACGTGTCTCGCAGTTCGTCGATGACGTCGAGCTGCTCGCGGAGCCGGTCGGCGGACAGGCCGTTGGCGACCGTCAGCCGTGGCGAGTGGTCGGTCAGCGCGCAGTACTCGTGGCCGAGAGCCTTCGCGGCGGCCATCATCTCCGAGATCGGGGCCGAGCCGTCCGACCAGTTGGAGTGCAGGTGCAGGTCGCCCCTGAGCGCCGCCCGAATCTCACCGCCGCCGAGATCCATGGCGTTGGAACGTAATTCGACCAACACGTCGGGCTCGCGGCCGGCCCACGCCTGCGCGATGACGGCTGCGGTCTTGGGGCCGACGCCGGGCAGCGACTGCCAACTGTTGGCCTTGCCGTGCTTGTCGCGTTGCGCGTCGTCGAGGTGCTCGACGACGTCGGCGGCCTTGCGGTAGGCCATCACCCGCCGGGAGTCCTCCCGGGCACGGTCCTTGTAGTACGCGATTTGGCGCAGCGCTGCGACTGGGTCCACGAGTCCAGTGTGCCCTTGAGCGAGGACGTCTACTACACCCAAGGGCGCTCAAAATGCCGCGCTGGGCCTCGGCCTGCGGGCGATAGGCTGTATCCGGGAAAAGGGGAGAGAAAACGTGAGCTTGCTCGGGGAAGCGATTGACCTGCTGCGCAAGTATGGCGACGTCATCGGCGACAAGTGGAGCGATCCACCCGGTCCGCTGGACCGCCAGCTCCCCAATAGCGACGCTCTGGGAGCGATAGCCAATTTGGCGGAGTCACCAATAATCATGGCTGCTCAGCTCGCCATCTACGGAATGAAGGTCACGACGGGTTCAGGAGAACCTGAGACTGGCGAAGCATTCGTCACGTCTGAGAAGAAGTACAGGGAGGCTGGCGAACTGCTGGAAAAGACTGAGATCTACGACCCCGATCAGTGGGACGGCACGGCCGCGAATGCATATCAGGCCAAGGCTGCCGACCACCGACATCAAACCTTCGAAGTCGCCGAGGGCGAGAAGGAGATGCGGCCCTTGCTGCAGGCCTTGGGTCAGAAAGTCAAGGAAACCCGTGACGGCCTGCAGGGTCTCATCGACTTCCTCGCACACTACGACACCGCAACCTCCTGGATGAACAGCATCCCCGGCGGTGCAATCCCGAAGGCAATCGCCGACGCGGGCGTTGCCTCGACGCAACTCAGCATGGCCCAGGTGAGCATGGCTGCACTGGTCGCCGAGTCCTATGACAAGGCCGACAAGATACGGGCGGTCGCCAGCCGTTACGAACGCGCCTCTGCGCAGCAGTTGTTCGGAGAGCAAACGGACCCGGAGGGAAATCGCATCGAACTCCCCTGTGGAGAGCCCTTCGGCGATGAGCGCACGAATGGGACCTTGCCGTCGCGCACCGATCCCGACGCAGCCTATAAGCCACCGTTCTATCCGGAACCGCCCGTCTTGCAGCCCAAGTAGATTGACCGACGCCACAACGTGAACGGAGAAGCGCGATGACGAACAACTTGTCGGTGCTGACCGACTTCATCGACGACATCTCAACTAAGCACGGAACTGCCGCCGGGGAGCTCAAGGTCGCCGGCGAAACGGTCAACGATCTGGGGGCAAATGTTCTGGCCACGCACGGCGTCGTGTGTGCGTTGAGCAATATGGCCGTTTCAGAGGTGGAAACAGCAAGAGACGCCGCCGCTGAGAAGCTATGGAAGATGTCACATGACCTTTCGGTGCGGTTGGCGGAGGCGTCGGCGAATTACCAAAATGCGGACTGGCTCGCGGGTCGCGACATCGATGCCTGCCAGATGTGACGCGCCGCGGCCGCACTGGAGGTGCTCGTGATCGCTGAGGGCTCATGGGATGACGAAGACGGAATGGACGACAGCCAAATTGGCAACCGTTCGAATGCACTTTATGAACCGACAGAAATGGAGAGCGACGATCCGAGCCCTACGGTGACATTCACGGCGGCAAATCCTCAAGGCAGTGTCGCGGCGACCGCTGGCCTTGGCGGACGGATTCAGCGAGTCGAACTGACTGCGCGTGCGATGGACATGACGGCAGCCGAATTGGCCGAGGAGATCGTCGTCATTGCGGGCCTGGCCTCGGAGAAGTCGCAAGCGGCTCAACACGCAGTCGCCGTAGAACTCATGCGCTCGATGGGCCACGATCGCGTCAGCACCAGCGGGTACCTCGAATACACCGTCGGGTTGCCGTCTCCCAACACCGCAGAAGCGCGTGCCGCTGAAATCTTCGCGACCCGGTACGCGCGTGACTCCGATTAAAGCAGTCCTGCACCCGGTTGCCTCGATGCTCACGAATTCGACTGTCCCTGAACGCGATCCGCGTGATTCATCCCGTGCCACCTACAGGGGCGTGGATGTCTCGCGCAGCCTTCCGGCATGAGCACGCCACGGGGTGCGCAGCCGAGCCAGCCTAAGCGCCGCCGAACGTGGTACGTGCTGATTGCTCTGGTCGCCGTCACTGCCTTGGCCGTGTGTGTCTTCGTCTGGTGGAAACACGACGGACGTCTCGCTACCCGCGGAACTTGGCACAACACGGGGAATGCTCTCTCCTCGGCGATGCGAGAACAGCCCGTCCCAGGATGGCGCACCTCCGCCACCGATCTCGGACTGCCCGAAACAGGTGACGGAGCTGAACCGAGTCGAATTGCAGAGAGCAACGACACCTTTGGCCCTCGGCCGTTCATCGGCCGGATCGGTGACAAGGCCTTCTTCCTCGCCCGAAGCGGCAGCGCATCGAGCACCCAATGGTGGTTGACCGGAGTCGACGTAAATAGTGGTCAGCCAGTCTTTCCAGCCGTACCGCTGCTCACCGACGTTAAGTTCCCACGGTGCTTCATCAACGGACCAACCGACGTGTTGTGTCTGAGCTATGAACTCTCCGCTACGGCTTGGGTCGTCGATGCCCAGTCGGGCACGGTCCTCTACAACGGACCGACCGACTTGGGCGCCCTTCCCGGGCCCCTCGTCGTCAAGCAGATCGCAAATCACGCCGTCGCCAGCGCAGCCCGCCAAGGTGTCTACGGCATCGGTCACCGCGCAGAGACCACGTGGTTCGTGCCCGGTGATGGAACCGTCGTGGGAACGGCCGACGTCGACACCACTCTGGCCACCCAAGGCTCGACAGACAGGTCGGATTGGAACACGACGGTGTTCGACGTCCGCGACGGCCGCGTGTTGAAACCCGAGGGGCAAGACGGCACCAAACTGGAGACCACCGTGCTCTACCCGGGCGGCTTCGCCGCCGTCGCTGAGGTCGACGACAAGCTCACGGGCGTCCAGTTCTTCGACGAAACTGGAAAGCACCTCGGCGGAGGAATCGAGGGAAGACCCACCACGGACCAATCGGGGACGATCCCGATCGTGGCAGGCTCCGAGGTCAAACAGTCGGCCGTGTTCTCTCCTGGCGGCGGATTGTTGCTCGACATGCCGTCGGGAAACAAATATGTCGTAGGCGATTCGATCCTGTTGAACGAGAGCAACAGTGATGTCTTCTCGATGTGGCGGCAATACGATTTGAACACTGGAATGAAGGGTGCTGCGTGCGACTTCAACATGGGTAACTTCCTCGGAAGTGACGGCACGGTGTTCGTGTTCGAAGTCACCAACCGGATGGCTGGCCTAGTAGCCAAGGCCCGCGACCGCAATACCTGCGAGACGCTGTGGACGCTGCCAGCCGCGGTCGACTCACTTGCTCACGTCTGGCGGGTCAACGACACCCTCGTCCGACTGTCCGACGACGGAACCGAATTGACCTCGCTCGTCGCGCCCGGCTAGCCATGCACCGTGCGGGCGTATATCGCCGGCGCTATCAAGTTCCTGGGTGCATCATGCCGCCGCTCCCGGCGCCGAACGCGTCTCCGAGCGGGGCTACACCCCGGGAATGCCCCTCAGCATTCCGCCCTGCTCGGACCGGCGATGGAAGTACTCCGCCAGCGCCACGACGAGGCACAGGCTTCCGACCGGTTCGTAGGGTGGATACTCGAATTCCACTGTGTAGTCGTAGAAGTCGTTGCCGATGAACTGCATGGTCGTTCGCCGTTCGGTGATCCCCGCGACGACACGGTCGTTCACGTCGAGAATCGTGACAGTCCGCCGGGCATTCTCGCCGAAGGCGCCGTCGACGCGTTGCCAGTCGTCGAACGTCGTGCGCCCCAATTTCTTACCACCGCTCTGAAGCTCGAACGTCCGCAAGCCCGACAGATAGCCGTTGTTCTGCAGCAGCCGACCTACGTCGCGACCCCAGGCGTCGCGCACCTCGAATCGCTCGTGGCGGTCCGACCAACCCTTCACCCGGGGTCGGTGCACGTATAGGAGCGGGGTTCTGTCCGCCCTCAGGATGACGAACTCCCACGACGCCGCCGAGCCACTGCCGAGAATTTGGGCGAGCTGCTGCCACCCGCTGCTCTTTGACGGGACTACTTGCACGCTGCCGACTTCGCGACCGTGCCCGTCCTCGATCGTGCACGCGAGATCGGCGTCCACCCTGGACGGGGTCGACTTCAGCACCAACGTCGATCCGCCCATCGGGTAGCCGTCGCGTCTGCTGCGACGCCAACTCGGTTCGGGGACCGTCACGCTTACAAGACTAGGCCCGCACCCGGGGATCCCGACCACTCAGGGCAACAGCACGCTCCAATACCGTTGCATCCGGGCCGATCTCGACGGCGGCGTCGAAGAGCCCCTCCACCGGACCGGCCGCGGTGAAGCTCGCCAGATGCGCGTGCACCGCCTCGGCCACGTCGTCGTCGACCTCGTAGTCCTGGCCCGTTGCCACAGCCACGTCCCAGCCGTGCACCACGACCTCGGTCAGCCCCACCATGCCGCATACCTCGCCGGGCAGGTCGACGCCGCCGACGCGGGTCATGCCGTCCCACGCGGCGGGATCACGCCACGCGTTGGCGAGGGAGGTCAGGTTCGCCGGGTACTGCGAACGCCAGTCGGCATCCAGCTGGTAGCCGCCGTCGCCGGGTGGACTGTCGGTCAGCTCGCCGAAGTCCTTGCGCGCCGCCGCGGCAAACGCCACGCCGAGCCCGCCCACGTGCGCCACCAACTCGCGCACCGTCAACTTCTCGCACGGAGTGGCCGCGTCGAGCTGGTCGTCCGTCACGCCGGCCAACACGTCGGTGGTCCGCGTACACGCCTTCGAAACCAAGGGGGTCATGTCGTTCATGTCCATACCGACCCGTGCCGCCCAAGAAACTCATCGACGCCATCCAGGATCCGGGTCTAGGGTTGGTTGAGTGCGATTCGCCTTCAAGACATCCCCCCAAAACACCACGTGGTCGGAAATGCTGCCCATCTGGCAGACCGCCGACGACATCGACGTCTTCGAGTCCGGCTGGACGTTCGATCACTTCTACCCGATCTTCTCGGACTCCTCCGGCCCCTGTCTGGAGGGCTGGATCACCCTGACCGCGCTGGCCCAGGCCACCAAACGGCTCCGGGTCGGCGTGCTGGTCACCGGCATCCACTACCGCCACCCCGCCGTGCTGGCCAACATGGCCTCCGCGCTCGACGTCATCTCCAACGGGCGCCTCGAACTCGGCATCGGCGCCGGGTGGAACGAGGAGGAGTCCGGCGCCTACGGCATCGAGCTCGGCACCCTCAAGGAGCGCTTCGACCGCTTCGAGGAGGCATGTGAGGTGCTCACCAGCCTGCTGAGCAACGAGTCGACGACCTTCGACGGCAAGTACTACCAGCTCAAGGACGCCCGCAACGAGCCGAAGGGTCCGCAGCAGCCGCATCCCCCGATCTGCATCGGCGGCAGCGGCGAGAAGCGCACCCTTCCGCTCACCGCCAAGTACGCCGACCACTGGAACTTCGTCGGCGGGACGCCCGCGGAGTTCGCCCAGAAGCGCGACGTGCTCGCGGCCCGCTGCAAGGACATCGGCCGGGACCCGAAGGAGATCACCCTTTCGGCGCACGTCCGCCTCGGCGAGGATCGCAATTACAAGGCGCTGGTGGAAGATTGCGTCGCGTTGGGTGCCGAGGGTCTCGACCTCGCGATCATCTACCTGCCGCCGCCGTACGATCCGGCCGTCCTGGAACCCCTGGCCGAGGCCATCCGCGATTCGGGGCTGCTCACCACACCGTAAGCGTTACGCGTCGTCGTCGACCGCCACGACGTGGACGTGCACGCCCGCGGCCGCAATGCGTTCCAGCTGTTGGGGATTCGCGGTCGAGTCGGTGACCAGATGGTGAATCTCGCTCAGCGGCACCATCTTCGCGAGGGTCACCTTCCCGATCTTGGAGCCGTCGACGGCGACGACGACGCGTTGCGCGTTCGCGGCCATCGCGATCGCGGTGCGCGCCTCGGCCTCGTCGTAGGTGGTGGCGCCGATCTCCGCGGACATGCCGTCGGCACCGAGAACGGCGGTGCCGACGGTGATCACCTGGAACGCGTGCTCTGACATCGGGCCAACGGCCTCAAGGGTATTCGCGCGCACCAACCCTCCGGTGGCGATCACCTTCATGTGCGCGTCGACGGCGCAGTCGGCGGCGATCGTCAGCGAGTTCGTCACGATGGTCATGTTGGGCCGACCCTTGAGCGATCGGGCCACCTCGCCGGTCGTGACGCCGCCGGTGAGCGCGACGGCCTGCGGGCCCGCCGGTATCAGCGCGGCCGCGCGGTGGGCGATGCGTCGCTTGATGGCGACCATGCGATGGTCGCGCAGCCGCACCGGGATCTCGCTGCCGCTGGGGTCGAGGGCCCGTGCGCCGCCGTGGGTGCGGACGAGAAGCCCCTGCTCCTCGAGTTCGTTGAGGTCGCGGCGCAGCGTCGCCACCGACACCTTGAGCTCGCTGCACAGCACCTGGGACGCAACCTCGCCGCGGTCCCGCAGCAGGGACAGCACCTCGCGCATCCGGTCAGTGCGCTTGATCGACATCGCTGAACACTCCTTGGGCCAGGGCGGTCACAATCAGTTTTACTGATCGTTTTGCCCGCTTGTATTGCGCGCTTTGAGCGAGCTTCCCATGATCGATAGATGTTCCGCACGTCACACCCCAGTCAGCGAGTGAGCCAGTGAGCCTGGTCGCCACCGCCGACCTCGTCGCGTCCGCCGTCGCCGGACACACCGCCGTCCTGGCCTTCAACGTCGTCACCGTCGAGCACGCCGAGGGCATCGCCGAAGGCGCGGAGCGTGCCAGCGTCGCAGCGTTGTTGCAGATCAGCGAGAACACCGTCCGGTTTCACGGCGGGCGCATCGCGCCGCTGGTCTCGGCGTGTGCACGGATCGCAGGGCAGTCGTCGGCCCAGTTGGCGATACACCTCGACCACTTCCAGAACGTCGCGCTCATCGCCGAGGCCATCGATGCCGCCGCCGGTCTCGGGGTCACCTCGATCATGGTCGACGCCGCACACCTGTCCTACGGCGACAACGTCGACCGGACCCGGGCCTTCGTCGAACGCGGTCACCGCGTCGGGCTCTGGGTCGAGGCCGAACTGGGCGAGGTCGGCGGCAAGGGCGGAGCACACGACTTCGGCGTCCGCACCGATCCGGCGGAGGCGGCGTCCTTCGCCGGCGCCACCGGGGTCGACGGCCTCGCCGTCGCGGTCGGCAGCTCGCACGCGATGACCACCCGCGACGCCGAACTCGACGTCGCGCTGATCCGCCGGCTCGCCGCGGCGGTCCCCGCACCCCTGGTGCTGCACGGCTCCTCGGGAGTGTCCGACGACCAGCTCCGCCTGGCCACCGAGGCGGGCATTCGGAAGGTCAACGTCGGAACCGCACTCAACGTCGCCTACACCGGAGCGCTGCGCGAGTCACTCGCGGCGAATCCCACGGCGAGCGACCCGCGCCGAGCCTTGGCCGCCGCACGCACCGCGATCGCGGACACCGTTGCCGAGCTGTGCCGTGCGGTCGCACCGCGGCCCGTGCCGAGCGGTGATGCCCGATGACCGACACACTCCGACGCGTCGACTGGTTGGCCAAGACGGTCGCCAGTCACAAGGCCGGTCACCCGGTCGGCGTGTACTCCGTCTGCTCGGCCCACCCCACCGTGGTGGAGGCCGCCATGGTGCAGGCCGCCGCCGACGGCAGCTACGTGCTGATCGAGGCCACGTCGAACCAGGTCGACCAATACGGCGGGTACACGGGGCTCCGGCCGGCCGAGTTCCGCGATCTGGTGCTGCGCATCGCCGACGACACGGGTTTCGCGAGGGACCGCGTCGTCCTGGGTGGTGACCACCTCGGCCCCAACCGCTGGCAACACGAAACATCCTCTGCCGCAATGGACAAGGCCGACGTTCTGATCGCCGCCTACGTCGAGGCGGGGTACTCCAAGATCCACCTGGACTGCAGCATGTCGTGTGCGGACGATCCCGACGTTCTTGCCGACGAGGTGGTCGCCAGCCGGTCGGCACGACTGATGCGCGTCGCCGAGGACACCGCGCACCACATCGGATCACCTGGCCCCGTGTACGTCATCGGCACCGAGGTACCGGTCCCCGGCGGCGCACACGAAACGCTCGACCACCTCACCCCGACACCTGCGGACAGCGCTCGCCGGACCGTCGACGCGCACCGGTCGGCCTTCGCCGAGCTCGGCCTCGGCGACGTCTGGCCCCGTGTCGTCGCCCTCGTGGTGCAGCCCGGCGTCGAATTCGACCACGTCAACGTGTTCGACTACCGCCGCGACGCGACGGTGGAACTGCGCACCGTGCTCGACACCGAGGCCAACCTCGTCTTCGAGGCGCACTCCACCGATTACCAACGCCCCGAACAGCTTCGGGAGCTCGTCGAAGACCACTGGGCGATCCTCAAGGTCGGACCCGGCCTGACGTTCGCGATGCGGGAGGCGCTGTTCGCGCTGGCGATGGTCGAGGCGGAGCTGGTGCCGCGCACTTCGCGGTCGAACCTGGTGGAGGTCGTCGAGCGCCGGATGCTGGCCGAACCCAAGTACTGGGAGGGCTACTACGAGGGCAACACGCGTGAGCAGCGAACCGCCCGCCGATACAGCTACAGCGACCGGCTGCGCTACTACTGGGCCGATCCCGAAGTAGACGCCGCCAGGCTCACCCTCCTGCAGAACTTGGAACGCACGGGCGTGCCCTTGCCCTTGATCAGCCAGTTCCTGCCCGGCCAGTACGAACGCATTCGAGCAGGCCAGCTCGAGCCCGTCCCGCAGGCTCTGGTAATCGACCGGATCCGCGACGCCATTCGACCGTACGCACGTGCGTGCCTGACCACTGGAGCAGCCCAATGACCACGATTCCCGCCCAAGAAGACGGCGGCGCAACCATTCTCGAGATCGGGCAGCAGCCCGACGCCTGGCGCGAGGTGGCCGGGCGTACCAGCGAGGACGCCACCCGCTTCCTCGACGAACTCGTCGCCCGGCCGGACTTGCGGATCATCTTGACTGGGGCGGGCAGCTCGGCTTTCGCCGGTGAGATCGCCGCGCCGGCGCTCCGCCGGCACCTGAAGCGCCGCGTCGAGGCCATTCCGACGACCGACATCGTCGCCGGGCCGCTGAACTTCCTGGAACGCGAAACCCCCACATTGATGGTCTCCTTCGGCCGCTCAGGCAACAGCCCCGAGAGCCTGGCGACCACGGCGTTGGCCGACGAACTGGTCGACGAGGTGTGGCATCTCGTCCTCACCTGCGACCGCGACGGCAAGCTGGGGCAGGCTCACGCCGGCCGGGCCAACTCACTGGTCGTGTTCATGCCGGAGCGCACCAACGACGTCGGCTTCGCGATGACGTCGAGCCTGACCTCGATGCTGTTGTCCTGCTTGCTGTTACTTGGACCCGCTTCTCCCCGTGACGCCGACGTGCTTGCTGCCGCCGCCCAGCAGGTGGTGGACCTTCAACCCGACATCCGCGCGCTGGCCCAGACCAAGAAGCAGCGCTTCGTCTACCTGGGCAGCGGACCGTTGGAGGGCCTCTCCCGTGAGTCCGCCCTCAAGCTGCTGGAGTTGACCGCGGGCGAGGTGGTGACCTACTTCGATTCACCCCTGGGTTTCCGCCACGGGCCCAAGTCCGTTCTGGACGCCGACACGCTCGTCGTGGTCTACGTCTCGACCGACCCCCACACCCGCCTCTACGATCTCGACATCATCGCCGAGATCCGAGGCCAGCTCGGGCAGGACGCCGTCACCGTGCTCAGCACCGAGCCGATTCCGGCCAAATATGGCCCGGCCGTTGTACTTTCCGGCCTGGCCGGGCTTGACGACGCACTGGTGGCGCTGCCCTACATGGTGTTCGCGCAGTACCTCGCGCTGTTCACCTCCCTGGAGTATCGCAAGACTCCGGACAACCCGTTCCCGTCCGGTGAGGTCAGCCGCGTCGTGAAGGGTGTCACCATCCACCCGATGACGGGCGGTGCCGGCCATGCTTAGGTATCTCGGCGTCGACGGCGGAGGATCCAAGACCGCGTTCGCCCTGATCGACGACGACGGTCGGATCCTGGCCCGTGCCACCGCGCCACCGTCGTACTACTTCAACTCCAACTTCGACGTCGTGGAAAGTTCACTTACACAGGGCGTCACGGATGTCTGCGCGCAGGCGGGCATCCTGGCGTCGGACGTCACGGCGGCCTTCTTCGGTCTCCCTGGCTACGGCGAGGCCAGCGCCGACGTCGACAAGCTCGACGCGGTCCCCAGCCACGTCCTCGGCCACGACCGGTATAGCTGCGACAACGACATGGTCTGTGGCTGGGCGGGGTCGCTGGCCGGTGAGGACGGCATCAACGTCATCAGCGGTACGGGCTCCATGACCTACGGAGAGCGCGAAGGCAAGGGCCACCGAGTCGGTGGCTGGGGCGAGCTGTTCGGCGACGAGGGATCGGCGTATTGGGTTGCCACCCAAGGCCTCAACGCCTTCAGCCGGATGAGTGACGGCCGGCTCAGCCGTGGCCCCCTCTACACCCTGCTCACCGAGCGGCTGCAACTCGCAGGCGACCTCGACGTCGTGAGCCTCGTGATCGACACCTGGGGCGGTAACCGCACGTCCATCGCCGCCCTCGCGACGACGGTCTGCCAGGCCGCCCGCGAGCACGACGCCTTGGCGGCGAAGATCCTCGTCGACGCGGTCGACGAACTGGTCACGCTGGTCGACACCACCCGCACCCTGGTCGGGTTCACCGACGAGGAAACCGTGCCGGTGTCGTACTCCGGCGGGATGTTCTCCGACGACGACTTCCGTGAGTTGTTCGTCGGCGCGATGGCGGGCCAGCCCGCCAACTACGACCTGCGACGTCCGCTGCTCGATCCCGCGCTTGGCGCCGCGCTGTACGCCGCCAAACACCGGGGTCAGCCGCTGAGCAGCGATGCGGTGCGCCAATTAGCCGTCAACGCAACGACCTTCGACGAAGTGAGAACGCCATGACCACCACCCCCGCCACCGGTCACACCCGCAGCTGGATCTTCTACGCGACGCTCCTCGTCCTGTTCTGGGGCGTGTGGGGCGCGTTCTCCGCACTCCCCGCGACGAGGTACGGCTATCCCGACGAGATGATCTACGCCATCTGGGCCCTGACGATGATCATCCCCGCCGCGGTCATCCTGCGCGGCCAGCGGTGGGACCGACGCCCGGCCGCCACGATCTACGGCTTGCTGATCGGGCTCACCGGTGCGGGTGGCCAACTCGCGCTCTTCCAGGCACTGACCATGGGCCCCGCCTACCTGATCTTCCCGATCATCTCGATCTCCCCGGCCATCACCGTCGTGATGGCGATGGTGCTTCTCCGCGAGCGCATTCCGGTCCTCGCCGTCGTCGGTCTCGTGATGGCACTCGCGGCGATCGTGCTGTTCACCATCACCGGCGGTGAATCCGAGGGATCGTCGGGGCCGTGGCTGCTGCTGGCGATCGTGATCTGCGTGGCGTGGGGCGTACAGGCGTACTTCATGCGAAAGACCGCGACGCTCGGCATCAACGAGGCCACCACGTTCGGGTGGATGACCATCAGCGGCCTGCTCCTGATCCCAGTCGCCCTGATCTCGCTCGGCGGCATCCCCACCGACTTCCCCTGGCAGGCACCCGCATTGGCCGCAGGCACGCAGGTCCTCAACGCCATCGGCGCGCTGTTCCTGGTGATGGCCCTCGCCCGTGGCAAGGCCTCCATCGTCGCTCCGACCACGAATGCTCTCGCCCCGGCGCTGACCGTGATCATCTCGCTGATCGCATACCAGACGCTGCCGACCCCGTACGGCGCGATCGGAATCGTTCTGGCGCTGGTGGGTTCGACGCTGATGGTCTACGCCGACGAGCGACGAGGTGAGGCACCGACGCCGGCCGTCCTCGAGCCCTCGGCCGACCTTCACGCAGACACGAGGAACCAACGATGAAGCCCACCATCGTCATCATCGGCGCAGGTAGCGTCGAATTCACCCGCGAACTCCTCGGCGACGTCTTCTCGTTCCCCGAACTCGGTTCCGTGCGCGTGGTGCTGCACGACATCAATGCCGAGCGTCTCGAGACGGCCGAGGCGATCGCCAGGGCCACCGCCAGCGCGGCAGGTGTCCAGCCGGAGGTGGTGGCCGTCGCCGACCGTCGGCGGGCACTGGCAGGTGCCGACTACGTCATCAACGTGATTCAGGTCGGCATGCACGACGCGACCGTGCGGGACTTCGACATTCCAGAGAAGTACGCCCTGCATCAGACCATCGGCGACACCATCGGCATCGGCGGCATCTTCCGCGGCCTGCGAACCTTCCCCGTGCTGGCGGGCATCGCCGAGGACATGCTCGAGGTGTGCCCCGACGCGTGGCTGCTGAACTACACCAACCCGATGGCCATGAACGTGACGTACCTGCATCACGTGGCGCCAAAGCTCAAGGTGCTGGGGTTGTGCCACTCGGTCTACTGGACGATGGTGGGGCTTTGCGAGCTCGTCGACGTGCCGTTCGACGAGGTGTCGTATTGGTCGGCCGGCGTCAACCATCAGGCCTGGGTGCTGCGCTGGGAGCGCAACGGCGAGAGCCTGTATCCGCTTCTGGACCAACGCATCGCCGCCGATCCGGAGCTGCGCAGGAGAGTGCGGGTCGACATGTACCGCAGGCTCGGCTACTACCCCACCGAGACCAGCGAGCACTCCAGCGAGTACGTCCCGTGGTACCTGCGCCACCCCGAGGAGGTCGACAGGCTGCGCCTCGACGTCGGTGCCTACGTGCGCATCAGTGAGGCCAACCTTGCCGAATACGCCAGGGTGCGTTCCGAACTCGCCGGCACCTCGACGCTGGACATCGACACCGAGTCGACCGAGTACGCACCCCAGGTGATCCACTCCTTCGAGACCGGAACGCCGCGCGTCATCTCCGCCAACGTGGTGAACGACGGCCTGATCACCAACCTCCCCAACGGGTTGGCCGTCGAGGTGCCAACCCTGCTGGACGCGCTCGGCGCCCACCCCACGAAGGTGGGCGACCTGCCTCCGCAGTGCGCCGCGCTCAACCGAAACTTCCTCGGCCCAGTCGAACTCGCGGTCCGGGCCGCAGTCGACGGGGATCCCCGGTTGGTGCGGGCGGCGGCCATGGTCGACCCGAACACCGCAGCGACGCTGACCGTCGACCAGATTTGGAAGCTGTGCGACGACCTCACCGTCGCGCACGGTGACCTGCTTCCCGAACCGCTTCGCACCACGCTCGCGCCATGAAAATCCAACAAGGAGTGCCGCACATGACCCGATCACGGCTCTGCATCGCATTGGTCGCCATCCTCGCCTTCGTGCTCACGGCGTGCGGTGGCGGCGGCTCGTCGCCGTCGGGCCCGACCGAGATCGCGGTCTGGCACGGCTATCAGGACACCGAGGGTGAGGTGTTCAAGGGCCTTGTCGCCCAGTACAACAAGGACCATCCCGACGTGAAGGTCAGCGAGTTGTACTCCAGCAACGACCTGGTGCTGCAGAAGGTGCTCACCGCAGTGCGCGGGGGTAGCCCGCCCGACGTCGCCTACATGTTCGGCTCGTGGTCGCCGAACATTGCCCAGATCCCCCAGGTCGTGGACATGGCCGACGAGGTCAAGAACCCCGACTGGAAGTGGGACGACTTCTACCCGGCCGAGCGGGAGGCGGCAACGGTCGGCGACAAGGTCGTCGGCGTGCCCGCCCTGGTGGACAACCTCGCGATCGTCTACAACGAGAAGCTGTTCGCCGACGCCGGTGTCGCACCTCCGACGAAGGATTGGACGTGGGACGACTTCCGGGCCGCCGCCGCCAAGCTGACCGACCCGACGAAGGGGCAGTACGGCTGGCTGATTCCCGCCGACGGCAGTGAAGACACGGTGTGGCACTACCTTCCGATGCTGTGGGAGGCCGGCGGCGACATCCTGAACTCGGACAACACCAAGGCGACGTTCAACTCCCCGGAGGGCGTCAAGGCGCTGACCGTACTGCAGCAGATGGCGGTCAACGACAAGTCGGTGTACCTCGACACCACCAACGAGAACGGGCCGAAGCTGATGAACAGCAGCAAGGTCGCGATGCTGATCACCGGTCCATGGGATCTGAGCCAGCTCTCGGACATCTCCTACGGCGTGCAGGTGATGCCGACGTTCGCCGGGGCGAGCGGTGGCCATCAGACGATCGCGGGCCCGGACAATTGGGTCACGTTCGACAACGGCGACGCGAAGAAGAAGGCAGCCGTCGACTTCGTGAAGTGGCTGTCGGCACCCGAGCAGGTCAAGACGTTCTCACTGGGCACCGGTGATCTGCCGATCCGCACGTCGGTCGGCCAGGACCAGTCGGTGCTCACCAAGCTCAACGAAAACGTGCCGGGGACGGCGACATTCGTCGAGAACCTGTCCAACGTGCAGAAGGTCAGGCCTACTGTCGAGCAGTACCCCGACGTCTCAGAGGCGCTGGGACAGGCGATCGTGTCGGTGATGCTCGGCAAGGAACAGCCCGCAGACGCGCTGAATTCCGCTGCCACGGCCGCCGACACGGCGCTGGCCGAGAAGTAGGACGGGAGAGGGCATGCCGTCACTGCTGGGACGACTAAGCCGTACGGACACCGCGGCGGGATGGGCGCTGGCCAGCCCTGCGGCGGTACTGATCGGCATTTTCGGGCTGCTGCCGGTGCTGATGTCTCTGCAGCTGTCGTTCCAGCAGTCCGACCTCTTGCGGCCGCAGACGCCGTGGGTGGGCCTCGCCAACTATCGAAAGCTGGCCGAGGACCCCGTCTTCGTGGAGGCGATCAAGCACACGATCGTCTACACCGCCCTGTTCGTTCCCGGCACGATGCTCGTCGGTCTCTTCGTCGCCGCGGCGATGAACCGGTCGGTGCGCTTCATCTCGGTGTACCGAACGGCCGCCTACATCACCATGGCGGTCTCGACGATCTCGCAGGGCATCATCTTCCTGTGGCTCACCGACCGTGACTACGGGCTGGTCAACGCCGGACTCAACGCCGTCGGGATCTCGTCGCAACCCTTTTTGGCGTCACCGTCGCAAGCGCTGTACGTCATCGTCGCCATGACGATCTGGGGGTGGACGGGGTTCTCGGTGATCGTGTATCTCGCTGCACTACAGGGTGTTCCGGCTGAGCTGCACGAGGCGGCGATGATCGACGGTGCCAGCGCGTTCACCCGGTTCCGCACGATCACGGTGCCGCTGCTCGGTCCCGCGAACCTGTTCCTGCTGGTGTGGCTGACTATCAACGCGCTGCAACTCTTCGACGAGGTGTACGCCACGACTCGGGGCGGACCCTTGCGCGCGACCACCGTCATCGTCTACTACCTGTGGGATCGCGCCTTCGTGCACTTCGACGCCGGATACGCCGCGGCGATGGCCTACGCCCTGTTCGTCGTCATCCTGATCATCACGGCCGTCCAGTTCCGGCTAGCACGGAAGCACGTGCACAACTGATGACGACGACAGAGCTGCCTCCGACGGAAGCCGTTGCGCGCGAGTCGTCCTCGCCCCAGCGTGAACGCAAGTTCAAGCTGCCGTTCAGTCCGTGGCATCTGGTGCTCATCCCGATGACCTTCGTGCTGATTCTGCCGCTGCTGTGGATGCTCGTCACGTCGCTGGAGACCGAGAGCGAAACCAACCGCTTCCCACCGGTGCTGCTGCCCGAGCGGCCGCGGTTCGAGAACTACTCCGAGGCCTGGGCGGCGGCACCGTTCGGACACTTCTTCCTGAACAGCGCGATGGTCACGGTGGTGGTGCTGATCAGCAACCTGGTGGTCTGCAGCCTCGCCGGCTACGCCTTCGCCCGCATCCGATTCCTCGGCCGTGGAGCGCTGTTCGTCACGCTGATGGCGACGCTGATGGTGCCGTTCCAGGTCACGATGATTCCGGTGTTCCTCATCGTGAAGTGGTTCGGCGACAACGTCTGGGAGGGCCTGGGGATCGACCACATCGGGGCGTTGATGCTGCCCAATCTGGCGACCGCGTTCGGCATCTTCTTCCTGCGTCAGTTCTTTCAGACCGTTCCGGTGGAGCTCGAGGAGGCCGCTCGGGTCGACGGAACGTCGCGGCTCGGCGTCTTGTTCAAGATCGTGCTGCCGTTGTCGCTGCCTGCGATGTCCACCCTCGCCGCGCTGACGGTGTTGACGTCGTGGAACGACTTCCTGTGGCCGTTGATCGTCATCACCTCCCAAGATCAGATGACGATCCCGTTGGGGCTGAGCTACTTTCAGGGCGCCCACCGGGTCAAGTGGCCACTGCTGATGGCCGCGAACGTGATGAGCCTGCTGCCGATGCTGCTGGTGTTCATCGGCGCGCAAAGGTACTTCGTCCAGTCGGTCGCCAGTACCGGAATCAAGGGTTGAGGGGATTACGTTGGCAGAAGTCGAGTTTCGAGACGTCGTACGGAAGTACGCGGGCGACGTGGTGGCACTCAAGGGCCTGAACCTCACGGTCGGCGACGGCGAGTTCCTGATCTTGGTAGGGCCGTCGGGGTGTGGCAAGAGCACTGCGCTGCGCCTGCTGGCGGGGCTGGACAAGCCCACCTCGGGCGAGATCAGGATCGGCGGCTCGGTGGTCAACGGGTTGGCGCCCGGTGAACGCGACATCGCGATGGTGTTCCAGAACTACGCGCTGTATCCGCACATGACGGTGTATCGGAACCTGGCGTACGGGTTGCGGCAGCGCCGGACCCCGCGGGCCGAGATCGAGCGGCGAGTCCGCGAGACGGCCGACCTGCTGGAGATCGGCGAGCTCCTCGACCGCAAGCCCGGCCAGCTCTCGGGCGGGCAGCGTCAGCGCGTGGCGATGGGGCGGGCGCTGGTGCGCAAGCCGCAGGCGTTCCTGCTCGACGAGCCGCTGTCGAATCTGGACGCGAAGCTGCGCAACCAGGTGCGCGGCGATCTCAAGCGGCTGCACAGGGAGCTTCCCGTCACGTCCATCTACGTCACCCACGACCAAGTCGAGGCGATGACGCTCGGAGACCGGCTGTGCGTCATGTCCCGTGGCGAGGTGCAGCAGATCGGCACCACCGACGACATCTACAACCGGCCAGCCAACACCTTCGTCGCGGCGTTCATGGGCAGTCCGCCGATGAACCTGCTGCCCGGCGTCGTCAAGGACGGCACGTTGCACGTCGGCGGCGCGGCCATCACCGAGGTGGCGACGCCGAACGGCCCGGTGACGGTGGGGGCGCGGCCGGAGCACCTGGAGGTGCGCACGACCGTGGCCGACGGCACGGTGCCCGCCCGCGTCGACTTCGTCGAGCCGCTGGGTAGCCACGCGCTGGTCACCGCCATCGTCGAGGACGAGCACCGGGTGATCGTGCACGCGCCGGCGGGCACACAGCTGGATCCGGGGACGCGCGTCGGGTTGGCGTTGCCGCGGGAGCGGACCTACTTCTTCGACGCGGTGACCGGCGACGCGCACCGCAGTCGCGAGCGCATCACTCTGTAGATACTGACGGCCAGGTAGATAACTCGGCTAAGCAAACTTTCGCGCTGCAACTACGGCGCGATGGGGTCGAGTTAGACGCCGTACCGGACGAGTTCGGCGGCCGTCACGAGACGCTCGTGCTTGGCCGGAAAGTCGCGGCTGCGGACCGGGTGGCGGAACAGTGACCAGGCCATACGGCCCATTCGCGAGCGAGCGATTGGATTGATGTACACGGTGTTACTCCTGCGGTCGTCTTGCTTCACCGTGGGCCCACACTAGTGCACGAACCCCGAGAATCATTAGACACCTGTGATCTGGCTAACACCAGAGGGCGCGCCGACAAAAGATCGGATGTTTCTGGTGTGACTGGAGTGGTTACTGAGGCGTCCACCGGCGCCGAGATCTGCGTGTTGGTCGCGATCAGCGACCAACCACGACCCGCACGCAGAAGTCGGCGAGCAAAAGCTAGCGCTGGGGAGCGGCCGTCGGCTTGATCGGCGCCGGGAGTGCCGTCCGGCCCATCAGGTGGCGGTCGACGCCCGCGGCGGCAGCCCGGCCCTCGGCAATCGCCCACACGATGAGCGATTGCCCGCGACCCATGTCACCGGCAACGAAGACGCCGGGCACCGAGGTCTGGAAGTCGTCGTCGCGCTTGACGTTGCCGCGGTCGGTCAGCTCGACCCGCAGATCGGTCAGCAGACCCTGCTTCTCGGGGCCGACGAAGCCCATCGCCAGCAGAACCAGGTCGGCCTCCAGCTCGAAGTCGCTGCCCTCGACCTTGGCGAACTTGCCGTCGCGCATCTCGACCTCGTGCACCTTGAGCGCGGTGACGTGCCCGTCGACGCCGATGAACTCCTCGGTGTTGACCGAGAACACCCGCTCGCCGCCCTCTTCGTGTGCCGAGGCGACCCGGTACATCAGGGGGTAGGTCGGCCACGGCGTCGAGTCCGCGCGCTCCTCAGGAGGCCGCGGCATGATCTCGAACTGGTGCACGCTGGCCGCGCCCTGCCGGTGCGACGTGCCGAGGCAGTCGGCACCGGTGTCGCCGCCGCCGATGATGACGACCTTCTTGCCCTTGGCGGTGATCGGCGGTTCGCCGTCCTCGCCGACCACCTGGTCACCGTTCTGCACCCGGTTGGCCCAGGGCAGGTACTCCATCGCCTGATGAATGCCGTCGAGTTCGCGGCCGGGGATCGGCAGGTCACGCCAGTCGGTCGCGCCACCGGACAGCACCACGGCGTCGTAGTTCAGCCGCAGTTGGGCCGCGGTGAGGTCGACGCCGACGTTGACCCCGGTGCGGAACGTCGTGCCCTCGGCCGCCATCTGCTCGAGGCGACGGTCGATGTGGCGCTTCTCCATCTTGAACTCGGGGATGCCGTAGCGCAGCAGACCACCGATGCGGTCGGCGCGTTCGAACACCGTCACCTGATGTCCTGCCCGCGTCAGCTGCTGCGCCGCAGCCAAACCCGCGGGGCCCGATCCGACGACTGCGACCTTCTTGTTGGTCAGCCGATGCGGCGGAAGGGGAAGCACCCAGCCTTCGTCGAAGGCGTTGTCGATGATCTCGACCTCGACCTGTTTGATGGTCACCGGGTCCTGGTTGATGCCAAGGACGCACGACGCCTCGCACGGTGCCGGGCACAGCCGCCCGGTGAACTCCGGGAAGTTGTTGGTGGCGTGTAGCCGTTCGATGGAGTCGCGCCACCGGTCCTTGAAGACCAGGTCGTTCCACTCGGGGATCAGGTTGCCGAGTGGACAACCGTTGTGGCAGAACGGAATACCGCAGTCCATGCACCGGGCCGCCTGGTCCTGCAGCACGTCGTGGGGGAAGTCCTCGTAGACCTCGTTCCAGTCGCGAAGCCGCAGCGGGACTGGCCGACGCTGAGGCGTCTCGCGGTGGGTGTGCTTGAGGAAGCCGCGCGGGTCAGCCACGAGCCGCCGCCATGATCGCGGTGTTGACGTCTTCACCGTTGCGTTCGGCTTCGGCGATCGCGGTCAGGACCGACCGGTAGTCGCGTGGCATGACCTTCACGAAGTGCTTCAGTTGAGACTCCCAATCGGACAGAACCCGTTGGCCGACGGCCGAATCGGTGGCGTCGACGTGCGCTTGGAGGATCCCCTGCAACCACTCGACGTCGTGGTCGTCCAGCCGCTCGAGTTCCACCATCTCGCCGTTGAGGTTGTCGGACAGCGTGCCGTGCAGGTCGTACACGTAGGCGATGCCACCGGACATTCCCGCGGCGAAGTTGCGGCCGGTGGGTCCGAGGATCGCCACCTTGCCCCCGGTCATGTACTCGCAGCCGTGGTCACCCACACCCTCGACCACCGCGTGGGCGCCCGAGTTCCGCACTGCGAAGCGCTCGCCGACCTGACCCCGCAGGAAGGCCTGACCACTGGTGGCACCGAACAGCACCACGTTGCCCGCGATGATGTTGTCCTCGGCGGTGAACTCTGCCGGCGCGGACTCCGACGGCCGCACCGCGATGCGTCCGCCGGACAGACCCTTGCCGACGTAGTCGTTGGCGTCACCGTAGACGCGCAGCGTGATGCCCTTCGGCAGGAACGCGCCGAAGCTGTTGCCCGCCGACCCGTCGAAGGTGATGTCGATGGTGCCGTCGGGAAGTCCTTGTCCGCCATGAATCTTCGTCAGCTCGTGGCCGAGCATGGTGCCGACCGTGCGGTTGACGTTGGCGATGCTGGTCCGGAACTTGACCGCAGACCCGGTGTCAAGGGCCTCGCGGCTCTGCGCGATCAGCTGCTGGTCGAGTGCCTTGTCCAGCCCGTGGTCCTGCTGCGAGCTGCAGTACAGGTCCTGATTCATGAACGCCGAGTCGGGTTCGACCAGCACGGGAGACAGGTCCAGCTTGTGGGCCTTCCAGTGCGCGGCGGCCTGCTTGGTGTCCAGCGCGCCGACCTGGCCGACCATCTCGTTGACGGTGCGGAAGCCCAACTGCGCCATGAGTTCCCGCACTTCTTCGGCGATGAACCGGAAGAAGTTCTCGACGAACTCGGGCTTGCCGTTGAACCGCTCGCGCAGCAACGGGTTCTGGGTGGCGACTCCGACCGGGCACGTGTCGAGGTGACACACCCGCATCATGATGCACCCGGCCACCACCAGAGGGGCGGTCGCGAAGCCGAACTCCTCGCCGCCGAGCAGGGCGGCGACGACGACGTCGCGGCCCGTCTTGAGCTGACCGTCGACCTGCACCACGATGCGATCGCGAAGTCCGTTGAGCAGCAACGTCTGCTGCGTCTCGGCAAGCCCCAACTCCCACGGAGCACCCGCGTGCTTCTGCGAGGTGAGCGGGGTGGCGCCGGTGCCGCCGTCGTGACCGGAGATCAACACGACGTCGGCGTGCGCCTTGGAGACGCCCGCCGCGACGGTGCCGACGCCGTTCTCGGACACCAGCTTCACGTGCACCCTGGCACTGGGGTTGGCGTTCTTCAGGTCGTGGATCAGCTGCGCGAGATCCTCGATGGAGTAGATGTCGTGGTGCGGCGGCGGCGAGATCAGCCCGACGCCAGGCGTCGAGTGCCGCACCTCGGCGACCCACGGGTACACCTTGTGACCCGGAAGCTGGCCGCCCTCACCGGGTTTCGCACCTTGAGCCATCTTGATCTGGATGTCGGTGCAGTTGGTCAGGTAGTGGCTCGTCACGCCGAACCGGCCCGACGCGACCTGCTTGATGGCACTGCGGCGCCAGTCGCCGTTCGCGTCGTGGTCGAATCGGTCGACGGATTCGCCGCCCTCACCGGAGTTGGAACGGCCGCCGAGTCGGTTCATCGCAATGGCGAGCGTCTCGTGCGCCTCGGCGGAGATCGAGCCGTAACTCATTGCGCCGGTGGAGAATCGCTTGACGATCTCCGAGACGGGCTCGACCTCGTCGATCGAGACGGGCGGCCGGACGGCGTCGTCACCGGTGCGGAACTTGAGCAGCCCACGTAGCGAGGCGAAGCGCTCGCTCTGGTCGTCGACCATCTTGGTGTACTCCTTGAAGATGGAGTACTGACCGGTGCGGGTGGCGTGCTGCAGCTTGAACACGGTGTCGGGGTTGAAGAGGTGGTACTCCCCCTCCCGCCGCCACTGGTATTCGCCGCCGACCTCGAGCTCGCGATGCGCGCGCTCGTCGGGGCGATCCAGGTAGGCCAGGGCGTGCCGCGACGCGACGTCGGCGGCGATGTCTTCGAGGTCGATGCCGCCGACCGGGCAGTGCAGCCCGGTGAAGTAGTCGTCGAGCACCTGCTGGCTGATGCCGATGGCCTGGAACAGCTGGGCGCCGGTGTAGGACGCGAGGGTGGAGATGCCCATCTTGGACATCACCTTCAGCACGCCCTTGCCCGCAGCCTTGGTGTAGTTGGCCTTGGCCTGGTCACTGGTGATGCCGGTGATGATGCCGCGGTCCACCATGTCTTCGATGGACTCGAACGCCATGTACGGGTTGATCGCCGCGGCACCGAAGCCACACAGGGCGGCCATGTGGTGCACCTCGCGGGCGTCACCCGTCTCCACGACGAGCCCGACCTGGGTGCGGGTCCGGTCGCGGACCAAGTGGTGATGGACGGCCGAGACGCTCAGCAGCGACGGGATCGGCGCCAGCGAATCGCTCGACTCGCGGTCCGACAGCACGATGATGCGGGCGCCTTCGCGGATGGCCGCGGAGACCTTCGCCCGGACGTCGTCGATCGCTTCCTTCAGGCCCTGCCCACCGCGGGCGACGGGGTAGAGGCAGCGGATGACGGCAGCGCGCAGGCCGTGCTTGTGGCCGCGGATCTCGTGGTCGGGGTCGACGCAGATCAGCTTCGACAGTTCGGCGTTGCGCAGGATCGGGTTGGTCAGCACGATCTGACGACAGGAGTCGGCGTTCGGGTTGAGCAGGTCGCCCTCGGGGCCGACGGTGCCCTGAAGGCTGGTCACGACTTCTTCCCGGATGGCGTCCAGCGGCGGGTTGGTCACCTGCGCGAACAGCTGCTGGAAGTAGTCGTAGAGCATCCGGGGCCTGGCCGAGAGCACGGCCACCGGGGTGTCGGTGCCCATCGAGCCGAGCGCCTCGGCGCCGCTGCGCGCCATCGGCGCGACCAGGAGGTTGAGCTCCTCGTAGGTGAATCCGAAGGCCTGCTGCCGCAGCACCACGCGGTGGTGCGGCATGCGCACGTAGTCGCCGGGGGGCAGGTCGCCGAGGTGGAACAGGCCGGCTTCGAGCCACTCCTGGTACGGCTTCTCGGCGGCCAGCTCCGCCTTGACCTCTTCGTCGGAGACGATGCGGCCCTGGGCGGTGTCGACCAGGAACATCCGGCCGGGCTGCAGGCGCATCTTCTGCACCACGGTCGACGGGTCGAGGTTCAGCACGCCGGCCTCCGAGGCCAGGACGACGAGGCCGTCCTCGGTGACCCAGATGCGCGACGGCCGCAGACCGTTGCGGTCGAGGACCGCACCGATCACGGTGCCGTCGGTGAAGCACACCGACGCCGGGCCGTCCCACGGCTCCATGAGCGAGGAGTGGTACTCGTAGAACGCGCGACGCGCGGGATCCATGCTTTCGTGCCTCTCCCACGCCTCGGGAATCATCATCAGCATGGCGTGGGGCAGGCTGCGGCCGCCGAGGTGCAGCAGCTCGAGGACCTCGTCGAAGCGTGCGGTGTCAGAGGCACCGGGGGTGCATACGGGGAAGATCTTGTCGACGTCGGCGTGGGAGCCGAAGACGTCGGTCTTGATGAGCGCCTCACGCGCCCGCATCCAGTTTTCGTTGCCGGTGACGGTGTTGATCTCGCCGTTGTGGGCGACCCGGCGGAACGGGTGCGCCAGCGGCCACGACGGGAAGGTGTTGGTCGAGAAGCGGGAGTGCACGATGCCCAGCGCGCTGGTCATCCGCTCGTCCTGCAGATCCAGGTAGAACGCCTTGAGCTGCGGGGTCGTCAGCATGCCCTTGTAGGCGAACGTCTGACCCGAAAGGCTTGGGAAGTAGACGGTTTCGCGACCGGGGCCGTCCTGTCCAGGACCCTTGGTGCCGAGCTCGTGTTCGGCACGCTTGCGCACCACGTAGGCACGCCGCTCCAGGTCCATTCCGGAGGCACCGCCGATGAACACCTGACGGAACGTCGGCATCGCGTCACGGGCGAGGGCGCCGAGGGAGGAGTCGTCGGTCGGAACGTCACGCCAGCCGAGGAAGGTCAGGCCCTCGGCCTCGATGATCTTCTCCACCGATTCGCACGCCGCCGCGGCGTCGCGGGACGACTGCGGCAGGAACGCGATGCCGGTGGCGTAGCTACCCTCGGCGGGAAGTTCGAAGTCGACCACCGCACGGAGGAACGCGTCGGGGACCTGCAGCAGGATGCCTGCGCCGTCGCCGGTGTTCGGCTCGGCGCCCTGGGCGCCACGGTGCTCCATGTTCAGCAGTGCCGTGATCGCCTTGTCGACGATGTCGCGGCTGCGACGGCCGTGCATGTCGGCCACCATCGCCACGCCGCAGGAATCGTGCTCGTAGGCCGGGTTGTAGAGGCCTTGTTTGCGGCCTCCCTGCCTCGAGCCATGGTCGCTGGGCGCCATTCCCACCTGCCCTTCACACCTCTACGGAAGCCTGATGCTGACAGCCGTCATGCACGGCTGTTGCCGGCGGGCGATGGGTCGAGCTACGTGCAGCATTGAACGACGGGACTTCCCACTCGCCACGAATGGGGAAACGATATGACAAACCCCGCCTGACATGCCAACTTAGTACAGCCTAACGTGGGAGTTTGCCGAGACGTGCGGGTTCGGCGACGGATTCTGCCGGGCGACGACGAAATCCGTTGTTGCGGTGCGTCGGTGACGGAGTTGGGGTCCGGCTGGGCCGGGACGGCGGCCTGCAGCGGTCATTTCGCGTACCGCCATCTTGATTTGCCATCTAAGGTCATAACGCCGTTGGCGTGCGTAGACACTTCCATGAAAATTTGCTGGCAACCAATTTCGAGCCCTACAAGACCCGTCGGCGGCGCTCCACGGGCGCAGCGGCGCCCCGCCGACCGTGGCGAACGCCGACGCCGTCGCAACGAATACCGCGCACCTGGCCTCGGCCACCCGTGCGGGCACGCGTAGTCCGGTCACCATCGGGACAAGATTCGGCATCGGCTATACCGAAAGCGTTTGGCCGCGTGCGACCCTCGAATGACTGGTAGCGCAACGACGCCCTGCCGAGGAGGCACTCCCATGACCGCACCCACGATGTGGCATCGACTCGCAGCCGAGTTCATCGGAACGTTCTGGCTCGTCCTCGGCGGTTGCGGCAGTGCCGTATTCGCCGCGAAGTTTCCCTCCGACGGCACGGCCCTGGGCATCGGATTCCTCGGCGTCTCACTGGCATTCGGATTGACCGTCCTGACCGGCGTCTACGCGTTCGGCACCATCTCCGGAGGTCACTTCAACCCCGCCGTGACGCTGGGGGCCGCCATCGCCAAGCGCGTCGAATGGAAGGCGTTGCCCGCCTACTGGATCACCCAGGTTGTCGGCGGCGCCGCGGCCGGTGGCGTCATCTACGTCATCGCCTCGGGCAAGGCCGGCTGGACGGCCGAGGGAAACATGGCGGCCAACGGATTTGGCGACCACTCCCCCGGCGGCTACTCGATGGTGGCCGTGTTGGTCGCCGAGGTCGTGTTGACGGCGGTCTTCCTGCTGGTCATCCTCGGCTCGACCGACGATCGTGCACCAAAGGGTTTCGCGGGCTTGGCAATTGGCCTGACGCTCACCCTGATCCACCTCATCTCGATCCCGATTTCGAACACGTCGGTCAACCCGGCACGGTCTACGGCGGTGGCGTTCTTCAACGGCGACGGCGCCCCGGCGCAACTATGGCTTTTCTGGCTGGCGCCCCTGGTCGGTGCGGCGATCGCAGGGGCCGCATACCCGCTGCTGTTCGGCCGCAACGAAGAACTCGCTGATCGACCGGTCCGCGACGACGCACTGGAGGAGGTGAACTGAGCGCACACGTGACTCGGGCCCGCATCCCAAAGGGGATGCGGGCCCGCTCGCGGCTATTTGCTTAACCGAAGATCACTTCTTCTTTGCCTTGGCGGCGGCACCCTTTTCCGAGGTCGCGCCTTCATTCGACAGTTCGCCACCGGCGTTCTCCAGATGCGCACGAACGAACCACTGGAACTTCTCGAGTTCTGCGGCGTGGCCGATCAGCATGTCCTGCGACACCGGATCGAGGTCCTCAAGGGTGTGGATGGCCTTGCGGGTGTCCTCGTTGACTCCGGTGTACACCAAGTCGAGCGCCGCCAAGTGCGCCAGCACCAGGTCACGGCCAACTGAGTAGTCGTCCCAGGTGCGGTCCTTGATGATCGCCCCGGGAGTGCCCTGCGGTGAGACACCCAGTGCGGCGATGCGCTCGGCGGCCTCGTCGGCGTATCCGCGGACCAATTCGACCTGCGGGTCGATCATTTCGTGGACGCCGATGAAGTTGGGTCCCACGACGTTCCAGTGCACGTGCTTCAGGGTCAGGTGGAGGTCGTTGTAGGTGCTGAGCTGCTTCTGCAGCAGGTTGGCGACCTCTCGGGCGTCCTTGTCCGACATTCCTGGAATCGTGAATCCTGCCATGCGTTGTATCTCCCTTTCTCGTGCTTACCAAGACACCTACCCGCCTCCGCCGAGGGTTACACCCCCGCGGCGGTACGCGATCACATCGCTACGCTCGCCACATGACTGAGTCGGCGCGCGGGTTCACTGGTTTTCCAGAAGCCGCCCTCGACTTCTACGACGATCTGGAGATCGACAACACCAAGTCGTTCTGGGAGGCGCACAAGGACGTGTACCTGACGTCCGTGAAGGCTCCGACCGCCGCACTGGTCGCGGCGCTGGAACCGGAGTTCGGCACCGCGAAGGTCTTCCGCCCGTTCCGCGACGTCAGGTTCGCCAAGGACAAGACGCCGTACAAGACCCACCAGGGTGCGTACGTCGGGGCTGGCCCGGCGTGCGGCTGGTACGTGGAGATCGCCGCCCGCGGGGTCCGCACCGGGGCGGGGTTCTACGACGCGAGCTCGACGGATCTGGCCAGGATTCGCGCGTCCATCGTCAACGACCTCACCGGCGACCAGCTCGGCAAGATCCTGGCGAAGCTGACCCGGGCCGGCTTCACGGTCGGCGGCGACCGCCTGAAGACGTCACCTCGCGGGTTCAACGCCGACCACCCGCGCATCGATCTCCTGCGGCATCGCTCGCTGACCGTCACCAAGGAATACGGCTTCGAGCCGATCATCCACACGCCGGAGTTCGTCGACGCGGTGCGTGCCGACTGGCGGGCAGCCCGGCCACTGGTCGAATGGGTCGCCGCCCGACTGGGTGACTAGAGCGCGCGCAGGTTGGGGATCGCCATTCGCGCGCCGAAGCGGGGGTTGCGCGCCAGCCCGCTGACCTCCAGCAGGCGAACCGCCCGAAACCGGTGCGGCCGAAGGGGTTCCAGCAGTTCGAGCATCTCGTCGTCGTCGATCCGATGGCCCAGCAGCGTCGACCCGACGACATTGGACAGGTGGTAGTCGCCGACGGACAGCGCGTCGGCGTCGCCCCAGGCCCGTTGGGCGACCTCGGCGGCGGTCCAGATCCCCACGCCGGGCAGCGTCATCAGGGCGGTCCTGGCGTCCTCCGACGGACGGGCCGACAACTGCTCCAACGCGTCCGCCCGCTGTGCGCAGCCGACCAGCGTCCGCGCGCGCCCCGGGTCGACGTTGGCGAGGTGGAATTCCCACGACGGGATGCGCCGCCACACCTCGGCAGGCGGTGGAACGCGCATGCGTTCCGGGGCAGGACCGGGCGCTGGCGCGCCGTACTTCGTCACCAGCAACCGCCAGGCCCGAAACGCGTCCTTGCCGGCGACGCGCTGTTCGAGCACGGCGGGGACGAGGGCCTCCAGTACCCGACCGGTGCGGCCCAGTCGGAGGTGCGGGACGCGACGGTGCGCGGCGGCGATCGTCGGCTCCTCGGGCGCGAAGCCGGTCGCGTCGTCGTGCACGCCCAGCAGCGCAGGCAGCCGCTCGAGGAACTCGGCGGCACCGTCACCCCACGCCTCGCATTCGACCGTGGTGCGCGCCGACGTGACGATGCGCGCGGTCACCGGCCCGCTGGGCAGCAGGCTGGTCTTCCAGATCGCACCGTCGACCACCTGGTAGCACGGGTCGCCGGGACCGCGGCGCTGCGGGGACAGCGTCGTCGACGGGCTGGCGGGCCCTTCGAAGGTGACGCTGGCGCAACTCGACACCGCCAAAGGCTAACCGACCGAGACGTCGGCCTTGGTGCTGTAGAACGCCACGTGACCTGCGATGGCGTCCACCGCGTCGTACGGCTGCTCGTAGGTCCAGATCGCGTCGTCGACGGTCTGTCCGGCGGCGCTGAGGTGGTAGTAGTTCGCCTCACCCTTGTACGGGCAGTAGGTGGTGGTGTCGCTGCGCGTCAACGCCGACGGCACCACGTCGGCCAGTGGCACGTACTGCACGGCGGGGTAAGTCGACTCCTGAAGGGTCAACGCGGCGTCGGTCTCGGCGACCACCTCGCCGTTCACGCGGACGACGACGTGCTCGCCGGTCGGCGTGACGGTGATGGGATGCGCTTCGGTGGGCTGGAGGACGGTTCGTTCGCTCATTCCCTACCCAACGTTCTCGGACCGTGCCTTGTTTCCGGCGCCGGTCGCTACCATCGCGCCATGACTGAACCCTCGGCGCAGGCGTCTGTGACCATCTCGGCCAGCTGCGCCGACGTGTACGCCCTCGTCACCGACCTCCCCACGATGGCAATGCTCGCCGAGGAAGCCAACGCCATGCAGTGGCACCGGGGTGACGGCGCGGCGCCCGGTGCGGTGTTCAAGGGTCGCAACGCCAACGGCGGCAAGTCGTGGACCACCACGTGCACGGTCACCCACGCCGAGCCCGGCCGGGTGTTCGCGTTCGACGTCAAGAGTTTCGTCGTCCCCGTGGCGCACTGGCGCTACGACATCGAACCGGTCGACGGCGGCTGCCGGGTCACCGAGCAGACCTGGGACCGGCGACCGGGCTGGTTCCTCAAGCCCGCGCGGATCGCCACGGGCGTCTCCGACCGCACGTCGGTCAACGCGAAGAACATCGAGCTGACGCTGCAGCGGTTGAAGGCCCGAGCCGAAGAGGCTTAGGGCTTGGCGGTGATCCGATCGGCGACCCTGGCGATCGGCGACGTCGTGGCGCGACCGCCGAACTCGTGCCGGTCGGCGGCCTTGTACGCCAGGTAGACGCTGCGAACGCCGAGCCAACGCAGCGGTTCGGGCTCCCAGTTCTTGGACCGGTGCCCCACCCACGCCATCTCCGTCCGCGGCGTCTTCTCACCGAGCACCAGCTCCGCCAGCGTCCGTCCGGCCAGATTGGTCGCCGTCACACCATGCCCGACGTAACCACCCGCCCAGCCGAGTCCCGTCGCCCGGTCGAAGTCGACGCCCGCCGACCAATCCCTCGGGACCGCGAGTACCCCGCACCAGCCGTGCGCGATCGGCACGTCGCGCACCTGCGGCAGCACGTCGTGCAGCATCGCCGTCAGCTCGCGGATCGTGCGCTGCGGCACCCGGCCGTCGACGTCGGTCCGCGACCCGTAGCGGTAGGGCACGCTGCGGCCGCCGATGGCGATGCGGTCGTCGACCGTGCGCTGGGCGTAGAAGAAACCGTGCGCCATGTCGCCGACGGTCTCGCGGCCGTCCCACCCGATGGAATCCCACACCTCCTCACCGATCGGCTCGGTGGCGATCAACGAACTGTTCATCGGCAGCCAGCGCCGCTTCAGTCCGGGCAACCCCGCGGTGAAGCCCTCGGTGGCGCGCAGGATGACGGGCGCCCGGACGGTACCCGTCGGGGTCGTGGCGCGACCCGCGGCGATCTCGGTAACGGGAGACATCTCGTAGACGTCGACGCCGAGGCGCTCCACGACGTCGGCCAGTCCACGGGCCAAAGCCGCCGGCTGAATGCGGGCGCAGTGTGGCGTGTGATGGGCCGCGACCACGCGCGAGAACCGAACCCGTTGCGCCGCTTCGGCCGTCGTCAACTCGGTGAAGTCGGTGAACCCCCAGCTGCTTTCCTCGGCGCGCCGTTCGGCGAGCCGCTGGGCCTGGGCGGCGTTGCGGGCGATCTGCAGGGTGCCGCCCTTGACGATGCCTGCCTCGACGCCCTCGCGTTTGGCGACCTCGATGACCTCGTCGATCGCCTCGAGGAGCGCCCGCTGCCAGGCCACCACGGCGTCGCGTCCGCGCTCGCGAGCCAACGCGTCCCGGTCTCCTGGCGCCATCCCCGACAACCAGCCACCGTTGCGCCCCGACGCGCCGAAACCCGCGAACCGCGCCTCGAGGATGGTGACGCGCAGCGAAGGGTCCGCGCGCTTGAGGTAGTAGGCGGTCCACAGCCCGGTGAAGCCGGCGCCGACGATGCAGACGTCGGCGTCGCGGTCACCCGGCAGCGACGTGCGTGGGGAAGGGATCTTGTCGAACCAGTGCGAGACATGACCGTTGACGGGAGGCACCACGGAAGTGTGCCAGGGCGGGTCGTCCTACGCCTGCCGCTCTTGCCACCGGCCCTGCTCGGCACAGTCCTCGTACCAACACGACGGACCGCGCCGAGACTCGGGTCTTCCACCGAGTTGGACGATCCGGTAGTACATGGGATGTCCGCAGACGCAGGTGTCACCGGTGTATTCGTTGTGCCTGGACATCGTCGATCCCTCCGTTGGGTGGCCCCCACCGGGGATGCCCAATCCCGCCGGAATTACTCCAACGACGGCCGGTCGGGCAGGCTGGACCCACGATGACCACCGCTGCCGCCCTCCTGCCCGACCCGAGCGACCTGTCGACGCTGCGCGCCAACGGCACCGACCCCGACGAACTGTTCGCCTCGTTCGCCGCCTGGGCCGAGGCGAGCGGGACCGTGCTCTACCCGGCGCAGGAGGAGGCGCTGATCGAGTTGGTCAGCGGCGCGAACGTCGTCCTGGCCACCCCGACCGGGTCGGGCAAGTCGCTGGTCGCGACCGGCGCGCTGTATGCGGCCCTCGCCGCGGGGACACGCAGCTTCTACACCGCCCCGATCAAGGCGTTGGTCAGCGAGAAGTTCTTCGCCCTGTGCGACGTGTTCGGCGCGGCCAACGTCGGCATGCTCACCGGCGACGCCTCGGTCAACGCCGGAGCGCCGATCATCGCGTGCACCGCCGAGGTGCTGGCCAACACCGCCCTGCGCGAGGGCGCCGCCGCCGACATCGGGTTGGTGGTAATGGACGAGTTCCACTTCTACGGCGACCCGGACCGCGGCTGGGCCTGGCAGGTGCCGCTGCTGGAACTGCCGCGCGCACAGTTCCTGCTGATGTCAGCCACCCTCGGCGACGTCACGTTCCTACGGGAGGACCTCACCCGTCGGACGGGCCGGACGACGGCGCTGGTGGCCAACGCCGAGCGGCCAGTGCCGCTGCACTACTACTACGCGACCACCCCGATGCACGAGACCATCCAGGACCTGCTCGACACCAAGCAGGCCCCGGTCTACGTCGTGCACTTCACCCAGGCGTCGGCACTGGAGCGGGCGCAGGCCCTGATGAGCGTCAACGTCAGCACCAAGGAGGAGAAGGCGGCCATCGCCGAACTCATTGGCGCGTTTCGCTTTTCGTCGGCCTTCGGCACGACGCTCTCGCGGTTGGTCCGACACGGCATCGGCGTCCACCACGCCGGCATGCTGCCGAAGTACCGGCGCCTGGTCGAACAGCTGGCGCAAGCCGGGCTGCTCAAGGTCATCTGCGGCACCGACACGCTTGGCGTCGGCATCAACGTGCCCATTCGCACGGTGGTGTTCTCGGCCCTGTCGAAGTACGACGGCACCCGCACCCGGATGCTCAACGCACGCGAGTTCCACCAGATCGCCGGGCGCGCCGGGCGGGCCGGATACGACACCGCGGGCACCGTCGTGGTCGAGGCACCCGAGCACGAGGTCGAGAACCTCAAACAGTTCGCCAAGGTCGCCGACGACCCGAAGAAGCGCCGAAAGTTGGTGCGCCGCAAGGTTCCCGAGGGCATGGTGCCGTGGAGCGAGAAGACCATGACTCGACTGATGGAGGCCACCCCCGAGCCGTTGACGAGCAACATGCGGGTGTCGACGGCGATGATCCTCGACGTCGTCGACCGTCCGGGGGATCCCTTCATCGCGATGCGACGGCTGCTCACCGAGAACCACGAGCCACGCAAGCGGCAGCTCAAGCACATCCGGGAGGCGGTCGGCATCGCCCGGTCGCTGCTGCAGGCCGGGGTGCTGGAACGGCTTCCCGAACCCGAGGCCGACGGCCGCCGCTACCGGTTGACCGTCGACCTGCCGCCCGACTTCGCCCTCAACCAGCCGCTGTCGACGTTCGCCCTCGCCGCGATCGACGTGCTCGACCCGGCGTCGGAAACCTATGCGCTGGACGTCGTTTCGGTGATCGAGGCGACGCTGGAGGATCCACGCCAGATACTGTCGGCCCAGCTGAAGAAGGCCAGGGGCGAGGCCGTCGCCGCGATGAAGGCCGAGGGCGTCGAGTACGACGAGCGCATCGCGCTGCTCGACGACATCACCTATCCCAAGCCGCTGGCCGACGTGCTCGGACACGTCTACGACGTGTACTTGCAAAGCAACCCGTGGGCCGCCGACGGCCAGCTGTCACCGAAGTCGATCGTGCGAGAGATGTGGGAGCGGGCCTTCACGTTCCGGGAGTTCGTCAGCGTCTACGCGTTGACCCGCTCCGAGGGCGCCGTCCTGCGCTACCTCTCCGACGCGTTCAAGGCGCTGCGCTCGGGCGTGCCCGCCTCGGCCCGCACCGAAGAGGTCACCGACGTCGTCGAGTGGCTGGGTGAGCTTGTCCGCCAAGTGGATTCGAGCCTGCTCGACGAGTGGGAACAACTCACCAGTCCCGATCAACCGTTGGACGCCCCGGTGGCGGTGCCTGCCCGTCCGCGTCCGCTGACCGGCAACGAGCGGGCCTTCACCGCGATGGTCCGCAACGCGCTGTTCCGCCGGGTCGAGCTCTTCTCGCACCGCCGGTGGTACGACTTGGGCCAGCTCGACGGGGACGCCGGGTGGACCACCGAACGCTGGGCGGAAGTCGGCGCCGAGTACTTCGACGAGCACGACTCGGTGGGCACCGGCGCGGACGCCCGCGGTCCCGCACTGTTGATCGTCGACCGCCAACCCGACCGATGGGACGTCCGGCAGATCCTGGACGACCCTGCCGGCGACCGGGATTGGGGCTTCGACGTCGAGGTAGACCTGGAGGCGTCCGACGAGGAGGGCGCGGCGGTGATCCGGGTGGTCGACGCGGGGCGGATGGGGTAGCCGGCGTCAATTAGGTGTGCGTCGAGCGCAGTCCAATCTGGTCGCTTGTCAGTGCCATACGGCGCCCTGGTGGCATGACGAACACGTCGATGTCTGACATGGGCGACCCCGTAGGTGCCACACTGGGGACATCAGCAGATCGCGAGGTCGATGGCATGCCCAAGATTGCAACCCTGACCGATGACGAGTTACGGGCCCGGCGCGAGCAGATCATTGCCAGGCTGGGCATCTCGTCGGAGGAACTTCGCGACCGGGCTGCGCACTACGCACTGGTGGGCGACGAACACGACGCCTGGGAACAGCTCGAATCAATCGCATTCCTCTTGGGTGAGACCCGGGCTTAACACCGGCGCCCTACTGCATGCCCATCTCTCATAGAGATTTCAACGAGCAAGTAGTCACCTTCGCGACCGACGTCGAAAATGCAATTACCGCCCTGCGCAACGACGATTGGCAGGTCGAGGCCGGGCTGGCGTCGCAGGACAGCGACCGGCTACGCGCCGTAGTGGACGGGAGTGTTCAGCTCCGTGCGACCGGAGACAATACCGTGCTGGCCGAGCTCAGCGCCGTATACAAGCTCTGTGTGGACTCGTTTAGCCACTACCTCGCCGTTGAGCACTCATCGTTCGTGTTGAAGGCAAAGCTTGACCGCGCGCCCATCATCCGATGGGAGTACGACCGGGACGCCCGGAGCAAGCCCAGCTCGCATATTCAATAACGGCTCATCGCGGCGCCTTGTCACACATTCTCTCCCAACCGAACCACGACACACCGCGCAGCATCGAGTCACTGCACCTTCCGATGGGCGGCGACCGCTTCAGACCGTGCATCGAGGACGTTGTCGAGTTCCTCATACGAGACTGTGGTTTTCCTGGAGCCGACGGGTGGAAACACGTTGTCCGCGAGGGTCGCGCAAAGTGGCGGCGAATCCAGACCCGTGCGGCCGTGCGGGATTCACCAGCCGCTGCGGTGGCTCAACTCGAAGCGATGGGATACGCCGCGACCTCACCGGAGAACGGTGAAGAGCGAGTGCATGGAAAACCTCACCGGCTGGTATTCATCGGTCGGACGCGCTCGGACGACCGCCTAGACCACTAGGCCTCAAGTCGCACCAACCATGGTTCCCGCCTGTGGACGAACTCGCCACTGTGGATAGACAACGCTCTCAACGGTTCTCGGCCCGGAAATTGTCGGTGCCGCGAGACACGCTCGCGGCAAGAACCGACAGAAGGGCAGACACGCCATGTGCTGGCAATGCGACCACCCCGACAAGACATTCGACGACTACCTCGCGCTGCTTCGCCAGACGATCGTGGCGCACGGCTGGGCAGTGCAACACGTCGAAAGCGACCGCAGACCCTTCTCCTACACCGTCGGGCTGCACGAGCGCGGCCTGCCGGAGCTCCTGGTCACCGGCCTGCCAACGAAACAAGCCGGCTGGCTGCTGAACACGTTCGCCAAGCGGATGATCGGCGGCCTTCGACCGGTGCCGGGCGATCAGCTCGTGCTGCCGGCGAACACCCGCCTCGAAGTGGTCGACGTCGAGCATCCCGACGCCCACATGGGGCTGGCCATCGCGCTCGAGGGCTACGACGTCCGCGCCATCCAGCTGGTGTGGGCGGACGGCCGGGGCCGGTGGCCCTGGGCGTCCGGCTTCGACGGCGGTCACCGCCGTCAACCGGTACTCGGAGCGCGGACGACCAACGCGTGACTAACCCCAGGAGGTCTCGCCGTGGCGGTCGACGAACCGCCCCGAGCCGTGACCGGGACCCTCCGTGGCGAGCGCGACGACGGCGTCGGTGCCCTCGGTGACGGTCTGCGGCCCGGAGTTCGCGTTCAGGTCATGGGTGAGCTCGAGTGATCCCATTCCGCTGCCGACGTTGACGATCACCGGGTCCGACGAGCGTCGCAGCAACGGCAGGAAGGCGATCGTCGTCCGGACCACTCCGAGCACGTTGACGTCGAACACGGCGTGAAAGTCCTCGGCCGTCAGATCGGCGGCGTCGGCGTACGGACCGGCGACGCACGCGTAATTGATCAGCACGTCGAGCCGACGGGCGGTCTCGTAGCCAAGTCCCTTGTTCGCTCCGGTGATGAAGGTGATCGTCCTGGCTCCATGCTGCCCCTTGGTGACGCGGTCCGAGACCGTGGCGAGCGTCTCCGAGGCCGAGCCGACGCGCGCTGACAAAGGTAGGCAAAGCCATGACCGATGCCGCCAAAATGACCGACCAGCAAATGTGTCGGTGCTAGCCTCCGATCAGTGGGGAGCTGGTCGCAATCGGCACCGGCACGTCTAACGGCGGAGGAACGGCCATGAGCACTGCGGCTGAGCGGGCCACCCAACTCGACCTCGTCGCGCGCCTCAAGTCGTCCTATCCCGAACTGCCCGACGCACCCACCCCTGATCTGCTGGACCACGGCCGGTTCGTCGCCTACATGAAGCCCGTGCACGACGTCGGCGGCGAGCCCGACGCCCCGATGAAGTACGAGAACAAGGACTACGAGTACTGGGAGCACATGACCTACGTCATGTGTGAAGTGCTTGCCTGGCGCGGCATTTGGCTGTCCGAGGAACGGCGTCGCATCGGCAACGTCGACGTGCAACGCGCGGTGTATCTCGGCTTCCCCTACTACGGCCGGTGGCTGCTGTCGGTGGCGCGAGTACTCGTCGAGAAGCACCACATCGGCCTCACCGAGCTCAGCGAACGGATGGCCGAGGTCCAGCAGCGGTACGCGGGCGGGCTGGCCGGCAAGGCCTTGCAGGCACAGCCGAAGTTCGAGGGCGACGGAGCCGAGGTCAAGCGCAACAGCCACATCGTGCACGCGCTGGGCAAGGGCGACCCGCAGGTGTACGCCGGCAAGGCGGGCAACCCGAAGTTCGCGGTGGGCGACCGCGTTCTGGTGCGGGAGCTACCCGTGCTGTTCTACACCCGCACACCGGAATACGTGCGCGGCGCGACCGGCGAAATCGCCGCCGTGGCCTATGAGAGCCCCGCCGCCGAGGACGAAACGTGGGACATCCCCGACGCCAAGCCGGAGTGGTTCTACGTCGTCCAGTTCACGATGGCCGAGCTCTGGGACGACTTCAACGGCCCGCCCACCGACACGCTGCGCACCGAAATCCCCGAACGCTGGCTGCGCGCCGCCGACTGAACGGACCGACATGACCCACGACCACGACCACGACCACGACCACGACCACGACCGCACGGTGAAGCCGATGGTCGACGAGATCACCGACTTCGAGGTGCTGGAGATCGCACTGCGCGAGCTCTGCATCGAGAAGGGCATCTTCACCGCTGCCGAACATCGGCTCTTCACGGAGTTCGCCGAGCAGATCGGGCCGACGCCGGCGGCGCGGTTGGTCGCCCGCGCCTGGCTCGACCCAGACTTCGAACGACTCGCCCTGACCGAGCCGATGACGGCGAGCAAGGAGGTCGGCGTCGACTGGCTCGAGCCGACGGGCTTCGGCACCCCAAGCGACTTCACCGCCTTTCAGATCCTGGCCGACACCCCGACGCTGCACCACGTGATCGTGTGCGCCCTGTGTTCGTGCTACCCGCGACCGATCCTCGGCAACTCACCGGAGTGGTACCGCACGCCCAATTACCGTCGGCGACTGGTGCGTTGGCCGCGGCAGGTGCTTTCCGAGTTCGGGCTCTACCTCGGCGACGACGTCGAGGTGCGGGTGCAGGACTCCAACCAGAAGCATCGCTTCATGGTGATGCCCGTGCGCCCGGCGGGCACCGACGGCTGGACCGAGGATCAGCTGGTCGAGATCATCACCCGCGACTGTCTGATCGGTGTCGCCCTGCCAAAGCCCGGGGTGACCACCAACGTCGTCACCGCCACCCGCGCCGCGATGCACCCGGTCGGGGAGTGACGATGACCGACGTCGACGGCGAGGTGCTGCGGTCCATGGTCGACCCCGATCAGGTGTGGCCGCGGATGGCGGCCAAGTACGGCGTCGAGAATCTCGTGCCGCCGTGGAAGACCAGCCTCGACGGCCTGTGCGACGCTCTGGATCACGCGGCGTGTGACACGCCGGTGCCGAGTTTCAAGGAGCGCCGCGACGAGGAGGACTCGCTGTCGGCGACGGTGTACTCCGACCTGCCGTATCCGGAGAACCAACTGGTCGCCCTCGCCCATTCGCTGCTGGCCCGCGGTGTTATCGCCGAAGACGAACTGCGACAAAGACTCTCGGACGTGCGCCGACGCCTGGAGACGTGACCGGGCGGGGTCAACCCGTTTGCTTGCTCCGCCGTTTGGCCTCTCGCAGACCGACCCAGAACTTGGCGGCCTCCCGGATCGACTCCTCGACCGGCCGGGGGTGCCAACCGAGTTCACGTCTGGCCTTGCTGCAATCCACGGGCGCCTCGGCCCGCATCAGCCGCAGCGAGTCGATCGACAGTTTCTCGTCGGTGCCCGTGATACGCGCCTTCGCACTGCCGAGCACGGCCATCACCCAGGCGAGCGCCAGCGGGATCGACCGGGTGGGTGCGGGCACGCCGGCCGCCTCGGCGGCGATGCGTACCACCTCGGCGTTGCTGATCATCTTCTCCGAGATCAAGTACCGCTGCCCGACGCGACCCTTCTCCGCGGCCAGGACCAAAGCCTTTGCGGCGTCGTCGATTCCGACGGCCTCCAGCTCGACGCCGCCCATCACGAATGGCAGCTTGCCGAAGGCCGCGCCCGCGATGATCGCACCGTGTGGAGTGCGCCCCCAGTCGCCGGCACCGTAGGTGGTCGACACGCACATGGCGATAGCCGGCAGTCCGCGATCGCGGACGTACTCCATGACGAGGTTCTCGGCCTGAACCCGAGACCGCACGTACGGCGTCAACCCGCGGTCGACGATCACGTCATCCTCGGTGGCGACCCGGCCGCGCTCACGGCCCACCGTCGCGTAGCTGCTGGTGAAGACGAAGCGCTCGAGGCTCGCGGCGACGTCGGGCCGGCACGCCACCTCGAGCACGTTCCTGGTGCCCTCGACGTTGGTGCGGAACAGCGGGGCGGGGTCCTTCAGCCAGCCGCGGGTGTCGACGACGCAGTAGTAGACGACGTCACAGCCGATCATGGCCTCGTGCAGGACCTCGTCGTCCCAGATGTCGCCGACGAATCGCGTCACGTCGAGGTCGACGATGCCGATCGTGTTGGCCCCGGCCCGCACCATGACGCGGACCTCCTGCCCGTCCTCGACCAACCGGCGGGCGACATGGGACCCGAGGTAGCCGTTGCCCCCGATGACGAGCGCGGTCACGAGCGCCTCCCGTACGTCGTCATCCACGCCGCCGCCTCGTCGGGCAGCGTGCCCAGCTCCTCGGCCTTGCGGCACCACTTCACGGTGGCGGCCACGAAGCGCAGCGGATTGTAGACGTCTTCCTGCCGACACCACTTCCCGTCACCGGCGTAGGTGACGATCGAGATGTTGGTCGCGCTGATGATGGTGCCGTCGCCGGGATCGCGCATGGGGTTGTCGAGTTCACACAGCACCCGGCTCGTCGATTCGTCGATCACCGTCCACAACGACGGAAACGACGTCATGTAGCTACCCGGGAAGTTCTCCATGGTGTTCCAGATCCACGGCCGCACCTGCTCACGGCCGCGCATCGTGCCCGCGGCGTGCTCGACGTAGGTGACGTCGTCGGTGTACTGGTCAACCCATGGATCCCAGTTCCTGGTCTCGGCGGCCGCGGCGACAGTTGCCTCGAATCCGGCGAACGCCTCGACCAGCTCGGCACGGCTGTAGGTGGTACCCGTCACACCCAGAACTAGAACACGTTCTACCTGACTTTGTCGAGCGGCCGTATCGTCCGGATGGTGAAGGTCCTCCGAGCGGTGGCAGCCGGCGCGGCAGCGATGCTGCTGAGCGCGCCCGTCGCATCCGCCGATGACCACGCGGGCCTCGTCGACGTCGGTGGCGGCCGCAGCCTCTTCATGAACTGTCAGGGGGAGGGTTCGCCGACGGTGTTCGTCATTCCCGGCAAGGGCAGCTACGCCGAGGCGTGGAATGCCGCCATGCCCGACGACGACCCGATTCGCTCGTCGCCGTACGACCTCATCGAAGAGGCCCGCATCGACCTGACCCCGCAATCGACCCAACCCCTGGTGGCACGGACGACGCGGATCTGCGTCTACGACCGCCCCGACACCCGACCCGACGGTGACGAGAAGTCGACCCCGGTATCGCAGCCGCACACCGTGCAATCCGACGTCGACGACGTGGTGAGCCTGATCCGCGCGGCCGGGCTGCCGACACCAATGGTCTTCGTCGCCCATTCCTACGGCGCGCTGATCCTCGACCTTCTCGCCAGAGAGCATCCGGAACTGGTCGGCGGGCTGGTGTTCTCCGAACCGACGTCCGAATTCCTGCCGATCGTCGGCAGGCCTGATCAGAACGCCGCGTTCAACAGCGACGCGCAGATCGGCGCCCCCGGCGAGGAGACCGTGCTGCCCGACGACGCCTTCGCGAGGATCGCCGCCGCGCCGCCGCTGCCGCGGGTGCCCGCGATCGTGTTGAGCGCGGACAGGTTCGCGGCCCCGTCCGCATTGAAGCCGGACAACTACACGCAGGCCCAGATTCACCAGGCAAACGACATGCTGGCGTCCGCCCTCGGCACCACCAACGTCATCGTCGCTGGCACGGGGCACAACCAGATGTTGTACCAACCGCACGCCATTGCTGACGAGATCGTGACGATCGTCGACGAGGTCCGCGCCGGGAACTAACCGAACGCCGCGTGAGGTTGTACGAGTGCCGACCCAAGGAGGATCAGTGGCAGCTACGAACCCCATGAACCCCAAGACCTACGACAAGAACCCCGCGGCGGTGAACGCCCTGTCGCCCGAGCAGTACCAGGTGACCCAGAAGAACGGCACCGAGCGACCGTTCACCGGCGAGTATTGGGACAACCACGAACCCGGCATCTACGTGGACGTCGTGTCGGGCGAACCGCTGTTCGCCTCGACCGACAAGTTCGAGAGCGGATCGGGCTGGCCGAGCTTCACCAAACCGATCGACGCGGCCAACGTGCTCGAGAAGCGCGATCTGAGCCACCTGATGCTGCGCACCGAGGTTCGGTCCGCCCACGGCGACAGCCACCTCGGGCACGTCTTCAAGGACGGCCCGCGCGAGGCCGGAGGGTTGCGCTACTGCATCAACTCGGCTTCGCTGAGATTCATCCATCTCGACGACCTCGAGGCCGAGGGCTACGGCGACTACATCACGCTATTCAAGGAGGCACGGGCATGACGACCAAGAAGGCAATCCTCGCAGGCGGCTGCTTCTGGGGCATGCAGGATCTGATCCGCAAGCAGCCCGGGGTCGTGGCGACGCGCGTCGGCTACACCGGCGGACAGAACGACCACCCCACCTACCGCAAGCATCCCGGGCACGCAGAGGCCATCGAGATCGAGTACGACCCGAGCCAGACCGACTACCGCGCACTGCTGGAGTTCTTCTTCCAGATCCACGATCCGACGACCAAGGACCGCCAGGGCAACGACGTCGGCAGCAGCTACCGGTCGGCGATCTTCTTCGTCGACGACGAGCAGAAGGCCGTGGCGCTGGACACCATCGCCGACGTGGAGGCCTCCGGCCTGTGGCCGGGCAAGGTCGTCACCGAGGTCACCCCCGCGGTCGAGTTCTGGCAGGCCGAGCCGGAGCACCAGGACTACCTGGAGAAGTTCCCCAACGGGTACACCTGTCACTTCCCGCGGGCGGGATGGAAGCTGCCGAGGCGCGAAACCGCCTCGCAGTAGCTCCCTTTCCCACGACAAGACACAAAGGGCCCTGAATCCTCGCGATTGAGGGCCATTTGCGTCTGCTCGCGGGGCTGGAGTTACCCGAGGGGGGTGGTCCGTCGTCGCATGACGACGCGGCCACCCGCCTTGGGCGTGTAGGCGACGCCGCGCGAGTGGATCTTCTCGTCGGGTGCGGTTGTCGTCTCGATCTCGAAGTGGCGCAACACCGTTCGCAGGACGACGTCCATCTCGACGTTGGCGAATGCCGCCCCCACGCACCGGCGGGTGCCGCCGCCGTAGGGCAGGAAGGCGAACGTCGACGGTCGCTTGCCCATGAAGCGCTGCGGGTCGAACCGCTCGGGGGACGCGAAATCCTCCGCGCGGTCGTGGATGTGCTGGATCGCGACGAAGATCGAGTATCCCCGCGGAATCACCCACTCGCCGAGCTGGAACGCCGGGGCGTACACGTGGCGCCCGGCGAAGTCGATGATGGTGCGCGCCCGCTGCGTCTCGAGGATCGTGGCCTGGCGGTACTCGTTGCCGTCGGTGCGCGCCTCGTCGACCAGCCCGTCGAGCACCTGCGGGTGTCTGCTCACCCGCTCCAGCACCCACGCCAGGGTCGACGCGGTGGTCTCGTGGCCGGCGGCCAACAACGTCAGCAACTCGTCGCCAATGTCTCGCCTCGACATCGCCGAACCGTCTTCGTAGGTGCTGCGCAAGAGCAGGGTCAGGACGTCGTCGCGGTCGTCGAAGTTGGGGTCGGCCTTGACGGTGTCGATCAGTCGCTCGACGACGGCGTCGTACTGACGGCGATAGGCGGCGAGCCTGCCCCACGGGGTGAGCCGCCCGTAGGTGCGCGACGGGGCGGGGAGCACGGCGAGCCGGGAACCCAGGGTGACCCACGGCGGGATGATGCGCCGCAGCTCGTCGAGTTGCTCACCATCGGCGCCGAAGACGGCGCGAAGGATCGCGTTCAGCGTGATTCGCATCATCGGTTCGAGGGATTCGAATTGCCGGCCGTCGGGCCACGACGCCGCTTCACGCAGCGTTTCCTCTTCGAAGATGACCTCGTAGTTCTTGATGCTCTTGCCGTGAAACGGCGGGGTCAGCAGCTTGCGGCGGCGCTTGTGCTCGGTGCCGTCGAGGGCGAACACCGAACCCGAACCGAGGATGCGGCTGAGGTTGGGCTGGATGTTTCCGACGTCGTCGGTGTTGGCCGCGAACAGTTGCTTCGCGATCTGCGGATCGGCGACGGTCACCATGTTCCCGAACACCGGCACCCGCAGGGTGAACACGTCACCGTGCCGGCTCGTCATCGCGTCGACCATCCGGCGCCGCGACGCGATGAACCCGAGCGCCTGAAGGAACTTCGGCAGCCGCGGGCTGGGCGGCAGGTTGATCTCCGGCGCTACCTCGACGGCTGGCGTCGCCTCGATCGTCGCTTCACTCACGGAAGGCTCCAAACTCGTTGTGGTACCGCGTCGTACCGGTGTTGGTGTAGTACGGTACCGCCTAGTACCGAACATGCGCAAGGGTCGGAGACGAGGGCGAGGTGAACTCAGTGGTAGTCGACGTGTCGCCGCCCGGTACGACCGCGTTTCGCCGACGACTTCTCGACGGCCTCGCCGAGTCGATCGCCGAACGCGGCTACCGCGCGACGACCGTGGCCGACGTCGTCCGAGGCGCCAAGACCTCCAAGCGGACCTTCTACGACGAGTTCGCCAGCAAGGAGGAGTGCTTCGTCGAACTGTTGGCCGCCAACAACGACGACCTGATCGCCCGCATCACCGCGGCGGTCGACGGCGAGTCAACTCCCGATGAGCAGGTCTCCGCCGCCGTCGGCGCCTACGTCGCGCACATCGAATCGCGCCCCGCCATCACCCTGAGCTGGATCCGAGAGGCACCCGCGCTCGGCGACCTCGCCCGACCGCTGAATCGCCTTGCGATGCAACATCTCACGGACATGTTGGTCGCCATCAGCGGCAGCCCCGGGTTCGTCCGCGCCGGCTTGGCGCCCATCTCCCGATCGCTCGCGCTGATTCTGCTCGGCGGGCTCAGGGAGCTGACGGCACTCCTGGTCGAAGACGGCCGAGACGTCCAGGACATCGTCGAGCCCGCCGCCACCGCGGCGCGGGCCATCCTCGGACTGTCCGTCACCCCAGAATGAGGCGCGCCGACCTCTCCAGGCGCTGCGCAATCCCGTCGTAGGACGCGTAACCCATCCCGACGCGCACCAGCGCGCCCGAATACAGCATCTCCAACGAGTCGATGACGTCTTCGTCGACCTGCGGTCCCAGGGCCGCCGTCAGCCGCTCCCTGATGTCGCGCCCGATCCGCTGACGGAGCACCTCGACGTCCGGATCCTTGCCGAGAAGCGCGCTCGTCACCGCCCCCGCGAACTCCGGCTCGTCGGCGACCAGCAGCGCGATGTGCTGCAGCACGTCGACGACACGGGTGGCGCGGTCGTCGGACTCGTGTGGGGCTGGAGCGGCGCCGGCAAGCCTGCGCCAGAACACCTCGGCGACCAGGTGCTCCTTCGAGGAGAAGTAGGTGTACGCCGTCGCCGCGCCGACACCGGCCTCGGCTGCCACACGCCGTACGGTGAGTCCGCTGAATCCGTCGCGGTTGAGAAGGTCGACCGCGGCGCGCTCGAGACGGTCAACCGTGTCGGCCTGCTTGGCGGTCAGACGGCGCCGAGTCGACTCCAAGGCCGCATCGGACACGTGTCTGGACGCTACTACAACTCGTTGCGACCAGCAACGGTAAGTTGACCGTCATGAGCACCACCGAGACTGCCCTACCGGCTGCCGCCGCCCATTTGTTCGAACTCGCCGCGCAGGTCACCGGCTTCATGCCCGCCGACGAAGGCCGCGCGCTCTACGACGCGGCGGTCACCTACCTCGGTGACGGGGTCGGCGTCGAGATCGGCACCTACTGCGGCAAGTCGACCGTCATGCTCGGCGCCGCGGCCCAGCAGACCGGCGGCGTGCTCTACACGATCGACCATCACCACGGCTCCGAGGAACACCAGCCGGGCTGGGAGTACCACGACACCACCATGGTCGACGAGGTGACGGGACTCTTCGACACCCTTCCGACGCTGCGCCACACGCTCGACGCCGCCGGGTTGGACGACCACGTCGTCGCCGTGGTCGGCAAGTCCTCCCTCGTCGCACGGTCGTGGCGATCCCCGTTGCAGCTCTTGTTCATCGACGGCGGACACACCGACGCCGCGGCCCAGCAGGACTTCGACGGCTGGGCACGATGGGTCGCCGTCGGCGGCACGCTGGTGATCCACGACGTGTTCCCCGACCCCAACGCCGGCGGTCAGGCCCCGTACCGGGTGTACCGCAGGGCACTGGACACCGGTGCGTTCCGCGAGGTGTCCGCGATCGGTTCGATGCGAGTGCTGGAGCGCATCACCGGCACGCCAGGCGAGGCGCTCGACTAAGCCGACCGAGCGGCAGCCCGTTCGAACAGTCCTATGCGCGAGCGGCTGCCCGCTCGACGTCGAGGAGCTGCTCACCCCGCCGTTCCTCGTCGTAGGCCTTGCGTCCACCCCGAAGGCCGAACAGCCGTTTGGACATCAGCAGGTAGATCACGGCAGCCACGTTGATCGTGAACGCGGCCACCCGGGTCGTCGTGATGCCCTTGAACACCAGGTCGTAGATCTCCAACGGCAGGAAGACCGACGTCGCGATGACGGCGAAGTACTCACCCCACCTGGTCAGCAGCCACAGCCCGACGCCCTCGACGAGTTCCAGGATCGCGTAGGCGACCAACGCCAAACTGATCAGCACCAGAGTGGACGGTCGGGCCGCCAGCGCCCGCTCCAACTCGTGGATTGCCGTCATCTGGTCGACCTTGATCCCGGAGGCCCGCAGCAGCGGCAGGTCCCGGTCGAGTGCCGCCTGGATGGATCCCCTGGCACCGTGGAACGTCCACACCGCCCACGCGGCGAACGCGATCAGCACCGCGCGGATCCAGCGCTCCACCGCGAGTGCGCGCAGGATGAGCGCCTGCCGCAGCGCCTTGCCCCGGATGACGAGCGGCGCATCCTCGGTGGGCCCGCGCCCGTGGGGTGGCCCCGACACGAAGTCCCCGCAGCGCAGGCAACGCCACACCTCGCCGAGACCCGTCCTACCGCTGAGCCTCTCGGCGAGCGCGTCGTCGTCGGGCGCGTAGGTGACGTGGCCGCGCCGCGCACACGTGAACAACGCCCAGCGGTCGTGGTCACGAGCTACGTCCATGGCGGGCTCCTTGCCGACGGTGAGTGCGAAATCCGAGGTTGCCCCGGCGACGACACTACCCACGGCGCGTGGCAAACGCGGCGGCGGAACCCCAGCGCGCGGTTGTACGTTGAGCACCTGAGCCATACCGCAATCCGCCGATCTGACGGCCATGCATAATTTGCTCACTGGGGCGGGAGGGTGGACGTGGGCGCATTCGGGCGCTGGTGGCGGCAACCCAGCCATTACGACTGGTTGAGCGGTTACATCCACTCCCGTGGCATCAGCCGGGCCACCCGCCTCATGATGGCGGTGATCTCGGCGTCGCTGTCGCTGTGCCTGGTGGCCCTCCTGCTGGGGGCGGGCGGTCCGCGCGACCCCCTTCCGGTGGCGATGACGTGGCTCGCCTTCGCCGGCGGTGTGTCCGGGATGATCCTGTGGTCGGTGCGGTGGCCGAGCCCCGCGCAATCGGTCGCGTTCGCGTTGGTGACCAACACCTCGATCGCCCTCGCGTGCCTGGCCTACCCCGAACCGGTGTCCACGCTCGTCGGCTGCATCGCCTTCGCGACCAGCGGTGCCTACATCGCGTTCTTCCTCACCTCGAAGTACGTCGTCTACAACTTCGCCGTCGCTGCGGTCGTCGCCACCACCGCGGCGGTCCAGATGGCCTCGGACGGACACGTCGCGCTCGCGGCGGTGGACCTCTTCCTGGTGCTGCAGGTGAACATCGCACTGCCGCTTGCCATTCAGGTGCTCATCCGGGCGCTGACCAACGACCTGGTGCGGGCCGAGCTCGACCCGTTGACCAACCTGTGCAACCGGCGGTCGTTCCAACTGGAGACCACGAGCCTGCTGCTGGCTACACCCGCGACGGACATGTTCCTGCTGGTCGCGGTGGTCGACCTCGACGACTTCAAGTCGATCAACGACCGTCACGGCCATCTTGCGGGCGACCGGGTTCTGGTCGACGTGGCCAACGCCTTGCGGGCGAGCGCCTGCGAGACGGCGATCATCGCGCGCACCGGCGGAGAGGAGTTCGTCGTCGCCGACACCTCCCCCACCGGTGACGCGACGCCGCTGGCCCAACGGATCTGCGACACCATCGCCCAACTTCCGGTGCCCGTCACCGCCAGCGTCGGCACGGCGTGCGCACGGCTCGACGAGGTGCCCGCGCGTCAGCACGAGTCGATGGTGCACTATCTCGTCGGGGTAGCCGACAAGGCGATGTACCGCGCCAAGCGCAGCGGCGGGAACAGGTTCCACCACCACGGTTACATCCGGTGAACTCCGGTGGTCAGCGGCCGGATGTCGCGCAGGCGCAGTCGAATTCGCCCTCGAGACCGCGGGGAAGATCGACGCCACGGAAGATGCCGCTGCCCGCCGTCGTCGACGACAGCGCGTCGGCCGCGAGGATCATGGCGGCACCCGTCCACGTGGTGCGCTCGACGGGCCAGCGCTTGCCGTCGGAGAACACCAGACCGGTCCAGTAGGAGCCGTCCTCCTCGCGGAGGTGCTGCATGGCGGCGAACTGCTCGTGTGCTCGTACCGAATCGCCGATGGCGTCCAGCGCCAGCACCAGTTCACAGGTCTCGGCGCCCGTCACCCACGGCCGGTGGTCGACACAGCGAATGCCGAGACCCTGCACGACGAACCGGTCCCACCGCTCGTCGATGCGCGCCCGTGCGGCGCCGCCGCGCAAGGCTCCGCACAGCACCGGGTAGTACCACTCCATCGCGTGGTCGTCCTTGAGGTTGAACGACTCGGGATGCTCCACGATCGCGTGGCCAAGGGTGCCGACGGCCACCTCCCACTCCGGCTGCGATTCGCCGACGTAGTTGGCCAGCGCCAGCGCGCACCGGATGCTGTGGTGAATGCTCGCGCAACCCGTGAGCAACGCCTCCGGCAAGATTCCGGATTGACTTCTGGCCCAAGCGATCTCGCCGCCGTCGAGCTGCATCGTCAACACGAAGTCGACGGCTCGCCTGACGACCGGCCACATGTCGTGAGCGAAGCCGCGGTCACCCGTGACCAGCACGTGGTGCCACACGCCGGTGGCGACGTAGGCGCAGAAGTTGCTGTCGCTGTTGCCGTCTTCGAGAACGCCGTTGCGCATTTGGATCGGCATCGAGCCGTCGGTGCGTTGCACGTTGCGGCACCAGTCGAAGGCCGCCCGCGCCTGGTCCCACAGTCCGGTGACGGTCAACGCCATCGCGTTCTCGACGTGGTCCCACGGGTCGGTGTGCCCACCGGTGAACCACGGCAGCGCCCCTGAGGACTCCTGCGTCGCGGCGATCGACTCCCCCGTTTGACGGCACTGTTCCGGCGTCAGAACGCCTGGGACCCCAGGAATCTCGTGACGCCGCACGGATCAGGCCGCCGGCTTCTGGAAGCCCGCCGGCTTTTCAAAGTACAAAGCGACGCTCTTGCCGATCAGCGGGTTGAGCAGCGACTCGGCGTTGCGGGTCAGCCACGGCCGGGACATCATGTCCCACACCAGCATCTTGTGATAGGTCGTGACGAGCGGATTGTCCGGCTTGTCGACGCCGACGGCGCACTTCAACCACCAGAACGGCGAATGCAGCGCGTGCGCGTGATGCCGGTGGTCGAACCGCATGCCCCTTGCGGTGACCTTGCCCTCGAGTTCGTCGGCTCGGTAGATGCGGATGTGTCCGCCCTCGTTGGCGTGATACTCGTCCGAGAGCGCCCAGCACACCTTCTCGGGCAGCCAGCGCGGAACCGTAACGGCAAGTCGCCCACCGGGTTTGAGCACGCGGACCAACTCGTCGATCGCGGCTTCGTCCTGCGGGACGTGCTCGAGGATCTCCGAGGCGATCACGAAGTCGAAGGTGCCGTCGTCGTATGGCAGGTCGAGCGCGTCACCCTTGACGGCCTCGGCCTTCGCCGACGCGGGCGCCTCGCCCTGTTCCTGCATCGCCTGCAGGATCGCGTCGACGTTGTTCAGCTCGGCGACGTCCTGGTCGAAGGCGACGACGTCGGCCCCCCTGCGGAACGCCTCGAACGAGTGCCTGCCCGCTCCGCATCCCACGTCGATGAGGCTGCTGCCCGCACCAACACCCAACCTGTCGAAGTCGACGGTCAACATGTCTTCACTCGTTTCATTGCGCGTTCGTAGACGGCGACCGTCTGTGCGGCCACCGATTCCCAACTGAAGACGTCCACGGCGCGCGCGCGGCCGTTGGCGCCGAGTCTGCGCAACTCCAATGGGGAGTCGAGCAATTCGCCGAGCACTCTGGTCAGGTCGTCGACGTCGCCGGGGCGGACCAGACGTGCGCACACGTTGTCCTCGCCGACGACCTCGGGAAGGGCGCCAGCGCGGCTGGCGACGATCGGCGTGCCGCTGGCCATCGCCTCGACGGCGGGCAACGAAAAGCCTTCGTAGAGAGAAGGAATGCAGGCCACCTCGGCCGAAGCGAGCAGGTCCGCCAGTTCGTTGTCGGTCAAGCCGCTCGAGCTGTGCACGATGTCGGAGATGCCGAGTTCGGCGATCAGCTTCTCGGTGGGCCCGTTCGGTTCGAGCTTCGAGACCAGCTGAACGTCGAGATCACGCTCGACCCGCAGCCGGGCCACGGCATGCAGCAGATGGCTGACGCCCTTGAGCGGGACGTCGGCACTGGCGATCGCGATGATGCGGTTGCGCACCCGGTGCTCGCTGGGCCGGAACAGCTCGGTGTTCACGCCGAGGGGCACCACGTGCAGCTGGTCGGGGTCGACGTCGAAGTCGTCGGCGATGTCCACGGCCGACGACGTCGACACGGTCAGCAGCTCGGGAATCTTGCGCGCGACCTGCTTCTGCATCTCGGCGAAGGCGTACCACCTCTTGACCAACGGCTTGCGCCACCACGTCGCGGCGGCGACGTCGACGACGCGGTCCCTGGTGATCGGGTGGTGCACCGTGGCCACCAGCGGCAGGCCGAGCTTCGCCACCTTGAGGAGAGCGTCGCCAAGGCTCTGGTTGTCGTGGACGACGTCGAACTCGTCGCGCCGTTCACGCAGAATCCGCGCGACGCGCATGCAGAACGTCTTCGGCTCGGGGAAGCCGGCCGTCCACGTCGTGAGGAGCTCGAGCAAATCGATGCGGTCGTGGATTTCCCTGACGTGCGGGACGCGGAACGGATCGGGCTCTCGATAGAGGTCCAGGCTCGGCACCTTGGTCAGACGCACCCGCGGGTCGAGACCCTCGGGATATGGCTGCCCCGAGAACACCTCAACGTCGTGGCCAAGTTCTACGAGACCGCGACTCAAATGACGGACGTAGACGCCCTGTCCACCACAGTGCGTCTTGCTTCGATACGACAGAAGGGCAATCCGCATGGCTAATTCACCGCGGCCAGAGTCGGAATCTGCGCTCTGGACATGTGTCCAGACTATAGTTTGACTGGCTAGCTGCCGCAACGCGGCCATCCGCGACGACCGCGGCGGGCAACGTCACGGCGGCGGGAATCCGCCGGTCGCCACCGGCCCCCAACGCACCGGCGTGACCCTGATCAGGCATTTTCCCTGGTCGACCATGGCCTGGCGGTACTCGTCCCAGTTGGAGTGCTCGCCGGCGACCGCCCGGAAGTAGTCGACCAACGGCTCGACCGCATCGGGCAGATCGATCACTTCCGCATCCCCGTCGACCTGCACGTACGGGCCGTTGAAGTCGTCGGAGAGCACCGTCACGCTGGCGCGTGGATCGCGGCGAACGTTCGCCGCCTTGGCCCGCTGCGGATAGCTGGCGACGACGATCCGGCCCGCCTCGTCGACCCCGCCCGTCACCGGCGAGCTCTGCGGCGAACCGTCCGATCGGAAGGTGGTCAGCACCATCCGATGCCGGGGTCGGACGAAGTCGAGCAGTGCGACGAGGTCCACCCGGTCGGCGGTGGCGTAGTTGCGGGCCATCCCTGCAGCCTACGGACGGTGGTCCGGCTTGCGCTTCAACGTCCAGGACGGAATCCAGTGGGTGACGGACTTCCGGTTGGGGCCGTAGGTGATGTCGTAGGTGACCAATCCCCACCAGAAGCCCTGCTCACAGAGCCCCCAGCAGCTGAGTCGACCCTCGACGACCGCGTGCATCTGCAGGCCGGCCGGGTTGTAGCCGCCGGTTCGGTGGGGTTCGCGGGGGAAGACGGCCGACAGGTCGACCAGGACGGGCGTCGGTGGGTCGACGCGGCGGAACGCCTGCTGCACCGGCTGACCGTGATAGCCGATCGACTGGAGCTCGCCCATCGTTCGATCATATGTTCGAACGGGGTAGCACGAATGCGAAAGGCCGCGGGAAGCCGAGCACCTGGAGTTGGGCCCCGGGAATCGCCGCCGTCGGCACCCGCCGCACCTCGCCCGACGACGGCTCGTAGCAGTCGAACGCCATGCCGTCGCAGCCGACGAGGAGCACCCAGTGCCGCGGGATCACGTTCCCGATCAGCATCGCGACCGGCCATCGCGCCCGAACGGCACGTTCCACATCGGCCAGTTCGTCACCGGGTCGCGCCAGCCGCCAGCCGTAGCGGACGCGGTGCGCGGCGCTGTGCACGCTGACGACCTTCGCCATGCCCCACGGCGTGGTGCCGAGCGTGCGCGGCCAGATCCGATTCGCCACCGCATGCACCCGGCCCTGCTCGGCGTCCGACCAGCGCGGGTCCGCGAGGTTGGCGCGGTAACCGGGGTCGAGAAGCGCACCAGCCATCAGCGCGACGGTGGGCCCGCAGGTCACCCCGTCGCGCTGGCGAAGACGCGGCACGACGAGCTTCACCCCTCCGAGGCTAGGCCGACCGACGTGATTCGGCGCCGCCCGAGTGGGTATCAGTGAACACATGTATACCGAAGGGCGGACCGCATGAGTTTCGACCTCACCCCCACCATCGCGCAGCACGACCTGGCCAGGCGCGCCCACGAGTTCGCCGAGGACGTGATCCGTCCGGTGGCCGCCGACTACGACGCCCGCCAGGAGTTCCCGTGGCCCGTGCTCGAGGAGGCCGCTCAGCAGGGCTTCTACAGTCCGCTGTTCTATCGCGACCTCATCGGCGACCCCAGCGGCCTGTCACTGCCGATGTTCATGGAGGAGATCTTCTGGGGGTGTGCGGGCATCGGCCTCGCCGTCGTCATGCCCGCGCTCGCCCTTTCGGCGATCGGGCAGGCCGCCTCACCGGAGCAGATGCTCGAATGGGCGCCGCAGTGCTTCGGCACCCCCGGCGACCTGAAGCTGGCCGCGCTGGCCATCTCCGAACCCGAGGGCGGCAGCGACGTCCGGAATCTCCGCACCACCGCGCGCCGGGATGGTGACGACTGGGTCATCGACGGCCACAAGATGTGGATCGGCAACGGCGGCATCGCCGACGTGCACGTCGTCAACGCGAACGTCGACCCCGACCTCGGTCACGAGGGCCAGGCGCTGTTCATCGTGCCCGGCCTCACGCCGGGGCTGGAGATGGTCCGCAAACTCGACAAGCTGGGGTGCCGCGCCTCGCACACCGCGGAGCTGAAATTCTCCGGCGTCCGCGTGCCCGCCGCGAACCTGCTTGGCGGCCACGAGAAGTTGGAACACAAACTGGCCAAGGCCCGCGAGGCCGTCGAAGGCGGCAAGCACTCCGGGTCCGCGACGCTCGGGGCGCTCGAGCAGACCCGGCCGATGGTCGCCGCGCAAGCACTCGGAATCAGCAGGGCCGCACTGGAATACGCGACGAGCTACGCCAACGACCGCGAGGCGTTCGGCGCTCCGATCATCGACAACCAGGGCATCGCCTTCCCGCTGGCCGACCTGGCGACCCAACTCGACGCCGCGCGGTTGCTGACCTGGCGGGCCTCCTGGATGGCGGCGACCGGCGTGCCGTTCGAGCGAGGCGAGGGATCGATGGCCAAACTCGCCGCCACCGAACTGGCGGTGAAGACCACCGAGCGCGCGATCCAGACGATGGGCGGCTACGGCTACATCAAGGACCATCCGGTCGAGAAGTGGTACCGCGACGCCAAGCTCTACACGATCTTCGAGGGCACCAGCGAGATCCAGCGGATGGTCATCTCCAACGCGCTGGGCGCCGCGGACGGCAGGCCCCCGATGCACGTCGACCTGGAGCCGACGGGCGGACCGCTGAACGCCTGGTTCGGCCGCGGCACCCCCGCAAGAACCAGGGTCGCCAATCGGGCCATGGAGGCCCGCGACCGCGTGCCGCCGCCGGTGATGAACCTCGCGATGAAGGTGCTCAAGCCCCCGCGCAAGAAATGACGGCCGAGGTTCGCGGTACCCCTGGTATCGCCTCGCCCGGTCTGGCAACATTACCGACGGGTAGGGTTCCGTCGTCCGCAGGACTCGACAAGGGGATATGACAGTGCAGTCGTTGCAACCGAACGTGGCGTATCTCGCGCAGGGCACCGAGGGTGGCGGCGCCGCCCTCAACGAGATCATCGGCCTCTCCGCGGGCGGGTTGGTCGTCGGCGTCGCCCTCATCTGGGTCGGCTACCTGCACCGAATGCGGAAGATCACCTGGCTGCACGATCTGGGCGAGTGGGCCGGGCGCAAGTTCAACCGGCCGGCGTGGGTGGCGCTGCCCATCGCGTTGTTCATCACGACCATCATCAGTGCGCTCTTCGGCTTCATCTGGGACGTCAGCCTGCACATCGGAAAGGGCCGCGACCCCGGCCCCCTGGCGAACCCCGCGCACTACTTCATCCTCTTCGGACTGTTCATCCTCTTCGTCGCCGGCTGCTTGGCCTGCGTGCTGCCCTACGACAAGCCGGGACCGTCCGCCGTCCGCATCACCCGGCACTGGTATGCCCCCGTCGGCGGCCTCCTGATGGCCGGCTGCGGCCTCTACGCCCTGATCGGATTCCCGCTCGACGACGTCTGGCACCGCATCTTCGGCCAAGACGTCACGCTGTGGGGTCCCACCCACCTGATGCTGATCGGCGGCGCCGGCTTCTCGACGCTGACCGCGCTGTACCTCGAGCACGAGGGCCGCCGCGCGGTCGGTGAGAACCAGCCCAAGGACGGCCCCGGCATCAAGTTCATCCAGTACCTGGCCTTCGGCGGCATCGTCATCGGCTTGTCGGTCTTCCAGGTGGAGTTCGACTTCGGCGTCATGCAGTTTCGCCAGGTGTTCGAGCCGATGCTCATCGCCGCCGCAGGCGCCTTCGCTCTGGTGGCCGCCCGGATCATGCTCGGCCGCGGCGCGGCGATCGTCGCCGCCCTGCTGGCCATCGCGCTGCGCGGACTGGTCGCGATCCTCGTCGGCCCCATCCTCGGCGCGCCGATCAACTGGTTCGCCCTCTACCTCGGCGCCGCCGTCGTCGTCGAGTTGATCGCCCTCACCCCGCTGATCAAGAAGCCCCTGCTGTTCGGTCTCGTCGGCGGCATCGGCGTCGCGACCCTAGGCCTCTGGCTGGAGTCGTTTTGGATCGACGCCGTCTACCGGTACTCCTGGCCCACCAGCATCTGGCCCGAGGCGCTGGCCATGGCCGTGCCGGTCGCCGCACTGGTCGGCGTGTGCGGCGCGATGGTCGGCATGGTGCTGACCAACCAGAAGCTGCCCAGCCGCGCGATCGGCATCGGCATCGTCACGCTCGCCGTGATCGCCATCGGAGGCGCCACCGCGAACGGCCTGCGGTACGACGTCCCGCAGAACGCGACCGCCTCGTTCACCATGACCGAGGCGCCCAGCATCGGCGACCAGCGCATGGCCACCGCCGACATCCGGATCAACCCACCGGACCTGATCAGCGAGGACCCCAACTGGGTCTCGGTGCTTGGCTGGCAGGGCGGGCTGGCCAACCAGCGCGGCATCTTCGTCGACCACCTCGAGAAGGTCGGCCCTGGCCACTACCGCTCGACCCAACCGATGCCCGTATCGGGCCAATGGAAGACGCTGCTGCGCGTCCACGACGGCCGCATGCTGACCGCGGTGCCCATCTACCTGCACGGCGATCCCGGCATCGGAGCGCCCGAGGTGCCCGCCGACGCGCAGATGACCCGGCCGTTCGTCTCCGAGATCACCATCCTGCAGCGGGAGCGCAACCCCGACACGCCGCAGGCACTCTGGCTCATCGGCTGCCTGATCGTCCTCGCCGGCACCCTCCTCATGATCGCCGGACTCGCTTGGGGCGCAGGCAGACTCAACAAGAACGAGCCGACCGAGAGCAAGACCGAGTCCGAGCCAACCGCGCGGGTATGAGCCAGGCACCCGACGTCCAAATCCTCGCCGACCACTCGGCGCTGCTGGCGATCCCGGCGTTCGCACCGGCCATCCTGGTGGTGGCCGTGGTCATCTGGGTGGCGCGGCGAGACCGCAGGCTGGAGGCCGAAGAGGACGAGGACGCGACACCCAGCGGACCTTCAGCCGCCGCCGACCAAGATGGGACACCGTGACCACGCAGACGACACTCGCCGCCCTGACCGCCACCACCGCGTTGCTCCTCGCGGGATGCGGCGGATCCACCGATTCCGGTGCGACGTCGAGCAGTGCGACGGCCTCCGGCGGCTCGGGCAGCTCGACCTCCATCCCGCAGCTGTCCGACCAGCAGGCTCCCCCTGAGCAGCTCGTCGTCGACGTCACCATCAAGGGCGGCAAGGTGACGCCAACCAACGAACAACTTCAGGCCAAGGTGGGCGACCCGATCGTGCTTCGGATCGACAGCGACGCCGCCGACCAGCTGCACGTCCACTCCAATCCGGAGCACACGTTTGCCGTCGAGCCGAAGCCCGGTCAGTCGTTTCAGTTCACCGTCACCGTGCCCGGCAAGGTCGACGTCGAACTGCACGAACTGAACCGCACGATCGCCTCCATCGCCGTGCAGTGATCCTCGCGCACGGCCTTGGTGGCTCGAACGATCTACCGATCCCGTACACCTACGCGCTGATCGGCGCGGCGTGGGCGCTGACGTTCACCTTCGCCGTCGTGGCCCTGGCGTGGAAGAAGCCGCGCTTCGACGCGAACAAGCCTGGCCGCCCGCTGCCGCAATGGGTGACGACGGTGTGCGACGCCCCCGCGACGCGCTGGACGGTGGCCGTTGCGGGGCTGCTGCTGGCGGCGTGGGTGGCGGTCGCGGCGGTGTTCGGTCCGCAGGACGGCGACAACGCGCTGCCCGGCGTCTTCTACGTGCTGCTGTGGGTCGGTCTGGTGGCGCTGTCGCTGGCGATCGGCCCGGTGTGGCGCCTGCTGTCGCCGGTGCGCACCGTCTACCGGCTGCTGCCGCCGTCGCGTCGCGCCCCACCGCTGAGCTATCCGGACGCGTGGGGCTACTGGCCCGCCGCCGCCGGACTGTTCGCATTCGTGTGGCTCGAACTCGCCAGTCCCGACCCCGGATCGCTTGCGGCAGTGGAGATTTGGCTTTCGGTCTATGTCGCCGTGACGTTCGCCGGCGCGTTGGCGTTCGGCACCAGGTGGAACGCGCGCGCCGATCCCTTCGAGGTGTACGGCGTGGTGGCGTCGCGGTTGTCACCGATGCGGCGCAACGACGACGGCCGCATCGCGATCGGCAACCCCTTCGACCACCTGCCGTCGATGCCGGTGCGGCCGGGAACGATCGCGGTGCTCGCGATCCTGCTGGGGTCGACGGCGTTCGACAGCTTCTCGGCGATGCCGCAGTGGCGCAACCTCGTCGACGAAGCGTCCGGCAGCACGCCGGCGATCGCGGTCCTCATCCGCACCGCCGGACTCCTGCTGTTCGCCGGCGTCGTGGCGACGACGTTCTGGTTCGCGGCCCGCGCGACCGGCGGGGTCGACGCGCAGCGCCGTCGCGAACTGCCAGGGCTGATGGCGCACTCGCTGATCCCCATCGTGATCGGCTACGTGTTCGCCCACTATCTGACCTACCTCGTCGAACGCGGCCAGCAGACGGTGCTGCGGCTGGTCGGACTGCCCGACGTCCAGCCGTACTACCTGCTGTCGTCGCACCCCTCGGTGCTGGCGACGCTGAAGGTGGGATTCGTCGTCGGCGGGCACGTCGCCGGGGTCATCGCCGCGCACGACCGCGCGCTGCGCCTGCTGCCCAAGCGCCACCAGGTGACGGGGCAGCTCGCGATGATGCTGGTCATGGTCGGCTACACCTTCACCGGGCTCTACCTGCTGTTCGGCGGCTGATCGGGGATACTGGCGGCATGCGCGCTCTGATCGTCGTGGACGTACAGAAGGACTTCTGCGAGGGCGGTTCGCTGGCCGTCGAGGGCGGTGCCGAGGTGGCGCGGCGGATCACCGAGCTGCTGGCCGGGCACGACTACGACCACGTCGTCGCCACGATGGACTATCACGTCGACCCCGGTGGGCACTTCTCCGAGGACCCCGACTTCCGCGACACCTGGCCGCGGCACTGCGTCGCGGGCACGCCTGGCGCGGAGTTCCACGACGGGCTCGACCCGTCGGCGTTCGAGGACGTCTTCCACAAGGGCCACTACTCGGCGGCGTACAGCGGCTTCGAGGGGTTCCACTGCGACCACGGCACCGGGCTCGCCGACTGGCTGCGCGGGCACGACGTCGACGCGGTGGACGTGGTCGGGATCGCCACCGACTACTGCGTGAAGGCGACCGCCGCCGACGCGGTCGCGGCCGGGTTCAGCACCCGGGTCCTGACGGGCCTGACGGCGGGAGTGTCGCCCACGACGACCGCCGAAGCACTCGACTCATTGCGGGCCGCCGGGGTCACGATCGCCTGAACCACCCCGGGTGACCGTGACCACACGGCCACCCGCCGTCGGTTTGCACACCCCGGTAATTGGGCAGTTCACACCCGGTGGCCAACCGGCATACCTCACGTTGGTGCGTTTCGCCCGCCATGCTCCCGCGGCCGATCGCACCGTATCGTCGCCTTGTTCGACCTTCACCTACACGGAGTGTGCATCTTGGCCCCACCCAGCTCGTCAGCCACCAGTTCGAAGGACACCGCGACGCCTGCCGTCATGCCGGCGTCGCAGCCCGACCCCCCTGCACGAGACGAGATGCAGTGGGAAATGTGGCCCGGCAAGGCCTACCCGCTCGGCGCCACCTACGACGGCTCCGGTAGCAACTTCGCGGTCTTCAGCGAGGCGGCCGACTACGTCGAGCTCTGCCTCTTCGACGCCGACGGCGTCGAGACCCGGCTGAAGCTCCCCGAGGTCGACGGATACATCTGGCATGGCTTCGTGCCCGACGTCGAACCAGGTCAGCGCTACGGCTACCGCGTGCACGGCCCGTACGATCCACCGTCCGGGCAACGCTGCAACCCGAACAAGCTGCTGCTCGACCCGTACGCGAAGGCCATCGACGGCACCTTCCAGTGGGACCAGTCGCTGTTCTCCTACGACTTCGGCGACCCAGACAGCCGCAACGACGACGACTCGGCGGCGAGCATGCCCAAGTCCGTCGTCATCAACCCGTTCTTCGACTGGGGCACCGACCGTCCGCCGCAGCACGAATACGCCGACTCGATCATCTACGAGGCCCACGTCAAGGGTCTGACCGAGACGCACCCCGACATCCCGGAGCGCAGCCGCGGAACGTACGCCGCGATCGCGCATCCCGCGATCATCGAGCACCTCAAGGACCTCGGGATCACGGCGATCGAGCTGATGCCGGTGCATCACTTCGCCAACGACTCCACCCTCATCGACAAGGGGCTGTCCAACTACTGGGGTTACAACACCATCGGCTTCTTCGCGCCGGACTCCAAGTACGGCGCCAGCGCCACGCCCGGCGGTCAGGTGCAGGAGTTCAAGGCGATGGTGCGGGCCCTTCACGAGGCCAACATCGAGGTCATCCTCGACGTGGTCTACAACCACACCGCCGAGGGCAACCACATGGGGCCCACCCTGTCGATGCGCGGCATCGACAACGCCGCGTACTACCGACTCGTCGACGACGACAAGCGCTACTACATGGACTACACCGGCACCGGAAACAGCCTCAACGCCGGCCACCCGCACGCGCTTCAGCTGATCATGGACTCCCTGCGGTACTGGGTGACCGAGATGCACGTCGACGGCTTCCGGTTCGACTTGGCGTCCACGTTGGCCCGCGAGTTCTACGACGTAGACAAGCTCTCGACGTTCTTCGAGCTGGTGCAGCAGGACCCGACCGTCAGCCAGGTGAAGCTGATCGCCGAGCCGTGGGACGTCGGCCCCGGCGGCTACCAGGTGGGCAACTTCCCTCCGCAGTGGACCGAGTGGAACGGCAAGTACCGCGACACCGTCCGCGACTTCTGGCGTGGTGAAGACGCCAGCCTCGGCGAGTTCGCGTCGCGACTGACCGGCTCGGCCGACCTGTACGAGCACACCGCCCGCCGGCCGGTCGCGTCGATCAACTTCGTCACCGCCCACGACGGTTTCACGCTGCGGGACCTGGTGTCCTACAACGAGAAGCACAACGAGGCCAACGGCGAGGGCAACAACGACGGCGAGAGCAACAACAGTTCCTGGAACTGCGGCGTCGAGGGTGAGACGGACGACCCGGAGATCCTGGCGTTGCGCGCTCAGCAGGTGCGCAACTTCATCACCACCAACATCCTGTCCCAGGGTGTTCCGATGATCTGCCACGGCGACGAGTTGGGCCGCACGCAGGGCGGCAACAACAACGGCTACTGCCAGGACAACGAGATCACGTGGATCGACTGGTCGACCGCGGACGCCTCGCTGATCGCGTTCACGCAGTCGGTCGCCGCGTTGCGCGCGGCGCATCCGATCTTCCGCAGGCGGCGGTTCTTCGACGGACGCCCGGTCCGCGTTCGGGGTTCCGAGCGGTTGCCGGACATCTCGTGGTTCGCGCCCGACGGCTCGGAGATGAGTGACGAGGACTGGGATTCGGGCTTCGGCAAGTCCATCACCGTGTACCTCAACGGGCAGGGAATTCCCGACCTCGACCCACGCGGCCAGCGGGTCACGGACGACTCGTTCGTGATGTGCTTCAACGCCCACCACGAGCCCATCGACTTCACGCTGCCGCCAAAGGAATTCGGCGCGGCCTGGCAGCCCGTGATCTACACCGTCGAGGGTGCGGTCATGGAGGGATCACGGCCGGTGGCGGCGGGCGCCGCCCTGTCGGTCGAGGCCCGCTCGGTAATGGTGCTGCAGGCCGCCGAGGAAAGCTCGGGAGCCCCCGACTAGACGCGCTGGACGATCCCGGATGGCCCGCCTGTGGCGGGCCATCCGGCGGTCGCGCGTTATTCGACGATGTCGAAGAACGACGAGCCGTCCTCTGGTGTGCCGTCGATCTGACCCTGCTCGCGGCCGTGGCGCTGCGTGTCGAGCCGGTCCAGCTCGTCGTCGGCCACCACCTCGAGCCCGCCGCCAGCGTCGGAGTCGTGGGCCTCGGTCTCGTCGTCGTCCTCGGCGTCCTCGTCGTCCAGCTCGGCCGTCACGTCGGGCACCTCTTCGGACAACCGCTCGTCGAGGGTCTCGTCGTCCTTGGCGTCGATCCACCGCTCGGGCGGATCGGCGACCTCGTCGCCGTCGTCGTTCCGGATCTCGTCGGAGTCGAGTTCTTCGGACTGCGACAGCGGGAAGTCGTCGAAATCGGATGTGGACATGCCGCCATGGTGCCCGAGGTGAGCCCCGGGTAAACCCCGACCCCAATCGTTACCTCTGCGACAGAGGTAACGTGGCGGGATGCACACCAGCACCGACCTCGCGGCCGAACTGCTCGCGACCGCGGGGCGCTTCCGTCGGCAGGTTCGCCGATCCGGCGGAGGCCCCCGGATCGGCTCCGGACTTCCCGAATCGCAGGCCGAACTTCTGCGGTTGGTCGGTCGCCAACCCGACATCGCGGTGCGCCACGCCGCCGCCGACCTTGGCCTGGCCCCCAACACCGCGTCCACCCTGGTGTCGCGGCTCTGCGCCGACGGGTTGTTGGTGCGCACCGTCGACCCCGACGACCGGCGCGTCGGCCGGCTCCGGCTGACCGAGTCGGCCCAGCGGGTCGCCGACGAATCCCGGGCCGTCCGCAGAGCCGCGCTCGGCGCCGTGCTGTCCCGCTTGGAGCCCGGTCAACGCGAGCGCCTGCACGACGGCCTGACGGTGCTGGCCGAGGTCACCCGCCTGTTGCACGAGGAGGAGGCATGACCCCCACACCGGCGATCGAGTGCCGCAACCTGACTCACCGCTACGGCGACTTCACCGCAGTCGACGACGTCACCCTCGAGGTCCAGGCGGGCGAGACGCTCGGCCTGCTCGGCCCCAACGGCGCAGGCAAGACCTCGGTGGTCCGGGTGCTCACCACGCTCACGCCCGTCCAGCACGGCGAGGTGCGCATCTTCGGCCTCGACGCCCGGCGCGACACCATGGACATCCGCCACAACCTCGGCTATGTGCCACAACAACTCTCGATTGAGTCCGCCCTGACGGGCAGGCAGAACGTCGACCTGTTCGCCCGGCTCTACGACGTCCCTCGCAAGCAGCGCAGGGCGCGGGTCGACGAGGCACTGTCGGCCATGCAACTCCTCGACGTGGCGGAGAATCTCGCAGGCACCTACTCCGGCGGCATGGTGCGCCGACTGGAACTCGCCCAGGCTCTGGTGAACCGGCCGTCGCTGCTGATCCTCGACGAGCCGACGGTTGGACTGGATCCCATTGCCCGCGACGGGGTTTGGTCACAGGTGGCCGACATGCAGGCCGAGTACGGCATGACCGTCCTGCTGACCACCCACTACATGGAGGAGGCCGACGCGCTGTGCGACCGCGTCGCGCTCATGCACCACGGCGTGCTGCAGGCCGTCGGCTCACCGCACGACCTGAAGTCCGCGCTGAGCTCCGACGCCTCCCCCGACCCGACGCTCGAAGACGTGTTCCGCCACTACGCCGGGTCCGATCTGACCGAGGACGCCGCCAAACGCGGCCTCAACGAAATCCGTTCCAGCAGAAGGGCGGCACGTCGTGCCAGTTGACCTGATCCGGGCGCCGCGCGGCATCCGGCGCACGGGCGGCCTGTTGCGCCGGATGGGCGCGTTCGCGCTCGTCGAATTGCAGAAGCTCAGCCACGACCGCAGCGAACTCGTGACTCGCATGGTGCAGCCCGCGCTGTGGCTGCTGATCTTCGGGCAGACGTTCTCCCGGCTGCACGTCATCGACACCGGGAACGTGCCGTACCTGGCCTTCCTCGCCCCAGGAATCATCGCGCAGTCGGCCCTGTTCATCTCGATCTTCTACGGCATCCAGATCGTCTGGGACCGCGACGCAGGAATCCTCGCCAAGCTGATGGTCACCCCGGCGCCGGCGTCGGCCCTCATCACGGGCAAGGCGTTCGCGGCCGGCGTGCGGTCGGTCGCGCAGGTCGTCGGTGTCATGGTGATCGCCTACCTGATGGGAATCCACCTGACCGCCAACCCCATTCGCATCCTCGGGGCGATGGTGGTGGTGGTGCTCGGGTCGGCGTTCTTCGCGTGTCTGTCGATGACGCTGGCGGGTCTCGTGCGCAACAGGGACCGGCTGATGGGCATCGGACAGGCCATCACGATGCCGCTGTTCTTCGCGTCGAACGCTCTCTACCCCGTGGAGGTGATGCCGCAGTGGTTGCGCTGGCTCTCCGCGGTGAATCCGCTGAGCTACGAGGTCAACGCGCTACGGGCGCTGCTGCTCGGCACGCCGGGCAACACCCTGCTCGACGTCGGAGTCCTGCTGATCGCCGCCGCGCTCGGAGTCTTCACCGCGTCATCACTGTTGCGGCGCCTCGTCAGATAGTCCCGCCCGCTCCGGCGCGAGCAGGTCGTAGGCCGTGACACCTCCGACCGTCACGGCCGGAAACTGGCTGCGGACCCAGCGCTGGATGTCGGAATGGGTACCCGAGCGGAACTCGCCATTCTTGTCGCCGCGGACGGCGGCGGTGGTGCGCGCCGGACTTCCCGTCGCCAGGTAGTACGCCACCCGATGCTTGGCAACGTCGTCTTGAAACTGCTGCAGCGTCGGAGTGGGGTCGGTGCCGGAGAACCCGCCGATCGCCATTACCGCGGTGCCGGTGGCCAATTCGAGGCCGGCCGCTGCCGTCGACCGGTCGACGGCCGCCGACCACGGCGTGTCGGTCGCCTCGAGAAGCGCGTCGAGGCGCGGGTTGCTCAGCGTGCGGCCGCCAAGGTATCCCCTGCCGGGCGGGCCGACCGACGGCCCGATGCCCTGATGCGGTGTGGCGACGGTCGCCACCGCGTACGCGGCCGGCCCGCCAAGGGCTCCGACCAACGCCGCGGTCAGAAGGGTAGGGGCGACGAACCGTCGCCCGGCCCGACCACCCGGGGGCCACGACCACAGCAACGCAGTCGACGCGAGCGTCGTCACGCCGAAGACGCCCCACCGCAGCACCGGTGACGACATCGCACTGCCGCCAAGCAACCACCACCCCCACAGTCCGGCCGCCAGCAGGGTGACAGCGAGAGCGGTTCTGCTCCAAAGCCTTTCGCGACGAGTCCAAGCCTGGGACACCCCGATGGCGAAGATCGCCGCGACAGGTGGCGCGATCGACAAGCTGTAGTACGCGTGGATGGTGCCGTGCATGAAGCTCAGCACCACACCGTCGACCAGGAACCACCCACCGAACAGCACCGCACCGGCGCGCACCGGATCGGTCCTCGGCGCCCTGCCCCGCAGCGCGACGGTCAACACCGTTGCCAGCAGCGCAGCCGGTACCAACCACCCGATCTCGAAGCCGAACTCGCCAGACACCAGGCGTCTCAACCCCTGCGGGTGACCGGCGAAGCCGCCGATGGTCGCCGTCCCGATCTCCCGACCGGCGGTCACGGGCCCGACCGAGTGACCATGCCCCAAAACCCTTGCCACCCCGTTGTATCCGAGCACCAGATTCATGAAGTCGTTGTCCGTCGACCCGGCGATGTACGGCCGCGCGCTCGCGGGCCACACCATCGTCAACACCACGAACCAGCCGGCCGACACCACGAACGCCACGGCCGCACCCAGCAGGTGTAACAGCCTGGCGCGCAACCGGATCGGTGCGGCCATCAGATAGGCGGCAGCCAGCGCCGGCATCACCAGGGCACCCTCCAGCATCTTGGCGAGGAACGCGAATCCCAGTGCCACCCCGGCGCCCGCCAACCACCTGCCCGACCCGTGCTCCAGCGACCGCACGGTGCAGTAGGCCGCCGCCGTCATGAGAAGGACCATCGCGGCGTCGGGATCGTTGAATCGGAACATGAGCACTGCGACCGGCGTCACCGCCAACGTCCCGCCGGCGAGCAGGCCGGCACCCGGTCCGCTGATCCGCCGGACGGCGCCGTACAGCAGGGCGACGGCGCCGACCGCCATCAGCGCCTCCGGGACGAGCATGCTGGCGCTGGAGAAACCGAACAGCTGCCCCGAAAGCCCCATCGCCCACTGCGACAGCGGCGGCTTGTCGACGGTGATGAAGTTGTTGGCGTCGAGCGAGCCGAACAGCAACGCCTCCCAGTCACGCGAACCCGCCTGGGCGGCCGCCGCATAGTACTGGTTGGCCATGCCGTTGATCGTGACGTTCCACAGGTACAGGACGGCGGTGCCGACCAGGAGGAGCCCGAGGCGGACCCGGTCCCCGGTCACGGCCCGCGCCCGTCGCGGCACGCGCTCGGCGGCGAGGACCGGAACCGGGGTCCCCAGCGTGTACGTCACACCTGACAGTGAGGCATCCCGACATTCGGTCAACCTGTGAAGGAGCGGTGAGACCGCTGCGGAACCTCGTCGGGTAACGCTCCACCGGGCCGACGACGAAACCCCTAGTACAGAGCTCTTTGTTAGGTTCGTGGTGCCGAGGCTCGGCCCAAGATGGGGGATAGCGTGCGCAACATCTTCAAGACGATCGCCGCGGTGGCGACCGTCACTGCCGTGTCGGCGACCGCCGCACTCGGGTGGCAACCCACGTCACGCACCATTCCGTTCGTCGAGACGGCGTCGATCAACACCTCGGCCAGCACCGTCGGCATCTCCGACTCCGACATCTACGGCATGTCACCCGACGACGTGAACCGCACCTTCGACCTGATGACTGCCACCGGCATCCGCAACGTCCGCGTGATGATGCCGTGGGCCGGCATGGAGCCCAACCCCGGTCAGTTCGACTTCGGCCAGACCGACCTGATCGTCAACGCCGCCAACGCCCGCGGCATGTCGGTGCTCGGCACGCTGGTGTCGTCGCCCGGGTGGGCCGTCGCACCGGGGCTGCCCGCCATCTCCAGCCCCCCGGCCTCGGCTGGCGCATACGGCGACTTCGCCGCGGCGACGGCCAGCCACTTCCGCGGCCGGGTCGCGGCCTACGAGATCTGGAACGAGCCAAACGCCGTGACGTCGTGGACGTCCGGCCCGCAGGGACCCGAGCCAGCCGTGTACGCCGGACTCCTCAAGGCGGCCTACCCCAAGATCAAGGGCGCCGACCCGTCGGCGCTCGTCGTCGGTGGCGTCGTCGGCGCCGTGGTCGCGTTCTTCGCGCTGACGATGGACCCCGTGACGTTCGTCGAGCAGATGTACGCCGCAGGAGCGAGGGGCTCCTTCGACGCGCTGTCCTACCACCCGTACCAGTACACGACGATGTTCTCCGCCGGTGGCAACCTGCCCAACTCCCCGCTCCTGCAGCTGGGGGCGATCCACGACCGCATGGCGGCCAACGGCGACGGCGGCAAGAAGATCTGGGCCACCGAGTACGGCGAGCCGACCTCGAGCGTCGACGAGGCCACCCAGGCCGCGTACCTGACGGACTTCCTCACCAAGTGGCGCACGCTCCCGTACGCCGGACCGGCCTACGTCTACACCACCCGTGACCGCAACACCGGCAGCGGCAACCCCGACGACACGTTCGGGCTGTACCGCTCGGATTGGACGCCGAAGCCCGCGCAGGCGGCCGTCGCGGCGCTCGCCTAGCCGCCCACCAGCCGGGCGATCGACGCCATCGGGATGGGCAACCAGGTCGGGCGGTACCTGGCTTCGTAACCGGCCTCGTAGACCGCCTTGTCGAGTTCGTAGGCGGCAAGCGTCCCGCCAGAGTCCCTCGGGTCGTGACCGGCCGCCGCGGCGTACCCGTCGCAGAAGGACGCGCAGTTGCGGTCGGCCCACGCACTGGCCAGCGCGGCCAACTCGTCGTCGCGCTCGGAGCCGTCGACCAACCGTTGGTAGGCCGCGTACTCGTAGGACCGCAGCACGCCCGCGACGTCTCTCAGCGCCGAGTCCGGCCTGCGGCGTTCCTCGAGCGGTTGCCCCGGCTCGCCTTCGAAGTCGATGACCAACCACCGCTGCGGCGTACGCAGAACCTGGCCAAGGTGCAGGTCGCCGTGCACGCGCTGCACGGTCTGCGACTCGCCAGCCAGCTTCCGATAGCGTTCCTCGATCGCCTCCCGGTACTGCTCGACGGCGGGCACCATCGAGGCCACAGCGTTCAAGCGCTCGAGAAGCGCCTCGACCGGAAACGGCTGCTGCTCGGTCCCCAGCGCCGCGGCCAACGTCTGGTGCACGGAGGCGACGGCCTCACCAAGGCGGTAGGACTCCCCGGCGAAGTCCGCACCGGTGCCAGCCAGGTCTCGCGTGCTCGCGGTGGCCATGTCCCAGCCCTCGGAGGAGTTGGCGGCGAACTCGGTCACCATGCCAAGCGAGTACGACTCCCCGCCGAAGGTCGTCTCGAACGAGCCGAGCAGCCGGGCAACGTGCGGATTGCCCGCGCGGGCCAGCTCGCGGTTCAGCTCGATGTCGGGGTTGACGCCGGGGGTGACCCGGCGGAACACCTTGAACATGGCGGCGTCGCCGAACACCACGCTGGTGTTGCTTTGCTCGGCGCCGATGACCCGACCGTCGAGGTGCAACGGAAGCTCCGCGCCCGGTTCCTTGACGAAGCGAAGCGGACCCACGCTGGCGGACTCGTCGATCAGCGACAGCAGAAACTTGGCCGCGGCCGGGTCGTAGAGGGCGTCGTAGCCGGTGTGCACGCCCGACGAGCCGATCGTCGCGGTGCCCGGTTCACCGTCCCAGCGGACCAGCTGCTGGTAACGGTGCGACGTGCCGTCGGTGAACTCGACGTCGAGCAGCACCAAGTCGAGATCGCCCCGCAGCGGGACCACCTCACCCGCCCGCACCGTGGAGAGTTCGCGGCCCCGACCCGCGTACCACCGCTGCGTCGGGAGCCATTGGTCGAACGGAAGGTTCATCGCCTCAGTCATCAGTCTTCAAAGCTACCCACGGCCAGCCACTTTGAACCAGCGGACGGGACCTTGTCGAGCTCACTGCAGGAATCGCGCAGCGTCGGTCCGGAGGTAGCGCCCCGAGTTGGCCTGCCGGTATCCGATGACGCCGCCGCCGAACGTGACGGCGATCAGTGCGGCCAGCCCCGGCACCGCGACCATTGCCAGCTCGTTCGCGCGCGCCGTACGCAGGTAACGGGGGTATCCCTGCCGCGGGGCCGGGGCCCCCATGCCGGACGCGGAGGCCGACGCCGATCCGGCCGGCGGCAGCTGCTCCGTCGGCATCGAACCGGTCTGGGCCACCGATCCCTTGAGCTCGGGGGCCCGGACGCCCGCCGAACCCGCCGCGAGGACCTTCACCCCCGCGGGCGCCGAACCGGTGATGGGACGCGGCGGCGGCGCGATGCGGATCGGCGGGACCACCACTGGCGCCTGCAGCACGGGGAGACCCGAGGAGCCGTTCGACATCGGGACGATGCCACCGGTGCCCTCGGCCTCGACGACGGAGGGCTCCTCCTGCATGGTCCGGAACGTCGGCTGCGGTTTGGGCGCAGGCGGCCGGAACGGGTCGTACGGCGCGTAGGCGTCCATCAGCAGCGAGTTCACAGTGCTCAAGGTCTCCCCGACCGACGTGTAGGCCGCATAGGGATCGGTCAGGTTGAGCGACCATCGCATGTTCTCGTAACCGGGCACGGGGACCGAGGGAACCGGAACGGTGATCTTCGGAGTGAAGGGCAGCGCGACCTCGAAGGTGCTGACGCCGCGGCGGGTCGGCGCGGGCGCGACGCCCGGGGGTGGGGCGAGGTCCGGCTTCGGCTCGATCTTCCCGGTGATGGGCCGGTCGCGCTTGCGGCCGGTCGACGAACCGTCGGACTGGACGTCGGGTGTGGTCGGAGTGCCAGGGACGCGCCCGTTTCCGAAGATGCTGAGGGGTTTGCCGAACATGTCGCGCAGCTGGGTGGCGATCGTCTGCGGGATGTCGAAGATGCTGGGCTGCGGGACGGTCGGCGGCAGCCCCGTCGTCGGCTCGGGTTCGCTGGAGGTAGGCGGGTCACCACCACCGGTGCCAGGATCCGTCGGGTTGGTCGGATCCTCTGGATCGGCTGCCGCCACACCCGTCCCGAAGCCGCTCATCAGCAACGCTGCTATCAGCGCAGCGCCGGCGAGCAACACACGGAGCACAGCGTTCGGCACAACCCTCTCGTTTCAGCTACATCCATTGTCTGAGCTGGTGAAACACAGTTGGTCGATTCTCTCACATCACCCGGCCGCGACATCGACCTTTGGGTGGCTGGCGACCCCCAGCGAACCGGCCCCAGCGCCAGCGAGGCAAACCCGCCACCGGGCGGCGGTAGGGTGCGGACGTGGCATCCGGTGAGACATTGCGCGACCATGGCGACCCCGGCGACGCGCCGTCGATTCCGCCCCCGCTGACCGCGGCCGTCAACACGACGCGACCGTCGGCTGCCGAGGAGGCCCGCACCATCGCGGCGTCGACCAACACCGGCACGCTGGCCTCGCTGACGGCCACCGGCGATCCGTGGGCGTCGTTCGTCACCTACGGACTGCTGGGCGGCGCGCCGGTGCTGTGCGTCTCCAACCTCGCCGAGCACGGCCGCAACCTGTCCGGCGACCCTCGGGCGAGCATCGCGATCGTCGCCGCGGCCACCGACACCGATCCGCTCGCCAACTCCCGCATCACCCTGGCCGGTGTGGTCGAACGCCCGGCCGGCGACGAGCTGGCAGCGGCCCGTCAAGCCCACCTCGACGCCGTTCCGGCAGCGAAGTACTACGTCGACTACAGCGACTTCACCCTGTGGGTGCTGCGGGTCGACCGGGTCCGCTGGGTGGGCGGCTACGGGCGGATGGACTCCGCTGCCGGGCCCGACTACGCGACGGCGCAACCCGACCCGGTTCAGCCGATCGCCGCGGGAGCCATCGAGCACCTCAACGCCGACCACGCCGACGCCCTGGCCGCGATGGCCAGGACGCTCGGGGGCTACCCGGACACCACGGCGGCCACCTGCACTGGCGTGGACCGGTACGGCCTCGACCTCAAGGTGGTCACCGACCGGGGCGTGGCCTACCCGCGCGTCGGCTTCGCCGAACGCCTCGACTCGCCCGACCAATTGCGGGCCGCCACGGTGGAACTGACGCGGCGGGCGCGCGAAGGCTGATCGTCACGCGAGCCGGGCCATCCGAGCCGTGCCATACGATCTATGCGTGTCCGAGCGCCCCGAGACCTGGCAAGCCGCCTTCGACCTGATTCGCACCCGTGGCTACGAACGCCGCGAGGAGCCGTTCAAGCTGGCCAGTGGCCAGCTGAGCCACGACTACATCGACGGCAAGAACGCGATCAACACCGGGGAGCGACTCACCACCGTCAGCCGCGCGGTCGCCGACCTCGCCGTCCAGACCGGCATCGAGTTCGACGCCGTCGGCGGACTCACCATGGGCGCCGACCCTCTGTCGCACGGCATCGCCATGGTGACCGGCAAGGCCTGGTTCTCGGTCCGCAAGGAGCAGAAGCAGCGCGGTCGCGAACAGTGGATCGAGGGCACCCGTATCGAGCCAGGCATGCGCGTCCTGCTGGTCGACGACGTCATCAGCACCGGCGGCTCCACCGAGATCGCCCTCGAACGCGTCGTCGCGGCGGGCGCCGTCGTGACCGGTGTCATCCCGATGGTCGACCGTGGCGACGTGGCCGCCGGCCGATTCGCCCGTCGCAACGTGCCGTTCGCGGCGCTGGTCACCTACCGCGATTTGGGCATCGAGCCGGTCAAGGACGTCTAGCCCCCGCAAAGATGCGTGCAGTCGGCGTCGAGAAGCCGTAAAGATCCTCGCCGAGGCCAGGTCGGCACGCGCATCGTGAAACGGTGACCCTGCTCGATCATCTGCCCTCGCTGCGCCGCGCCGCCGCCCAGCGCATCTCCGCCGACCTTTGGCCGCACAGCACCATCGTCGACGAGCTCGGCAGGCTGCGCCTCGGCGGCGTGCCGATCACCGACGTGGCAGCCGAATTCGGCACTCCGACATACCTTCTCGACGAAGTCGAGGTGCGGGAGAGACTACACTCTCAGCACGCGACCGGCGACCTGGTGCCCGTCCTGGCCGCCAAGACGTTGCCGACCACCGTCATGCGCTGGGTCGACGACGAGGGCATTGGCCTGGCCATCCGGTCCGGCACCGACCTCGCCGCGGCGCGCGCTGCCGGCGTCGACCCAGCCCGGATGGTCGTCCACGCCCGCGGCCTGTCCCACGACGACCTCGTGCTCGCTGCGTCCGTCGCACCGGGGCGCCTCGTCGTCGAGTCGACCATGGACGTCGCCTACCTCTGCGGCAGGACGTCCGGCCGGCAGCGCATCCTGGTGGGCGCACCCGACGGCGCACCGGATCCGGCCGTCGTCGACCGGGTGGTCCGCGAGCCCGGTCTGGAGCTCGTGGGGTTCCACTGCCGGCCCGACGACGACGTCGAACGGTCGGTCCGGCGGCTGTTCTCGGCGATGCGGGCGACGCGGCGCGACCACGGGAAGTTCCTCACCGAGGTGCATCTGACGTTCGACTCCGATCCCGTCACCGCGTTCGTCGACGACGCCCTTGACGCGGCGTGCGCGGCCACCCGACTGGCGCGGCCACGGGTCGTTCTCGAAACCGGTTGCTCGGCAGTGACGTTCGCCGGCGTCACGGCGTGCCGGGTCGCGTCGGTGATCTCGCCGGCCGGCTCACCTCGGATCGTCGTCGTCGACGCAGGGGTCTCCCACCCGGCCGACGGTGCCGTGGCGCTGGCGAATCGGCATCCACTGTCCACCGCGGAGCGAGTCACCGTGACCGCGGGCGAGACGGAGATCGCGCGAGACGTCCTGCTGCCCTCCGACATTCACCCCGGCGACGTGCTCGCCGTCGCGCGCTCGTGCGCCCCCGACGGATCGCCGGTCGTGGCCGTACGCGGGGGCACTCCCACCGCCCTGACCCGTCGGGTGCTGGTCGAGGAGATGCTCGCGCGCGACCTCGGCTACTCAGCGCGAACGGGTACGACCAGCACGTCGGTGGGCTGAACCCCCACCGCGACACGTTGCCCAGTGCTGAACTCCCTGGCCTGTGAGCTGCTCAGCTGCGCATGCACGACGGCGCCGTCGGACAGTTCGACGTATACCCGCGAGATCGGTCCTAGGAAGGCCACCGACCGGACCGTCGCCGCACCCGACTCGTCGGCGGTGACGGTGACGGACTCAGGTCGCACCATCGCGGTACCGGAACCCGAGGTGATCGACCCGGCCAGCGTCGGCAACTCGGAGCCGAACACCGAGGCTCGCCCGCCCGAAACCGTGGCAGGCACTTGGTTGTTCAGGCCGACGAACTCCGCGACGAAGGGGGTGGCGGGGTTGGCGTACACCTCGGCAGGCGGGGCGAGCTGCTCGAGGCGGCCCTTGCTCATCACGCCGACCCGGTCGGCGACGGCAAGCGCTTCCTCCTGGTCGTGGGTGACGAACAGCGTCGTCGTCCCGACCTCGAGCTGCACTCGACGGATCTCGTCGCGGAGCTGGGTGCGCACCTTCGCGTCGAGTGCCGACAGCGGCTCGTCGAGCAGCAGAACCCGCGGGCGGATCGCCAGCGCGCGCGCCAACGCGACGCGCTGCTGCTGACCGCCCGACATCTCCGATGCGTACTTGTGTGCGTGCTCCGACAACCCAACCAGGTCGAGCATCTCGGCTGCGCGCGTTGCCCTTTCGCCCTTCGCGCTGCCCCGCATCTTGAGCCCGAACTGGACGTTCTCCGACGCGGTGAGATGCGGGAACAGGCTGTAGGCCTGGAACACCATTCCCATGTCACGCTTGCTGGCCTGCACCGAGGTCAGGTCCCGGCCGTCGACGGTCACCGTGCCGGAGGTGGCCTTGTCGAGGCCGGCGAGGATGCGCAGCGCGGTGGTCTTGCCGCACCCGGACGGACCGAGCAGCGCGATGAACTCGCCGGGCTCCATCTTCAGGTTCAGCCCGTCGAGCGCCTTCACGCTGCCGTAGGTTCGGGTGAGGTCGGTCAGCTCGACCGCCACCCCGCCGCCAGTGGTGCTCATGCGTGACGCCTCCGTCGGGTGACCAGTGAAAGTGCAAGAAGCAGAACGAAACCGAACAGCAACGTGGCCAACGACGCCGCCACCGAGGTGGGGCCGTCGGTCTTGCCTAGCGCGACGATCTGGATGGGCAGGGTCTGATAGCCGGACAGCGACGCGATGGTGTACTCGCCGAGGACGACCGCCACCGAGATGAACGCCGCCGACAGCACACCCGACCAGATGTTGGGGACGACGACGCGAGCGATGGTCGTCGTCCACCCCGCCCCGAGTGACCGCGCGGCCTCCGACAGCGTGCCGAGGTCGATCGCCGACAGCGCCGCGTCGATCGACCGGTAGGAGAACGGCAGCACGACGACGACGTAGACGAAGGTCAGGGTCAGCGCGGACTCTCCGAAGAAATACGTCACCCACAGGTAGACGTTCTTCAATCCGACGACGACCACCAGCGCGGGAATGGTCAGCGGCAGCAGACACAGGAATTCGACGATGCCCTTGGCCCACGGTGTCCGCAGCCGCACCCAGATCATGGTGGGCACCAACAGAATCAGCATCACCACCACGGTCAGCACCGCGAGCAACAGCGACGTGACGATCGACTGGTAGAGCGCGTCGTCGGTGACGAGGTTGGCCCAGGCCGTCATCGTGCGCCCGCCCTGGAGCAGGTTGCGCGTGGAGAAGTCAGCCATCGCGTACAGCGGGAACAGGAAGAACAACCCGAACGCCACCCACAGCGCGCCCTTGACCACCCGGGTGCTCATCGCAGCCACCGGGACGTACGACGCACCAGCAGGCTGTAGGCGCCCATCACCAGGGCCACCACGACGATCATCTCCAGCGCCAGGGCGTACGCGAAGCCCGACTGACCGAGTACCACCTCGCTGGTGAGCGCGGCGCGGATCAGCAGCGGCACGATCGGGCTGCCCTGGCTGACCAGGGCGGCCGCGGTCGCGTAGGCGGCAAAGGCGTTGGCGAACAACAGAAGCACCGCGCCGAGGAACGCCGGCGTCAGCAGTGGAACGGCGACCTCGCGCCAGTACTGCCACGTCGACGCGCCAAGGCTTACCGCGGCTTCCCGCCACTGCTCGCGCAGGCCCTCCAGCGCGGGCAGGAACACGATGACCATCAGCGGGATCTGGAAGTACGTGTACACCAGCACCAGCCCCGGCAGCCCGTACAGCCAGCCCGAGCCGGCGAGGTTCCAGCCGAGGTGCTCCTGAACCCACAGCGTGAGAACGCCGTTCAGCCCGATCGTGGCAAGGAACGCGAACGCCAGTGCCACACCGCCGAATTGAGCCAGCACGCTGCACAGCGAGATGACGCCGCGGCGGATCATCGACGAGGCGGGCCGCGACACGATCAGCCACGCCAGCAGCGCACCGAACACCGCCCCGAGCAATGCGGTACTGCCGGAGAGGAACACGCTCCTGCCCAGCGCGGTCAGGGCCGTCTCGGAGAACAACGCGCTCAACCGAGCGAGCGAGAACCGGCCGTCCTCGATCACCGCGCTCGTGATGACGGTGACGGTTGGCACGATGAGGAAGATCCCCACCACCGCGAAGAACGGCAGCAGTGGCAGGGAGTCGACGAGGCGACTTCGCATCTTGGCCAGGGCGATCAGCCGATCGCCTTGGCCCAGTTGGCCTCGAGGTACTTCTTCGCGGCGTCGCTCTGCTGCTGCGTCACGAAGACCGCCGAACCGTCGACCGGCGGCAACTGCCGGTAGGCGGTCAGATCGATCGTGCCCGCGGTGACCATGCTGTCCGCCCGCACCGGACGGGCACTGCCCTGCAGGTACAGGTTCTGTCCCTCGTCGCTGTAGAGGAATTCCTGCCACAGCCGGGCGGCCGCGGGATGCGGTGCGTCCTTGTTGATCGCCTGGTAGTAGTAACCCGCCAGCGCGGCGTTGGGTGGGATGACCACCTTCCACGACGGCAGCTTCTTGGTCTCTGCGACGTTGAGGTAGTCCCAGTCGATGACGACCGGCGTCTGACCGGACTCGACGGTGGCCGGCGTCGGGTCGACGGGCAGGAAGTTGCCCGCTTCCTTGAGCTTGCGGAAGAACTCCACCCCGGGGGCGATGTCGTCGGGCGAACCACCCTGGCTCAGGGCGACCATCATGACGCCGGAGAATGCCGCACCGGCCTGGGTCGGATCTCCGTTGAGCGCGACCTTGCCCTTGAAGTCGGGCCCGAGGAGGTCGTCGACGTTCTTGATCTCCGGCCCCTTGGCCGAGTCGTAGCCGATCGAGATGTAGCCGCCGTAGTCGTTGACCCAGGCGCCGTCGGCCGCCTTCATCTCCGTGGAGATCTCGTCGAACTTGGCCACCTTGTACGGCGCGAACATCGCGGTGTTGGCCAGCGCGACGGCCTGGCCGAGGTCGAAGACGTCCGGCGCGGACGACTTGCCCTTCTGCTGGGTGGCGGCGTTGATCTCGTCCTGGCTGGCGGCGTCGGGCTGAGCAGAGTTGACCTTGATGCCGTACTTGTCGCCGAACGCCTTGATGATGGCGCCGTAGTTCGCCCAGTCCGGCGGCAACGCGATGACGTTGAGCTCGCCTTCCTTCTTCGCGGCGTCGATCAGCCCCGCCATGTTCTCTCCGCCGAAGTCGGCTGCCGAGGTGGCCTCGCTCGAGTTGACGCCCGAGGAGGTCTTCTCTCCCTTGTCCTTTGACTCCGGTGGTGCGCACGCGACGAGGCCGCCTGCGACGACGAGGACCAAGGCGCTGGCGGCGAGCCGCATTTTCTTCATTCGCGAACCTTCTAATGGGCGGGATGCGCGACGGTGACGCTGAGATGACCACGCCTGGTCGCGACGGTGAACGAACCGGTTCGAACTATCGGTCTTGGGGGACCTTACCGTCGGGCCCGCGGGTCGGCAGCGGTTCGCAAGGGTCTCTCCCGCATCTTCGGTCCACGGGGCCAATTTGGCATCCGGTGACCCATAAGCGCTGGTCGCCACCTAACATCGTGGGGTGGCGGACGGCGAGGCCTCGGGGGAGGCCAGGTTGGACGATCCGGTCGACGAGCCAGTCGACACGGATCCCTTGGCCGTCACGCGGTCGGACGACTACGTCGACGACCCGCAGCCCCACGTCGAGTGGATCGAACCCCCGCCTCCCACCGAGGCCGAGGAGCAGACGTTCGACGCGTTCGACTCGAGCACCTGGAACTTCAAAGCCGCTCCGACGCCGTGGTACCGGACCGGTCCCACGGCCGTCGTCGTGGTTGCCGTGTCGGTGGCGACCGTTGCGTTGGTGGTGTCGGTCGTCCTGCTGGCCTTCCGCGGAACCTCGGGCGAGCAGACCGTTCCCGCCGACGAGACGTCGAACGCGCCCTCGTCGTCGTCGGCCCCGACGACCACCAGCGACGAGCCCTTGCCACCACCGCCTCCGCCGCCACCCCCGCCACCTCCTCCCCCGTCGGCGTCGGAGATCGAGCGGGCGCCGGTGATCGTGCGTCAACCGTCACGGCCGACCAAGAAGCCCGAACAAAACGTCACCCGCTCGCCCATGAGCGTGAGTCCCCAAAAGCCCTCGCGGTGACCGAGTTCGACGCCGTCGCACGGTTCGCGGAGGCGCCGGTGGCGGTGCTGTCCACCGTCGGCGAGGACGGTGCACCGCATCTGGTTCCCATCGTCTTCACGGTGCGGACGGTCGGGGACGAGACGACGCTGTACACCGCGGTGGACGCCAAGCGGAAGTCGACGTGGCGCTTGCGCCGGCTCGCGAACATCGCCGCAAATCCCCGGGTGAGCCTGCTTGTCGACCACTACGACGACGACTGGTCGCAGCTGTGGTGGGTGCGCGCGGACGGGTTGGCGTCGGTGCACGAGAGCGGCGAGCAGATGGCCGTCGGGTATGCCGCGTTGCGCCAGAAGTACACCCAGTACGAACGGGTGGCGCTCGACGGTCCGGTGGTCACCGTGGCGGTGACGCACTGGTCGTCGTGGCATGCCTGAACGCCGGTAGTCGAAAGCCTCGACGTGCCAGGGGCTGACATGTCACTGTGATCGGATGGCACTACGCATCATTCAGTGGGGTACCGGCGCAGTCGGAAAGGAAGCGCTTGCGACGATCCTCGATCCGCGCTCCGGTCTCGAGTTGGTGGGTGTCAAGGTTCATTCCGCGGACAAGGACGGGGTCGACGCCGGCACCCTGATCGGTCGCGACCCCGTCGGCGTGCTTGCGACGACCGACCTCGACCGGGCGCTGGCCGTCGAGGCGGACTGCGTGGTGTACACGCCGAGGCTGACGTCGATCGGCGAGGTGTGCGCGATCCTGGCCAGCGGCAAGAACGTCGTGACGACGGCATTCCTGTTCCACCCCAATCGCATTCGGCTCAGGGACCGCGACCGCGTGTTGGCCGCCTGCTTGAAGGGCGGGACGAGCGTTCACGGTAGCGGCCTCAACCCTGGCAACCTCTCGGGTGCGCTGCCGCTGGCGCTGTCGGGCATGAGCCGCACCATCGACAAGCTGAAGCTCCAAGAACGGGCGGACTGGTCGGTGTACGACAGCACGGCGATCACGTTCGACAACATGCGCTTCGGTCGACCGGTCGACGAAATCTCCACGACGTCAAGCGACTTCCTGGCGTTCAACAGTTCGATCTTCGTCGAACAGGTGTGGCTGTTGGCCGACGCGTTGCATGCCGGCATCGACGAGGTGACGGCGAACGTCGAGGCCGTCGCCGCCAAACACGATCACGAGATCTTCAATCACGTGTTGCGGGCGGGGACCACCTCGGGTCAGCGGTGGAACTGGGTGGGCCGCCGCGACGGTCGGCCACTCGTCGAGATCGAGACGTTGTGGACCGTCGGCAACGAGTACCCCGGGCACTGGCCGAAACCCCGCGAGGGCTGGACGCTGACCATCGAGGGCGATCCCTCGATGCGGGCGCACTTCCTGTCGCTGGCGAGCTTCGAACGGGACGCCTCGATGCTGGAGCACGTCAACTCGGCGAACGTCGCCACCGCCATGCAGGTGCTCAACGCGATTCCAGCGGTCTGCGCGGCCGCACCCGGTTTCGCCACCACGGCGACCCTTCCGCAGGTGCACAGCCTGATCGGCTTCGGCAACGGCTGACGGGACCGCCGCTCGATCGGTGTGTCCCAGACCATGATTGGCCCGAAAAGGTGATCACGGCCGCACTCTTCCCGTCGGGCTTGCATCCCCACCAACCGGTTGGGACACTTCTGCCGTCGTACCGCTCCGGGGCCGACGGTCCGAAGGGAGCAGGTCATCCACTCGCCGCTGACCGCCTTGGAGCCCCGCTTCCGGCATTGGCGGCACGACCCTCCGGTCAAGACGTCGGCGACGGTGCTCTTCCTGATCGTCGGGGTCGTACTGGCCTTGGTGTGGTGCCAATTCCGCGGCGTGTTCTCCGACAACACCCAGCTGACACTGCTCTCCCCACGATCCGGCCTGTCGACTGACCCGGGGTCGAAGGTGACCTACAACGGCGTCGAGATCGGTCGCGTCGCGGCGGTCGACGCCGTGAACGTCGACGGGACGCCGATGGCGAGGTTGGCCCTGGACGTGGCGCGAGACGACGTCGGACTGCTTCCTGCCAACGTCGACGCGGAGATCAAGGCCTCCACGGTGTTTGGCAACAAGTACGTTGCGCTGTCGACCCCCGCCAAGCCGGACGCGGCGCGGGTGAACCCGGCCACCCCCATCCGGTCGACGAACACCAGCACCGAGTTCAACACCCTCTTCGAGACGGTGGTGGAGGTGGCCCATCACGTCGACCCCGTCAAGCTGAACCAAACGCTCACCGCGACAGCACAAGCGCTGAGCGGCTTGGGAAACCGCTTCGGCGAGTCGATCGAGAACGGCAACGCGATCCTGGCCGACGTCAACCCGTTGCTGCCCAGGGTCCGCGAGGACAACCAGAGACTGGCCGACCTCGCCGACGTCTACTCCGCAAGTGCGCCAGACCTGTTCGACGGGTTGACGGGCGCGGTGGTCACGGCGGGCACGCTCAACGAGCGCAGCGGTGACCTCGACGCGGCGCTGATGTCGGCGGTCGGTTTTGGCAACACCACCGCCGACGTCGTCGAGAAGGGCGCGCCGTACCTGGTCCGCGGAGTGGCCGACCTGGTACCCACCAGTGCCCTACTCGACGAGTACAGCCCCGAATTGTTCTGCACCATCCGCAATTACCACGACGTCGAACCGGCGTTCTCGAAGTTCGGCGGCGGCAACGGCTACTCGTTGAACCTCCGCGACGAGCTCGTCGGCCCCGGCAACGCCTACGTCTACCCCGACAACCTGCCGCGGGTGAACGCGCGCGGCGGGCCCGAGGGCCGGCCGGGGTGCTGGCAGCCGGTGACCAGGGATCTGTGGCCGATGCCGTATCTGGTGATGGACACCGGGGCCTCCATCGCGCCGTACAACCACCTCGAGCTCGGGCAGCCGTTGGCCACCGAGACCGTGTGGGGACGCCAGATCGGCGAGTACACGATCAACCCCTGAGTCCTCCAGCGGCTACAGCAGGCCGAGCAGCTTCAGATCCGTCACGTACTTGACGATCACCGGCGCCGTAATGTGCGGAATGTCCTTGTCCGGCCCAATCTTCGCGTCCTGCACCGCAGCCCGGAACCGATCCGTCGGGGCGATCGACCCGTTCACCGGATGCTCCGGGGACTGGTAGTTGTGCAACAGCGGCAGCAGTGAAGCGTTGCGCTGCTTCTCGGGCAGGCTCCGCAGCGTGGTCTCGAACCGCTGCAGCCAGTCGCCGTAGTCCTCGACGCGGCCAATCGAATGGCCGGCCTCGACCAGCCAGTCGACGAACTCGTCCATGCCGATGCCGTCGTCATACGGGTTCATCACGTGATAGGTCTCGAAGCCGTCCTGAACGTGCACGCCCAGCGTCGAGATGGCCTCGGCGATGAACTCGACCGGCAGCCCGTCGTAGTGCGCCCGCTGGCGACCACCGTCGGCGCCCAGCTGGTAGAACGACTGCGGCGCAACGCCTGTCGCCACCAGGCTCAGCATCATGCGGGTGAACATGTCGGGCAGGTTGAGCTGACCGGCGTAGGTGGTGTCGGCCAGGATCATGTCGCAGCGGAACACCGATGCGGGCAGGCCGTAGTGCTCGTTGGCCTCGCGCAGCAGCACCTCACCGCCCCACTTGCTGTTGCCGTACCCATTGGCGTAGCCGTCGTCGACCGAGCGGGTGGAGCTGACCACTCGAACGTCGGCGTCCTCGGTGTTGTCGGCCGGGTTGATGCCGGCGCCGACGGCGATCGTGGACACGTAGACGAAGGGCTTGATCTTCGTGGTGAGGGCGATGCGGATGAGCTCCGCGGTGCCGAGCACGTTCGGCGCGAACAGCTGGCTGTAGGGCAGGACGTGGTTGACCAGCGCCGCCGGGTCGACGATCAGGTCGACGGTGTCGGCCAACCGCTGCCAGGTGGCGTCGTCGAGGCCGAGGTTGGCCTCACCCTTGTCGCCGGCGAGCACCTCGAGGTGTTCGGCGGCCAGAGAGCGGTAGTGCTCCAACAGCTTTGGGTCACCACTGTCGAAGGTGGCGTCCAGCCGGGCGCGGGCCTCGGCGTCGGACTTGGCGCGGACGATGCAGATGACCTTGCCGTCGACCAGGTCCATCCGTTCCAGCCATTCCAGGGCCAGGTAGCGGCCGAGGAATCCCGTTGCGCCGGTGAGCAACACGGTGCGTACCTCGGAGGTGGGGCCGGGGATCGATGTCGCGGCGGCCAGCGTTTCGGCGTCGACGAACTCGTCGAGGGTCAGGTCGGCGGCGCGCACCACGGTGGCGTCGCGACCGTGGATCGCGTCGTACGTCGGCCGCTTGCTGCCGCCTGCGCGCTCCGCCTCGACGTACGCGGCGATCGACGCAAGGTCGCTGGCCGGGCTGACGATCACGCCGACGGGAACGTCGACCCCGAAGATGTCGTGCAGCAGGTTGGCGAAGGTCAAGGCGGACAACGAGTCTCCACCGAGATCGGTGAACTGTGCGTCGGCTTGAACGTCGGAGGCGGCCGCACCGAGCAGCGCGCTCGCCGCCCGGCTGACGGTCTCGAGCACCGGCTGGTCGGCGCCGCTCTGACGCAGTGCCCGCAGTTCGCCTTCCTGGCCGTCGGCCAGATCGGCGTACCGCTGCTCCAGCTCGGCGCCGTAGCGCTCCTTGAGCTTGGGCCAGGCCAGCTTGCGGATGCCGGTCAGCAGACCGTTCTCCACCGTGAAGGGGGTCGTCTCGACGAGGAAGTCGCGGGGAACTTCGTAGGACTGGAGTCCGGCCGTCTTGGCGGCCTCCTTCAGCGAGTCTGCGATCGCCGACTTCAGTTCGGTTGCGTCGTAACGTGATTGCGCGTCGTCGGTGGGCACCACCACGGACAGCAGGTAGGGCCGGGCGCTGTTGCCGTAGATGTAGATCTGGTGCACCAGCGGGCTGGCGGTGAAGGCGGCCTCCAGCTTGGAGACGGTGACGAACTCGCCCTGCGAGAGCTTCAAGACGTTGTTGCGTCTGTCGAGGTATTGGACCTGGTCGGGCCCGAGCTCGGCGACGATGTCACCGGTCTTGTAGTAGCCGTCGGCGTCGAACACCTGGGCGGTGACCTCGGGACGCTTGTAATAGCCGGGGAAGACCTGCTCGGACTTGACCAGCAGCTCGCCGCGGGGGTGTGGCCGGTCGGTGCCGTAGTAGCCCAGCTCGGGCACGTCGACGAGCTTGTAGTCGATCACCGGTGGGCGCCGGATGACGCCGTCGACGAAGACCGCGCCCGCCTCGGTCGAGCCGTAGCCCTCCAGCACGTGCATGTCGAGGAAGTCCTCGACCCAGGTCTTCAGCTCGGGCGAGATGGGTGCGGACCCGGTCAGCGCGGTGACGAACCGGCCGCCGAGCAGGCTCTGCCGGAGCTCTTCAACCGTCGCGCCACGGTCGGTCTGACTCAGGTACTCCTGATGCAGCATGTCCCAGATCCGGGGGACGAAGCTGAGCTGCGTGGGCCTGGTCAGCGCCAGGTCCTCGAGGAAGGTGGACAGGTCGCTGCGGGCGGCGAAGTTCACGGTGCCGCCGGCGGCCAGCGCACCGTAGAGGATGCCGCGGCCCATCACATGGCTCATCGGAAGGAAGGCGAGCGAGATGGCGGGAAGTACGCCCTGGTTGTCGTCCCAGTGCGTGTTGGCGACCGTGCGCCACATGTTGGCGACCTTGGACTCGGGGTAGATCGCGCCCTTGGGCGCCCCGGTGCTCCCCGAGGTGTAGACGAGAAGCGAGATGGGATCGTCGTCCGCCGCGGTCACGCCGCGGGGCGCGTCCAGTGTGCGGCCGCGGGTCAGGACGTCGGCGATGGTCTCCACGACCACGGAGGTCCCTGCCAGGCGGGCCTTGGCGGCCTCGAGCGCCTCGCGCTGGTCGTCGACCTGCGGCTGGAAGTCGAACACGATCAGGCGGGCGGGTTCCTGCGCTGCGGCGAGGATGAGCTCGACGGCGTCGTCGAGGTAGTCGACGCTCGAGGCGACCACGACGGGCTCGGTCTCGGCGACGATCGGCTGCAGCTGCGCCTGGGGGGCGCTGGTCTGCAGCGGGACCGATACCGCGCCGAGTTGCGTGGTGGCGACGTCGACGACGGTGTAGTCGACGCTGGTGAAGCCGAGGATGGCGATGCGGTCACCGGCGTCGACCGGCTGGCTCCGCAGCGCGGCGGCGAAGGCCTGCACGCGCTCCCAGAGCTCGCCGTAGGTGACGGTGTCGAAGCGGGGCGCCAACTTGGCGGTGGTGCGGCCCGCGTCGGTGACGTATTCGACGGCGCGCTGGCCGAGGGCGGGCCGGTCGGCGTAGCCCTCCATGATCGTTCGGACGACGTCGGGCAGGCGTAGCTCGGGTTGACCGGCGGCCTCGCTGACGGCGTTGTCTGGCTTTGCGGCGGCGAACTGCTCGTCGTCGTTGTACAGGTTGGCGATGCGGCGCTCGAGGCGCGCTTCGCGGCTGTTGTTCGACATGGAAGACCCCTAGAAATATCTACGTTCTATTCGATGAAGACTGCTTCGGCAGGCACCGTTGCCCGAACCGATCGTTACAACGTTAGCAAAACTAAACATATGCCCCAAATGCCTGACCTGGCAGTTTCCTGTGACAGAGCCCACTCGCAGGGTTAGTCGTTACACTGGCTAAGCAATCAATACGAGAGGTACACGATGACCCGCACGAACGAAGACACCTGGGATCTCGCCACCAGCGTGGGCGCCACCGCAACGCTGGTGGCGGCGGCCAGGGCAATCGCCACCCGCGAGGGCGTGATCGACGACCCGTTCGCCGAACCATTGGTGCGCGCCGTAGGGGTCGACTTCATGACCCGCTGGGCCAGCGGCGAGCTGTCCTCCGCCGACGTGGACTCCGGTGGCACCAGCTGGGGTCTGGCGCAGATGCCGGCCGCGATGGCCGCCAGGACGCGCTACTTCGACCAGTTCTTCGCCGCAGCCGCGGCCGCCGGCATCCGCCAGGCCGTGATCTTGGCCTCCGGCCTGGACGCCCGGGCCTACCGACTGGACTGGCCTGCGGACATGACGGTGTACGAGATCGACCAGCCGGCCGTCGTCGAATTCAAGACGACGACACTGGCCGGACTCGGCGCGGCGCCCAAGACCGACCGTCGCACTGTGGCCGTCGACCTGCGTGACGACTGGCCGGCCGCTCTCCAGGCCGCCGGCTTCGACGCCACCCAGCCGTCGGCCTGGATCGCCGAGGGCCTGTACGGCTACCTGCCCCCCGAGGCGCAGGACCGGCTGCTCGATGCCGTCACCGCGCTCAGCGCACCCGGCAGCCGGCTGGGCAGCGAGGCCGTCCCGAACACCGCCGACCTCGACTCCGAGGAGAACCGCGAGCGGATGCGCGAGTCGACCGCCAAGATGCGCGAGCACGGCCTGGACCTCGACTTCACCGACCTCACCTTCGTGGGTGAGCGCAACGACGTCGGCGAGTACCTCGACGCCCGCGGCTGGTCGTCGGTCAGCACGCCCATGGGGCAGCTGTTGTCGTCCAACGGGTTCGACGCGATCCCCGAGGCCGAGGACGACGGTCCCACCATGAACGGCGTCACCTACTTCACCTCGACGCGGAACTAGTCAAGCGGCGCGGGCCGCCTCGATCTCCAGCTCGGCCGCATAGGCACCTTCGCCTCGCCCGAGCGAGAAGGTCGCGGCGGTCATCGCGCCGACCGCAAGGGCAAGCGCGATGAGCTGGAAACCGTCGACGTCGAGTTCCTCGCCGAGGAGGACGGCGCCGAGGCACACCGCGACGATGGGCTCGAGGACGAGCATCGCGGGCACCGACGTCTGCAGCGCTCCGGCGTGGAAGGCGGACTGCTGCAGCAGCGTCGCGATGATCCCCAGCGCGACCAGGAGGTACGGCGCGGGTGTGGCCAGCAACCCGAGGGCCCCGCGTTCGTTCATCAGGTGCATGACGTACTTGGTGACGACCGCGACCGCTCCGAACAGGACCCCGACGCCGACGGCGAACAGCACAGCCCTGCGCGCACCCTCCATGCGTCGAGCAATCAAAATGCAGGCGGCGATGAGCACCACGCAGGCCAGGGAGACGACGGCCGAAACCACCGGCGACGCCGGCCGGTCCGGCGGACCTGGGCGCGCGAGCAGGACGAAGAAGGCCAGCGACACCGTCAGCAGTGCCGCCCACAGCCATTCCCGACGGGTGACGCGGCGGCCGGCCAGCCGAGCGCTGAGCGGAAGGGCAAACAGCAACGCCGACACCAGAAGTGGCTGGACGACGATCAGCGAACCCTTGATCAGCGCGAGCGCCTGAAAGACGTAGCCCAAGACCGCCACCGACGTGCCCGCCCACCAGAGCGGTCGCCGCAGCAGGGTGGCAAACATGCGAGTGCTGACACTCTGATCGGCTGGCAGATCCATCGTGGCCCGCTGTCGCACGACGATGCCGATGGCCATGCACACGGCCGAACACAGCGCGAAGAGGACGACCAGCCCATGGCCCAACAACGTCCTCGACACCCTTCATCGGCTATGCGACACACCTCGTGCCTACACCGTAGAGGTGTCGCCAACCCGCTTCGACCCGAGCGCCCTCTTCAGCGCTCTGACGTGCAGCGGGATTGATGCGCCCCTCGACAACGCCGCTTCCCCCGGGTACACGCCTTCTTCGCGCTACCACAGGCGTGCCCACCGGGGGACTCGTCGGACCATCCCTCGTGCAGCGGGCCACTGGATCCCCGGCCAGGACGCGTCTCGTGGCGCACCATATGCACCATGGACATGAACCTCGCGGACAAGATCGTCGTCGTCACCGGCGCAAGTAGGGGTATCGGGCTGGCCGTCAGCCAGGCGTTCGTCGCCGCGGGAGCCTTCGTCGTCGCGGGCGCCAGGAACAACTCACCCGAGCTTGGCGCACTCGAGGACGCGGGTTCGGCCCTGTTCGTCGCCGCCGACCTCGCCACCGCCGAGGGGCCGCGGGCACTGGTCGACGCGGCCGCCGCCCGGGGTGGGGTCGACGTTCTCGTCAACAACACCGGGGCCGTGGCGACGCGGTTCGGCGGCATCCTGTCGGTGACCGACGAGGAATGGGACGCGGCACTCGCCGTCAACTTCATGTCGGCCGTGCGCACCACGCGAGAGGCGTTGCCGCACATGCTGACTCGCGGCGGCGGCGCGGTGGTCATGATCGGATCAGTGAACGCGACGCTGCCCGAACCCAACATCGTCGACTACAGCGCCACCAAGGCCGCCTTGGCCAGCTACGCGAAGAGTCTGTCGAAGGAGTTCGGCCCCAAGGGGATTCGCGTGAACACGATCAGTCCAGGGCCGGTCTCGACCGATCTGTGGCTCGCCGACGGCGGGGTGGCGGCCCAGTTCGCCTCGGCCAGCGGCGCGACCGCCGACGACGTCGTCGCCTCCGTCGCCGCTGGTGCACCGACGGGCCGCTTCACCACCCCGGGCGAAGTCGCCGACCTCGCAGTCTTCCTGGCCAGCAGTCGCTCCGGCAACACCACCGGAGCGGACGTCCGAGTCGACGGCGGTTACGTCGCCACGCTCTAGGGGTACCGCGGCGTTCGACCCGACTGTTCTTGCGGGACAAGCCCGTACCGAAGCTGTCGATCGGCTACCCAGACCTGAGCCCTACTGCAAGCTCGCGAGATTCTCGACCGACCGCTTGACGTCACCCTTGATCACCCGCGCGACCAGTGCCCCGACGGGCCCGTTGAGCACCGCGCCACTGAGATCGGCAACCAGGTGGAACGTCGTGCCGGGGTCAGCGTCACTGATGTCGGTGCGCAGCGAGATCTGAACCCCGCCGAAACCCTTGCCACACATCTCGATGCGGTTGGGCTCGTCGTAGTTCGTCACCTCCCAGTGGATGGTGTTGCGGAAGCCCTTGACCTTGATCAGCGACGACACCTTGGTGCCCTCCTCGATCACGTCGGGCACCGGACCGCGCCACCCGCCGAAGATCGTCAGCCACTCGTCGAAGCGACCGAGGTCAGACGCCAACTTCCACGCCTTGTCGGGAGAGAGCTTGGAGGTAACCGCTACGTCGACGCTGGCCATGTCTCACTTCTACCCGACCTGGGCCGGTTCTACCCGACCGGCGGGGCAGGCGGCGGTGGCGGCGGCGGCACGCCGACGCCGAGCACCCTGAGCAGATCGGGCTTCATCGCCTGCAGTTGAGCGCCCCAGTAGCCCCAGCTGTGGGTGCCGTCGTTGGGGAAGTTGAACACGGCGTTGCGGCCGCCAAGGGCCAGGTACTGCTTCTGGAAGTCCTTGTTGGTGTTGATGGTGATGTTCTCCAGGAACTGCGCGCTGTACTGCACGCCGAAGTCGCCTGCGGAGTCCAGGTCCGACGTCCTTCCATTGCCGCAGTACACCCAGATGGCGGTGTTGTTGGCTACCAGCGTCGGCAGGTTCACCATCGGGTCGTTGCGCCGCCAGGCCGGGTCACTCGACACGCCCCACATGTCGGTGGCGTTGTAACCACCCGCATCCTTCATGGCGAAGCCGATCATCGTCGGCCACAGGCCCGCCGACGGGTTGAGGAAGCCGGACAGCGACCCGGCGAAGATGAACTGCGACGGATAGTGCGCCGCCAGGTTCAGCGCGGCGCCCCCCGACATCGACAGGCCGACCACGGCGTTGCCCGTCGGCGAGATGCCCTTGTTGGCGGCCAGGTACGCGGGCAGCTCCTGGGTCAGGAACGTCTCCCACTTGTAGGTCGACGTGCCGTTGCTTCCCTTGGCCGGCTGGTACCAGTCGCTGTAGAAGCTGGATTGCCCTCCGACGGGCATCACCAAGGACACCCCGGACTCGTAGAACCATTCGAACGCAGGCGTGTTGATGTCCCACCCGCTGAAGTCGTCCTGTGCGCGGAGACCGTCGAGGAGGTAGACCGCGTGCGGTCCGCCGCCCTGAAACTGAACCAGGATGTTGCGGCCCATCGCCGCAGACGGCACCTGCAGCCCCTCGACCGGCAGCCCCGCTCGGGAGTAGGCCGACGCCGTCGGCACCAGCCCGGCCCCGCCAAGCACGCCCGGCATCACCGCGACGACGAGTGCGCACACGGCGAGCCGTCGCGCCCATCCGCGTCGAAATACACTACTGATCGTCGCCAACACGGCTGGATCCCATCTCCTAGAACAATCCGTCCTGCGCAAGCTAACAGCGCCGCCAACTGACGCCGTGCCGCCCACGCGCGGTGTAATCGGCTTGTTATCAACGTGTTCGGAAGACCGACGCCACCTCGGGACATGAGAGCCACCCGCGTGGGGACTGTGAGGCATTGGCGAATAACCTGTGAATTGACTCGTGAGACATGCAATGTGTCGTATCCCACGCCAAACTCAGTGCACACACCAAAGGAGCCTGATCATGTCCGTTAATGGATCCCCCGCCCCGTCGTCGCCCGGACGCGTCACGCGTCGCCTCACCGGTGGAGCACTGCTCGCCGGCGGGCTGATCGGCACCACGCTCTTCGGGGCGTTGCCGTCGGCGTTCGCCAACGAGGATCCGGCGCTGAACCCGCCCAACTGCTCGGCCGCCGACCTCGAGGGCGTCAGGGCCGGCGTCGACGCGGCGACCTCCGCATACCTGTTCACGCACCCCGACTACAACTGGTTCGTGACCAGTCTCGAAGGGCTGCCGAAGGACCAGGTGTCGACGCAGATGAAGGACTACCTGAACGTGCACCCGGACACGAAGAACGACATCACCGGAATCCGTCAGCCGCTGCTGGACCTCAAGAACCGTTGCGGCGGCACGCCCTAACCGCTAGCCGACACCGGTCAGCAGGCTCGTCGCCCGCCACCACACCAGGGCGACGCACAACGCCACCAGCACCAGTGACGCCGCCACCTCGATCAGCACGCGATGGGCTCGCGGCGCGTAGCCGTACAACGCGCCGAGAGCCGCACCGGTCAGCAAGCCACCGAGGTGGCCCTGCCAGCTGATCGACGGCACGACGAACGTGATGACCAGGTTCACCACGATCAGTCCGGCAATCCACCGCATGTCGAGGTTGAGCTTGCGGGCGAGCACCAACGTGGCGGCGAACAGGCCGAAGATCGCGCCGGAGGCTCCCAGCGTCGGCACGTTGATCGGCGTCAACAGGAACACCACCACCGATCCGCCCAGCGCGCTCAGCAAGTACAGGGCGACGAACCGGGTGCGGCCCAACCACCGTTCGAGTGGGGGGCCGATGACCCACAGTGCCCACATGTTGAACAGGATGTGGGTCGGTCCGTCGTGCAGGAACGCCGAGGTCAGCAGCCGATAGTATTCGTCGAACGCCACCACGCCCGCGGGCCAGAGGAACAGCGCCCGCTCCAGTCCCGGCACGACCATCTGCAGGACGAACATCACCACGTTGGCGGCGACCAGCGCATACGTGACGACGGGCATGGCGCCGAGGTTGCGCTTCGGCTTGCGCACCGACTTGGCGCCCTCGTCCACACAGTTGGGGCACTGGTGCCCGACAGCCGCGGACCTCATGCAGTCCGGGCAGATGTATCGCTGGCACCGCGCGCAGCGGACGTAGGTGCCGCGGTCGGGATGCCGATAGCAACTCGGGGGTGCCGCGGGCGCGCTAGGTGTGCTCACGCCTCACAGTGTCCCAGCCCGTCAGAATCGCCACAGCGCCTCCTGGGTGGTGCTGGCGATCAGCGCACCGGAGCCGGAGTACATCGACCCGACGACGAGTCCGCGAGAGTCGCTGTTGTTGAGCGGCTTGACCTCGTAGCGGTGCCAGTCGTGCGGCACGAAGGGGCGGTGGAACCACACCGCGTGGTCCAGGCTGGCCGCGAAGCCTGCCTCGAGGTCACTCGGAGCGTCGCGCGGCCGCGCGACCGGCACCGGCCCGAAGTCGGACATGAACGTCAAGGTGCAGGCCTGGACCAGCGCCGAATCCTCGATGCGGTCTTTGGTGCGGATCCAGAACGGTGGCACCGCGAAGGGCGAATAGTCGTCGGGCCTGGTCCGCAGCTCGAAGCGGTCAGCGAAGCCCAAGTCGTGCGCCTTCGGCACGGCCGCCTCGAACTCGAGGCCCGGCGGCGACACGGGATGCCAGTCGGCGCCCGTCTCGGGCCGGTGGAACGACGCGATCATCTCGAGGATGGTCTTACCGTTCTGCACGGCGGTGACCTGCCGGGTGTCGAACGAGCGGCCGTCCCTGGTCCGGACGACGTTCAATTCGACGTCGACGCCGTACTCCCCGCCGCGCACGAAGTACAGGTGCAGCGACTGCGGGTGCTTGTCGGGCCCGACGGTGGCCCCCGCGGCAGCCAGCGACTGGGCGGCGATCAACCCGCCGAAGAGGCGGGTGCCCGGACCGGCCGGCGGTTGCGGAGCAGTGAACACGTCGCCGTCACGCTCGAAGTCCAGCAGTCGGGCGATCCAGCTGGGTCGGTCGGGCTTGACACCTGTCATGGGTTGGTCAGCGTAGCGGGCCGCCGCGTCCGGGATCCCCGGCGTACCGGTCGAGCACGATGACGTAGGCCGCGACGACGGCCAACGGCGCCACCAGCGGCACCCACGGAAGGGCGAGGGGAACGGTCGCGCCGAGCACGGTCACGGCGGACAGCCCAAGCGCGGCCAGCACCGTCGGCACCGTGAGGGCGGACGCGGCATCGGTGCCGTCGGCGTGCCGGACCACCAGGTACGCGGTGGCCGCCAGCCCTGCGATCGCCGCGACCACCGGCGACGGCTCCGAGAGGGCCAACGCCCCGCCGACGGCCACCACCGCGAGGGTCGCCGCGAGCCGAATCACCAACCCCGCCAACAGCGCGGCGACGGCCACCGCCGCCAGGACGAGCGCGGGCCCGCCGCTTGCCAGGGTGGCCGCGGCCACCATCAGCAGTCCGAAGGCCAGGGACAGCAGGCGGGTCACGTCATCTCCTCGCCGCTGCCCTCTTGCGCCGCCTCGGCACCAGGCCCATCACCTGGTCGAGGGTGCCGTCGGTCGACCATCCGACGACGTCGACGCCGATGGTCCTCATGTCCCGATACATGAAAGCTCGTTGCATGGACCACATTCGGGCGATCAGCGGGTCGTCGACGTCTTCGAAGGGCGCACCGTCGAGGACGTCGACTGCTACCACCACGTGGCCCCGGCGACAGAGGTCGATGAGTGCAAGGGCGAAGTCGGTGTCGAGCAGGGTCGAGAACGCCACGACGACCGCACCCGGCGGCATCGCGGCCCGCGGCGCCAGCGTGCCGGGGGTGGTCTCGTGGCCGTCCCCCGCGCCGAGGATCGCGTCGAGGACGCGGTAGAACTGGCGTCGGCCGATGTCGACGCTCAGCCAACGGGTGTGACCGCCCAGGGAGACGACGCCCGCCCGGTCACCGTTGCGCAGCGCGCTCTGCACCACCTGCACCGCGCCACGCATCGTGCGCTCGGCGGCCTCGGTGGCGGGCCCCGGCGGCTGGTCGTAACCGTCGACGAGCACGACGACGTCGGTGGCGCGTTCGCTCAGCCGCTCGGTGACGTGCAGGCTGCCGCGGCGGGCGCTGACCGGCCAGTTGACGGTGCGCAACTGGTCGCCAGGCACGTACGCGCGGATTCCGCCGTATTCGACGCCCCTTCCGACGTGCCGGGTCAGGTGGGTTCCGAGGCGGTCCAGCAGCTCGGTCCGAGGCAGTGCGGTGGATTGTGCTGGCGCGACGGGAAATACGAACATCTCGGCGACCGTCACGGACCCGGCCGATGGCGATCCGGCGAGCAGTCCGCCCTTGCCGGTCACGTGCACCCGGACGGTCACCGGGTACCGGCCCCACCGCGGCGCCGACGTCACGATCTCCAACCGGCCCGACGGCAGGCGGGTCACCTCGAGGACCGCGCCACCGGCCACCTCGACCGTCAGGCCGTCGGCGTTCGACCACACCTCGAGTCGGACCCGTTCGTTCTCGAAGCAGCGCACCAGGCCCGGCTCGGCGTGCACCTGAACCGTCGGCAGCGGGCGCTGCCACCGCAGGGACACCAGCACACCGATCAGCGGGGCGGCGAACACCACGAGCTGCCACCGCGACCCGATCAGCGCCGCGGCCAGTGCCACCGCCGCGCACGACGCCAGCGACAGCGCCAGTGGCGATGCCCGCCAACGCAATTCGACGTTGACCGAACGCGTCTCGATCACGTCGTCCCGCGGGTCCTCGGCACCGGCAGCCGCCGCAGCAGTTCCTCCACCACGTCGCCAGTGCGCACCTGCCGGACCCACATCTCCGGGCGCAAGCTGATCCGGTGCGCCATGGCGGGCACGGCCAACGCCTTGACGTCCTCGGGGATCACGTAGTCCCTGCCAAGCAGCAGCGCCCTGGCGCGGGCCAGCTGGACGAGGTCCAATTCGGCGCGCGGGCTCGCACCGACAGCCACCTGGGGATGCTGGCGGCTGGCCGCCGCCAGCGACACCACGTACTGCAGCACGTCGTCGTGCACGGTGACCTGTTCGACCGACTCGCGCATGGCGAGAAGGTCTGTCCCGTCCACGATTTGGGCGACGGCAGGCTCGGCCGACCCGCGGTCCAGCCGGCGTCGCAGCATCGCGGCCTCGTCCCGCTCGCTCAGATAGCGCAGCTCCAACCGGATGGTGAACCGGTCGAGCTGCGCCTCGGGCAGCGGATAGGTGCCCTCGTATTCGATCGGGTTGTCGGTGGCCAGCACTATGAAGGGGTCGGGAAGGTGGTGGGTGATCCCGTCGACGCTCACCTGACGTTCGGCCATCGCCTCCAGCAGCGCGGCTTGCGTCTTGGGCGGTGTGCGGTTGATCTCGTCGGCCAGCAGGAGGTTGCTGAAGATCGGGCCGGGGCGAAACTCGAACCGCCCCGATTGCATGTCGTAGATCGTCGACCCCAGCAGGTCGGCGGGCAGCAGGTCGGGTGTGAACTGCACCCGGGTGAACTCCAGCCCGAGCGCCGCGGCGAAGCACCGCGCAATGAGCGTCTTGCCAAGGCCGGGAAGGTCTTCGATGAGGACGTGCCCGCGCGCCAGCAGCGCCGTCTGGATCAGTGTCAGCGCGGGCCGTCGGCCGACGACGACGCGCTGGATCTCGTCGAGCACCGCCTCGCAGCGGGCGGCGGTGGTGGTCACCGGCAAGCTCATATGCCCTCCAGTCGCCGCAGCACGTCGTCGAGCACCGCGCGGCCCGGTCCCGGTTCGTCGACGCCGGTGCGGGACACGTTGTCGGGATCCACCCACACCCACAGCTGCTCACCGAAGAGCGCAACGGCGGTGGCGCGAAACACCCTCGGGTCCTTGCCCTTTCGGGCGCCGGTCGCGAGTTCGAACTGCCGTGCGAGCATGGGCCGCAGATACTTGTCCCAGTCCGAGCGGGTGGAGTCGGCGCGGGCGATCATGATCTCGGTCTTGGACCGCCAGCGGCGCAAGGTCTCGGCCGGGTCGCGGGCGCGGGAGTCGTCGAACGCCGAGCCGGCGTCGCGCACCACCAACCAGCGCACCGTCAGCAGCGCGATCGTCGCGGCGGCCGCCCCCATCCACAGCGCGACGTGTCGGTCGGGATGCACTAGCGCCAGCAGCTGCACGCCGAGGACCACCACGATCGCGACGACCCCGATCCTTCTCACGCCCGGCTCCGAAGCTCGCCCAACACCTGGGTGAGGACCGTGACCGCCGCGTCGCGATGGCCCTCGTTCATGACGTGCGGGCTGAAGCGGGCCTCCTCGAAGAGGTCGACCAGCTGGGTGGCGCTGTCGGGGGCCAGGGCGTGATGGTCGACGGCGCGCGCGAGCACCTCCGATGCGGTGTCGAAGTCGCGCGGCGCGGCGTCGGGCAGCAGCGACAGCTGGCGTTCCATGGCGGCGTAGCACGCGATGATCGCCTTGCGTGGTTCACGGCTGAGGTCTTCGACTTCGGCGAGACCCACTTCGGCTGCGAGAGCAAGGGATTGGGATCCGGCGGCGGCGGGCGGATCGGAGTGCTCGACGTCGGGAACGCTCGACGGCAGGGAACCGCGTCGGCGGGCGGCGACGATCGTTCCGACCACCAGCACGACGACGAAGACGGCCGTCGCGGCGTAGAAGTAACCGAGTAGGCCCGTCCCCTGGTCGGGTGGCAGCGTCGGGGCCGGCAGGGTCCCACCCGCATCCGTGGCGGGCTGCGCGGCGTCGGTCGCGGTCGGCGTCGCACCCGCGCCGTCGGCGTCGTCGTCCCCGAGACCCGTGCCCAACCGGCTCAACAGCGTCGACAGCAGCAGCCAGCCGACGATCACCCCGAACGCGACCAGCGCGATCCGCCACGTCGGGCGCCCCCGGTCACCGCGTAACCAGTCCGGTCTGCTCGCCACCCGGGGTGGGGTGACGGTGCGGTTCCGCAACCTGGCGGCGACCGCAACCGCGACGACGGCGACCGAGGCCACCAGCAGCCCGACGACCACGGCCGACACGAGCGGGTTGCCCGTGGACGGCCTGCGGGGGCCGAGTTCGGCACCCGGGACGTATCCCCGCAGGGCGGCAGCGGCCACGAAGAGGAGCGTGACCAGCACGGTCACGGGCGCGATGCTGCGTGTCCTCCGCGCAGGCGGCACGTTTCCGACGCTACAAGAACACGACCGGCGCGCGCGGCGTTGCGCGAAGAACGTCAGACAGGCGTTCGCATTCGGCTCAGGGCTGGATGACGGCGACGGCGAAGCCGTCCCACCCCTTGGTGCCGACGGTCTGGATCGCAGCGGTGTCCAGACGGGGGTGCTCACCCATCATCGCGAACATGTCCCGCACCGCCAGGGCCTGACGGTCGTCGGGCGCGGGGTCGAGCACCCGGCCGAAGCGGGCGATGTTGTCGACGACGAGCACCGCCCCTGGGGTGGCCAACTCGAGTGCCCAGGTCACGTACGCCACGTTGTTCTCCTTGTCGGCGTCGACGAAGAACATGTCGAAGCGCTCACCCCGCTCGGCGAGCGTCGGCAGCGTGTCCAGGGCGGCGCCGACCACGATCTCCACGCGGTCGTCGACCCCGGCGGCGGCCAGGTTTGCCCTGGCCACCTCGGCATGCCGCGGTTCGTACTCCAGCGTGACGACGCGACCGGTCGCTCCGACGCCGCGGGCGAGGGCGATCGTGCTGTACCCGGCGAGGGTGCCGATCTCGAGCACGCTAGTGGCGTGGGAGATGGTCGCCAACAGCGTCAGCAACTTGGCGTGCTGGGCGGACACTTCGATGGCGGGCATGCCTGCGGCGACGGCACTTTCGCGTGCGGCGGCCAGCGCCGCGTCCTCGGTGTGCAACAACTCGCCGTACATCGCGTCGAGTGCCCGTGGGTCCGGTTCGTCCATGCCTGGCTACCGTACGCCTTCCTTCGCGTAGGTCACCCGCAGCACGTGCCCCACCTCCGGGCCCATCACCGTCTCGGCCAACTCGCAGAAGGCGGCGACGAAGTCGGGTCCGTGTGGGGGTTCGCATCGGCACAGGTGATGGGCCACCTCGTGCAGGACCACCAGCTCCCGCAGCGCCCACGTGCTCTGCCGGTCGGGCACCGCGATGGTCGCAACACCGCCGTCGTACTCGTAGTGCGCGGCCGTGACGCCGCGGCGGGCGCGGACCGTCAGCGGTTCGGCGGCGGGCCATCGCGACCGCACCGACTGCAGGGCCAGCACGTCGTCCACGTAGTTCCGCACCGAGTCCGCCGAGGCGAACCGCGCCTCCGGCGGCAGGGTCAGCTGGGCGCCGAAGAATTCGACGGCCCTGGTCCCCCGTTCGGCGGCGCGGTCGAACAACGTCCGCACGAACTGTTCGGCGGCGTAGACCTTGGATCGCTGCGTGTCGCGCGGCACCTACCGGCCCAGGGGCTTTCGCGCCCCGGACAGCTCGGTGCTCGGCCCAAGCCGGGCCCGTCGACCCGCCCTGTCCCCGGCCCGTCGGGCCTCCGACGAATAGCCAGCCGATGCGCTGCTGGCACGCCAGGTGCCGCGCGCCTTCGACGCCGCGCGGTAGAAGCTCTTCAGCTCGATGTCCTTGTTGCGCAACGCGACTGCCGTTCCCGGCTGCTGATCTCGGCCGGTGGTGGCGGACTGCCTGGCTTCTTCACGCGCCTCGGCAAGCCGCTGCCCGACGCGGCCACCGAACGCCAGGTGGAAGTTCAACCGGGCGGTGATCGTCGGGGTAGGCCGGTGTTCACCCGTCGCGATGTAGGCATCCGAAGCCTTGACCATCTGCACCACCAGGCTGGCGTACAACGCATGCGTCGCGTCGATGTCCTCGGCGAAACCGTAGGCGTAGACGAACGTCGAGTTGGACGCGACGTCGCACTTCACGTCGTTGGCCAAGGCGATCGCGACGAACAGCTGAACGTAGGTGCGCAGGCCCTTGCTGCCCGCCTCCCCGATGGTGATCGTGCGTTGAATCGGCGCCTGCGCGGCGGTGCGCGTCGCCGAATGCGCCCTGGCGACCGCCAGGTCGATTGACGTCGTCGTCGCGAGCCGCTGCGCGGCCGACATGAACGCCTCGGCTTCGTGCGGGTTCTCGGTGTTCTCGGCTTGGCGCAGAAGGGCTGCGATGCGCGCCAGCATCTTGTCGTCGCTCATGGCATCAAGCTATGGGACCAGTACGACTTTTCCGCGGGCGTGACCGGTCTGCAGATACCGGTGCGCCTCGGCCGCCTCGGCGAGCGGAAACACCCGGTCGACGGTGACTTCGAGCTGTCCCTGCGCCGCCAGTTCGACGAGTTCGGGCCGGGCGGCGTCGCGGATCGCCTGACCGCCTTCCGCCCCGGTCAGCACCGCTATTCCGAGTTCGGCCGCCCGTGCGAAACCGGCGATCGTGGCGATCCGGGAACGGTCCGCGACGAGTTCGACCGACGTGTCGAGCGCTTCGTCGGTGCCGACCAGGTCGAGCGCCGCGTCGACCGACCCGATCGCACGGACGCGGTCGGCGAGCCCGGCGCCGTACGAGACCGGTTCCGCGCCGTATTTGCGCAGCTGATCGTGCCGAGCGGGGCTCGCGGTGGCGATGACCCGAGCTCCGCGTGCGGCCGCGAGCTGCACCGCCATCAACCCCACCCCGCCGCTGGCGCCGTGGATGAGCACGGTGTCGCCCGTCCCCACCCGCGTGTTGGTCAACAGGTGCCACGCCGTCGCGCCGGCCAAGACCAGGCCCGCCGCTTGCTCAAAGCTGATGTTCTCGGGCTTGCGGCCCACGTCAGCGGCGTTCGCGACGACTTGGTCGGCGTAGCCGCCGTCGACGTTCGTGACGATTACCTCGTCGCCGACTGTCAGTGGTCCGGTGTATCCGGTGGCGCCCGGCGTGACCGCCGCGACGACACCCGCCACTTCGAGGCCGATCGGCATCGGCAATCTCGTCGGATCGTCGCCCATCTCGCCGCTGTACACCTTGGCGTCGAACGGGTTGGTGCCCGCCGCCCGCACGTCGACGAGCACCTGACCCTCGACGAGTTCGGGAAGCTCGATGTCTTGCAGCGCAAGGACTTCCGGCCCACCATAGGCCTTGGCAACCACGGTTCTCGTCATCGTCGAAGTCTAGCCACTACTTACCGACGAAGCCGTCCAGGGCGGTCACCAGCTGAGGCGACAGCGGATCCTTCTTCGAATAGTTGCCGACGTTGTCGGTTGGGTCGTCGCGCAGCACGTGGTTGACGCCCTTGAGCCGCACCACGGTCAGCGCGGTGTGGGCAAGCGCGTCGAACAACGGCTGCTCGGCGGGGCAACTCGCCTGGCTGTCGGCGTCCGAGCAGGTGGCCAGCACCGGCATGCCCGCAGGCAGGGCGGCCGCCGACACCAGCGGGTCGATCAGGTCGGCCTCGACGACCGCTCCGACGTTCTGGGGATTGAGGATTGCGCCGAGCCCCTCCGGCAACTTGGCTGGCGCGGTGCGCGTGGTCCGCGCCTGCACGACGGTGGCGTCCCACGTCGTCAGCACGGCGTCGGCCTGCTCGCGCGTCTTGGCGCCTGCCGCGACGTCGGCGTCAAGACCGGTCCGCACGCGTCCGGTGATGATGTCGAGGTAGCGACCCGCCAGCGGGGCAAAGAGCCCGAGCGAGTGGATCTTCGGTGCGTCTGGAGCCTTGTCGTTGGCCAGGGACATCGCGTGGACGGTGCCCTCGCCGAGCGCGTAGACCGACAGCCGCGCCTTGTCGGTGCCCGGCAGGCCCGCGAGGTGGCGGACGGCGGCCTTGGCGCCCAGGTCGTAGACCGCACTGCCGACCTCGGCGGGCCGAAGCGCGTACGGCCCAAGCCCCGTCTTGCCGGTGCCCACCTTGTCGTAGCGCAGGGTGCTGATTCCCTTGCCGGACAGGTACTCCGCCAGCTGGCGCATGTTGCCGACCGGCCCGGCCACGGCGTTGTCGCCGTTGCGATCGGTGTTTCCGCTCTCGGAGATCAGCAGCGCCGCGGGGCCGGGTGGGGCGTCGACCAGGTGCCGGTAGGTGCCGTAGATGGTCAGCCCGTCGGCGGTGAAGCTGACGTCGTCCTCGACCCAGCCCTGTCGCGGCGGCGGGGCGGCGGCGTCGTTGCCGTCCGACGAGCAGCCCGCGACGAGGAACAGCGCGGCCAGCACGGCGAGGATCGCCCTCACAGTCGGACCTCGATCCAGGACACCACGTCGTCGAGTACCACCGCTTGCTCGGGTTCGTTGAAGACTTCGTGGTACAGCTCGGGATACACCTTCAGGTTGACGTCGGACGAGCCGACGCACTCGACCAGGCGGCGGCTGCCTGCGACCGGGATCAGCTTGTCCTGACCGCCGTGCACGACGAGCAGCGGAGCCGTCAACGACGCCGCGCGCTGCGGCATGGTCTCGCCGACGCCGATCAGCGCCTTGGCGATCCCCGCGGGCAACTTGCCGTGGTGCACCAGCGGGTCGGCCTCGTAGGCGGCGACGACCTGGGGGTCGCGGGACACCGCGGCGGCGGGCAGCTCTTCCACCGGCAGCCCAGGCAGGACGCTGCCGAGCACCTTGGCGACGACGGTCATCACCGGCGACACCTCGTCCTGGGCGTAGACCGCGGGCCCGGACAGCACCATCGCGGCGTAGTCGTCGGGATGCTCGACGCCGTAGGTGAAGACGACGCCGCCGCCCATGCTGTGGCCGAGCACCACGCGCTTGAGCCCCGGGTTGGCGGCCGTGGCGATGCCGACCAGGTGGTGAAAGTCGTCGGCGTACTCGGCGATGTTCTTCAGGTACACGCGCTTGCCGTCGGAGCGGCCGTGTCCGCGCAGGTCGAGGGCGTAGGTGAGCAGTCCGCCCTCGCCGAAGCGCTGCGCGACGTGGTCGTAGCGGCGGGCGTGTTCGCCGAATCCGTGGCACAGGATCACCACGCCAAGCGGCTCAACGGGGGGCGTCCACACGTCGTAGACGATCTTCGTGCCGCCGACACCGTCGAAGCTGCGTTCGCTGCTGGAAGTGGCCATCAGGGGAGACTAGCGGGCCTGGCTGAACGGTTCAGACGACGACGGTGTCGCTCGTCACACCCCTTGAGTAGGCTCGGGTTCGTGAGTGTGCTCGCCGAAACATTCGACTCCAAGGACGCCTTCCTCGCCGACGCCCAGCGGTACCGGCGGGAGCTGCTTGCCCACTGCTACCGGATGACGGGGTCGCTCCACGACGCCGAGGACTTGGTGCAGGAGACGTACCTTCGGGCGTGGAAGTCCTACGACGGCTTCGAGGGCCGATCGTCGATTCGCACCTGGCTCTACCGGATCGCCACCAACACGTGCCTGACCGCGCTCGACGGGCGTCAGCGTCGACCACTGCCCAGCGGTCTCGGCGCCCCCAACTCCGACCCGACCGCCGACATCGCCCAGCACCCCGAGGTCACCTGGCTACAGCCGCTGCCGGATGCCCCCGACGAGCATCCGTCGGATCCGTCGGTCATCGTGGCGTCCCGCGATTCAGTCCGGTTGGCGTTCATCGCTGCGCTGCAACACCTTTCGGCCCGTCAGCGCGCCGTCCTGCTGTTGCGCGAGGTGTTGCAGTGGAAGGCCGCCGAGGTCGGCGAGGCGATCGGCGCCTCCACCGCTGCCGTCAACAGCCTTCTTCAGCGGGCCCGCGCGCAGCTCGACGAGATTCAGCCGAACCAGGACGACGACATCGCCGCGCCGGAGTCGCCGGAGGCGCAGGAGTTGCTGGCGAAGTACGTCAACGCCTTCGAGACCTACGACATGGATCAGCTGGTGAAGCTGTTCACCGACGACGCGATCTTCGAGATGCCACCCTTCGACGGCTGGTATCGGGGTCCGGCGGACATCGTCACCCTGTCGAAGGTGCACTGCCCCGCACAGGGCGCAGGCGACATGCGCTTCGTCAGCACCACCGCCAACGGCCAGCCCGCGGCGGCGCTGTACATGCTCAACCGCGAGACGGGCGCCCACGAGGCGTTTCAGCTGCACGTGCTGAGCGTGCGAGCCGGCGGGGTGTCACACGTGGTGGCGTTCCACGCGCAGGACGGCGAGCTGTTCGAGAAGTTCGGGCTGGCGCCCACGCTGTAGGCGGTCAGCCCGCCGGAATCACCGGCAGCGTGATGCTCGACGGATGCGCGGCGTCGTGCAGGATCGTCTGCGTGGCCACCACCGTGTTCGCGCTCTGGCCGAACGGCTCACCGGTGTTGGGGTTGGGCGCGAACTGCGGGTAGTCGCTACTGGATATCTCCACCCTGATCCTGTCCCCGGCGCGGTACTGGTAACTGGTGGGCCAGATCTGGATCCGATACCTGGTCGGCTGGTTGGGTGGCACCGGTGTCGGGTTGGACAGTGAATCGCGGAAGGACGTCCGCAGGATGCCGTCGTTGAGGTTGACGACCTCGCCGTCGGGCTTGACCACCGTCAGCTTGGCGGTGAAATCGGTATCGGGAGCCGACGATTGAGCCCACAGGTCGACCGTCGCGGCCCCCGTCACCTCGGTGTCCTCCGGCAACGGCGGGCTGCTGTAGACAAGGACGTCGGATCGCTGTTCGACCGGAGTCTGGTCGTAGGGTCCCTGCGGTCCGGACTGCGCTCCACAGCAGGAGTGCCCACCCAGACTGGGCGCGGGGAAGCGAGGGTCGTAGGTGTAGACGTCGGGCGCCTCGGCGCCGGGGGCGGCGTCACGCAACTCCCCCGTGCGGTCCTCCCCACCCGACCCGGACAGGTAGTACGTCGTCGGACGGGTTTGCGGCAGCGGCCAATTCGTCGCGGTCTTCCAGACGTTGGCGCCCATCAGGAAGTAGTCCACCCGAGGCGCGCCACCGATGCCGTTGTCCTTGCCCTTCAGGAAGTGGTCGTACCACTCGAGCATCAGCTCGTTGACCGGGCTGTTCGCGACCGCGCCGATCGACTTCAGCATCGGGGCGGGCTTCGAGTCGGGTCGGCCCCAGTCGACGTGGTCCCACGGACCGATGACCAGGCGCTGGTTCGCGCGGGCCTCGGCGGTCGCGCCGTGGGCCACCATCCCGGCGAAGTTCTCCACGCCGCCGGCGAGGAACGCGTCGTACCAGCCCTCGAAGTGCATCACCGGGACGGTCACCGCCGGGTAGCGGTCGCGGATGCTGACCTGCTTCCAGAAGTCGTCCCGCGTCGAATGCCGGATCCAGTCGAAGTACCACGGCGCCACCGCGGGGTTTCCCGGCTGCAACGGCGGTAGGTCCTTGAACGGCCGGAAGTCCAGCCACCGGGTGGGATCCCTTACCGCAGAGGCGAGTTCGTGGACGGTCGCCTGGTCGCCGCGGTTCTGCGCGGCGGTGGTGGCGATCGACTCCATGGCCCACGGCAGCACGAAGGCCAGGCGGAACTCGCCGCCCTCGTAGGTCCAGCCGTCGTAGTAGTCCGACGCGGTGTTCGCGGGCACGATCGTGACGAGGTGCGGTGGCGCGGTGACGGCGGCCAGCCACTGCGTCGCGCCGACGTAGGACGAGCCGTACATGCCGACCTTGCCGTTCGACCCGGGCAGGGCGGCCGCCCATTCGACGGAGTCGTAGCCGTCGGCCTGGTCGTGGGTGAATTCGTTGAACGTGCCGCCGGAGGCGCCTTGGCCGCGGATGTCCTGCACGACGACGAGGTAGCAGTGCGAGGCGAACCAGTCCGGTGGCTGGTAACGGGTGCCGGCCTGGGCGCCCTCCTTGCCGTACTGCGTGCGCATCAGGATCACCGGCACGGCGTCGGACGTCTTGGGCCGGTAGACGTCGGCGCGCAGGACGGTGCCGTCGCGCATCGTGGCGGGCACGTCGGGTTGTTTGGTCACCTCGCACGGCCCGCGTCCGGGATCGGGGGGCCACGGGCCTGCGGTGGTGGTGCGAGCGTTCTGCGAGCAGCCGCCGAGCACCAGGGTCACGGCCGTGGCGACGGCGGCCAAGCGAACCGCGACGGAGGGCACCCGATCACGCTAGCCCCGAATCCTGGGACCACCCGCCGAACGTGGACTTCCTTCACGCCATCGTCGAGAACGCGTGGAGGAAGTCCACATTCGGCGGACGGGGGCGGCTACTTCGGGGGCATCCTAATGCCGCCGTCGACGCGAACCACCTCGGCGTTCATGTACGAGTTGGTGATCAGTTCGACCACCATCGACGCCAACTCGTCGGGCTTGCCGAGGCGGTGCGGGAACAGCACGGACTGGCCGAGCTTGGCCTTGAACGCCTCCGAGTCCGGCCCCTCGCCGTAGATCGGGGTGTCGATCAGGCCGGGGGCGACGGTGTTGACGCGGATGCCGACGGCCGACAGATCGCGGGCCACCGGCAGGGTCAGGCCGACGACGCCACCCTTTGACGACGAGTAGGCCGCCTGGCCGATCTGACCGTCGAAGGCCGCGACGCTGGTCATGTTGACGATCGCGCCGCGCTCGCCGGTCTCGGTGGGCTCGTTGCGGCTCATCGCCGTGGCGGCCAGCCGGATGCAGTCGAAGGTGCCGACCAGGTTGATCGCGAGCACCTTCTTGTACACGTCGAGGTTGTGCGCAGAGGCGAACTCCCCGTCCTTGCCGATCGTGCGCTGGGCCCAGCCGATGCCTGCCGAGTTCACCAGGGCGCGCAGCGGGCCGAGGTCCGCTGCGGTGTTGACGGCGTCTTCGATCTGCGCCGTGTCGGTGACGTCGACGCTGACGAATACGCCGCCGATCTCGTGCGCGAGTTCCTGTCCGCGCTCGGCGTTCAGGTCGGCGACGACGACGCGCGCACCCTTGGCGGCCAGCTGGCGGGCCGAGGCCGCACCGATACCCGACGCGCCACCGGTGACGATTGCACTTGCTCCGTTGATGTCCACGCAGGACAGATTAAGCAGACCCCCGCCCCAACCGTGACAGGACCTGCGACGTCCAGCTACCGACTGCCTTCAGCTCGGCGGCAGTCACGCCCTCGAAGACCACGTCGCGGACGAACTCGACGTGCGCCGGCGCGGCGGTCTCGAGCGCCGCGCGGCCGGCGTCGGTCAGCTCGACGGTGGCACCCCTGCGGTCGTCGTCGGCGCCACGACGGTCGACGAGTCCCCTGGTCCGCATGCGTCTGAGCTGGTGCGACAGCCTGCTCTGCTCCCAGCCGAGGCGCTCCCCGAGTTCGTTGACCCGACACACCGCGAGCTCGTCGAGCGCGACGAGCACGTCGTAGTCGGCGAGCGAGAGTCCGCAGTCGCGCTGCAGCTGTCGGTTCATCTCGACCTGCAGTCGAGCGCTCATCGACAGGTAGTTACGCCACGCCCGCTGCTGCTCCTCGGAAAGCCACATGGAATATATGACACATCATCTATGTTGTCGTGTCCAGTGCCGGCCACCTAGGCTGGCGACGACGCCCGAGGAGCTCTTCATGACCACGACCGACATCGTCGACGTCCGACGCGCACAGGATCGCTCCGCCACCAAGATCTCCTGGCTGGACTCCAAGCACTCCTTCTCGTTCGGGGGGAACTACGACCCGAACAACACCCACCACGGCCTGCTGCTGGTCAACAACGACGACGTCGTGAAGCCCGGCAGGGGTTTTGACACCCACCCGCACCGCGACATGGAGATCGTCACCTGGGTGCTGCGCGGATCGCTGGTCCACCAGGACTCCACCGGCCACTCGGGTGTGATCTATCCCGGTCTGGCGCAACGGATGTCAGCGGGTCGAGGCATCCTGCACTCCGAGAAGAACGACTCGTGGACGCTCACCGGCGACGCCACGCATGCCGACCCCGTCCACTTCGTCCAGATGTGGGTGGTGCCCGACGAGTCCGGCATCACCCCCGGCTACCAGCAGCTCGAGATCGACGACGAGGCGCTGCGCGGCAAGCTGGTGACCATCGCCTCCGGCATGCCCGAGCACGCCGACGACGCCGCGATCACCATCAGCAACAAGTACGCCGCCCTTCGCGGCGCGCGGCTGGAGCCCGGTGACACCGTCGAGTTGCCGCAGGCGCCGTACCTGCACCTGTTCGTTCCGCGCGGCGAGGTCGTACTCGAGGGCGCGGGCCCACTGCACGAAGGCGACGCCGTGCGCTTCACGGCATCGGGCGGCCAGCGGATCACCGCGACCGAACCGTCGGAGATCCTGGTCTGGGAGATGCATGCGAGTTTGTCTGCGGCATAAGGCTTTTACCCTAGTCGGGGTCCTACTGCTGGCGGGGTGCTCCACGAGCGCCCCGCCGGCGTCGGAGACCACCAGCACCCAGAGCCAGGCGCCGAGCGCAGCCGGTCTCGACGAGGTGACGGTTCAGGTCTCCGGCGACCTCGCCGCCGAGCCGTTCGACGAACCACGAAAGGCGTTGGTGCCCAAGGGCTGGACGATGTCGGTCTGGGCCAGGGTGCCCAAACCGCGGTTGGCGGTCTGGGCACCGGACGGCGCCCTGCTGGTGTCGTTGCCCAGCGCCGGACAGGTGATCCGGATCGAGCCATCGGGGTTGGGTCCGCAAATGCAACTCCTCGTCAACGGCATGAACCAGCCCCACGGCCTGGCCTTCCAGGGCTCCACCCTCTTCATCGCCGAGAGCGATCAGGTCGACGCGTTCGCCTACGCCGACGGCAAGGCCACGCCCCAACGCACCGTCGCGGCTGATCTTCCCGACGCAAAGAGCCCCGACCTCCGCGGCGCCTACTCTCACGCGCTGAAGAGCGTCGCCGTGGGACCCGATGGGGCCGTGTACTTTTCGATTGGATCGACGGGAAACATCTCCGCCGAGGACCGCACCGCCAACCCCCAGCGGGCCACCGTGATGCGGGTCCCGCCTGGCGGTGGGCCGTACGCGCCGTTCGCGACCGGCGTTCGCAACGGCACCGGACTGGCCGTCGCACCCGACGGAGCCGTGTGGACCGCGGTCAACAACCGCGACAACGTCGAGGTGCCCGACCAAGGTCCGTCCTACGGCCAGGTGGTTCCCGACTACGTGGACGAGAATCCCCCGGAATCCCTCGCCAAGCTGACCCCGGGCCGTGAATTGGGTTGGCCGTATTGCAATCCCAACGGCGGTCCGGCCAACCTGCCCCTGATCCGCGACGTGCAGACCAACGCCGACGGGTCGAAGCTCGACTGCGCGACGCTGCCGCCGATCGAGCAGAGCATGGGCGCACACTCGGCGCCGCTCGGAATGGCCTTCGTCGACGGCGTCCTGCCCGCGCCGTACGACAAGGGGGCATTGGTCGGGGTACACGGTTCGTGGAACCGGCAACCGCCCCGCGCGCCGGAGGTGTCCTTCTTTCCCTGGCAGAACGGCAACCTCGGCAACCAACAGACCCTCGTCGGCGGGTTCCAGGCCGCGGACGGGACGCGGTGGGGCCGACCCGTCGCCGCGGTGGTCGGTCCGGACGGCGCCGTGTACGTCACCGACGACGCGGCCGACGCCATCTACCGGGTGGCACCCCCCGGTCGCTGAGACGTTGCTCCGAGGTCGGCCCGCAAACCCAACGAAGGACATGCCGGCAAACGGTCGTTGCCGAATCGTGCCTTCTGCGTAACCAAAGCCGACTGTGCGTCGGCTGTGATGGCAAGTACCTGCCGTCGAACAGTTCGTGGCAACCACCCGATTGGGGCCCCCGTGCCTGGTACCAGAGCGAACCTTCGACGGGTCGTCGCCTCGGCGACGTCCGTGGCGCTCGGTGCCGTCCTGGCGACCATGGCCACCGCCCCCGCCGCCCGGGCCGCGGACGGGCGCGAACTGCTCGCGAATGCCGTCGCGAACACACGGGGCTCCTACCTCGTCTACAACTTCGGTGGCAACAACCCCGCACCGATGCTCAACGCCGCAGGCAGCTGGTACGAGGGGGGCAGCGGCGGTCGCCTGATGATCATCAAGTCGGCATCGGCGCGGCTGACGCCCCGGTTGCTCGTCGACTCCCATCGCGGCTATCAGGCCCGCTGCGAATCGACGCCAGGGGCCCGCACCAGCGAGGGCCTGCTGCAAGCCTCGGAGACCTTCACCCCCATCCAGGCCTGGCAGGCGCTCGGCAAACCGACGATTGCGATCAACGCCAACTTCTTCGACGTGCGCGGCCAACGGGGTGGCTCCTGGAAGTCGACCGGGTGCAGCTCACCGCTGGGGGCGTACTTCGACAACACCCGCGGCGGCGGGCCGGCCAACGCCGCTGTGACCGGCACCCTCGCCTACGCGGGCAAGCAGGCGCTCTCCGGCGGCGACGAGGTCTGGACCGCGCTGACGACGATGATCCTGCCCGTCGGCGGCGCCCCGTTCGTCGTGTCACCGCGTGCGGCCGACGACTACGACGCCGCCACCCCGGTGGTCAAGGATCTCGCGGACAAGGGCACCCGGTTCGTCGCGGTCAGCGGGCTGGGGTTGTTGGCTCCTGGGGCGACCGGTCAGATGAACGACAGCGGTCCCAGCGCCGCCCGCACGGCCATCGCCTACGCCAGGGATCGCGACGAGATGTACGTCTTCCAGGGCGGCAGCTACACACCAGACCAGATCCAGGACCTCTTCCGCGGACTGGGCAGCGACACCGCCATCCTGCTCGACGGCGGCGGCTCGTCGGCGATCGTGTTGCGCCGTGACAGCGGCGGAATGTGGGCGGGCGCGGGAGTTCCCAGGGGCTCGTGCGACACGATGGCCGTGCTGTGCGACTCCCGCGAGCGTGCCCTGCCGAGCTGGCTCGCCTTCAGCTGATCAGTGGCAGCCGCAGGAGTTGCGGCGCCGGAAGTCGGTGGGGAACCTCACCGTCTCGGCCGGACGGTCGGGCTCGGCGATCCGGCGCAGCAGCAAGTCGACGCTGGCGGCCCCGATCTCTTCGGCGCGTTGGGCGGCGCAGGTCAAGCGTGGGAGAAACAGGTCGGCCCAGGGGAAGTCGTCGAACACGCCGAGCGCGATTCCCTCCGGCGGAACGATTCCGCGGCTGCGCAGCGCCTGCATGATGCCGATCGTCATGCGGTTGTTGCCGGAGAACAGTGCCGTCGGGGGATCGTCGAGATCCAACAACCGGTGGGTGGCCCGCTCGGCCAGCTTCTCGTCGGAATGTCCCGGCTCGATCAACGCGGGGTCGTGGGGCAGGCCCGCGGCGTCGAGCGCGGCCCGGTACCCCGCGATGCGTTCCTCGGTCGTCGAACTCCCCGCTTGGCCGGAGACCATTCCGACCCGACGATGCCCATGCTCGATCAGATGCCCGACGACTTCGATTGTGGCGTAGTGGTTTTCGGTTCCCGCGAAGTCGTAGCCGTCGGCCCCGCCACTGGTGTCGAAGCGGTCGACGAAGACGGTGGGCACGGATCGTTCCTGCAGGAATTCGACGGCCCGGCTGGGATCGGCCGACGGCTGCAACAACAAGCCGTCGACCTTGTGGGTCCCCAGGTTGAGCACCGACCGGTATTCCAGCTCCGCCTCGTCGCGGTGATCAGCCAGTAGCAAGCTGTATCCGCTTGCGACCGTTGTCCTTTCGATGGAAGTGACGACCTCGTTGAAATACGGGTTCATCACCGCCGACATGACAAGTCCGAAGGTCTGGGTGCGCCCCGAGCGCAGCGACGCCGCCGCCGAATTGCTCACGTAACCCAGGGTGGCAACCGCGTCCTCCACGCGCTCGCGGGTGGGGACGCTGACGAATCGGGTGCCGTTCAAGACGTGCGACACGGTGGCGACCGACACCCCGGCGAGCCGTGCGACGTCCTTGATGGTGGACAGGCGAACTTCTCCCCTCAGCCCCGAATCGGGGGACACCGCACGGCATCCCCCGACTCGGCTCCTTAGCCGCTGCTCGGACCGATCAGAACGGGAAGTCCTTCACGTTCTCGGGGGTGACGATGGTCGGCTCACCCAACAACACCGTCCCGTTCTCCCCGACGGTGAACTTGCCGAGGCCGTCGACGTCGTAGGACGTCCCCTCCTTCGGCTCGATCTTGCACTGGGCGTACTGCTCCGCGGTGGCGAAGGTCAGCGTGCCGAGATTCTGCACGTTCCACCACACGTCCTGCACGTTGCCGGTGTCGATGTACTGCTTGACCAGCGTCACCGGTCCGAGGCCGGAGATCTTCACCCGGCCAAGGTCACCGCTCTGCGACAGCGCCTCGGCCGCGGCGGGCAGGCCGATGCCCGCGGGGACGATGATGCCCTTGAGGTTCGGGTACGCCTGGACGAGTTCCTTGGCCTTCTGCGCGTTGACGTCGGCCTTCTCCTCGCCGTAGGCCACGGTGACGAGCTTCATCTTGGAGTACTTGGCGTCGTTGGCCAGCTTGTCCTTGATGCTGGCGATCCACGCGTTCTGGTTGACCGCCGTCTGGGTGGAGGACAGGATCGCGAACTCGCCCTCTCCGCCGATCATGTCGGACAGCGACGCCAGCATCTGGTCACCGATCTTGCTGGTGTCGGCCTGGTTCAGGAAGAACGCGCGGGAGTCTGGCGCGACGTCGGAGTCCCAGGAGATGACCTTGATGCCCGCCTGCTTGGCCTTGGCCAACGCGGCCGACGCGCTATTCAGGTCGCTGCCGGAGATCGCGATGACGTCGACGCCCTGGGAGATCAACTGGTTGACGAAGGGGATCTGCGCCGCGCCGGTCGCGTCGCTTGGCGAGGTGTAGATGACCGTCGACCCGTCCTTGGCGGCGGCGGCCTCGACGGCCTTCTGCACGGTCACCATGTAGGGGTCGGTGCCCAGCTTGGGAATGAGGCCGATCTTGATCGGGCCCTCGACGCACTTGCCTGCGGCGTTGTTCGCGCCGCTCTCGCCGGATCCGCCGCCGTCGGAAGCACAGGAGGTCAGCGAGAGCGTCAGCATTGCCGTTGCTCCAACCGCCAGGGTGAGGGCCGATCGATTCATGGGGAGTCCTTTCAAGGGGTGAGTACGGCGGCCACGGGTCGTGGCAACCGGCTGTCGAGGTGTGCGGGGTTGACGCGGGGTCACGTGGTGTCGGCCCCCAGCTGCGAGGCGGGGCGGCGACGCTCACGGACGGCGCCGAAGAAGCGTTGCGAGAGGTTGGTGACCAGCAGCGACGCGATCAGCACGCCGCCGACCGCGATGCCCTGGGTGTAGCCGCTGACGTTCATCAGCTGCAGTGACTTGCGGAGCGCCAGGATCAGGATGCTGGCGAGCACGACGCCGGTGATCCGTCCCTTGCCGCCGAGCACGCTGACCCCGGCCAGGAACACGACCGTGATCACGTCGAGCTCGAGGCCCTGGGCGCCGTCCGGCGCGACTTGGCTGGTGATGCCCATGTAGATCATCCCGGCCAGGCCGGACACCACGCCGGAGACGACGAACAGGACGAACCGGATGCGGGCGACGCGAATGCCGCTGTAGCGGGCGGTTTCCGGGTTGCCGCCGATCGCGTAGATGCGCCGTCCGACGGTGCTGCGGTGCAGGACGATTCCGAAGACCACGGCGAGCACCAGGAAGGGAACGATCGCCCAGGGGACCACGAAGCCGGGAATGTTGTCGTTGCCGAGCACGGTGAAGAAGTCAGGGAGCGGCGAGATCGGCGTCCCCCCGAGGAGGACGTAACACAGCCCACGGAACAGGGCCAGGGTCCCGAGCGTCACCAGCAGGGCGGGCAGTCCCATCACGGCGACGAAGAAGCCGTTGACCGCACCGCAGAGCAGGCCCGTCACCAGGGCCGCCACGATGACCACCGGAACCGACTGTCCCGCTTCGATGGCCAGACCCGCGGCGACGGAGGAGAGTCCGGCGATGCTCGCCACGGAGATGTCGATGTCGCGAACGATCACCAGCAGCGCCAGCGGCAGCGCCATCAGCGCCGCGGGGGCGAAGGTGGCCAGGCCGGTGGAGATGCTGAACGGCCTGGTGAAGCCCGGCACCAGCGTCGCCGCGACCAGCAGAACCACGACGACCAGCACGAGGAGGATGAACTCCCAGGACCGGAGTTTGGCCGTGACGGTGCCCCACATCAGCGTGCTCCTCGGGTGCCGCGTCGCGAGAGCAGCGTGTCGATGAGGACGGTGAGCAGGATCGCGCCACCGAAGAAGGCCTGCAGGTAGGACGGATTGATCCTGGCCACCGTGATGGCGTTCTGGATGATGATCAGCGTGACCGTGCCGAGCAGGACGCCGAGGACGGTCCCGGCGCCGCCTCGCAGGGAAACCCCGCCGACCACGACCGAGGCGACCAGGGTGAGCTCCAACCCGTAGGCGAGCTGGCCGTCGACTGTGGCGAAGTGGGACGCCCACATCGCTCCCGCGAACCCGGCCAGCGTGCCGGAGATGACGAAGGCGGCGAACGTGCGCGCCTGGGTCTTGATGCCGATGAGGTCGGCGCCTGCCGGATTCGAGCCGGTGGCGTAGATGTCGCGACCGAAGCGGGTGGTGCGCAGGAAGATCGCGAAGACGACGAACAGGGCAAGCCCGATGTACACCAGCAGGGAGACGCCGAAGAGCCGTCCCGCCGTCCAGGCCAGCCAGCCGGGCGGGACCATGCCCGACGAGATCTGTCGGCCGTTGGACAGGATGGCGTCGATCCCGCGGAAGATCGCCAGCGTTCCGAGGGTGACGACGATGGACGGCACCCTGCCGTAGGCGACGATCACACCGTTGAACGCACCGCATGCGACCCCGACCCCGACGGCGATCAGGATGCCGACGACGACGGGTGCCTGCGGCTCGGAACTCATGAACCAGGCCGCGACGTAGGCGGACAACCCGATGACCGAACCTTGGGAGAGGTCGATGTTGCGGGTCAGCATCACCACCATCTGACCGAGGCACGCCACGCCGTACAGCGCGGTCGTCACCCCGAGGTCACCAATGTTGGAGGGGCTGACCAGGTTTGGGTTGATGAACCCCAGCGGCACCAGGATCGCGATCACCGCGGCCAGCAGCCCGACCTCGCGCCTGGCGACGACCTTGCGCCACCCCGATCGTCGGCCATCGCCGACGCTCACCACCTCGGACTCCTCCCGAGCCTTGATGACGTCGAGGTCGGCGGTGGAGGTGGCACCGACCTCGCGCCCGGAGTCGAGCAGACCGGTGGCAGCCAACCCGATGTCGATCTGGTTGGCGTGCTCGGCGTCGAACTCCGCGGTGATCGTGCCCTGGTGCATCACGTAGATCCGGTCGCAGGTACCCAGCAGCTCGGGCATGTCCGAAGAGATCATCAGAATGGCAAGACCCTGTTGCGCCAGCTCGGCGATGATGTGGTGGACCTCGGCCTTGGCCTGGATGTCGACGCCCTGGGTGGGCTCGTCGAGGATGAGCAACCGCGGGTTGGTCGCCAGCCACTTGGCCAGCACCACCTTCTGCTGATTGCCGCCGGACAGGTTGCCGATGGGCTGGGCATAGCTCCGGAACTTGAGCTGCATGCGCTGCAACGGACCGTCCACCAGCGCGAACTCGGCGCGGTGCCGGATGAGACCGAAGCGCGACGCCTGGTCGATGACTGGCAGGGTCGCGTTGTCGAGAATCGAGAAGTCCTCGACGATGCTCTGCCCGCGGCGGTCCTCAGAGACGTAGGCGATGCCGTGCGCCAGGGCGGCCGCGGGCGAACCGATCCGCACCGCTTGCCCGCCCAGCTCGATCTCGCCGGTGGCGGGCTTGTCGATGCCGAAGACGGCCCTCGCGACTTCGGTGCGTCCCGCGCCGACGAGGCCGGCCAAGCCGACGATCTCGCCGGCGCGAACGTCGAGGCTGACGTCCGAGAAGTGGCCCGTGACACCGAGATTGGACAACCGGAGGACGACGTCGCCGATGGTCGCGGACTTGGGCGGATAGATGTCGGTCAGCTCACGGCCGACCATCAGCTCGACGATCCGGTGCTGGTCGACGTCGGCGGTGACGAGGTCGGCGACCCATCGACCGTCCCGCATCACCGTGACCCGATCGGAGATGGCCACGATCTCTTCGAGGCGGTGGCCGACGAAGAGCATGGCCACCCCGCGCTCCTTGAGATCTTCGATGACCGAGAACAGCCGCTGCGTCTCACCGATGGTCAGCGACGCGGTTGGTTCGTCGAGGATCAGGATGGTGGCGTCGAAGGCCAGCGCCTTCGCGATCTCCACCAGCTGCTGTTCGGAGGTGTTGAGCTCGCCGGTGGTCATCGCCGGGTCGACCCGCAGGCCGAGGACCTCCAGCCACCGGCGCGCCTCCTGGCTCATCCGGGCGTGGTCAAGGAGACCGAGGCGATTGGTGAGAGGCCTTCCGGCGTAGACGTTCTCGTAGATCGGCAGGTCCGGGAACAAGCCTGGGTGCTGGTGGACGACGGCGATGCCGAGGTGCTGCGCGTCGAGCGGGGTGCGTAGGTCGACGTCGACGCCGCCGACCCGAACTACGCCCTCGGTGGGGTGGTAGACCCCGCCAAGCATCTTGACGCAGGTGCTCTTCCCTGCGCCGTTCTCGCCGACCAGGGCCAGCACTTCGCCGGACCTGATTTGCAGGGACACGTCCCGAACGGCGTAGACGCTCTCGAAGCGCTTCGACGCTCCGACGAGCTCGGCTCTGATCCCACCTCGGTCGTCCACGGTCGCACCGCCGCCCGCTTCGTGGGCACGAGAGGTACTGCTCACTGGTCATCCTCATCTTCGAACTGACGCCCCGGGCGTTGTGTGACTGACGCTAAAGCATGAAAATCGTTTACGTAAACGTTTTCGTAAGGTTGGTGCCGACGAAACGTCGCGGCCACCCAGCAGTGGCGGCGACGTCCCGCGAGCGTCCGGCCGACTCGGCCCGCCGTCAGCCGACCTCAGGCCGCCTTGTCGGCCGACCCGCCGTCCGACTGCGTCTTGTCCGAACCGGTCTTCACACCAGCGCCATTCGGCTTCTCGGGCTTGGCGTGCTTCGGCGCGTTCGTCTTGCCGGTCTTGACACTGACGGTCGGGGTCGAATCCCCCTCTGGCTTGGCATGTTTGGGGCCTGAAGCGGGCTTCGGGTCCTCGTTGGCGGCCGTGGGCTTGTCCCCGCCCGTCTTGTCGCCGGCATCCGGCGTCTTGTCGCCGGCATCGGGCGTCTTGTCCCCCGCCGCCGGTGTCGTGTCCGAAGTCTTGTCCCCACCCGTTCCGTCACCGACGACCGAAGACTTGTCGCCCTCTTCGCCCTGGGCCTCCTCGCCGGGGGCCGGAGTCTTCTCGCCTGCCGCCGCGGTGGTCTCACCACTGGCCGACTGCTTCTGCGCCGACTTCGAATCATGTTCAGGCGCAGCATCCTTCGCGACTTCCCCACTCGAGGGCACGACGCTGAGCAGTTGCGCACTCGGGGACGGAACGTCTGCGGCCGCGGTCTTGGACAGGGCCGCCGTGGTGGTCTTGGCCGCCGACGGCGGGGTGATGAGATTCAACAGATTGTCGAGCAGGCCGCCCTTGCGCAGTGCGTCGAGGAGGTTGGACAGCACGTTGGGCGTGCCCGGCGTCGGGTTGGGTCCGAGTTCCTTCTGGAATCCGGCCACCAACGCCTTGAAGGCGTCGTTCAGCACCAGGCCGGGGTCCAGCTTCGGGAAGGACATGAACGGCACCTCGGTGCCCGCATCGTCGAAGTCCCTGGTGTAGGTCCCGTCCTCGTTGCGAACGGTGTTGGCGTAGCCAACGTCGGTGAGGATCCGCAGCGCGGGCGCAAGGGCATTCGCCAGTCGCATCGGAATCTGCGCCAACGGATGGAGCCCGACGACGTTGAGTACGTCCGACGTCAGATACAGCGGCTCCAACAGCGGCAAGGTCGACGTGTGCAACGTGAGATACAGGTTGATCGCCAACGCCGAGTCGGGGTCGAGGGGATTGATCCCGCCGAGGGCGTCATTCACTCCCTTGAGGATCTGCCCGGTGAGCCCGCCGAGGTCCAGGTCGAGTCCCCGCAGCATGTACGTCGGCGACAGACCCGCCGCCAGGTTGTTGGCGAGCGTGAAGGGATTGGGCCATGAGGCCAGGTCCGACAACGGCTGATATTCGTAGGTGGCGTCGACCAGGACTGGCAAGAGATTTGCATGGCCAAGTTCGACACCGGTGCCCAGGCCGGGGAGGCTGAATCCGTTGCCGTTGCTGGTGAACTCGGTCGTGGGGTTCACGGTGTTGATGCCGAGGAGCGCGGCCAGTGCTCCAAATCGGGCGAGTGCGCCGCCGTCGGGGCGGGCCGGGTTGTTGATCAGGATCAGCGGCAGGACGGTGAGGCTGCCGAGGATCGGATCGGCACCGAAGACGTGGTCCAGACCACCGGGTTGCATGGAGAGGTCGGCGAGCACCTTTTCATACGCCATGGCTGCGGCGTACGCGCCGAACCCCATCCCCACGGTGGGGATTACCCGGACGTCGACCGCGTCGGGAATCTGATTGGTGATCAGGCCGAGCAGGTCGGTCAGGGGTTTGATCAGGGCGGCCGCCCCGGCGAGCGGACTGTTCTTCAGCTCGCCAAGGAGGAGGTCCAAGACACCGTCGACGCCAAGGCGGGCGTACGGGGTGTTGTTGATCTCGTTCGCCAGCGAGTTCGGCAGCGCCGGTACCCAGCCGAGGTCGACGCCGAGCATCTTCAAGGCTGCGAAGGCAGGCCCGGAGGTGACGAGATTCAGCGGGACACCGTCGATGCCGTCGATCTTCAGGGCCTTCAGGAGTTGGATCACCAACGAAAGGTCGACGCCGGCGGCCTTGGGCAGGGCCGACAGGTCGATGCCGTTGACGATGGCCCTGATGACCGCGTCGGAGAGCACCTGACCCCGGTCGTAGATCGTCGAGCCGAGACCGCCGGTGATGTCGGACACCTTGTCGTGCGTCGGCAGCAACTGGGTCGCGGCGGCCAGGTCGACGCTCTCAGCGCTGGCACGCTTGGCCGGATCGGGTGGCGGTTGGACACCGACGGTCAGGGCCGTGGCAGTCGCTGTGGCAGCGCTGACGAGCGCCACGCTGAACTGCCGACGACTTCTGGTGCGGTGACTCCCTGCCATCTGACCTGTCCCTTCATAGCCCCGAGTGGGCTGCGCCACAGCACGCTAGCACTTACGCGGGCGGCAAAATGGAAATTGCTGACGGCCCCGTCGGTTGGCGCAGTGGCTCTCTCGGACCCGACTTTTGCTGCCCTATCAGGCGATTTGCTGGCTGGCGCATCCGCTGACCAGTTGACGGTGGGCAACCAAGCTGGGCTAGGCAAGCCAAGGGCTCGACAGGTGTCAACCGACGGATTTGCCACTCCGGCACCATTCCGCACACCTGACCTGCGGGATCCCGTTCCACTGCGGTGCCCGTCAGTGCGGTCGAGATCACCGCCGTCGACGACCCAGCAACGTTCCCCGCTATGTTGCGTTGCTGGCTGGCCCGAAGGCGAAGATTGCCGCGCTCGTCGCGACTACCGTTGCGGCGATGGCGATCACCGGCGCAACGGTCCACAGCGTCAACGTCGCACCGAGCACCGCGCCGCTGCACATGACGAGGATGACGCCGTACCGCAGCTTCTCCCGCTCGCCAGTTCCTCCGGCGAGCCTGCTGTCGAACCCGATGCCGACGACGGTCTGCGTCAACACCGTCGTACTGAGTTCCTGCACCCCGAACTGACGCGCGGTCGCGTTCTGGGTGCCGAACACGACGGCGAGCCCGGAGATCAGCACCAGTCGCCCGACGCCGGTGTACTGCAACACACCGGTACCGGCGAGCACCGAAAGGCTCACCAGCACGACGACTTCCAACCCCAGTGCCACGACGAGCCAACGGCGGACCTTCGCGTCGAGATGCCGCGCCAACCGTCCCCCTATCACTGCTCCGGCGACGAAGCTGGTGAACGCCACCACTGCGGCGAGCATGTCGACGCCGGAGTGCGGCACCAACCAGAAGCCAAGGAAGATGACGTTGCCCGTCATGTTGGCCACGAACACATGTCCGAGGATCAGCACGCTGACGGCGTCGACCAACCCCGTCGCGAAGGTAAGCAACATCAGCGCGGTGACCGTCAACCGTTGGGAGACGGGCGATTCGACGGCCATTGCACCTCCGCGGCTACAGGCGTGGGGTCAGGTCCAGCTTCGTGACGGCGACCATCTGCGTGATCAGCCAGCGGTTGCCCTGCGGCTTCATGGTGAGCCGGTAGGACAGGTACCGCAGCGACGGGATGCCCTTGGTGACCGGGCTCGTCGCCACCGAGTTGGTGTAGACGATGGCGGTGGCCTCCGTCGGCGTCAACGACTCCACCGCTGCGCCGAGGACCTGCGTGTTGTTGGTGACCTGGGCCTGCTTGTTCGGCGCGACGATCGCGTCGATGTAGCGCTTGTAGTCGGCCGCGAAGTCGCCGCCGAGGTACTTCGCGGAGCGCTCGGGCAGCTTGTCCATGTCGTCCGGCGTGTAGGTCCACAGGGTGGTGATGGCGCTGGCCGCGGTCTCGGCGATGACGAACTTCGTCTGCACCGCAGCCCGATCCGCGAGGTAGGGCTGGATTGCGGCGCCGGCGAAGGCAGCCGCGCCGACGAACAACACACCCGCAGCCACCGCAACGAGCTTGAGCGCCCGCCCCGCCGTGCGGTGCGGAACGAGTACCACGTCTTCGGGCACCTGGGCATCGACGTCAGAGGCTTCGACGTCAGAGGCTTCGACGTCAGAGGCGTCGGCCTTGCCGCGTTTCCACAGCGGGCGACGGCGGCGCTTCGGCTCGGCGGGGACGACCTCTGCGACCTCTGGGACGTCGACCTCGTCGGTCTCAACCGTCTCCTCTGCCGCAACCTCCGCAGGCTCCTCGACCGCGGGCTCCGTGGCTTCCGGAGCCTCCGCAGTTTCCGTCGTCTCATCCGACTGGTCGACCTGTTGCGCCTTCTGCCGCGGCAACCGGTGGCGGTTGCGCCCCGCCTTGCCCTGCGGGACTGAGGCGGCGGCAGCGTCGGCGGTCAGATCACTTGAATCAGCTGACTGATCTTCCACTGCTGTCCCTCCTCGATAGTCGTCACGACCCAACGGGTTCCGCTCTCAATGGGCGTCTTGCCGTCGGGTCCGGTGGATTTCACGTTGGTCGCCACCAGGATGTCGGCGCTGCCGTTGTCGTTCCACCGCTGCACGCCAGCCTCCTGGACCACACCCGTCGTGGGTTCGGCCCGAGCCACCTGAATGACGATCTCGTTCAGCTTCTCCTTGAAGGACTTTGCGAAGTCGCCGGTGCCCTGAGCGAGGATGCGGTCCGCATAGTCGTTGGCGTGGAAGGGATCCAACGAGGTGTACTCCGTCATGAAGCCACGCACGTAGAACAGCGCGGACGCGTCCCTGTCCTCGGTCCGCTTCACGCTCTCGTGGTCGACCACCATGAAGATGCTGCCCGCAATCGCGACGGCCGCCAGCACGAAGGCCAGGATCGCCGTCAACGGAAGGCCCCACCGCAGCGGTGTCTTGGTGGTGGCTGCGCCAGTCGAGAAGAAGTTCCGATCGTTGGCGTCCACCTTGCGCCGCGGGCTCATCGGCCAGACCCCTTCGGCGGGGCCGGCTTTGGCGGTGGCGGTGGCGCCGGTTGCTGCGGAGCGACGTTCTGGCCCGTCAACGGTTTCTTCAGAACGGTGAGAGCGGCGACCTGCCACCGGTCGTTCGTCTTCTCGAAGTCCGCCCGCACGGTGGCGGTGATGAACTTGAGGTTGTTCGGATCCGATCCGCGTTGCCCCTGCAAGGCCAGCAGCATCGCCGCCCGATCCTGGGTCACCGACAGCACCGCGCTGCTCACCGCCCAGTATTCGTTGTCGGTGACACCCGCCTTCTGGACGGCCTGCTGCTGCGCGACGAGCTGGGGCCGATATCCGTCGGTCGCAAGCCCCTGCGCGCGTGCGAAGTCGTCGACCACGGACTTGGTGCCGTAGCTCAGCAGTTGCTCGACGATCCGTGGACCCTGCTCGGCGATCTCGGTGCGCGCGTGTTCGAGAGCTCGGTCCTGGCGGAACACCTGGAAATAGCCCAACCCGCCACCGGCCGCGCACAACACCGCCGCGGCGAGCAGCACGGAGCCGGCGATCCGTCGCACGTCGCGGCCCGAGGACTCGGCACCGCCGTCGACGACCCGAACTTCGGTGCGTAACAACAGATCCGCGAACGTCCGGTGCCGCTTGTCACCAAGGGGCCACAGCCAGCCCACGAACAAGGCCGCGGTGTCAAGGAGGTGGGCGAAGTCTCGCGCCAACAGGCGGACGCTGCCCACCGGCTGCCCGGTCGGCGTCGTGACGCGAATGCCCGCGACCGCGCGACCCATCGTCGCGCCGACCACCGACGGCAGCAGCCACCGGTTCACCAACGTGGCGAGGACGGCGACCGCCAGCGCTGCCATGAACACCCACCAGAGCCACCCCCCGACGGGTGTGGTGTACGCCAGCAGCGCCATCGTCGTAACCACGGCGACCCCCGGCATGACGTCGAGCAGCAGGGCGGCAGCCCGCGCGGGCCACGACGCGAAGCGGACCACGTCGTCCGGCGCCGTCGTCGTCTCGGTGGATTCGTCGAGCACGGCCGTCACGAGGTGACCTGGTCCAGGCGGTTGATCTTGTAGGTGCCGTCGGCGGGCGCCATGTTCACCCGCAACCGGTAACCCTGCTCCTGGTCGGCGGCTTGGGAGTTGGTCACCTTCACCCGGACCGCAACCAGCACGTCCACCGAACCGTCGTCGTTGTGCTTCTCGACGGCGCCGCGCATGTCGGACACCTGAACCGACACGTTGGCCGCCTGGTATGCCTCGACGAGCATGCTGGCGAACAGGTTGGCCTGCACTCCGAAGTCGCCGGTGGCGCATTCGATGACCTTGGTCTGGCTGGCCGTCATCGCCGCGACGTCGGGCGCCTGGGTTGCCTCGACGCACTCCTTGGCCCGCTGCAGCGCCATCGCGTCCTCGCGGGCGATGGCCTCGCTCTGATCGTGCGACTTGAGAGCGAGATAGCCACCGGCCCCCACGCCCGCGGTCAGGACGAGCAGAGCCAGACAGATTGCGACGAGCCACCCGCGGCCGAACCGCTCGGGTCGACGGGGCTGGTCTTGCTGAAGATCGGATTGTGCGTCGGACTCCACCGACACGTCGGATTCGATAGGGATGTCTTGGGGGTTCAGCCGGCTGGCGCCAGCATCTCCTTCCATCCGTTTTCTCCTGGATCACTTGAGTTGGTGACGGAGTACGTGACTCCGTCGGGTCCGACGACCTGACCGTTGGACGGCGTGTAAACCGCCGTCGGTCCTGCTGCCGGAGTGTAGACACACGGGTTGGGCTGCTGGCCACTGCAGGCGACGGTGCCCTGGCCAGGGGCCGTAAGCGGGTCGCTCATCGGTGACGGTGGCTTCGGCGGCAACTGATCGGCGGGCAACGGGTTGAGCCCGTTGTTGATCGTCGGTGCGGGCACCACGTAGCCGGGCTTGACCGGTTGGTCGCAGCGCGCGCCAGCCGCGGGGCACGTCAGGATCTGGTTCGGATCCCCGTACCAGGGGTTGGTGCCCATCGGCTCGTACGGCGTGGTGCTGCGGCACTCCTCCGGCGTCGCCGCGCGCTTGCCGGGCACGTCCGCACACGGGTAGTTGCGCGCACCACGGACGACGTTGCCCTGGAAGTCCTTCGGGATCTTGCAGTACAGCCCCTCGGGCAGCGGCTTCGTCGTCGTGTCGGCCGGGGACCGCCATTCCGAAGCGGGGAGGAAGCCGGTCAGACACGGCGGCGGCTGGTTGATCGACAGGCCGAAGTGCAGCAGGCCCTCGCCGGGGAAGATGGTGCCCGCCTGGGCGACCGTTGCTCCCTGCGGCAAGATCACCAAGGCCTGTTCGAGGCCCTTGTGATAGCGCTTGAGCATGTCGGTGACGATCGCGAGGTTCGCAAGGGTCTGCGGCAACGCCTCACGCACGTCGCCGAACACCGCGTTAAGCTGATCGGCCGTCGGGGCCGCCTGCTGCAAACCGCTGCGCAACGCCTGATCCTGCTCGGCGGTCTGCGACGTGATGGTGTTCAGGTTCCTGGCCCACTGCGAAATCGCGTCACCCGAGTTGACCTGACTGTCCAGGATCGGCGTCGAGTTGTTGATGATGTCGTTGACCGGGCCGAGGTTGTCCTTGAAGTCACTGGCGATGGCGGTGGTCGAGTCGACCAACCGTTGCAGCGCGGGACCGAGCCCACCGACGGCCTGAGACGTCTCGGTCAGCAGTGAGTCGATCTTCTCCTTCGGCAGCGCCGCGAGACCCTCGTTCGCCTTGTCGAGAGCCGGTCCGACCTCGCTGGGCACCGTGCCGTTCATGATCGTCGACCCGGCGGCCAGATACTTGCCAGGCTGGTCGGCCGTCGACACGAGGTCCAGGTACTGCTCGCCGATCGCCGAGACGGAGTGCACGTTCGCCGTCGCGTCGGCCGGGATCTTGTAGTTGCTGTCGATGCTCATGGTTGCCACGACGCCCGTGGGGGTGGGCTTGACGTCGGTGACCTTGCCGATCTGCGTGCCGAGGTAGGTCACGTTGGCCGTCGAGTAGAGGCCACCGGACCTTGGCAGTTGGGCCTTGAGCTCGTACTGCCCGATGCCTGCCACGCTGGGCAGCCGCAGGTAGTACCAGCCAAGGACCACCAACGCGATGATCGTCAGGATGGTGAAGATCACCAGCTGAATCTTGATGAAGCGGGTCAGCATCGCTCACTCACCTCTCTCGACCAGCGGTCCGCCCGGCGCGTTGTGCGGGTTCGGGGTGAAGCGCACGTCCGGGATCATCGTCGCCGGATCGCGGCCCCACGACTGTTCCAGAGCCCGCAGCATGCCCGACACACCGGTGCCGGAAAGCACACCGTTGTCGATCGCCGACAGCGTGAGGTCCACGTTGAGCGACACGTTGATGTAGTCACCGCGAATGGCCTTCGGCACGTTCTCGATGCTGAAGGGCGCCGTTCCGATCACCTTCAGCGCGCCGAGGAGGTACGGGGACGCCTTGCCCAGTTGGACGAGCGGCCGCTGAAGGTTCTTCAGGTTGGTCGTGATGTCCGGGTTGGCCTGCGACAGCGCGTCGTCGGTGGCCTTGCTGACCCGACCGAGGGCCGTCACCGCGTCGGCGAACAGGTCCCTGGTGTCGGCGAAGTGCTTGATCAACGGCGGGAACTCGGTGAGGACGCGATCGAGGGTGTCGTTGCGCTGCGCCACGATGGCGAGCAACCGGTTCGTCGAGTCGATCGCGCGGGTGATGTCTTCGCGCTGGTTGTTCAGCTCGGCGGTGAAGGTGTCCAGACGGCCGAGGAACTCGCGGATCTGGTCACCACGCCCGGTCAGGATGTTGGCGACCTCGGTCTGGATGACCTCGAGGTTCGGGATGCCGCCGCCGGTGAGGATGGTGCCGATGCTGGCCAGCGTCCGCTCCGTGGTGGGGAACGCGCTCGCCCTGGAGAGCGGAATGGTGTCGCCACTCTTCAGCAGCGGACCGTCCGACTTCGTCGTCGGCGCGTCGAGCTCGACGTGCTGCGAGCCGAGCAGCGACGTCTGGCCGATCGCCGCGGTGGTGTCGGCGGGCAGCTTGAGCCCCGGCTCCACGTCCAGCGTCAGCGTCGCGACCCAGTTCTTCAGCTCGATCGCGCGCACGCTGCCGACGAAGACGTCGGCGACGCGCACGCGGCTGTTGACGTTGAGCGCCAACGTGTCTGGCATCTGCACGTAGATGGTCATCGCGTTCGAGCCGGTGCCCGCGCCACCCGGCACGGGCACGTTCGCGATGCCCTTCCACCCGCACGACGTCAGGATCAGACCCGCGGCGAGCAGGGCTCCGCCGCGCTTGACGACGGTCCTCAAGTTACTCATCAACGCTGTCTTTTCTTCGCGCAAGCGGCTCATCAACCGGCTCCTGCTTCAGCGGGCAGCGGTGGTCCAGCCGGCGCGGGTGCGGCGGCCGGCGCCGCTCCGCCCGCCGGAGTGACGGCGCCGAGCGGATCGCCGGGCAGCACGCCCGGCGCCGGTGCCGGCGGCGGACCTGGCTGCGGATACCACGGCGGAGGCAGCGGGCTGTTCTCGCCGTAGGCGTTCGGCGGTCCGGGCAGACGGCCGTCGTTGACGCCAAATGCCGGCGGCGCAGGCGGGGCGACGATGTCCGGTCCGCCCATGAGCTCGCTGAGCGACTCGGGGGTCAGCATGTTCTGCGTGAACGGCTGCACCTCCACGCCCTGCATGCCCGGTGCGACGGTCCACCCCGGCTCGTGGTTGCCGTGGGAGAACAGCGTGTCCCGCGAGAAGACACCGGGAACGGTGGTGTCCTTGTAGCCCGGAGGCGGCTGCAGCCGCTGCTCGGAGTACGCGATCTGCTTGGGCAACGTCATCGCCGCGGTGATCTGGTTCAGCCCGAACGGCGGGTAGTTGAACTTCGTCGCGTCCAGGATCGGTGCCAGGTACTGCGCGCACAGCTCCGCGGAATCCTGGTAACCCAGCCGGCTGCCCGCCTGAATCGCGCTGCACAGGAACTGCATCGGGTTCGCGTAGTTGTTGATGGTCGGCAGGCCGACGATGCCACCAGCATTCGGCGACGCGATGTTGACGATGTTGGCCGCCAGGTTGGGGTAGACGTGCAGACCCGTCTCCAGGCCCTTGCGTGGCTCCGGCTGCAGGATCGCGTTGGTGACCTCGGCGAGGTTGTTGACGTCCTTGGTCAGCACGGTGGCGTTCTGGTCGAGGAAACCGCGGGTGGTGCTCAGCAGTTGGTTGAGGTCCTGCACCGCCGTCGCCACTTCGCGATCGGTGTTGGTGAAGGAGTTGGTGAACTGCGCCAGGTTGTCGTTGAGCTCGACGAACTGCTGGTCGCTCTTGTAGAGCGCGTTGACGAACAGCGCCAGGCTCTTGATGACCCCGAAGAAGTCGCCGCGGCCCTGATTCAACGTGGTCAGCGCCTCGGACAGGTTGTTCAGCGTGGTGTTGATCTGCTCGCCCTTGCCTGCGAGACCGTCGGAGAACGACTCGACGACGTCACCGAACGGACCCTTGGGCTGGTCCTTCGTCGGCCCCAGGTCGGTCAGGATGCGGTTGATCGAGTCGCGGAGTTCGTCGTACTCGACCGGCACCTGGGTGCGGTCCTGCGGAATCAGCGCACCGCTCTCCATCACCGGGCCACCGGTGTAGGGCGGTGCCAGCTGAATCGTCCGCGACGCCACCAGGCTCGGGTTCAGGATGGACGCCGTGGCGTTCGCCGGGACCTTGTACTTCGACTCGTAGGTGAAGGTGACCCGCATCTTGTCGCCCGCCGGCTCGATCTTCTCGATCGTGCCGACCCGCACGCCCATGATCTGGACCTTGTCGCCGGGGTACAGCGCCAGCGTCTGCGGGAACTCCGCGACCACGGTGTTGTAGGTCAGCTTCTTGTACAGGTTGTAGCCAAGGAACGCAGCCACGATGACCCCGATGAGCACCACGGTGCCCACGATCAGGCTCGTCTTGGTCAGCGCGGGCAGTTTCATGTTTCGGACGTTGAAGATCGTCGACATCTCAGCCCCCTAACCTTGGGATCCGGGCGGAAGGAACGGCGGGTTGCCAGGCAGCGGTTCGCCTCCGCTACCCACCTGTGGACCTGGTCCCGGGGGTGGGATCGGACCGACCAGTGCGGGCGGTGGCGGCGAGGTGCCGTCGCCCTGCAGGGATCCGGGGGCGATGTACGGATCGGACGGACCCGGGGTGGCCGGGACGGTCCTGGCCCCGGGCGGACCCGGTGCGAACGGCGGCGCGGGGGTGCCCTGAACCGGCGGGGAGAACTCACCGGGGAACGCCGCGCTCGGCACGCCGGGTGCCGGCGGGGGAGCATCCGGGTTCGGCGGAGCGCCGAGCACGTCGGGCGGCCCGTAGTTGTTGGCGCCGTAGGGGTTCGGACCAAACGGCCCGTTCTCGGCCGACGCGCATGGCAGCGGGTTGCCCGGCGTCGGGTAGTTGCCGGGGGCCGGTGCGTACGAGCAGGGCGAGCCGGCGATGACGGCCGGGCCGGGGTGCTCAGGGGTGCCCTCCAGCGGGGTCGGCGCCGGCGGCGGGGCCCCGTTGGGCTGCCGCTGCCCGTTCGGATCCGGGTACCGGAACGACGGCAGACCCGCGTTGCCCCAGAACTCCTCTGGGCTGATGCCGCGCTTCTTGAAGGCGGCGTCGACCCACGGCTGAAGGATCCAGTACGGGAGCAGGTTGACGAGCATCACCTTGAAGAACGGTCCCGACGCGATGGCCTCGGCCAGCGACGCGGTGAACTTGCTGAGCGAGGTCAGCGTGTCCGCGAGGTCGAACTTCCTGGCCACCAGCACGTCGCTGATGGTCTGCAGCTGGGTGAGCACCTTGTTCAGGTTGGGGTTGTCGTCGATGAAACCCTTGACCTGCGTGGAGAATTCACTGACCCGCTCGAGCAACATGCTGACCGCGTAGGACCGCTCGTTGATGGCGGCGAGCAGGGTCTTCGCGTTGACCAACAGGTCGTTGATTTGGCCGCTGCGGCTGCCGAGCACGCCGGCGATCTTGTTGGCGTTGGCGAGCAGCGTCTTGATGTCCTCGTCGCGCTTGCCGATCGTGTCCGAGAATCGGGACACGCCGTCCAACGCCGCGCTCAGGTGCGGGTATGTCTGGTCGATGGTCTCCGACAGCACGTTCAGCGACTTCTTGACCGACTCGGTGTCCCAGCCCGACGCCGCCTTGGTGACGTCGAAGAACGCGTCGTAGATCTGGTACGGCGTGGTGGTCTGACCAAGCGGCAGAACGCCGTTGGCGCCGAGCGTCGTCGAACCCTTGGGCTGGAGCTCGAGGTTCTTGCGACCGAGGATGGTGTCGGTGCGGATGTTGGCGCGGGAGTCGGTGCCGACCTTCGTGCCGTCAAGGGTGAATCCGATGAGGACCTTGTCGCCCTCGATCTTCATCGACTGCACCTGGCCGACGTCGACTCCGGCGATGCGCACCTTGTCGCCGGGGTTCAGGCCGCCGGTGTCGGTGAACTGCGCGTAGTAGTTCGGTTGCGCGAAGATCATCGGGACGCTGGCGAAGCTCTGCCCAACGCCGATGACGAGCACCAGGATGATGATGCCGACTATCCCGTTGCGGATCCGGTTGTTGCCTTCGATTGACCTCATTGCGGCGTGCACCTACCCGATGGCTGAGACCAGACCTTGACCGTACGGACCGGGCCACCCGGCTGGAGACCGTTCAACTTGAGGGTGACGTCGCACGCGTAGAAGTTGAAGAAGTCGCCGTAGATGCCACCCGCGCGGCCGATGATCTTGAGGGCGGCGGGAATCTTGATCAGCGTGTCGTTCAACTGTTCCTTCTGGTCGACCAGCGGCTGCTGAAGGATTTCGAGGTTCGTCACCGTCTTCTGCAGCAGCGGCCGGTTGTCGCCGAGCAGATCGGCGACCGAGCCTGCCGCGTCGCTGATGTCGGCGACCGACGAGGCGATCGGATCTGCTCGGTTCTTCAGCCCGGTGACCAGGGTCTCGAAGTTCTTGACCGTCTCGTCGAACTGCTGCTGGTGCTTGACCGTGGTGGCGAGCACGGTGTTGAGGTTCTTGACCACCTCGCCGATCGCCTGGTCGCGGTCGGCCAGGGCCGACGTCAGGGACGCAGTCTGGTCGAGGATGTCGTTGATGGTGCCGCCCTGGCCCTGGAAGATCGTGATGATCGACTGGGCGATGTTGTTCACCTTGTCGGGATCGAGCGCCCGGAACAGCGGCCGGAACCCGCCGATGAGCGCGTCGAGGTCGAGTGCGGGCTCGGTCCTGGTGTCCGGGATGGTTCCGCCGGCGGGGAGCTTGGTGTTGTCGTCGCCCCGCTTCAGCTCGAGGTAGCGGTCACCGATGAGGTTCAGGTAGCGGATCGAGGCGGTCGTGCCCTGGAACAGCTGCAAGGACCGGTCGACGTCGAAGTGGACCTCGACTTCGTTGCCGCCGTTGATCAGCTGGACCTCGGAGACCTTGCCGACCTCGACGCCAGAGGCACGGACGAACTGGCCGGAGCGCAGGCCACTGGCGTTCTTGAAGATCGCGGTGTAGCCCGTGGTCCGGTCGAACCGCAGTTGGCCGAACACCACGATGATGAGCGCGGTGAACAGCAGCAGCACCAGGGAGAGTGCGCCGAGCTTGATCGCTGTACCGGTGATTCTCATGGGTTGATCGTGTTCTCCCCGATTTGGCGTCCCCAGACGTACTCAATGGCGATGGGCTGACCGAGTTCGATGTGGTTGTAGGGAGCGATGCTGGCGCCGGTGTCCATCACCAGGTACGGCATGGGCCACAGGTCGCGGGTCACGGGTTGCCAGCAACCGGGCCTACCCTCGGGGCCGCCGTGGGCGTTGACCCTCGGCAGGTTGTCCGGGTACACGTACGGGTTGCCTGGGAACAGGATCTGGGAGTGGGTGTTCAGCGAGTAGCCGTTGCCGCCGAGCGACGAGGCGATCTTCGGCTCGACGTCGTGATAGTTGCGGATCGTGCAGAACAGCATGGGGCTGTACTCGTCGAGCAGGGCGCTGGTGGGCACCAGGTCGGCCGAGCTGCGCACCAGGTAGGGACCCGCCTTCTCGAACACCTCGCCGCCGGTGTTGCCGAACCCGACCGCTGCCATCAGGGTCTGGTCGACGGTGCCCTGCAATTCGTTGAGCGTCTTCGCCGTCGTCACCGCGTTCTTCAACCCGTCGAAGAGGTCGGGGGACGCGTCGGCGTAGATGTCGGCCAGGTCGGCGAGGCGCTGGTTGTCCTGCCGCAACCGCGGCAGCAGCGGGTTGACGTCGGCGAGGATCGCGTTGCCGTTCTCGATCGACTGGCCGAACCGTTCGCCCAATCCGTCGAGGGCTTGGGCGGCCGCCGTCAGCGTCTGGTTGAGCTTGATGGGGTCGACCTTCTGGGTCACCTGGACGACCGTCTCGAACAGCGTGTTGAACTCGGTGGTGACGCCGGAGACCTGGATCGGCTTCGACGGGACCAGTGGTTCCGACGACGGCTTGGCCGGCGACGAGAAGGCGATGTACTTGTTGCCGAACACGGTCGTCGCCTTGATCTGGGCGTCCACGTTCGACGGGATCAGCTTGGTGAACTGCTTGTCGACGTCGAGGTTGACCTCGGCCATCGGCTCGCCGTTTTGGTTGATCGCGGAGACGCCCGACACGCGGCCGATCTCCACCCCGTTGAAGGTGACCTTCGAGCCGGGGTCCATCGACAGCCCAGACCGTGACGAGATCAGGGTCAGCTTCTCGGGCTCACTCCAGCCACCGCGGAACTGCTTCCAGACCAGCGCGACCACGATGGCGACGATGATCAGCAGAACCACGCCTGCCACCTTGTACGGGGGCGTCCGCGGCTCGTTGACCGGAGACTTCGTCTGGCCTGGTGCGGTCATCGGCTACACCGTCAGGTTGAAGTTGGCGTCGGTGCCGTACAGCGCCAACGATGCGAACAGGACGACGAGCACGATCGCGATCAGCGAGGCGCGCATCGAGCGGCCGACGGCTTCGCCGACGCCGACCGGGCCGCCGCTGGCGTAGAAGCCGTAGTAGCAGTGGTTGAGCATCACGATGACGGAGATGATGATCGCCTGGACGAAGGACCAGGCGACGTCGTCGGGCCGCAGGAACGTGCGGAAGTAGTGCTCGTAGGTGCCGGTCGACTGTCCGTAGAACAGCGTCGTCGTGATCTGTGCCGACAGGAACGACATGATGATTGCCATCGCGTACAGCGGGATGATGACGACGAAGCCAGCCATGATGCGCGTCGACACCAGGTACGAGATCGACTTGATGCCCATGACCTCGAGGGCGTCGATCTCCTCGCTGATGCGCATCGCGCCCAGTTCGGCGGTCGCGCCTGCGCCGACCGTGGCGGCCAGCGCCTGACCGGCGACGACCGGGGCGGCGATGCGGACGTTGACAAGGGCGGCGAAGAAGCCGGTGAAGGCCTCGACGCCGATGTTGCCCAGCGAGGCGAAGCCCTGGATGGCGATCAGTGAGCCGCCGGAGAGGGTGACGAAGCCGACGATGGCGACGGTGCCACCGATGACGGCCATGGCGCCGGTGCCCATGCCGATCTCGGCGACCAGCCGCAGCATTTCCTTGCGGTAGAACCGGAAGGCGTGGCCGATGGAGCCGACGGCGGTGACGACGAACCAGGCGATGTGGCCGACGCTGTCGAGGAACCGCGCGGGCGACTTGGCCAGTCGTTCGCCGCCCGCGATGGCGCGGGGGAAGCGCGACCTGAGAACTGCAGAGGTAGACATGTCAGCGCCCCGTTCCGAATCGAACGCCAATCGTGGTCATGATGACGTTGACCGCGAAGAGCGCGATCACGCAGAGCACCAGCGTCTCGTTGACCGCGGTGCCGACGCCCTTGGCGCCGCCGGAGACGGTGAGTCCGCGGTAGCAGCCGACCAGGCCGGCGATCATGCCGAAGATGAGCGCCTTGATTACGGAGATCAGGACCTCGGGGAGCCCGGTCACCAGGGTGAGGGTCGAGACGTAGGCGCCTGCCGAGATGTTCTGGATGTAGACGCCGAAGACGAATCCGCCGACCAGGCCGATGGTGATCACGGCGCCGTTGAGGAGGAAGGCGACGAACGTCGAGGCGATCACGCGCGGGACGACCAGGCGGTGGATCGGGTCGATGCCGAGCACCTCGAGGGCGTCGATCTCCTCGCGGATGGTGCGGGCGCCGATGTCGGCGCAGATCGCGGTGGAACCGGCGCCGGCTACGACGAGCACGGTTACCAGCGGACCCAGCTGGGTAACCGCTCCGAGCGCGGCCCCGGCACCGGAGATGTCGGCGGCACCGAACTCGGCGAGAAGAATGTTGAGGGTGAAGATGATGAGCACCGTCAGCGGGATGGCGACCGCGATGGTGGGCAGGAATGCGACCCTCATGAGGAACCAGCCCTGGAGGATGAACTCGCGCCACTGGAACGGGCTGCGGAAGAGTGCCTTGCCGGTCAGCACGCACATCTTGACGAAGCCGCCGACGGCCTCGAGGCCCGGTCGAACTTGGTCGCGGACGTAGTCGACGAACCCCGGCGTCTGGGCCGTCACCGAAGGACCTGGCCACGGTTGTCGTGGCGCAACGGCAGAAGGTGTCGCACGCCCCCTCCTTGCCCAAGCTTCGTGTCTGTGATCACAGTCTCCCTACTCGTGGGTAGTAAGGCGGACCACAGGAGAGTACCCGATGAATTCGGCGGGGTGCACCGCATCGGCCGGATTGTCATCGAGCCGGCTGGCAAACTCGTCATGGCAGGTCAGCCTTCCGTCGTGTCGGCTGAAACCGTTGAGACAGAAGAACTTTCGTCAGCGTCAATCAGGTCTTCCTTGCCGAAGCGTGCCCTCAGTTCCGTCTTGAGGACCTTACCGGCAGGGTTGCGGGGCAGTGCGTCGACGACCTCGATGGCCCGCGGATGCTTGTACCGCGCGAGCCTGTCGTCGAGGAATTCCTGGACGTTCTCGAGCGTGACTTCCGCCGTCGACGCCAGAATGGCCACCGGAACCTCGCCCCACTTGGGGTGCGGACGACCGATCACCGCCGCCTCACCGATCGACGGGTGCGCGGCCAGAGCGTTCTCCACCTCGGCGCAGTAGATGTTCTCTCCGCCGGAGATGATCATGTCCTTCTTGCGGTCGACCACCCACACGTAGCCCTCGTCGTCCTGGCGAACCAGATCACCGGAGTGGAACCAGCCGCCGGCGAAGGCCTCCGCGGTGGCCTTCGGGTTGTTCCAGTAACCGGCCATCAACGTCGGTGCCCGGTAGACGATCTCGCCCACCTGGCCGACCGGAACGTCGTTCATGTCCTCGTCGACGACGCGTGCCGACACCGTCGGGATGACCTTGCCGACCGAGCCCAACTTCCTGATGGCGTCCTCGCCGAGCAGCATGCAGGTCACCGGCGACATCTCGGTTTGGCCGAACGCGGCCAGGATCTGGGTGCCGGGGAAGGTGTCGGCCATGTCGCGCAGCAGGGTGTCCGATGCCGGGGCGGCGCCCCAGGACAAGACACGCAGTTTCAGCTGACGGGGTCGGGCGCGCTGGGCGGCGCATACCGCCTGCCACTGCGCGGGTACCAGGAAGATGCCGGTGACGAGCTCTGCCTCGAGGACGTCGAGCAGCGCACCGGGGTCGAAGGCGCCGACGGGATAGATCACCGTCGGCCGTCCGAGCAGGAGGCCGGTGATGGTGTTGCCGATGCCGGCGATGTGGAATAGCGGGACGCCGATGAAGCCGACGTCGTTGTTCAGGTCCGCGCCGCTGGTGAACAGGTGCGTCATCGCCTGACCGGAGAGGTTGACGTGGGTGAGCACCGCACCCTTGGGACGCCCGGTGGTGCCCGAGGTGTACATGATCAGGGCGGGTGAGTCGTTGGGGATGTCCACCGGTTCGGGGGCGGCACCCTCTTCGTCCAGTAGGTCGTCGTACCCGAGCACGCCGTCTTCGGTGGACCCGCCAGCCACGACGACGTCGGCAAGCGTCGGGTCGAGGTCTCGGACCGCGGTGGCGACCGACGCCAGCACCGGCTCGGTGACGACGACACGCGCCTCGCAGTCGCCGACCAGGAACGCGATCTCCGGCGGTGTCATGCGAAAGTTCACGGGCACGGCGATGGCGCCGAGGAGATTGATAGCCAGCACCGACTCGACGAATTCGGCACGGTTGAGCATCAGGATCAGGACGCGGTCACCGAAGGCGACGCCGCGGCGGCTCAACGCCCCGGCGAGGGCGGTGACGCGTCGGTCGAGTTCGCCCCACGTCGTGGTCTGTCCGAGGAAACGCAAGGCCGCCGCGTCCGGTTGCATCAGGGCGTGACGCGCAAGCTGGGTGGTCCAGTTCTGCCGACGGGCCAAGTAGGGCTGCTGGACGAGCAGCCGATCCGGCGCTGGCATCTCGGTCAACGTCTGTGCTCCCTGTGTGCGTGCGCAGGTTGCGCGGCGTTGATATTTGATCAAACATGGTGTTGCCCCGGTCACACTATGGCCTCGGTGGCTCGTGGACAAGCCCGGACGACGGGACCGACGGCGGGGGGACCGATGAAGGCACTAGTACCGTGAGCGCACCTACCCGGCCACGCCGCGAACAGCTCTCCGACGAGGTCGCGGGGCACCTCCGGATCCGCATCATGTCCGGCGCGCTACGCCCTGGCGCCTTCATCCGCCTCGACGAGACGGCCGCCGAGCTCGGGGTGAGCATCACCCCCGTCCGCGAAGCCCTGCGGACGTTGCGCGGCGAGGGCATGGTCCAGCTCGAACCACATCGCGGGCACATGGTCTCGCCGTTCACCCGTGACGACATCGAGGACATCTTCTGGTTGCAGGCCGTGATTGCCGGTCAGCTCGCCAGGTCGGCCGCCGAACGCATCACCGACGAGGAGATCGACGAGCTCGAGCGGCTCGCCGACGTCGTGGCCGATGCCATCGGCCGACAGGACACCGCGGAGGTGGTGGACGCGGAGTTCGCCTTCCATCGGACGTTCAACCGGGCGTCGGGGCGGATCAAGCTGGCGTGGTTCATGCTGCACGTCGCCAAGTACCTGCCACCTCACATCTACGCCAACGATCCGCAGTGGGGCCGTCACTCGGTTGCGAACCGTCGCGAGCTCGTCGCCGCGCTGCGCCGCCACGACGTCGACACCGTCGTGCGTGTGACGGACGCGCAGTTCACCGACGGAGCGCGGCGACTGACCGCGCGGCTGGACGAACTGGGACTCTGGACGTAGTCGCTAGGAGGACAGCGTCTCGGCGCGCTTCTTGAGGTTGTCGGCCAGGTGGTCGAGTGCGTCGTTGACCATCTTCTTCACCATCGGCTTGGGCACGGGCATCGTCGTCTCGACGTCGAGGTCGACGGTCAGCAGCGTGGTCGGACCCATCGCGACGACGGAGAACAGCTGCTCCTGCTTGGAGAAGAGGTCACCCTGTTGCATGACGGTCTGGATCTGACTGTCGCCCGGGTAGTAGACGGCTTGGATATAGGAGATGTCGAAACCGTTGACGGAGGCGTCGAGCCGCAATTGGCTGGGCCGGCCGTCGTCGTACCGGGCCAGCACCCAGACGCCCTTTACTTCTTCATTCCACTGGGGGTAGGACTCGAAGTCCACGACGATCGCGAGGATCGATTCTGCGGAGGCCTCGACCTCGACGGTCTTGCTCACGAGTGGCATCGGGCGAGCATATTCAGGTGGTGACAGCGGTTTCCAGCTGGGTGCGGAGCGCCTCGGGGATCGGGACTGGTCGACGACCGGCCCGGTCGACGTACACGTGCACCCAATGCCCAACGGCGGCAACCGGTTTCACGTCGTCGGCCGTCTCCGGCTGGGCGAACACCGCGAGGCGGTAGGTGACGCTGCTGGTACCGAGCCGGGTGACGGCCAACCCGACGACAAGGGGGTCGGGGAACTGAAGTTCGGCAAAGTAGCGGCACCCTGATTCGGCGACGACACCAAGCGCCGGCGCCGTCAGCGGGTCGTGACCAGTGCTCGTGCCCAGCCACGCGTTGATCGCGGTGTCGAACAACGCGTAGTACACCGCGTTGTTGAGGTGGCCGAACATGTCGTTGTCGGTCCACCTGGTCAACACCGGCCAGTGCACGGGAAAGTCGCGTGAGGTCAGGTCTCGCTCGTCTCGCTGGTCGATGCTCACCCCACGAGTGTCTCAGTGAGGGCAAGCTGGTCGGTGTGAAGATCCGTGGAGCCGTGCTCGACCGCATCGGAGCGCCTCAGCGCTACGCCGAGTCCAAGCCGTTGACCATTACCGACCTCGAACTCGCCCCGCCCGGTGACACCGAGCTGCTGGTCCGCATCGAAGCCGCCGGGCTGTGCCACTCCGACCTTTCCGTGGTCAACGGCTCCCGCGTGCGCCCGGTGCCGATGCTGCTTGGCCACGAGGCTGCGGGCGTCGTCGAGCAGGTGGGCGCGAGCGTTGGCGACCTCGCCGTCGGACAACGCGTCGTGATGACGTTCCTGCCGCGGTGCGGCGAGTGCCCCGCCTGCGACACCGACGGACTCGCGCCGTGCATCCCCGGCAGCGCCGCGAACGGCGCGGGAGTGCTGCTGGCCGGTGGCACGCGACTGTCCGCCGACGAGGGACCGGTGCTGCACCACCTTGGCGTCTCCGCCTTCGCGACCCACGCCGTCGTCGACCGGCGGTCCGTCGTGCCGGTGGACCACGACGTTCCACCGGTGGTGGCGTCCCTTTTGGGCTGCGCGGTGCTCACCGGCGGCGGCGCGGTTCTCAACGCGGGTCAGCCGCGGCCGGGTGACACGGTCGCGATCGTCGGCATGGGCGGTGTCGGCATGGCGGCGCTGCTGACCGCCCTCGCGCACGACGACGTCGAGGTGATCGCCGTCGACCAGCTGCCGGAGAAGCTGGCGCGGGCCACTGCCCTCGGCGCCCACACCGCCGTCACGCCGGAGGAGGCACGGGATCTGAAGGCGCGCATCGTGATCGAGGCGGCTGGGCATCCCGCCGCACTGGAGACGGCGATCGCCCTGACCGCCCCCGGTGGGCGCACCGTGACGGTCGGGCTTCCCCACCCGGACGCTCGAATCAGCGTCGCGCCACTGGGTTTCGTCGCCGAGGGCCGGTCCCTGATCGGCAGCTACCTGGGTTCGGCGGTGCCCGCGCGGGACATCCCCCGTTTCGTCGCGCTATGGCGGGAGGGCCGGCTTCCCGTCGAGTCGCTGGTGTCGTCGACCATCGAACTCGACCGGATCAACGAAGGGATGGACGAACTGGCCGACGGGCTCGCGGTGCGCCAGATCGTCGAGTTCTAGAACCAGCCGTCGCGCATCTCGAGCGTCGTGCGGTCCAGGCTTTCCAGCAGGTCGAGCTGCGGCGCCGTCCGCGGCAGCTCGTAACGGAAGAAGTATCTGGCCGCCTGGCGCTTGCCGTCATAGAAGTCCCCCGACCGACCGTCGGCGACGACGAACTGCCCCAGCCACATCCACGCCATCACGACGTGCCCGAACGCCTCGAGGTAGATCGCGCTGTTGGCCAGCGTCGCCTCGGCGTCGTCGACTGCGTACATCGCGGCCGTCACCTCGACGACCCGCTGCCACGACGCGTTCAGCGATGCGGCAAGCTCAGCGGCTTCCCCGCCCGCGGCGGCGGCCTGCTCGACGGTCGCCGTCACGGCCTTGCCGAGCTCGGCAAGGCTGGCTCCCCCGCGCTGGGTCACCTTGCGGCCCAACAGGTCCAAGCTCTGGATGCCGTGGGTGCCCTCGTGGATGGGGTTCAGCCGGTTGTCCCGGTAGTGCTGCTCGACGTCGTACTCGCGGGTGTAGCCGTAGCCACCGTGTACCTGAATGGCCAGGCTGTTCGCTTCCAGACACCACTGCGACGGCCAGCTCTTCGCGACCGGGACCAGGACGTCGAGCAGATCCGTCACCTGCTGGTCCTCCTCGGCGGACTCCGCGGTGCGCTGCAGGTCGACCAGCTTGGTGCAATACAGCCCAAGCGCCAGCCCGCCCTCGACATAGGCCTTCTGCGCCAACAACATTCGCTTGACGTCCGCATGCTCGACGATCGGCACCTGCGGCGTCGTGGGGTCCTTGACCACCCGGCCCTGCGTCCGTTCGCGGGCGTACTCGACGGACTTGAGGTAGCCGGTGTAGCCCAGCGACACCGCGCCCATCCCGACGGCGAGGCGGGCCTCGTTCATCATGTGGAACATGTACGTCAGCCCGCGGTGCGGCTCGCCGACGAGGTAGCCCACGGCACCGGCGTCACCGTCGGGAGTATGAACGCCCTCGCCGAAGTTCAGCACCGTGTTGCTGAGACCGCGTTGGCCCATCTTGTGATTCAGCCCGGCCACGGTGACGTCGTTGCGCTCCCCGACCGAACCGTCCGCGCCGACGAGGTACTTCGGCACGATGAACAGCGAGATACCCTTGGTGCCAGCCGGTCCGCCGGGGATCTTCGCGAGCACCAGGTTGACGATGTTGTCGTTGAGTTCGTGCTCGGCCCCCGATATCCACATCTTCGAACCGAACAGCCGATAGGTGCCGTCGGCCCGAGGCTCCGCGCGGGTCGAGATGTCGGCCAGCGACGAACCGGCCTGTGTCTCCGACAGTGCCATCGTGCCCGTGAACCGGCCGGCGAGCATGGGCTTGACGAACGTCTCGATCTGCTCGGCGTCGCCGAACTTCGCGATGAGGTTGGCATTGGCAACCGTCAGCATCAGGTAGCCGGAGGTGCTGACGTTGGCCGCCGAGACGTACGCGAACCCGGCTTGGGCCACACACACGGGAAGCTGTGCACCGCCAACGGATTCGTCCATGCTGGCCCCGACCAGGTCGGCCTGGGCGAAGGCGGCGATGGCGTCCTTGACCTCGCCGATGACGGTGACGTGCTGGCCGTCGAATGTCGGCTCGTTCGCGTCGCTCTTCTTGTTGTGCGTGGCGAAGTACTTCTCGGCCAACTCCTCGCTGAGGTCCAGGACGCCGTCGAACGTGTCGCGGGAATGCTCGGCGAAGCGGTGCCGCTTGGTCAGCTCGTCGACGCGCAGCCACTCGTAGAGCAGGAACTCGAGATCGCGACGGGACAGCAGGGTGGACTGCATAGGTCTCCCCTATGCCGAGCCGGGCACGTCGATGCCGAGGGGCGCCTCGGCTCGGGTCGCTTCGTCACGGATCAGTCCACGAAGCAGGGCCGTACTGAACTCGACGGCGATCTCCTGCGCGGTGCGGCGCCCCTGCGGCCGCAGCCACCGGTAGGACCCGAGCGTCATGCCGATGTAGCCGAGCGCCAGCACGTGGGAGTCGCAATCGTAGAACTCGCCGCTGGCGATGCCGCGGTCGATGACGTCGCGGACGTGTTCGTAGACCGACGACTCGGCCTTGCGGATGTAGGCCACCTGCTCCTCGGTGAACCACTCGGTGATGTACGGCGCCTCTTGGAAGTACACGGCGCCACGCTCGATGTCGCTGGCGATGCCGACCAGCAACCGCCGGGTGAAGTGGTAGATCATCTCGCGCGCCGAGGCCGACGGGTCGTCGTGCAACGCGCCGACGGTGAAGTCGGCGGCGCTCTTGCAGATGTCGAACAAAATCAGCGACTTGCTGGCGTAATAGTGGTACACGGTGGCCTTGTTGAGACCCACCGCGTCGGCGACGTCGTCCATCCGGGTGCCGTGGTAACCGCGCGCCGCGAACAGCTTGGTGGCGACGGCAAGCAGTTCCTCGCGACGAGTCAGGCCGTTGGGCGAGGATTCGGTGGTGGACATGGCGACTCACTCTACGTAGGCCGGGGCTCCACCCGGGGTACCAATCAACTGGTTGGCCAGTCTAGAGAATCACCCGTATCCACTGTTCGGCGCGGCTCGATACGGGCTAGACTTTGCTCAAAGTCGGCCCGCTATGGAGGTAATGATGGATCCGAATCCTGACTACGACATCAGCGACGAAGCCGAGTACTTCTTCAACTTCATCCCGTGGGGCCTGCGCGGCGTGTACCCGCCCCCCGCGTACCCCCCGGTCTAACCGAGCTGGTTAGGCGGCTGCCGCCTTCACGGCTCGGCCGACTTCGGCGCGCAGCCGCGTGTACTCCGGCGAGCGCCTCAGCTCGTCGGGATCGACTCCCGTGCGCGGCAGGTCGACGGAAAGGTCGAGGGCGACCTGACCTGGCCTCCTGGTAAGGACGACGATCCGAGAACCCAAGAAGGCCGCCTCGTCGGCACTGTGGGTGACGAACACCGTCGTTCGACCGGTCTCCGCGCTCACCTGGCGGACGTCCTCCTGAAGCCGTTCCCTGGTGAGCGCGTCGAGCGCCGCGAACGGCTCGTCGAGCAGGAAGAGCGGCGTCTCGGCCGCCAGTGCCCTCGCGATCGCCACACGCTGTTGCTGGCCGCCGCTGATCTCCCAGATCTTGCGATTCCCAGTGCCCTCCAGACCAACCCGCTGCAGGAGTTGGTCGCGCCGCTCGGCCCGCCGCTCCCGCGGCACCTTGGCGTACTTCAGGGCGAGGTCGACGTTGCCGGCGACCGTCCGCCACGGGAACAGCCGCGGCTGTTGAAACACCACACCCGCAGTCACTCCGGGTGTCGGCACCTCGCCAGAGACCTGCACCCGGCCGGCGGTCGGCTCCTCGAAGCCGGCGATGAGCCGCAGCAGCGTGCTCTTGCCGCACCCCGACGCTCCGACCAACACCAGGAACGCCCCGGGTTCGACGTCGAGGTCCACCGGACCGAGGGCGGTCACGTCGCCGTAGCGATGTGCGAGATTCTCGATCCGCACACCACCGCGAACGTCACTGATCGAGGGCTGCTCACTGACTGAGGGCACCGGGCAGTCCCTTGGTGTAGATCGCGTCCTGGAACGTCTTCAGCGGCGCCGCGGCCGGGATCTGCTTCTGCTCGGCCAGGAACTGTGACGCGCTCTCGAGGTTCGCCGCGATGTTGCCCGGCTTTCCCTCGGACCCGAGCCACTCCGCGGAGGACACCTGGTCGGGCGTCAAGTAGACGCCTTGCTTCAGTTGTCCCTCAACGGCTTTCGGATCCAGTCCGATCTCTGCGGCGATGGCCTTGGCCGCAGCGGTCGGGTCGTCCTTGATGGTCGTGAGCGCCCGCGCTTCCTGCTTGCGCCATACGTCGACGACCTCGGGATGCGCGTCGGCGAACTCGTCGGCCACCGCGGAGAGGTCGAGCGTCGGCTTGCCGTCCTTGGCCAGTTGACGGCTGGTGATCAAATCCTTGCCGGTCTTGCGCAGATCGTCGAGGGTCGGCAGCCAGGTGTAGGCCGCGTCGACGTCCCCGCGGTCCCAGGCCGCGAGGATCGCCTGCGGCTGGAGGTCGACGAGCTGAACGTCGTTGGCGGACAGGTTGTTCTGCGCCAGCGCTGCGAGCAGGCTGTAGTGCGCGGTGGACGCGAACGGCGTGCCGACGCGCTTGCCCTTGAGATCGGGAAAAGTGTTGACGCCACTGCCGTCGCGAGCCACCAGCGCCTCGTTGTCGCCTGCGACGTCGAGCACGAAGGCGATCTTGTAGGGGATGTTCAGCGGCGCGGACAGACCACGGGCGACGGGGCTCGACCCCAGTGCGCCGAAGTCGAGTTCCTTGGCGATGAACGCGGTGTTCACGTCGGCGCCCGAGTCGAACTTCGTCCACTTGATGTTGTAGTCGGGCAGTGCCTGTTCGAGCCACTTGTTGTTCTTGACGATCAGGTCGCCGCTCGGAAAGGATTGGTAGCCAATGCGAATGGTCGGCTTGCTGGCGTCCTGCCCGGAGTGGTCCACCGAGCAGCCGGCGAGCGCCAGCGTGGTGACCACCGCCGCAGTGACGAGTGCTTTGAGCGTCATATCTTTCCTCTCCAGGGGACGGCACGCCGCTCTACGGCGCGAAGTAGACCGTCGATGATCAGGCCCGAGAATCCGATCGCGAAGATGCCGACAAGAACCACGGGGGTGTTGTTGTAGTTGCTCGCGTCCTTGACCAGGCCGCCGATGCCTGGGATGCCGTTGAACAGCTCGGCGGCGACCACCGACGAGTAGGCCATGCCGACGGCAAGCCGAATGCCGGTGAACGTCTCCGGCAGCGCCGACGGCACGACGACGTCACGCACGACCTGCAGCCGGGTGGCACCGAGCGCTCGCGCCGCCTCGGTCAACCCGACGGGCGCGGCGACGACCGCGGCGGTGGTGGCGACGGCGGCGGGCGGAAGGGCGGCGAGGGCGAGCAGCGCGATCTTCGGCGCCTCGTCGATGCCGAGCCAGATGACCAGCAGGAAGAAGTAGGCCAGCGGGGGTAGCGCCCGCAGGAAGGTCAGCCATGGCTCCAGGACGCTGCGCACCCAGCCGACGGACCCCATGACCAGGCCAAGTGCGACGCCGAGTCCGACGCCGATCACGACGCCGACGAACACCCGCCGCAGCGTCATGTACAGGTGCTCCCACAGCAGGTAGCCGGCGTAGCCGCGGGTGCCGTCGTGGGTGGTCGAGACGTCGACGAAAGCCTTCCAGACCGTGCTCGGGTAGGGCACGAAGGTCTGGTTCCACAGCCCGGCGGTCGCGACGAGCTGCCACCCGATGCCAAAGACGACGACCGACAGCAGGGGCAAGGCGGCCCTGGTCAGCCTGCCGCGCCATTTGTTGGCCGGCGTGCGCGCCGGTGGCGAGTCGACGTGCGACTCGTCGGGGGTGATCTCTACGAAGACAGACACGATTTCTGCGACTTTCTGCGAGGCTGGGCTGGACGGAACGCGTTCAGCGACAGCAGGTGTCAACAGAAGGTGTCGCAGTCATCCGCCGTGTCTACCTGTTCGCACTCAGCGGGTACACAGCTGCGCTCGTGGAGAGTTTTAGTCACCGGCCTACCCGTTGGTAGCCAAAGGGCGTAGGGTGGAACATGTCCAGTAAGGACATCCCCGTTTAGTGCAAAGCGGGCACGAAGCCCCGCGGCACTGCTGAGAAGCGGCCTAACTCGTAGAGACTCCTGCGAGAGGATGCACTCAAACCTTCCCCGCGTGGCTACGGCAAATTGCCGGTTCCGTCCTCGACGGATCGGGCTCGACGCGGCACTGAGACGTTTTCCTCTTTGTGCCTGCGCTGCGCTCACGGACGCCTGTTAGGGGGTCCAACAATGGGAAACCATTGCTGCACAACGGAATTTACTGCCGGTGACGTCATCGAGGTGATGTTCGCGTGACCGTACAACTCGAACGCCCAGCCGCGAACGTCCACGAGGTCGACGAGTACGCCGACGTCATGGAGATGTTCCACACCTTGGGCGGCGCAGTCGACGTCGACCGTCGCCGCGAAGCCATCTTCAAGCGTTGCCTCCCCCTGGCTGACCGCATTGCGCGGCACTACGGGGGGCGCGGCGAGGACATCGAAGACCTGACTCAGGTCGCCAGGTTGGGCCTGGTCAAGGCCGTCAACCGGTTCGATCCGACGAAGGGCTCGCATTTCGTGGCCTTCGCCGTGCCGACGATGATGGGCGAGGTGCGCAGGCACTTCCGCGATCACGGTTGGTCGATGCACGTCCCGCGTCGCCTCAAGGACCGCCACGGTCACATCACCAGGGCGACAATGGAATTGACGCAAACCCTGGGCCGGGCACCCACTGCCGGACAGTTGGCCGAGCTGCTCGACATGACCCGCGAGGACATCGTCGACAGCATGTTGGCCGCCGAGGCGTACCGCGTGCACTCCATCGACGCGCCCGTCTCGAGTGGCGATTCGGCACCGCGGATGGTGTCGGACACGGTCGGCGAAATCGACTTCGAATTCGACCGCATCACCGACAAGGAGACCGTCCGACCGCTGTTGGCAGCCTTGCCCGAGCGGGAGCGCACCGTGCTCTACCTGCGCTTCTTCGAGTCCATGACTCAGAGTCAGATCGCCGAACGCATCGGGGTGTCCCAAATGCACGTGTCCAGAATTCTGGAGAAGACCCTTCGGGAGCTGCGCAACCAGTTGTAGATCCCGCTTCGATGAGGCCCCTTCCTGGTATCCGGGGAGGGGCCTCGCCCGTGCGTCCCCGAGCTAGTGCCGAATGCCGTTGAGCCGCAACATGACCCTGCCGCCCACGGCAGTCAACCATGCCATCGCTTGCCGCCTGCGCAGCTCGAACGGGGTTGGTTGGACGGGCGGCGGGATCACCACCAACGCGTCGGCCGACGCCGTGAAGTCGGGCGCCACCGGGGTGTGCACCTCGCAGTAGGCCTCACCGCACTTGCCGCAGTTGACCTCGTAGCGCAACGAATTGGGACCGGACTCGACGAATGTGTAGTCGGCGACCGCCACACATCGCGGACACCGTGCGAGTCCACGTTCGACCACCACGCTCATGACAGCCATCGTGGGGCCATGTCGCCGGGATTGCACCAGGCCCGTGGATCTCGATGCGGGATCGGTGCCCAACCGAGATACCCAGCCTGCTACGGGATGATGGCGCCATGACTGAGGTGCGCGGACGGATGTGGGTGCGGGGCGAACCTGCGGACGGCTTCACCTTCTCGGCCATCTCGGACTGCCTCACCTCGGAGGACACCCTGGTCTGGGCCGACATCTACGACCCCGACCACGACACGCTCATGGCCTTGGCAGAGGAGCTGAAGCTGAACATGTGGGCGGTCGAGGACGCGACGGCCCCGAACGAGCGCACCAAGGCCACCGTCTATCGCACACACACGTTCTTCACGGTGTACGCGATCCAGATGCTGACGGCCGTCGACGACTCGACCTCGACGCTGGTCAAGCACCGCATCTCGGCGTTCGTGCTGCCCCGGGGGCTCATCACGGTGCGCCTGCCTCCGGTCGCGGGCGACGACCCGGGCTTCGCCATGGACGAGGTGTCCCAGCGGTTCGACGAGCTCGGCGGCCAGCAGTACGGCGTCGGGGCGCTGGTGCACGGCCTGCTCGACGTCGTGGTGGACGGGCACTTCGACGCGGTGCAGGACCTGGACGACGGCATCGAGTCTCTGGAAGACGAACTGTTCGACGAGGACGGACCCAAGCGGGGGTTGCAACGGCGCACCTTCCGTTATCGCAAGGACCTGGTCGAGCTGCGTCGGGTGGTGTTGCCCATGCGCGAGGTCGTCAGCGCCATCAAGAGTCGACGGCTGGACTCGAAGACCTCTCCCGAGCTCAACCCGCTGTACGACGACCTGTACGACCACGTGCTGCGGGCGTCGGAGTGGACCGAGTCGCTTCGTGACATGGTCACGACGGTGTTCGAGACGAACCTCTCGCTGCAAGACGCCCGGCTGAACACCGTGATGAAGAAGCTCACCGGCTGGGCGGCGATCATCGCCGTTCCGACGGCGATCACCGGCTTCTACGGGCAAAACGTCGAGTATCCGGGCCTGAACACCGTCGCGGGTTTCGTCGTCAGCTCCGCGCTGATCGTGCTGCTGGTGGCCGTGCTGTACGTGATGTTCCGCAGGCGCGACTGGCTCTAGCGCGCAGAGGTGTGCGCACATGCTGGTTGAGCAAATGCGAGACTCTTCGGATGCAGATCGGGATTCCGCGCGAGTCTCACGCGGGTGAGACGCGTGTCGCCGCCACACCGCAGACCGTAGGAGCGCTCCTCAAACTGGGCTACTCCGTCGTCGTCGAGTCCGGCGCGGGGGACGCCTCCAGCTTCTCCGACGCCGCCTACGTCGAGGCGGGCGCCGATGTCGGCGACCCCTGGGCCGCCCAGGTAGTGCTGAAGGTCAACGCACCCGACGACGCCGAGATCGCCGCGCTGGCCGACCACGCCACACTGGTCAGCCTTATCTCACCGGCGCTCAATCCCGAGCTTGTCGAGAAGCTCTCGGCCCGCCCGATCACGGTGCTCGCCATGGACGCGGTCCCCCGCATCTCCCGGGCCCAGTCACTGGACGTGCTGTCGTCGATGGCCAACATCGCCGGGTACCGGGCCGTCGTCGAGTCCGCGCACGCCTTCGGCCGGTTCTTCACCGGTCAGGTGACCGCGGCGGGCAAGGTGCCGCCTGCCAAGGTGCTCGTCGTCGGCGCGGGCGTGGCCGGGCTGGCCGCGATCGGCGCCGCAGGCAGCATGGGCGCCATCGTGCGGGCCACCGACCCGCGGCCCGAGGTCGCCGACCAGGTCAAGTCCCTCGGCGGGGAGTACCTCTACGTGGACAAGGAGGCCGCCGAGGTCTCGGCCACGGGCTACGCCAAGGAGATGGGCGACGACTACAAGGCCCGCGAGGCGGCGCTGTACGCCGAACAGGCCGGCGACGTCGACATCATCATCACCACCGCACTGATCCCCGGCCGCCCCGCGCCGCGCATCATCACCGCCGAGATGGTCGCCTCGATGAAGTCCGGCAGCGTGATCGTCGACATGGCCGCGGCCAACGGCGGCAACGTCGAGGGCACCGTCAAGGATCAGGCCATCGTCACCGACAACGGCGTGACGATCATCGGCTACACCGATCTCGCGGGGCGCCTTCCGGCCACGGCGTCCCAGCTGTACGGCACCAACCTGGTCAACCTCCTCAAGCTGCTCACCCCCGAGAAGGACGGGCAGCTCACCCTCAACTTCGAGGATGTCGTCCAGCGGTCCGTGACCGTCGTGCGCGACGGCGAGACCACCTGGCCACCACCGCCCGTACAGGTGTCGGCCGCACCGGCGGCCGCCGCCGCCGCGCCCGTCGTCGCGAAGCCGGTCAAGGAGCCGATGACGGCGAGCCGCCGCCTTGGCATCACGTTCACCGCCGCCGCGGTGCTGTTCGTGCTGATCGCGCTGTCCCCCGCCGCGCTGCAGGTGCACCTGACGGTCTTCGCGCTGGCCATCGTGATCGGCTACTACGTCATCGGGCACGTCCACCACGCCCTTCACACGCCGCTGATGTCGGTGACCAACGCGATCTCCGGGATCATCGTCGTCGGCGCGCTGCTACAGATCGGCCACGGCGACGTCATCGTCACGTCGCTGGCGACGGTCGCGATCCTGCTGGCAAGCATCAATGTCTTCGGTGGCTTCGCGGTGACGCGTCGCATGCTGGCCATGTTCTCGAGGAGCTGACCCATGTTCACCCTGGAAACGGCCGCCACCGCGGCCTACGTCGTCGCGGCCCTGCTCTTCATCATGGCCCTGGCCGGATTGTCCAAGCACGAAACGTCGCGGTCGGGCAACAGCTTCGGCATGGCCGGCATGGCGGTCGCGCTGATCGCCACCATCGCCCTGGCCATCAGCCGCCACATCGAGCCGCTGGGCATCGCCCTGCTGGTCGGCGCGATGGCGATCGGTGCCGCGATCGGCCTGTGGCGCGCCCGCGTGGTCGAGATGACCGGCATGCCCGAGCTGATCGCGCTACTGCACAGCTTCGTCGGCCTGGCCGCGGTGTTGGTCGGCTGGAACGGCTACCTGCACGTCGAAGGCGACCTCTCCGGCGCCGAAGCCGCCGTGCTGGACGGCCAGAACCTGCTCGGCATCCACTCCGCCGAGGTCTTCATCGGCGTGTTCATCGGCGCGGTGACGTTCACCGGGTCGATCGTCGCCAACCTCAAACTCTCGGCGCGCATCAAGTCGACGCCGTTGATGCTGCCGGGCAAGAACTTCCTGAACGTCGGCGCGCTGGTGGTGTTCTTCGCCCTCACGGTGTGGTTCGTCATCACCCCGCAGCTGTGGCTGCTCATCGTCGTCACCGCCCTCGCGCTGCTGCTCGGTTGGCACCTGGTGGCCTCCATCGGCGGCGGCGACATGCCCGTCGTGGTGTCGATGCTCAACAGCTACTCGGGCTGGGCGGCCGCGGCGTCGGGCTTCCTGCTGTCCAACGACCTGCTGATCGTGACCGGCGCGCTCGTCGGTTCCTCAGGTGCCTACCTGTCCTACATCATGTGCAAGGCGATGAACCGGTCCTTCATCTCCGTCATCGCCGGCGGCTTCGGCATCGAGGCCGGCCCCGCAGAAGACAAGGACTACGGCGAGCACCGCGAGATCACCGCCGACGGCGCCGCCGAACTGTTGAGTTCGGCGAGCTCGGTCATCATCACCCCCGGCTACGGCATGGCGGTCGCGCAAGCCCAGTACGGCGTCGCCGACCTGACCCGCAAGCTGCGCGAGCGCGGCGTCACCGTCCGGTTCGGCATCCACCCCGTCGCGGGCCGCCTTCCCGGCCACATGAACGTGCTCCTCGCCGAGGCCAAGGTGCCCTACGACATCGTGCTGGAGATGGACGAGATCAACGACGACTTCGACGACACCTCCGTGGTGCTCGTCATCGGCGCCAACGACACCGTCAACCCGGCTGCAGCCGACGATCCCAGCAGCCCGATCGCCGGCATGCCGGTGCTCACGGTGTGGAACGCCGACAACGTCATCGTGTTCAAGCGCTCCATGGCCTCGGGCTACGCCGGGGTGCAGAACCCGCTGTTCTTCCGCGAGAACACCCAGATGCTGTTCGGTGACGCAAAGGACCGCGTGGACGCGATCAACGCCGCGCTGTAGC
>NZ_MVOC01000056.1 GCF_002043095.1 Mycobacterium sp. AT1 | reverse complement strand
AACGACGCGGTGCGTGGACCAGGGTCCTTCGCCATGGCGATCCGCGCGCTGGAGAACCTGTCGGAGGCCGGATTTCGCGACGCGAAGATCTCGGTCGTCGTCACCCGACACAACGTCGACCAGCTCGACGAGTTCAAGGCGTTGGCCGACAGCTACGGCGCCACGCTGCGCATCACCCGACTGCGCCCGTCGGGCCGAGGCGCCGACGTCTGGGACGAACTGCACCCGACCGCAGCCCAGCAGGTCCAGTTGTACGACTGGCTGGTCGCCCGCGGTGACGGCATCCTCACCGGCGACTCCTTCTTCCACCTCTCGGGGCTCGGACAGCCCGGCGCTCTCGCCGGCCTGAACCTGTGTGGAGCCGGACGCGTGGTGTGCCTGATCGATCCCGTCGGCGACGTCTACGCCTGCCCGTTCGCCATCCACGACCGTTTCCTTGCCGGAAACATCCTCGCGGACAGCGGATTTCAGAACGTATGGCAGAACTCGAAGCTGTTCCGCGAGTTGCGCGAGCCGCAATCCGCCGGTGCCTGCGGGAGCTGCGACCACTACGACGGCTGCCGCGGAGGCTGCATGGCCGCCAAGTTCTTCACCGGCCTTCCGCTGGACGGGCCCGACCCGGAATGCGTCCAGGGTTACGGCGAACCGGCCCTCGCCCTCGAGCGCGACAAGCCGAAACCCAGCGGCGACCACTCCCGTTCCGGAGGCCGCAAGGGCCCGATCCCGCTCAAGCTCCTGAAGCTTCCGCCCAAGAAGTTCTGCAACGAAAGTCCCGTATAGACATGGCACGTGACAAGTGGTTCGAGACCGTAGCCATCGCACAGCAGCGTGCGAAGAAGCGACTGCCGAAATCCGTCTACAGCTCGTTGATCGCCGCCAGCGAGCGCGGCATCACCGTTGCCGACAACGTCGACGCCTTCGGCGAGATCGGCTTCGCCCCGCACGTGATCGGCGCGATCGAGAAGCGTGACCTCGCGACAACCGTGATGGGACAAGAGATCTCACTGCCGGTGATCATCTCCCCGACCGGCGTGCAGGCCGTCCACCCCGACGGTGAGGTCGCGGTGGCGCGGGCTGCCGCCGCGCGGGGGACCGCGATGGGTCTGTCGTCGTTTGCGAGCAAGCCCATCGAAGACGTCATCGCCGCCAACCCCAAACTCTTCTTCCAGGTCTACTGGCTGGGCGGCCGCGACGCCATCGCCGCCCGCGTGGAACGGGCCAGGGCGGCAGGCGCGGTCGGGATCATCGTCACCACCGACTGGAGCTTCTCGCACGGCCGCGACTGGGGCAGCCCGGTGATCCCGGAGGAGATGAACCTCCGCACCACCGTCCGGATGATGCCGGAGGGGTTGACCCGCCCGAGCTGGTTGCTGCAGTGGGCCAAGACCATGCGCCCGCCGAACCTGCGCGTACCCAACCAGGGCAACGCGGGCGAAGCCGGGCCGCCGTTCTTCTCCGCCTACGGCGAGTGGATGGGCACCCCGCCGCCGACGTGGGAGGACATCGCTTGGCTCGTCGACCTGTGGGGCGGGCCGGTGATGCTCAAGGGCGTCATGCGAGTCGACGACGCGAAACGCGCTGTCGACGCCGGTGTCTCGGCGATCTCCGTGTCCAACCACGGTGGCAACAACCTCGACGGGACACCCGCGTCGATCCGCGCGCTTCCGGCGATCGCCGCATCGGTCGGGGACCAGGTCGAGGTGCTCCTCGACGGCGGCATCCGCCGCGGCAGCGACGTCGTCAAGGCCCTCGCGCTCGGAGCGCGCGCCGTGATGCTCGGTCGCGCCTACCTGTGGGGACTCGCGGCCGAGGGGCAGCCCGGCGTCGAGAACGTGCTCGACATCATGCGCAGCGGCATCGACTCCGCGCTGATGGGACTCGGCAAGGCGTCCATCCACGATCTGGTTGCCGACGACGTGCTGGTGCCGTCGGGCTTCACCCGCGCCCTCGGCATGCCCACGTCCGAGACCACCTAGGCTCCGAGGCGGGGCCGGCGTGGTCCCGGTGGGGCGGGCGGTGCTGACGAGGCGGACGGGAAGGCCCGGCCATCCTCGGGACGAAATCGGCTGAACCAAATGCCGCGCAAACCCCAACATCCGGCGCACACCAGGTGAATTCGGCCTACGATCGGCGGGTGGCTTTCCCCAACGAGCTTGGGATCTCAACGGCGAGGCAGCTTCACGATCTGTCACCCGCGTTGATAATCCCGCTAGGCTCAACCGAGCAGCATGGGCCACACCTGCCCGTTGACACCGACACCCGGATCGCGTCTGCGGTCGCCCGCAGGATTGCCGAGCAACTCGCCGGCCCGTGGATGCTGGCGCCCGCGATCGGCTACGGAGCCAGCGGCGAGCATCAAGGATTTCCCGGAACGGTGTCGATCGGCACCGCTGCGCTCCAGCTCCTACTGGTCGAATACGGTCGGTCGGCCTGCGAGTGGGCGTCCCGGCTGGTCTTCGTCAACGGGCACGGTGGCAACGTCTCCGCGGTTGCCGCAGCCGTCACTCTGCTGCGTAGCGAAGGCCGCGACGTCGCGTGGTGCGCGTGCAGCGTCCGCGGCGCCGACGCGCATGCCGGTCACACCGAAACGTCTGTATTGCTACATATTTCGCCCGAGCTGGTGCGCACCGAGCAGTGGGTCGCAGGCAATGAGAGGCCGTTGGCGGAGCTCATGCCCCGCCTTCGTGACGGCGGCGTCGCCGCGGTCAGTTCGGTCGGCGTCCTTGGCAACCCCACCACGGCGTCGGCCGCCGAGGGGTCGCGTATCTTTGCTGAAATGGTCGACACCTGCACCCGCCGCGTCGCGGCGTGGACCCCCGGTGCCGGGGGGCTCTTGCAGTGACCGAACCACGACTGCCCGACGGCTTTGCCGTGCAGGTGGACAGACGGGTGAGAGTGCTCGGAGCGGGATCGGCGCTTCTCGGCGGCTCACCCACCCGGCTGCTTCGCTTGGCGCCCGCCGCTCAAACGATGCTGAACAGCGGTCGCCTCGAGGTCCACGACGCCCAGAGTGCGCAGCTGGCCCGCACCTTGCTGGACGCCACCGTCGCCCACCCCCGCCCGGCGACTGGACCGTCGCACCGCGATGTCACCATCGTAATTCCGGTGCTGAACAACGCGATTGGGCTCAGGCGGCTGGTTTCGACGCTGCGCGGCATGTGCGTGGTCGTGGTCGACGACGGTTCGTCGCCACCTGTCCGGGTGGACGACTTCGCGGGCCTCCACTGCGACGTGCGGGTACTGCGCCACCCGGTCAGCAAGGGGCCCGCCGCCGCCCGCAACGCTGGCCTGGCCGTCTGCGAAACCGACTTCGTCGCCTTCCTCGACTCCGACGTCGTCCCGCGCCGCGGCTGGCTCGAGGCGCTGCTCGGGCACTTCTGCGATCCCACCGTCGCCCTGGTGGCGCCGCGGATCGTCGCACTGAACGAACCGCACAACATGGTGGCGCGCTACGAGGCGGTGCGGTCCTCGCTCGACCTGGGTCAGCGCGAAGCCCCCGTCGTGCCCTATGGGACCGTCTCCTATGTGCCAAGCGCGGCCATCATCTGCCGTCGGACCGCCATCGAGAAAGTCGGCGGGTTCGACGAGACGATGAGGTCCGGTGAAGACGTCGACCTGTGCTGGCGCTTCATCGAGGCGAAGGCACGGCTGCGTTACGAGCCGATCGCCCTCGTCGGCCACGACCATCGGACGACCTTGCGAAAGTGGTTCGCCCGCAAGGCCTTCTATGGTTCCTCCGCTGCGCCCCTTGCGGTCCGACACCCGGGGAAGACCGCCCCGCTGGTGCTGTCCGGGTGGACCCTGCTGGTGTGGCTGCTGTTGGCGATGGGCTCGGGAGTCGGCTACGTCGCGTCGACGGTCGTCGCCGCGATCACCGGACGCAAGATCGCGAAGGTGCTCAGCGCGGTCGACACCGAGCCAAGGGAAGTGGCCGCGGTCGCCGCGCAAGGGCTGTGGTCGGCGGCGCTGCAGTTGGCGTCGGCAATCTGCAGGCACTACTGGCCCATCGCCCTGGTGGCCGCAGTCTGCTTCCGGCGCTGCCGGCAGGTGGTGCTGGTCGCCGCAGTCGTCGACGGCGTCGTCGACTGGGCAAGCAGGAACGCCAACGTCGACGACGACTCAAAACGGGTCGGGCTGGTCTCCTACGTCCTGCTCCGCCGGCTCGACGACATCGCCTACGGGCTCGGCCTCTGGCAGGGCGTCGTGCGCGAGCGTCACCTCGGCGCGCTCAAGCCGCAAATCCGGACCTAAAGCTCAGCCTTGCACTCCGACGTCCTGATCGTCGGCGCGGGCAGCGCTGGTTGTGTTCTTGCCGAAAGCCTTTCGCGTGATCCCGCCCGCCGGGTGACGGTCGTCGAGTCGGGTCCCGGGGCGTCCGATCCGCGGGTGACCGATCAGATTCGCAACGGCCTGCGCCTCCCGATCGGAGCGGCGAGCTCGGTGGTCAGGCACTACCAGACCACGCTGACCGACCGGCCGCGCCGCACCGCGTCGATCATGCGCGGGGCGGTCGTCGGCGGGTCCGGCGCGGTCAACGGAGGCTACTTCTGCCGCGGGCTGCCCGCCGACTTCGACGGCTGGGGGATCCCCGGCTGGTCGTGGGACGACGTGCTGCCGCACTTTCGTGACGTCGAAACCGACCTGGACTTCGCCGGCCCACTGCACGGCGCCGACGGGCCCATGCGGATCCGACGCATCACCGAATTCGAGCAGGGGGCAGTCGCTTTCGTCGATGCGGCACGCGGTCACGGCTACGAGTGGATCGACGACCTCAACGGTGCGGGCGCGGGGCGGCCCGGCGTCGGTGCGGTGCCGCTGAACATCGAGCGCGGCACTCGGGTGGGGCCGGGCGAGGCCTTCCTCGGCCGGGCCGCGGGGCGTCCCAATCTGGTGGTGCTGCCGAACCGCAGGGTGCGGCGAATCCGGTTCGCCGGCAATCGTGCCGTCGGGGTGGAGTGCGCCGATGGGGGTGAACTGACGGCCGATCGCATGGTGCTGTCGGCAGGGGCCATCGGGTCCGCGCACCTTCTGATGCTGTCGGGCATCGGACCAGCTGCCCAGCTGTCCGCCGCGGGGGTCCCGGTGCTGCAGGACCTGCCGGTGGGCACGCGAAGCGTCGACCATCCCGAATGGGTCCTTCCGGTCGACTGGCCCGCCGCGCCGGGTCGCCCACCGCTGGAGGTTCTGCTCTCCACCGCCGACGGCCTGGAGATTCGTTGCTACACAACGGGGTTTGGCGCCATGACGGGCTCCGCGGACGACCCGGCCGATCGCCCACACCTTGGGGTGACGCTGATGCGGCCGGGATCCCGCGGCCGGCTGACCCTTGCCTCCGCGGACGCCGGGGTGCCGCCGCTGATCGAGCATCGCTACGACGGCGACGTCTCGGACGCCACGGTCCTGGCGGGCGGTGCCGACCTGGCACACGATCTCGCGGGGTCGGGTTACGAAGCTCGGGACTCGTTCTGGTCGACGTCGCAGCACCTCTGTGGGACGGTCCCGATGGGACGCGACGGCGAGGCGCCCTTGGACGAGAGGTGTCGGGTGCGCGGCGTGGAGGGGCTATGGGTGGTCGACGGGTCGGTGCTGCCCGACATCACCAGTCGCGGACCTCACGCCACCATCGTCATGATCGGTCACCGGGCGGCCGAGTTCATCGCGTGATCGATGCCGACCCTCGCCCCGGCGGCGCACGATCCGCGGCTGGCGGCCGTCCCTGCCCGGGGCCCAGAACGCCACGAAGATCGCGGCGATCACGATCACCACGGCGAGGACGAGCACCGACGACGCCATGGCGTCGATGAACGCCGTCTTTGCCAGCTCGGCGAGCGGGCCGCCCTGCGGACCGATGCGCTCGGCCACCGCCAAGGCTTCCGCCAGTGAACCGGCCGCGCGCTCGCGCACCGGCTCTGGGAACCGGGCGAGGTCTGGGGCGAGCGCGGCGGTGTAGCGACCGGCGAGGATAGAACCCGCCACCGCGATGCCAAGGGCGGCCCCGATTTCGCGGGTGGCGTCGTTCACCGCCGACGCGACGCCCTGCTTCTCGTCGGGCACCGCACCCATGATGGCGGATGTGGTTGGCGCCGTGCAGAAACCGATGCCGGTACTCATCACCAGAAGCGGCCACACCAGGTCGAGGTAGGTCGACCCGACGTCGAGCAGGCGTAGGCACAGCAGTCCCGCTGCGATCAGAAGCAGGCCGACCGTCGCCGCTACCCGCAGACCAACCTTCGGGAGGTACCACCCGGTGGCGACACTGAGGATGAAGATGGGCACGATCAGCGGTGCCAGTGCCACCGCGGATCCGAGCGGCCTGTATCCGAGCACCAGCTGGACGTACTGGATGACGACGAAGAAGAACCCGAAGTTGGCGAAGAAGAGGATCGTGACGCCGAGGGCGCCGGTGGCGAAGTCCGGTCTGGCGAACAGTCGGACGTCGAGCAACGGATGGGTGCGTCGTAGTTCCACGGCGGTGAACGCCACCGCGAACGCCACTCCGGCCGCCATGCATCCCCATGCCAGAGGATGGGTCCACCCGCGCGCAGGCGCCTCGATCACCCCGAAGACGAAGACGGCCACCGCGGCACCGATGAGCACCGCCCCCGGCCAATCCAGGGGTGCGGCGTCGTCGTCGCGTGAGGACGAGACCGTGCACGCCAAGGCGAACAACAGTGCTCCCGCGCCGGCGAAGGCCCAGAAGATGGACTGCCACGACCAGAACTCGAGAAGGAGGCCGGTGACCAGGAATCCGAGCACCGCGCCGGACCCCACCACGCCGGCCCAAATGCCAACTGCCTTGTTGCGCTCGGACTTCGGGTAGGCGGCGGTGAGCAGGGACAGCGTCGCAGGCATGACGAAGGCTGCGCCGGCGCCGGCGACGGCCCTGGCGACGATCAGCTCCACGGGCCCGTCGAGGAGGATTGGTGCGACGGAGGCGACCGTGAACACGGCGAGCCCGATGAGCAGCGCCCTGCGCCGCCCGTAGCGGTCACCGAACGCGCCTGCGGGCAGAAGCAGGCAGGCCAGCACCAGGGTGTAGCCGTCGACGACCCACGTCAGCTGGGACTGGGTGGCGGAGGTCTCGACGGCGATGTCGGGGAGCGCGGAGTTCAGCGCGACCATGGACGAGATGACCGTCGACACGGCGAGGCAGGCCACCACCAGCAACCAAATTCGCGCCCGCGGGGACGGGGCGGTGGGATCGTGGTCGACATCCTGGCGGGACGGCACGAAGGATCCGACCATGGCGCCACCCCTTCCGCCGAACGAGTTTCGAGACTAACAGTCTCGTTGCGAGACCGAGAGTCTCTCGACTCAGTAGTCGACCCGCGCCGAGTCGAATCCGGCGGCGTAGCTCTCCTTGACCACGTCGAGATGCGTCCAACTCTCCAGGGCTCGCACGTCGGGCAACGCGCGCACGACGTCGAGCATCCCGACCAACTGTGCCGCAGAGAAGGCCCGCATCGTGGCCAGCAGGTCGAAGCGGCCGAGCGTGCGGGCGACGAAGATGACCGACGGCATCGACGCCAGCGCCGCCACCACGTCCTCGTGGCCACCGGCCAGCCTGATGCCGAACCCCAGCGCACTCTGCCGGTCCTGGCCGGAGTGCCGGACCACGGCGCCGACGCGGACCACCCTGGCGTCGAGCAGGCGCACCACCCGCCTGCGGGCACCGGCCGCCGACAGGCCGACCTTCGCCGCCAGGTCGACGTAGGAGGCGCGGCCGTCGTGCTGCAGGGCGGCGAGCAGTGCACGGTCGGTGTCGTCCACCTCTGTCCTGACCGTGCCGACGGGACTGATGACGTCCCGCATCACCTCGACATAGATCAGCGTGTCCACCCCCGAAACGCCCGGCAGCGAGCGAAGTTCGGACACCGCGGCGTCGACGTCGCCTGCCGACGCCGACCGGATCTCGGCCACCAGGGCGTGCGGTCCGCCGGTCAACGACAGGAACGGCACGTCGTCGCGGCGGGCGAGTTCGGCGGCGACGGGGGCGGCGGGCCCGTGGACGGAGACGCTCACATGGGCCAGCGCGCCGCGACCCAGGACGGCGGGATGCACGGCGCCACGGATCACCACTTGACCGCTGGAGAGTAGGCGCTGGACGCGCGTCGCGGCCGTGGACCGCGACAGCCCGATGGCGCGGGCGATCTCGCGGTGCGTGAGGCGGCCATCCGCCTCGAGGAGTTCCACGATGGCCTCGTCGACCTCATCCATCACGTTCTCCTGAAATTCGTCGGAAGTTCTTTCAGCCTGGGTGCACCGTCATATCAGACAAGAATCCGCTCATTTTATTCAGTTGTGAGTCGATACTCCTGAATGCTCCGTCACAACGTGATTAGAAACCTCGGTGTAATGAATGAACTGCTTGCGAGCCGCTGTCTGCGGTCCTACGGTGACCCACAACACATACACAGGTGAGGGGACGGCCATGGCCGCGGAACGCACCGGAATCACCACGAACGCAGAGGAAGTGACCGCGTGACCAAGCGAGAAGCGGAGCGGGATCGCGCATCGGTTGCGCCCATCGGCCCGATCGACGCATCGAAGACACCGCGATTCGCGGGCCCCGCGTCCTTCGCGCGGCTGCCCCGACTGGACCAGGTTCCCCACGCCGACGTCGTCGTGGCCGGGGTGCCGTTCGACTCCGGGGTGTCCTACCGGCCCGGCGCCCGCTTCGGCCCGACCCACGTCAGGGAAGCGTCGCGCCTGCTCCGGCCCTACAACCCGGCGCTGGACGTGTCACCGTTCGACATCGCCCAGGTCGCCGACGCGGGCGACATCGCCGTGAATCCGTTCAACATTCACGAGGCCATCGAGACGATCGAGGCCGCCGCGGTCGAGCTGACCAAGAACGACACCGCGCTGGTGACGATCGGCGGCGACCACACCATCGCGCTGCCGCTGCTGCGTGCCGCCGCGCAGAAGCACGGCCCCGTCGCACTGGTGCACTTCGACGCGCATCTGGACACCTGGGACACCTACTTCGGTGCCGAATACACCCACGGCACCCCGTTCCGCCGCGCCGTCGAGGAGGGCATCCTCGACACCGAGGCGTTGTCTCACGTCGGGACGCGCGGACCGCTGTACGGCAAGAAGGATCTCGAGGACGACCGTCGATTCGGCTTTGGCATCGTCACCTCATCCGACATCTACTACCAAGGCGTGCGCGAAGTCGTCGACAAGCTCCGGCAGCGCCTCGGCAACCGCCCGGTCTACGTCTCGATCGACATCGACGTCCTCGACCCCGCACATGCGCCGGGTACCGGCACCCCAGAAGCGGGCGGCATGACTAGTCGCGAACTGCTCGAGATCCTGCGCGGCTTCCGCGGACTCAACCTGATCGGCGCCGACGTCGTCGAGGTCGCGCCCGCCTATGACCACGCCGAGATCACCGGTGTCGCGGCCGCCCACGTGGCCTACGACCTGGTGTCCCTGCTGGCGATGCGACACGAGGAGCGGGCGGGGTGACCGGCAACCTGGGCGAGCGAAGCGACGGGCCGCGCAACGGCGGCGACGTCGTCGTCGAAACCCTGACGGCGCTGGGGGTTTCGCATGTATTCGGCATTCCGGGCCAGAACGCGCTGGGGTTGTTCGACGCGATCCGCCGCAGCGACCTGACATTCGTGAGCTCACGGGTGGAGAACAACTCGGCGTTCGGAGCCGACGGATACGCCAGGGCCACCGGCGAGGTCGGCGTGTTGTTCCTGTCGACGGGACCGGGCGCCCTGACTGCGCTTGGCGCGTTGCAGGAGGCCTACGCGACGGGCGTCCCGCTGTTGGTGATCACCAGCCAGGTTCCGCGATCGGGCCTCGGGCTGCGCCGCGGCATGCTGCACCAACTCGACGACCAACAGCGCAGCGCGGTCAACGTCACGAAAAGCACCGCCGTTGCCAGCCATTCGGCCCAGTTGCCCAGCCTGCTCGCCGACGCGTGGTCGCTAGCTCAGTCCGCTCCGGCAGGGCCGACGTGGGTGGAGATACCTCAGGACGTGTTGCTCGAGCCGGCCGACACCCCTCGCGTCACCTCGGTGGTCACCGCGGTCGCCGACCGGGCGCCGCGGGAGCAACTCGTCGACGTGGCCGCCGAACTGCTGAGCGCCGCGCGACGCCCGGTGATCCTGGCAGGTGGGGGAGTCCGGCGCTCCCGTCGCGGCCCGGAGGCGCTCGTCGCGCTGGCGGAAAGGCTTGACGCTCCGGTGGTTTCGACGATCGGCGGCAAGGGTGCGATCAGGTTCGACCACCCGCTGTCGGCGGGCTCGTGGATCGAGGACCGCCACACCACCGCGCTGCTCGAGGACGCCGACGTCTTGCTCGCGGTCGGCACCGCGATGGGCGAGGTGACGAGCAACTACTTCACGTTCGCGCCGAAGGGTCGGTTGATCCACGTCGACGCCGAATTCCGGGTTCTGGAGGCCAACCACCCCGCCCTGGCCATTCATGCCGACGCCGGTCTCGCCCTGGCGGCCATCGCCACTCGGGTGGTGCCGCGCGACGCCGGTGACGGCGCAGGCATCGCCGCCGGTCTGCGCCACGCCGTCGAGGACCGGCTCGCCGGCCAGGACGTCAAAACCGAGCTGGCGTTGATGCGGGACCTGCGCGCCGCGGTTCCCGCTGCGGCACAAACGTTCTGGGACATGACGATCGCGGCCTACTGGGCGTGGTCGGCGTGGGATCCCCAGGACGGCGAGTTCCACTCCGGGCAGGGCGCCGGGGGACTCGGCTTCGCCTTTCCCGCCGCCGTGGCCGCCGCCATCGGGACGGGCCAACGGACCTTCGCGGTGTCGGGCGACGGCGGTGCCATGTACTCCATCGCCGAGCTCGCGACCGCCCGCCAGCACGACGCAGACGTCACGTGGCTGATCGTGGACGACGGTGGCTACGGCATTCTGCGCGAGTACATGGCGGATGCCTTCGGCCAGGCCACCGCCACCGAACTGGCCAGGCCCGACTTCGTCGCGCTGGCAGCGAGTTTCGGGATCCCCGCACATCTGGCGACGCTCGACACCGTCGGCGAGGTCGTTGCCGGCACCTTCAGCACCCGCGGCCCCGCCGTCGTCGTACTCCCCGCCCGGCTGCACATGTTCGCGCCCACCCATCACACGTCCGCAACCACCTGATACAGGAGCTCGTCATGGGCAAGCCGCTCGACATCGCCATCATCGTCATCTATCTCGCCGCCATGCTCGCCTTTGGGTTCTGGGGCAAGTCGAAGACCAAGGACTCAGCAGACTTCCTCGTCGCCGGACGGCGACTGGGGCCCGCGCTCTACACCGGCACCATGGCCGCCGTCGTCTTGGGCGGTGCGTCGACCGTCGGCGGTGTCGGCCTCGGATACAAGTGGGGCATCTCCGGAATGTGGCTGGTGGTCGCCGTCGCGGTGGGACTGCTGGCCCTGAGCCTGCTCTTCGCCGGCCGAATCCAGAGATTGAAGGTGTACACCGTCGCCCAGATGCTGCGTTTGCGTTACGGCGTCGACGCGACGTCAGCGTCCGGAATCGTCATGGTCGCCTACACGCTGATGCTGTCGGTGACGTCGACGATCGCCTACGCCACCGTCTTCAACGTCCTGTTCGGCACCGACCGCACGGTGTCGGTGATCATCGGCGGGGTGATCGTCATGCTGTACTCCTCGATCGGCGGCATGTGGTCGATCACGCTCACCGACATGGTGCAGTTCGTCCTCAAGACCATCGGCATATTCTTCCTGCTGCTGCCCTTCACCTGGAACAAGGCGGGCGGCCTCGACGGCATCCGGGAGCGCGCAGGTGACACGGTGTTCGACCTGGGCGCCATCGGAATGCCGACGATCATCACGTTCTTCGTCGTCTACAGCTTCGGAATGCTGATCGGACAGGACATTTGGCAGCGGGTCTTCACTGCACGCTCGCCGGGGGTCGCCAAGTGGGGCGGCACCACCGCCGCGGTGTACTGCCTCTTCTACGGCGTCGCCGGGGCGGCGATCGGCATGGCCGCGTCGACCTTCCTGCCCGACGTCGAAGCCAAGGACGACGTGTACGCCCAGATCGCCGAGACGATCCTGCCCGTCGGGATCAGCGGCCTCGTGCTGGCGGCCGCGGTCGCGGCGATGATGTCCACTGCGTCGGGGGCGTTGATCGCCACCGCGACGGTCGCCAAGACCGACGTGAAACCGTTGCTGCTCAGGGTGTTCGGCAAGCCCGCGGAACGCGAAGACGTCGAACGAGACGTGCACTCCGACCGGCTGTACGTGGTGGCACTTGGCATCGCGGTGATCGTCATCGCGGCGCTGCTCAACGACGTCGTCGCGGCGCTGACCATCGCCTACGACATCCTGGTCGGCGGTCTGCTGGTCGCGATCCTCGGTGGTTTCGTGTGGAAGCGCGCGACCGGCACCGGCGCACTGTGGTCGATGGGGGTCGGCACCGTCGTCACGCTAGGCACGATGTTCATCGTCGGTGACGTGCTCGCCAACGAGCCGATCTACTACGGCCTCGGCGCGAGCCTGCTCGCCTACGTGGTCGCCAGCCTGATGACGCCACCCACCTCGCCCGAGGTGCTGCAGGTGTGGGACGACCGGCTGGCCGGAAAGGACGAGGCGACGGCCAACACCTAGGTCGTCGATATCCTGGCGGGACGGCCGTCGCCTCCTCTTGCGTCGAACGAGACGGACCGTCTTGCTGTGAGACCGATAGTCTCACGGCACCGGATTCCCGTCGCTGGAGGTGAAGCACACGATGCCGGCCGAGCACTCCGACCCGCGCCCTGCGCGTTCGCGCGCGCGACTGCTCGACGCCGCGACCGCTCTGCTGCGGTCCGGTGGGCCGAGTGCCGTCACCGTCGACGCCGTCACCCGCAGCGCCAACGTCGCGAGAGCCACGCTCTACCGGCACTTCTCCAGTGCCAACGACCTGTTGGCCGCCAGCTTCACCAGCCTGATTCCGCCGCCCCCCATGCCGCCGGAGGACGGCTCGCTGCGGGACCGGCTCACCGCGATCGTGGTGGCTTGGGCCGAGTCGATCGCAGAGGCGCCCACTGCCCTCACCGCGATGTCCTGGCTCTCCCTTGGGCCCGACATCGGCCAGCTGGCGCACCTGCGCCACGACGACCCGGCCAGCCCCGAGGTGCGATCGCTGAGGGAGCGCATCGCGCAGCAGTATTCGGCGCCGTTCGACGTGATCTTCGACGGCCCACAGGCCGCCGCCGAGCTCGAGGACGTCGACCCCGCCGTGGCCCTCGCGCTGCTGATCGGCCCACTGGCCTTCGGACGGCTCAGCACGCTCGTCGAGTTCGACTACGAGAAGGTGGCGGTGGCCGCGGTCGACGGCTTCCTCCTTGCCTTCGCCAAGAAGCCCGACGGGACTGCTACCGCATCGAGTACCGAATCGGAAGGTGCTTGAGGCCGCCGACGAACGTCGTCGCGGAAAGCTCTGGCACACCTGCCAATTCGACGGATTCGAGCCGCGGAATCAGCTCGGTGAACAAGCTGTTCATCTCCATCCTGGCGAGCGCCGCGCCCAGACAGAAGTGCACGCCGTAACCGAACGCGACGTGCTTGTTCGGATCGCGGCCGACGTCGAACCGGAACGGGTCGGTGAAGACCTCCTCGTCGCGGTTGCCCGACACGTACGCCAAGTAGACGGACTCACCCGCGGCGATGTTCACGCCCCGGATGGTGGTGTCCGCGGCGGCGGTGCGCATGAATTCCTTGACCGGAGTCGACCATCGGATCATCTCCTCGACCGCGGTGGGCATCAGACTCGGATCGTTGCGCAGCCGCTCGAGCTCACCCGGATTGTCGATCAGCGCCCGCATCCCACCCGAGATCGCGTCCTTGGTGGTGTCGTGTCCGGCGCTGGCCACGATCACGTAGTACGACGCGGTGTCGACGTCGGACAGCGGTTCGCCGTCGATCAGGCCGTTGGCGATCGCGGAGGCGAGGTCGTCGGTCGGATGCTCGCGGCGCGAGGCGGTCAACTGTGAGAAGTAGGCGAAGAAGTCGAGCAGCACCGCGAACTGATCCTCCAGTGATCCGCTGTCGCGCTTGTACTCGTCGTCGTCGCCGCCGAACATCTCCTGGGTCAGGGAGTGCATGCGACCGAAGTCGGATTCGGGTAGGCCGAGAAGCGACATGATCACGTACAGCGGGAAGTCGACGGCGACGTCGGTCACGAAGTCGCATTCGGGCCCGATGTCGGCCATCTTGTCGACGTAGCGCTTGGCGAGCTCGTCGACGCGCACCTTGAGGTCGCGCATCGCCTTGGGGCGGAACCAGTCGGCGCCGATCCGGCGGACCTTGCGGTGGTGCGGGTCGTCCATGTGGATGAGCGTCCGCAGCCCGATGCCCGCCTCGAGCTGCTGCTTGGCCATGTCGTCGGCGGCCGCGGTGGCCAACAGCGGGCGGGGCTCGCTGAGGAAGAGCTCGTTGTCGCGTTCGACGGCCATGATGTCGGCGTGCTTGGTGATCGCCCAGAACGGGCGGTAACGCCGATTCTCAACCCACGCAACGGGATTGTTCGCCCGCAGCTCGGTGAGGGCTGCGTGCAGGCGCTCGTCGTCGGCGTAGGCGGTCGGATCGGCCAGTACCTTCGCCGGGTCCTCGTCGGTCGGTGTGCTCATCGTGGCTCCTGATACGCGGGCTGCACTTGACGGGTGTCAAGCGGACAGTCTAGGCGGTCGACAGTGGGCTGGCTCACACGGCGTGCTCCGCCCGGGTGACGGCCGAACCGCCATCGGTAGGCTCGGCCGAGATGCGCCGAGAATCGATTGGTCGCCACGCGACGACGATCGTGGTCGCCGTGCTCGTCCTGCTTGCGGGTTGTGCCCGCGGCGACGACCCAGCCGCGACGCCGCCCCCACCTCCGCCCACCGACCCCGCGCTCGTCCAGACCGTGACCGGCGCGGTCCGCGGGGTCGTCGCCCCCGATCACCGCGTGTTCGCCGGAATCCCCTATGCCGCACCGCCCGTCGGCCCCTTGCGCTGGCAACCCCCGGCACCCGCGCCGTCGTGGCCAGGGGTGCGCGACGCGACTCGCACCGGCCCCCGCTGCATGCAGGACGCCAGCGATCTCGAGATGGGCAGGCAGACCTCCGAGGACTGTCTGTCGCTCAACGTGTGGACGCCCCCGCCGTCGGCGAAGAAACGCGCCGTCATGGTGTGGATTCACGGTGGGGCCTTCGTCAACGGCAGCAGCGGCATCTACGACTCGCGCTGGCTGGCATCCCGCGGCGACGTCGTCGTCGTCACGGTGAACTACCGGCTCGGAGCATTGGGCTTCCTCGCCCACCCGTCCCTCGGACCGCCCGGCGCCGTCGGCAACTACGGACTCTCCGATCAGCAGGCCGCGCTGCGGTGGGTGCACGACAACATCGCCAACTTCGGCGGCGACCCGGACGCCGTCACCATCGCCGGCGAATCGGCGGGCGGCATGTCGGTGTGCGACCACCTCGTCGCCCCGGGGTCCGAGGGACTCTTCCGGGCGGCGATCATTCAGAGCGGGCCGTGCCAGGCGCAGCTTCCGTTGCCCGACGCGCAGCGGGCCAGCGTCGACTACGCGCGCGACGCGGGCTGCGAAGACGTGCGCACCGTCGCCGCCTGCCTGCGCGCACTGCCGGCCGAGAAGCTCCGAAAACCCGTGTGGTACTACCGCATCGGCGACGACGCGTTGAGTGGTCCCGTCACGGGGACCAAGGTCCTCCCCGTGGACCCGATGAAGGAGATCGCCGAGGGCCGCGCCGCGAAGGTTCCCGTGCTGATCGGCACCAACCACGACGAGTTCACGTTGTTCGTGGCGCTGGAGTACCTCCGGTTGAAGACGCCGTACACCGAGGCGCAGTATCCGCAGCTGCTCTCCCAGACCTTCGGCCGCGACGCCGCGGCCGTGGCCACGCACTATCCGTTGGCCCGATACGGCGGCAGCGTGCCGCTCGCGTACTCGGCGGCCGTCACCGACGGGGTCTTCGCCTGCCCGGCGGACCGGATGGCCGAAGGCTTCGCCAAGACGGACTCGGTGTACGCCTACCAGTTCGACGACCGAGGCGCGCCGGCACCGGAAGCCCTGCGCACGTTGCCCTTTCCGGTCGGCGCCAGCCACTCGCTCGAGCTTCGGTACCTGTTCGACATCGGCGGCGCCCAACCGCTGGACCCCGACCAACGCGTGCTGTCCGATCAGATGATCGACGCCTGGAGTCAGTTCGTCCGCGACGGACACCCCGGCGACGACTGGCCAGCCTTCGACGCCGAGGAAAAGCGGTTGTCGTTGCGGCCCGGCGGGAGCAAGGTGGTGACCGACTTCGACCAGTCGCGTCAATGCCCGTTCTGGGCCGGCCTCGAGGAGTAGCCCATGCCGACACCCGATGCGGCGGCGTTCGCGCTGGCATGGACGCGGGCGTGGAACGACCACGACGTGGAGGCGGTGCTCGACCACTTCCACGACGACGTCGTCTTCACCTCACCCGTCGCCGCGCGGGTGATCCCGGAGAGCGGGGGAGTGGTCCGCGGCAAGACGGCACTGCGCGACTACTGGCTGACCGCGCTCCGCGTCCTGCCCGACCTGCACTTCGAGGTCGTGGACGTCTATCGGGGTGAGTCGCTGCTGGTGATCAACTACCGCAACGAACGTGGCGGTCTGGTCAACGAGGTGCTGATGTTCGACGGCGACCTGGTCCGCGAGGGACACGGCACCTATCGGGAGTGAGCCACGGGGACATTGGCCGCCAAGAACGCCAGCTGGTCGGCGACGACGGTCGAGAAGAACGGCTCGACGTACGGGTCGAAATGACCGCAGTCATAGGTGTGCACCGTCGGCCGGGCCATCGCGTTGGCGGCTTGCAGCGCGACGCGGCGCGGCGTCACCGCGTCGTGCGCGGCCACCTGAACCAGCGTCGGGCAGGACACCCCGCGAGCCTGCCGCCCGGGGGAGTAGAGGCCGATCTTCAGTGCCACCCGCGCGGCCACGAACAGGGGAGCCGACGCGGCGTCCGGTCCGGACTCGGCGATCAGTCGCCGCATCCCTGGCAGGGCATCGGGAGAGGTGATGATCGCCGTGGCACCCGGTGCGCCTGCCGAGTCGACGTAGACGGGAGCGCGGTGCCGCCAGGCGCGCAGTTGGTCCCGCAGCGCGGACGGGGCCAGGCGCAGCCCGGCCAACACGCCGGTGGCCCTGACGGCGGCCGGCCCGCTGACGTGGGGAACCTGCGCGATGACGGCGGCCAGCGGAACCCCGGAGCCGGCCAGTGCGATGACGTGCCCGCCGGCCAACGACGTCCCCCATGCCACGACGCGAGCGGAGTCGACGTCTGGCAGCTGGCGCGCGAACCCGAGGGCCGACCGCCAGTCGGCGTGCTGTGCCTTGATGTCCAGCACCTGTCTCGGCTGGCCGTCGCTGTCGCCGAAGCCGCGGTAGTCGAAGACGACGACGGCGTAGCCGGCGGCGGCGAACCGCTCGGCGTAGGCGTACAGCCGTAACGTCCGGACGCCGCCGAAGCCGTGGGCCATCACCACGACCGGCGCCGCGGCGCCATCGACGTGTGGGCGGTAGACGCGGACCGCGCACCGGGTGCCCTCGGAGTCGAAGTGCGCCTCGGCATGGGTGAACGTCACAGGTGCTCCCGGTAGTCGGTGGTCAGTCGCGGGGATGAGCGGGGGGTCACCCAGGTGGTGATGTCGGCGTGCACGACCTCGACGCCGTGTCGGTCCACGACGCTGACAGGTATCACCAGCTCGGTGCCCTCGGTGATGGCGCGGAAGTCGGGCGGCACCACCTTGGCCGTCGCCCGCAGCGACGTCGTCGCCTTGGCCAGGTACTCGACGGACATCGCCTTCGGGATCCAGCGGTGCGTGGTGGGGACGGTCGCCTCCATCAGCATGCCCATCGCCATCTCGGCGGCATTGCACGACGCGATGGCGTGCACCGTCGCCAAATGGTTGTGGACGAAGAACCAGTTCGGGACCGTGACCTCAGCCAACCCCGGCTCCATCCGCACCACGTGGGGCAGCACCGACGCGAAGTACGGCACCCGCACCATGGCTGCGGCGGAGAACAGTCGGCTCCCGCCAGGGCGCCCGGAAAGCCGCGTCCACATGCGGTAAGTGGCCGTCGACGACGTCGGAGCGGTGGGCATGGGGCGCTACCTTACTCTGGAGTAAGGATTCGGCGGCGACGCCGGGGTGCCGAGCGTGACGCCACCACGAGGATTCCGTCCCATGGCCGCAGTGGCGTCACGTTGGGCGCCCGTGAAAGGGTGAAGACAGCCGTCGGTGCCCACCGCAGATTCCCGCGCGACCAGGAATTTGGAGCACACGGGGATCTGAGGCATACTGTTCGGGTTGCCTTGAGCCGGGGCGATGCTTGATCTCGAGCATGCCTGGCTTAGGCGACCGACCAGCGCCCTTACGGGCGCGTCCGGTCCCCACCTCGACTGCGGCGGATTTAGACGCAGGAGAGTGTGCGCGAAGGCGACACGCCCGAGCGCGGGGGTCGGTGGACCACAGACAGGTAAACAGCGGCGGCATAGCCAGCGCGCTACCCAACGGGTAGAGCGCACGAAGACCAGGCCCATTCAGTGGGCCCGTTAATAGTGAGGTAGGACAAGCGTGGCGGGACAAAAGATCCGCATCAGGCTCAAGGCCTATGACCACGAGGCGATCGATGCCTCGGCGCGCAAGATCGTCGAGACGGTCACCCGTACGGGCGCGAGCGTCGTTGGCCCGGTGCCGCTGCCGACGGAGAAGAACATCTACTGCGTCATCCGCTCCCCGCACAAGTACAAGGACTCGCGGGAGCACTTCGAGATGCGCACCCACAAGCGCCTGATCGACATCCTCGACCCGACGCCGAAGACCGTTGACGCTCTCATGCGCATCGATCTGCCGGCGAGCGTCGACGTCAACATCCAGTAGGAGAGACCAGAACCAATGGCACGCAAAGGCATTCTGGGCACCAAGCTGGGCATGACGCAGGTGTTCGACGAGAACAACAAGGTCGTCCCAGTCACGGTCGTCAAGGCCGGTCCCAACGTGGTGACCCGTATCCGCACCACCGAGCGCGACGGCTACAGCGCCGTGCAACTCGCCTACGGCGAGATCAGCCCGCGCAAGGTCAACAAGCCGGTCACCGGTCAGTACGCCGCGGCGGGCATCAACCCCCGCAGGCACCTGGCCGAGCTCCGGTTCGACGAGGCAACCACCGCCGACTTCGAGGTTGGTCAGGAACTGACCGCCGAGATCTTCGCCGACGGGAGCTACGTCGACGTCACCGGCACGTCCAAGGGCAAGGGCTTCGCAGGCACCATGAAGCGTCACGGCTTCAAGGGCCAGGGCGCCTCGCACGGCGCGCAGGCAGTGCACCGTCGGCCCGGCTCGATCGGTGGCTGCGCCACCCCGGGTCGCGTCTTCAAGGGCACTCGCATGTCCGGCCGGATGGGCAGTGACCGCATCACGACCCAAAATCTGAAGGTGCACAAGGTCGACGCCGAGAACGGTGTCCTGTTGATCAAGGGCGCCATCCCCGGCCGCAACGGCGGACTCGTCGTAGTTCGCACTGCGATCAAACGAGGTGAGAAGTAATGGCTGACAAGACGATTGACGTCCGTACGCCGGATGGCAAGACCGACGGCTCCGTCGACCTGCCCGCCGCGCTGTTCGACGTCGAGCCCAACATCGCCCTGATGCACCAGGTGGTGACGGCTCAGCTGGCCGCCAAGCGCCAGGGCACGCACTCGACCAAGACTCGCGCCGAGGTCTCCGGTGGCGGCAAGAAGCCGTACCGCCAGAAGGGCACCGGCCGCGCCCGTCAGGGTTCGACGCGGGCACCGCAGTTCACCGGCGGTGGCATCGTGCACGGCCCGAAGCCGCGCGACTACAGCCAGCGGACCCCGAAGAAGATGATCGCCGCGTCACTGCGCTCCGCTCTCTCCGACCGGGCCCGCAACGACCGGATCATCGCGGTCACCGAGCTGATCAGCGGCCAGACGCCGTCGACGAAGGCCGTCAAGTCCTTCCTCGAAACGCTGGTGACCAACCAGCGCAAGGTGCTGATCGTCATCGGCCGGACCGACGAGATCGGTTCCAAGAGCGTGCGCAACCTGCCGGATGTTCGAGTGATCTCGCCGGATCAGCTCAACACCTACGACGTGCTCGACGCCGATCACCTGGTGTTCAGCGTGGAGGCATTGAACGCCTACATCGAGGCGCACACCTCCGACAAGGAAGAGGTAACGGCGTAGTGGCTACCATCACTGACCCCCGCGACATAATCCTGGCGCCGGTGATCTCCGAGAAGTCCTACGGACTGATCGAAGACAACACCTACACGTTCGTGGTGCACCCGGATTCGAACAAGACGCAGATCAAGATCGCGATCGAGAAGATCTTCAGCGTCAAGGTCGACTCGGTGAACACGTTGAACCGCCAGGGCAAGCGCAAGCGCACCCGCAGCGGGTACGGCCAGCGCAAGAGCACCAAGCGCGCGATCGTGACCCTGTCCGCAGGTAGCAAGCCAATCGACCTGTTCGGAGCACCGGCCTAACCGCCGGCGGGAAGCACAGAGGACTAGACAGACATGCCTTTACGCAAGTACAAGCCGACGACCCCCGGTCGTCGCGGGTCCAGCGTCTCCGATTTCGCCGAGGTCACTCGGTCGACTCCGGAGAAGTCGCTGATTCGCCCGCTGCACAGCACCGGTGGTCGTAACGCACACGGACGCATCACCACTCGGCACAAGGGTGGCGGCCACAAGCGCGCCTACCGCGTGATCGACTTCCGTCGCCACGACAAGGACGGCGTCGACGCCAAGGTCGCGCACATCGAGTACGACCCCAACCGCACCGCGAACATCGCACTGCTGCACTACGTCGACGGCGAGAAGCGCTACATCATCGCGCCGCAGGGACTGTCGCAGGGCGACCGCATCGAGCAGGGGCCGAACGCCGACATCAAGCCCGGCAACAACCTGCCGCTGCGCAACATCCCCGCCGGTACCGTCATCCACGCCGTGGAGCTGCGACCGGGCGGTGGCGCCAAGATGGGCCGCTCCGCCGGTGTCAGCATCCAGCTGCTCGGCAAGGAAGGCACCTACGCCACGCTGCGTATGCCCAGTGGTGAAATCCGCCGCGTCGACGTGCGCTGCCGCGCCACCGTCGGCGAGGTCGGCAACGCCGAACAGGGCAACATCAACTGGGGCAAGGCCGGACGTATGCGGTGGAAGGGCAAGCGCCCGACCGTCCGTGGTGTCGTGATGAACCCGGTCGACCACCCGCACGGCGGTGGCGAGGGCAAGACCTCCGGCGGCCGTCACCCGGTCAGCCCGTGGGGCAAGCCCGAAGGCCGCACCCGCAAGAACAAGCCGAGCGACAAGCTCATCGTCCGACGCCGGCGCACCGGCAAGAACAAGCGCTAGGAGTATCCAGCGATGCCACGCAGCCTGAAGAAGGGCCCGTTCGTCGACGACCATCTTCTGAAGAAGGTCGACGTCCAGAACGAGAAGAACACCAAGCAGGTCATCAAGACCTGGTCCCGTCGGTCGACCATCATCCCCGACTTCATCGGTCACACCTTCGCCGTCCACGACGGTCGCAAGCACGTGCCGGTGTTCGTCTCGGAGTCCATGGTCGGTCACAAGCTGGGCGAGTTTGCCCCGACCCGGACCTTCAAGGGTCACATCAAGGACGACCGGAAAGCGAAGCGGCGGTAATGACCACGACGATTGAGTATCCGTCCGCGGTTGCCAAGGCACGCTTCGTGCGTGTCTCGGCATCCAAGGCGCGCCGTGTAATCGACCTGGTGCGCGGCAAGTCCGTCGCCGAGGCGCTCGACATCCTGCGGTGGGCACCACAGCAGGCCAGCGAGCCCGTCGCCAAGGTCATCGCGAGTGCTGCCGCCAACGCGCAGAACAACGACGGCCTGGACCCGGCGACCCTCGTGGTTGCCGCCATCACCGCCGACGAGGGCCCGACCGCCAAGCGCATCCGACCGCGCGCCCAAGGGCGTGCGTTCCGAATCCGCAAGCGCACCAGCCACATCACGGTGATCGTCGAGAGCCGTCCCCCGAAGGTGCGCGGCACCAAGGGTGCGTCGTCCTCGGCGTCGACCCGGGCGCGTCGCGCACAGGGCAGCAAGGCAGCCGCCACTGCTCCCGCCACGAAGGCACCTGCCACGAAGGCGGCCGCCACCAAGGCGACGCCCGAAACGGCTTCTGAGACTTCTGATTCGAAGGGAGGCTCGGAGTAGTGGGCCAGAAGATCAATCCCCACGGCTTCCGCCTCGGCATCACCACCGACTGGAAGTCCCGCTGGTACGCAGACAAGCAGTACTCGGAGTACGTCAAGGAAGACGTCGCGATCCGTCGCAGGCTCTTCGCGCCGTTCGTCATTCCTGGCGAGCGCAACGTCGAGCTGGAGCGCGCAGGCGTCGCCAAGGTGGAGATCGAGCGCACCCGTGACCGGGTTCGCGTCGACATCCACACCGCCCGCCCCGGCATCGTCATCGGTCGTCGCGGCGCGGCAGCCGACAGCATCCGCGGCACGCTGGAGAAGCTGACCGGCAAGCAGGTTCAGCTGAACATCCTCGAGGTCAAGAGCCCCGAGTCGGTGGCCCAGCTGGTCGCCCAGGGCGTCGCCGAACAGCTCAGCAACCGCGTGGCCTTCCGTCGTGCCATGCGCAAGGCGATTCAGTCCGCCATGCGTCAGCCGAACGTCAAGGGCATCCGGGTGCAGTGCTCGGGTCGCCTCGGCGGCGCCGAGATGAGCCGCTCGGAGTTCTACCGCGAAGGTCGGGTGCCGCTGCACACGCTGCGCGCAGACATCGACTACGGCCTCTACGAGGCCAAGACCACCTTCGGCCGCATCGGCGTGAAGGTCTGGATCTACAAGGGCGACGTCGTCGGTGGCAAGCGCGAGCTGGCCGCCCCGGCGCCCGCAGGCGCAGAGCGTCCGCGTCGTGACCGTCCCACCGGCGCTACCCGTCCGCGCCGCAGTGGCGCCTCGGGCACCACGGCGACGAGCACCGAAGCTGGTCGTGCCGCAAGCGAGGAAACCCCCGCTGCCGACACGTCCGCCGCTGATACGTCCGCTGCACCCGAAGCCGTTGCGGCTCCGGTGGCAGCAGAAAGCACGGAGAGCTAAACCATGTTGATTCCCCGCAAGGTAGCGCACCGCAAGCAGCACCACCCCCGGCAGCGTGGCATTGCCAGTGGCGGCACCTCGGTGAGCTTCGGCGACTACGGCATCCAGGCACTGGAGCACGCCTACGTCACCAACCGGCAGATCGAGTCCGCTCGTATTGCCATCAACCGGCACATCAAGCGTGGCGGCAAGGTGTGGATCAACATCTTCCCCGACCGCCCGCTGACCAAGAAGCCCGCCGAAACCCGCATGGGTTCCGGTAAGGGTTCGCCGGAGTGGTGGGTCGCGAACGTCAAGCCGGGTCGCGTTCTCTTCGAGATCAGCTACCCCGACGAGAAGGTCGCGAAGGAAGCGCTCACGCGCGCCATCCACAAGCTGCCGATCAAGGCACGCATCATCACCCGAGAGGAGCAGTTCTGATGGCAGTGGGAGTTTCGCCAGGAGAACTGCGCGAGCTGACCGACGAGGAGCTCACCGCACGGGTGCGCGAGTCGAAGGAAGAGCTGTTCAACCTTCGGTTCCAGACGGCGACCGGCCAGCTGGCCAACAACCGCCGGCTGCGCGTGGTGCGCCAAGAGATTGCACGCGTGTACACCGTGCTTCGTGAACGTGAGTTGGGTCTGGCCTCCGGACCCGTTGGTGAGGATTCGTAATGGCAGAGAACGAACAAGACGCGACGGCTGGTGCTCAGCACACCGCGCGCACGGAAAAGCCACGCGGACAGCGCAAGACGCGCATCGGCTACGTGGTGAGCGACAAGATGCAGAAGACCATCGTCGTCGAGCTGGAGAACCGCTCCAAGCACCCGCTCTACGGCAAGATCATCCGGACCACGACCAAGGTCAAGGCCCACGACGAGAACGGCACCGCAGGTGTCGGTGACCGCGTCTCGCTGATGGAGACCCGGCCGCTGTCCGCGACCAAGCGCTGGCGCCTGGTCGAGGTGCTCGAGCGCGCCAAGTAAGACCGACGTTTCACGAAGGCCCCCGTACGCCCTGGCGTACGGGGGCCTTGTCGTTTCCCCCGGCGTTGCTGTTAATTCTGGGTGGGGTGCGGTAGTGACCTCGTGCGACGATGTGGTTGGCGGTGTGGCAAACGCCGCATGTCGAGACACTGTGGTGTCGTAGCTGCTTGACATCGCTTGATCCCAGGATAGGCAACCGGCCGTGCATTACGCGCGATGTCTACTCCGACCGCTATGATGCCCTTGGCGTAGCGTCGGGAGATTAGCTCCACACAGAATCCAGGCACCGTGACGTCCGATGTCGAGGAAGGCGGGTCGGTGGTGGGGGGCAACGGAGTCCAGTGGGACCTCGACGGTGACCAGTCCGACCTCGACGACGCCGTGACCGGCGAAGGCGTGGCGCCGTTCTTTCAGCCCATCGTCTCGCTGCCCTCGGGTTCGACCGTCGGATTCGAGGCTCTGGCGCGCTGGCCCGGGCAGCCTCATCTCGGCCCGCAAGATGTCTTCGCCCACGCCGCCGCCACGCGGCAGGTCACCGAGCTCGACCGTGTCTGCATCGACAGATCGATTGACGCCGCCCTGCGTGGCGGTTTGAGCGAGGGTGCGCTTCTCGGCGTGAACTCCGAGCCGGCGAGCGACTACACCGGTCGGGCCGACAGCGAGTTCGTCCGGCGCGGACACGAGAAGTTCTCGTTGTTCTTCGAGCTCACCGAGCGCAACCTGCTCAAACACCTTCCGACACTGCTTCGAAAGGTCGCGGCGCTGCGCGCCGACGGCATCGCGATCGCGCTCGACGACGTAGGTGACAACCCAGAGTCGTTGGCGCTCTTGGACATCGTGTCCCCCGAGGTCATCAAGCTGGCCAACAAGCTGATTCAGGATCCCGCGAGCGCCGACACTGCGAAGACCGGCGCCGCCATCATGGCCCACCGAGAGCGCCGGGGAGCGCTGATCGTCGCCGAGGGCATCGAAACCGACGAGCACCTCGAGCAGGCAATGGCATGGGGCGCAACCCTTGGGCAGGGTTTCCTGTTCGGCAGGCCGAGTCCGCTGCTGCCGTACGCCCCGACGACAATCTGCTCGTCGCCCGCACTCCGGGCGCGTGCGCATACGTCGTTCCACAGTCCGTTCGACGCGGTGGCAGGCGACCCGGCGATGCGGACGGCGCGAAAGCCGACGCTGTGGGCGATCTCGCGGTATCTGGAGGAGCAGGCGCTCCACAGCAGGGACACCCCGATGGTCTTGACCGCCCTCCAGAACGGTGCGAACTTCGGACTGCCCACCCGGCGCCGCTACGCAGCGCTCGCTGCGGCCAGCCCACTGGTGGCCGTCTTCGGCGCCAACTTCACCCCGGACCGGCCATCCGAGATTCGCGTCGTCAGGCACGACGCTTCCGATGCGCTGAGTTCACAGTGGGTGGTGGTGACGCTAGGTCCACACGTCGCCGCCGCACTGGTCGCACGCGAGCGCGGCGGCCAAGCCGCGGCATGCGACGAGGACCGTGAGTTCGACTTCGTCATCACCCACGATCGTGCCGTCGTCACCGCGGTGGCGTCGGCCCTCTTGAATCGGATCCGGTAGTGCGTCCACCCCTGCGACGTCATGGTCATCCGGACACCTGATCGCGATGGCGAACCCCGACCTCACCGACGACTACGACGGAGCGACCCGTCGTAACGGTCGCACCGCCAAGGTGCGCGGCCACGTCACCGACGCATCGTTTCGCCGCCTGGTCGACAAGAGTCCCGACGGCATCGTCGTGCACCGGGACGGTCGTGTGGTCTATGCCAACCAGACGGTGGTGCGGTGGGTGGGAGCCCAGTACGCCGACCAGGTGCTCGGGCAGCCGCTCACCGAATTCATCCACTCCGACTCGATCGAGTCGGTGCTCACGCGGATGGCGGCGCTGCGTCACGACGGCGACGTCACCAGGGCGTCGGAGGGAGTGCTGTTGCGTCTCGACGGCACGACTCTCGACGTCGAGGCGGTCACCACCCTGGCGACGTGGGAGGGGGCACCCGCATATCACGTCACGCTGCGGGACCTGACGTTCGTCCGCACCGCGCAGCGGAGTCTGCGGTACCAGGCGATGTTGGTCGACAGGGTGAACGTCGCAATCATCGCGACGACGGTGACCGGCCTGGTGACCAAGTGGAATCGGGCCGCCGAAATCGTCTACCAGCGTCCCGCGTCCAGTGCGCTGGCCATGCCGATCGGAGACGCCGTCGGCGCGACGTTCGACCTCGCGGCCGTCGTCGAGGGCGGCGGCACGGTGCTCTCCACCCACCGCACGGCTGACGGTCAACCGGTCATCGTTCGAGTGTCCGTGTCGGCCCTCGACAGCGGTTACGTCCTGGTGTGCACCGACGAGACCAAATCCCATGGAGTGGAACGCCTTCTGCGCAGGATCGTCAACTCCCTCGACGAGGGCATCCTGGTCGTCGACGGGTCGGGCCGCGTCACGTCGGTCAACCCGGCTGCGGAGCGGATCCTCGGGGTGCCTGCCGCGGCGCTCGTCGAGGGTGACGGACGGGCGGTTCAGCGAATCCCCATGTACGACGTGAGCCGTCGTCCCATCGACCCGCAGGACCACCCCGTCGTGCAGACCGTCCGGACCGGACGACCGTTTCACGGCTCGATCATCGGAATAGACCGCCCCGACGGTCGGAGGACGTGGCTGCGGGTGAGCTGCCGACCGCTCGACAGCGACGAGCGCCACGTCACCGCCATCCTGGTGTCGTTCTCCGACATCACCGCCGAGCAGGTGGCGCGGGAACGGCTCACCTACCGCGCCACCCACGACGCCCTCACCGGCCTGCCCAACCGGGCCGCAATCCTCAACCAGATCGCCGATTCGCTTCGCGCGCAAGGCGAACACCGGCTCGGCGCGGTCCAGTTCATCGACCTCGACAACCTCAAGGCCATCAACGACTCGCTCGGTCACGACTGTGGTGACGAGCTGCTTCAAAGCGTCGCACGGTGCCTTCGTGCATCCGTCGGACCCAACGACGTCGTCGGCCGGCTCGGCGGGGACGAGTTCGTCACCCTCGTCGCAGGTGACGTCAGCGCCGCCGAACTCGCCTCGTACGTCGCCCGACTGGAGCGCAATCTCGACCAACCGATGAGGCTCGGGGCGGCGACCATCCGGGCCCAGGCCAGCATCGGGGTCACCCTGGTGGCACCGGAGGACGAGCGCACCGCCATCGAGATCCTGCGCGACGCGGACGCGGCGATGTACGCGACCAAGGCCAAGCGGCGGCGCGGCTACGGCAAGCCACCCGAGGGCAATTCGCGCTAGCGCGAGGCCCCGTCGCGCGACGCGGTCTGCGACGCCGGCAGGACGGGCGGCGCGCCCAACTGGCACTGTCGTCAATATGTCGGGCCCGTGGTCGGCGCCGGGTGTACTCTCCTGGCGATCGTCGAGACGAGGCGATGCACCGACCTGGATGGGGCGCGATGACGGAGTTCAACGGGAAGATCGAGCTGGACATCCGCGACTCCGAGCCGGACTGGGGTCCCTACCAAGCTCCCACGGCGCCGCCGGGAGCCCCCAACGTTCTCTATCTGGTGTGGGACGACACCGGCATCGCGACGTGGGACTGTTTCGGTGGACTCGTCGAGATGCCCGCGATGAGTCGCATCGCGGAACGGGGAGTGCGCCTGTCGCAGTTTCACACCACCGCACTGTGCTCGCCGACGAGGGCCTCGCTGCTCACCGGCCGCAACGCCACCACCGTCGGAATGGCGACCGTCGAGGAATTCACCAACGGCTTTCCCAATTGCAACGGGCGGATACCCGAGGACACCGCGTTGCTCTCGGAAGTGCTCGCGGAACGGGGTTACAACACCTACTGCGTCGGCAAGTGGCACCTGACCCCGCTCGAGGAGTCCAATCTTGCTGCCACCAAACGGCATTGGCCGTTGAGTCGTGGGTTCGAACGCTTCTACGGGTTCATGGGCGGCGAGACCGACCAGTGGTACCCGGAGCTGGTGTACGACAACCATCCCGTCGCCCCGCCAGCCACTCCCGAAGACGGCTACCACCTCTCGAAGGACTTGGCCGACAAGACCGTCGAGTTCATTCGCGACGCCAAGGTGATCGCCCCCGACAAGCCGTGGTTCAGCTACCTGTGCCCCGGCGCCGGCCACGCGCCGCACCACGTCTTCAAGGAGTGGGCCGACAAGTACGCCGGTCGCTTCGACATGGGGTACGAGGCCTACCGCGACATCGTCCTGGAGAATCAGAAGCGCCTCGGCATCGTGCCGCAAGAAACCGAGTTGTCGCCCGTCAACCCGTATCTCGACGTCAAGGGGCCCAACGGCGAAGCCTGGCCCTACCAGGACACCGTCCGGCCGTGGGACACCCTCAACGACGACGAGAAGCGGCTGTTCAGCCGGATGGCCGAAGTATTCGCCGGCTTCCTGTCCTACACCGACGCTCAAATCGGCCGGGTGCTCGACTACCTCGAGGAATCGGGTCAGCTCGACAACACGATCATCGTGGTCATCTCCGACAACGGCGCCAGCGGTGAAGGCGGCCCCAACGGATCGGTCAACGAGGTCAAGTTCTTCAACGGCTACGTCGACACCGCCGAGGAAAGCCTGCGGTTCTACGACCAGCTGGGCAGCCCCGAGACGTACAACCACTACCCGATCGGGTGGGCGATGGCGTTCAACACGCCGTACAAGTTGTTCAAGCGCTACGCCTCCCACGAGGGTGGCATCGCCGACACCGCAATCATCTCCTGGCCCAACGGAATCGACGCCCACGGCGAAGTCCGCGACCACTACGTCAACGTCTGCGACGTCACCCCCACGATCTACGACCTGCTGGACATCGCCCCGCCCGAGCAGGTTCGCGGAATCGCGCAGAAACCGCTCGACGGCGTGAGTTTCAAGGCCGCCCTTGCCGATTCGAGTGCCGACACCGGCAAGACCACGCAGTTCTACACGATGCTGGGCACCCGGGGCATCTGGCACGACGGCTGGTTCGCCAACACCGTGCACGCCGCCAGCCCGTCGGGGTGGTCGCACTTCGACCAGGACCGCTGGGAGCTCTTCCACATCGAGGCGGACCGCAGCCAGTGCCACGACCTGGCAGCCGAGCATCCCGACAAACTCGAGGAGCTCAAGGCGCTGTGGTTCGCCGAGGCCGCCAAGTACAACGGGCTCCCGTTGGCCGACCTCGGCTTGATCGAAACCCTGAGCGGCTGGCGACCGTACCTCTCCGAAGGCCGCAAGACGTTCACCTACTACCCGGGCACCGCCGAAGTCGGCATCGGCGCGGCCGTCGAGCTCCGCGGCCAGTCGTTCTCGGCCCTCGTCGAGGTCACGGTCGACACCGCGGATGCGGCGGGCGTGCTCTTCAAACACGGGGCAGGCCACGGCGGGCACGTGCTGTTCGTCGCGGACGGCCGCCTGCAGTACGTCTACAACTTCATGGGCGAAGACGAGCAACTGGTGTCATCGCCCGACCAGATTCCCTTGGGCAGCCACGTGTTTGGCGTCAGCTACCAGAGGTCGGGCACGGTGGAGGGCAGCCACACCCCGCTCGGCGACGTCTCGCTGTTCGTCGACGACCAGACGGTCGCCACCATGGCGGCAGTCCGCACGCACCCGGGCATGTTCGGCCTGGCAGGCGGGGGAGTGGCAGTCGGCCGCAACCCAGGCCAGGCGGTCTCGCGGGCGTACCAGGCGCCGTTCCCCTTCACCGGTGGGACCATCGCCAAGGTCGTCGTCGACGTCACCGGCACGCCGTACCGGGACGTGGAACGAGAACTGGCGCAGGCGTTCTCCAAGGACTGAGGCCAGGCCTACCCTGAACGACATGCTGACGGAGCTGATCGAGCTGCCGGGCGGAGCGTTCGAGATGGGGTCGACGGCCTTCTACCCCGAGGAGACTCCCACCCACACGGCGACCGTCGGCGCCCTGGCGTTCGAACGGCACCCCGTGACCAACGCGCAGTACGCCCGATTCGTCGACGACACCGGATACGTCACGGTCGCCGAACGCCCACTGGACCCGGAGGCCTATCCCGGGGTGGCCGAAGCGGACCTCGTACCAGGCGCGCTGGTCTTCCGACCGACCTCCGGACCCGTCAACCTGGGGGATTGGCGGCAGTGGTGGGACTGGGCTCCGGCCGCGTCGTGGCGACACCCCGAGGGGTTGGGCAGCACGGTCGACGATCGGCTCGACCATCCCGTCGTGCAGATCTCCTACTCCGACGCCGCCGCCTATGCCCGATGGGCGGGGCGTCGCCTGCCGACCGAGGCCGAATGGGAGTACGCGGCTCGCGGCGGCGCGTCGACGACGTACCCCTGGGGAGAGGACGTCGCACCGAACGGCGAGTTGATGGCCAATACCTGGCAGGGCCGCTTCCCGTACCGCAACGACGGCGCCAACGGATGGTTCGGCACCTCGCCGGTCGGGAAGTTTCCGCCCAACGGCTTCGGGCTGGTCGACATGATCGGCAACGTGTGGGAGTGGACGTCGACGAGGTACACGATGCGGCACCGGCGGGCAGGAGCGGAGCGACCGGGGGATGAGCACCGGCAAGGAGCAGCAGCGTCGGCGAAGGGGTGTTGCACGCCCTCCCACGAACCCGACCCGAGCGTGAACCAGACGCTCAAGGGTGGGTCCCACCTGTGCGCACCGGAGTACTGCCACCGCTATCGGCCCGCCGCAAGGTCGTCGCAATCACAGGACAGCGCCACCGTTCACATCGGATTTCGCTGCGTGGCCGACGCCTGATCGGCACATACTGTCCCGATGCGAGTTCTGGTGCTGGCAGCCGCGGTCGTCACCGTCGGAGTGACGGGCGGCTGCACCGAGACCAGCGCCGGTCACCCGGTGGCAAGCCCCACCTCATCCCAGCAGGCCGCCATGACCACGATCACCAGCCCGGCCACCAGCCCGGCCACCACCGAGGAGATGCCGGCGATGGGCGTGACGACCACCCTGCCCGACACCGTCCCGCCGAACGCCCTGGTCTGCCTGCCGACCGCGACACCGGGGGCGCCCGCCACGGCCGAGGTCGACGACCCGTCCGCCCCGAGGATCGTCGTCGCGATGCCCGCGGGCTGGACCGCCGCGCCGTCGGCCACCGGTCTGACGCTGAGCGGACCCGATGGCATGACCGGCGCCGTCACTGTCGCCAAGACCGCACTCGACCCCACCGCCGCCTTCGAGAAGTACACCGACGACGTCTCCGACCAGGCCCCCATCAGCAGCGTCAGCGTGCTCCCCGCGGAAATCTGCGGCTACAGCGGCCAGCGGCTCAGGGGTGTGCTCTCCGGCGGACCGGCAGGCAAGCAGGTCTACGACGACCGCATCGTGCACGTCTGGACCAACGACGGTGATTACCTGATCGCCGTTCACGTCGCCGCATCGGAGACGTCGCCGGCGTTCGACGCGGCGGCTGAGACGCTGACCGCGGACTTCCCGATCACCCTTCCCTGAGGGCCCGCCGAGAACCGTTTCGAGCAGCGATTTGGTTCGTTGCCCCTGCGCCCCTACTATGTAGGGGTTGCCCTGGGCAGACCTCGGTGGTCGCTTTCGAAAGTGAGCGGAAACCCTGCGTGCCCTTCGGCAACGAAGACCGCGCATGTCGAGCAGTTTCGTGCTGTTCGTCGTGCAATCGATTCGAGGAGATCTAGTGATTCAGCAGGAATCGCGGCTCAAGATCGCCGACAACACGGGCGCCAAGGAGATCTTGTGCATTCGCGTACTCGGTGGCTCGGGTAGGCGTTACGCCGGAATCGGCGATGTCATCGTGGCGACCGTCAAGGACGCCATCCCCGGTGGCAACGTCAAGAAGGGTGAGGTCGTCAAGGCCGTCATCGTGCGCACCGTCAAGGAGCGCCGGCGTGCCGACGGGAGCTACATCAAGTTCGACGAGAACGCCGCCGTCATCATCAAGCCCGACAACGACCCGCGCGGAACCCGCATCTTCGGGCCGGTCGGCCGCGAGCTGCGCGAGAAGCGCTTCATGAAGATCGTCTCGCTGGCTCCGGAGGTGCTGTAAATGAAGGTGCACAAGGGTGACACCGTCCTGGTCGTCGCTGGCAAGGACAAGGGCGCCAAGGGCAAGGTCCTCGTCGCCTACCCGTCGCGCGAGAAGGTCCTCGTCGAAGGCGTGAACCGGATCAAGAAGCACACCGCGGTGTCCCAGAACGAGCGTGGCGCGTCCTCGGGCGGCATCGTCACGCAGGAGGCCCCGATCCACGTGTCCAACGTGATGGTGGTCGACTCCGACGGCAACCCCACCCGGATCGGCTACCGCCGTGACGAAGAGACCGGCAAGAACGTCCGGGTGTCGAAGAAGAACGGCAAGGACATCTGAGCATGACTACGACTGAAACCGCAGAAAAGACGCTTCCTCGCCTCAAGCAGCGCTACCGCGACGAAATCAAGGGCGCGCTCAACGAGCAGTTCGCCTACGACAACGTCATGCAGATCCCCGGCGTGGTCAAGGTCATCGTCAACATGGGTGTCGGCGACGCCGCCCGCGACGCGAAGCTGATCAACGGCGCGGTCACCGACCTGCAGCTGATCACCGGCCAGAAGCCCGAGATCCGCAAGGCCCGCAAGTCCATCGCCCAGTTCAAGCTTCGCGAGGGAATGCCCATCGGCGCCCGCGTGACGCTGCGCGGCGACCGCATGTGGGAGTTCCTCGACCGGCTGGTCTCGATCAGCCTCCCGCGTATCCGCGACTTCCGCGGCCTGTCGCCCAAGCAGTTCGACGGCAGCGGCAACTACACCTTCGGTCTGACCGAGCAGTCGGTGTTCCACGAGATCGACGTGGACAGCATCGATCGTCCGCGCGGCATGGACATCACCGTCGTCACGTCGGCGACCAACGACGACGAAGGCCGGGCGCTGCTGCGTGCGCTGGGCTTCCCGTTCAAGGAGAACTGAGCAGATGGCAAAGAAGGCGCTGGTCAACAAGGCCAACAAGAAGCCAAAGTTCAAGGTGCGCGGTTACACGCGTTGCAACAAGTGTGGACGTCCGCACGCGGTCTACCGCAAGTTCGGCCTGTGCCGCATCTGCCTTCGGGAGATGGCGCACGCCGGCGAATTGCCCGGTGTCCAGAAGTCCAGCTGGTAACCCCCCAATCAAATCTAGGAAAGCACGCGGTAGGCCCCCAAGGGTTTTCAACCCGGCGGGAACCGTCGCGAGGAAGGTGAGCTGGCTGTCATGACCATGACGGACCCGATCGCAGACTTCTTGACACGTCTGCGCAACGCCAATTCGGCGTACCACGACGAGGTGACTCTGCCTCACTCGAAGATCAAGGTGCACATTGCCGAGATCCTCAAGGAGCAGGGCTACATCACCGACTTCCACACCGAGGATGCTCGGGTTGGCAAGGCGCTCGTGGTGCAACTCAAGTACGGACCAAGTCGCGAACGCAGCATTGCGGGCCTCAAGCGGGTCTCCAAGCCCGGCCTGCGCGTGTACGCGAAGTCAACCAACTTGCCCCGCGTTCTCGGTGGCCTCGGCGTGGCGATCATCTCCACGTCCTCGGGTCTGCTGACCGACCGTCAGGCAGCTCGACAAGGCGTGGGCGGCGAAGTCCTCGCCTACGTCTGGTAGGGGAAGAAGACATGTCACGCATTGGAAAGCAGCCGGTCCCGGTTCCATCCGGGGTCGACGTCACGATCAACGGACGGAACGTCTCCGTCAAGGGACCCAAGGGCACCCTGACGCTGGACATCTCCGAGCCGATCACGGTCGACCGCGGTGACGACGGTGCCATCGTCGTCACCCGTCCCGACGACGAGCGTCGCAGCCGTTCGCTGCACGGTCTCTCGCGGACGCTGGTCGCCAACCTGGTCACCGGTGTGACCGAGGGCTACACCACGAAGATGGAGATCTTCGGTGTTGGTTACCGCGTCGCACTCAAGGGCAAGACCCTCGAGTTCGCGCTGGGCTACAGCCACCCGGTCATCATCGAGGCCCCCGAGGGCATCACGTTCGCGGTGGAGACGCCCACCAAGTTCTCGATCACCGGCATCGACAAGCAGCAAGTCGGCCAGATTTCGGCGAACATTCGCCGCCTGCGTCGCCCGGACCCGTACAAGGGCAAGGGCGTTCGCTACGAAGGCGAGCAGATCCGCCGCAAGGTCGGAAAGACGGGTAAGTAAGCCATGGCCAACACGAAAACTGATACGGCAGCTCCCAAGCGGAAGCCGTTGGGACAGAGCGTCTCCGAGACCCGTCGGATTTCCCGGCTGCGTCGCCACACCCGGCTGCGCAAGAAGGTCGCGGGCACTCCCGAGCGTCCGCGCCTGATGGTCAACCGTTCCTCACGCCACATCCACGTGCAGTTGGTGGACGACCAGTCCGGCACCACGCTGGCGGCCGCGTCGTCCATCGAGGCCGACGTGCGTGCGGTCGAGGGTGACAAGAAGGCCCACAGCGTGCGCGTCGGACAGCTGATCGCGGAGCGCGCCAAGGCCGCAGGAGTGGACACCGTGGTCTTCGACCGCGGCGGCTACACCTACGGCGGACGCATCGCCGCGCTGGCTGACGCCGCCCGCGAGAGCGGACTGAAATTCTGATGAAGACTCGAAACGGAAGGACTGCCTGATGGCCGATCAGCCAACAGCAGGAACCGGAACCGGCGCCGGAACGACCGGTAGCCGACCCCCACGGGGCGGCGGCGGTGGCGACCGTGACGGACGCGGTCGTCGTGACGACCGCGGTGGGCGTGGCGGCCGCGACGGCGGAGAGAAGAGCAACTTCCTCGAGCGCGTCGTCGCCATCAACCGCGTCTCCAAGGTGGTCAAGGGTGGTCGACGCTTCAGCTTCACCGCCCTGGTCATCGTCGGTGACGGCAACGGCATGGTCGGTGTCGGCTACGGCAAGGCCAAGGAAGTTCCCGCCGCGATCGCCAAGGGCGTCGAAGAGGCCCGTAAGAGCTTCTTCCGCGTTCCGCTGATCGGTGGCACCATCGTCCACCCCGTCCAGGGTGAGGCGGCCGCTGGTGTCGTCATGCTGCGTCCCGCCAGTGCAGGTACCGGCGTCATCGCCGGTGGCGCATGCCGCGCGGTGCTGGAATGCGCAGGCGTGCACGACATCCTGGCCAAGTCGCTGGGCAGCGACAACGCGATCAACGTGGTTCACGCCACCGTTGCCGCGCTGAAGATGATCCAGCGCCCCGAAGAGGTCGCCGCACGTCGTGGCCTCTCGATCGAGGACGTCGCCCCGCCGAGCATGCTCAAGGCGCGACGTGAAAGCGAAGCGCTGGCCGCCGCGGCAGCGCGTGAAGGATCGGCATAGTCATGGCTGAACTGAAGATCACCCAGGTGCGAGGCACCGTCGGTGCGCGCTGGAGGCAGAAGGAGAGCCTGCGGAGTCTCGGACTTCGCAAGATCCGTCAGACCGTCGTCCGCGAGGACAACGCTCAGACGCGTGGCCTGCTCGCCGTCGTCAACCACCTCGTCACCGTCGAGGAGGCGTAATGACCATCAAGTTGCACGACCTGCGCCCAGCGCCCGGGTCGAAGACCGCCAGGACCCGCGTCGGTCGCGGTGAGGGCTCCAAGGGTAAGACCTCGGGCCGTGGCACCAAGGGTACGAAGGCACGCAAGAACGTTCCCGTGACGTTCGAGGGTGGCCAGATGCCCATCCACATGCGGCTGCCGAAGCTCAAGGGCTTCAAGAACCGGTTCCGCACGGAGTACGAAGTGATCAACGTCGGTGACGTCAACCGGCTCTTCCCCAACGGCGGCACCGTCGGCGTCGACGAACTGGTCGCCGCTGGTGCGGTTCGCAAGAACAGCCTGGTGAAGATCCTCGGTGACGGCAAGCTGACCGTGAAGGTCGACCTGACCGCTCACAAGTTCAGTGGCAGCGCGCGCGAGAAGATCAGCGCCGCAGGCGGCTCGGTCACCGAGCTGTAGTCCCACGACGCAAGAGCCCCCGCTTCGGCGGGGGCTTCTTGCGTTTTCGGGGGCACGCTCAGTCCGTCGGTAGGCTCGTCTGCATGCTCAGCTTCCTGTCAGACGTCCCAGGTACCGACGAACTACGCGCGATCGTCCGCAAGGTCGACACCGCGCGCCACCACGGGGTGCCCAGCGGCTGCGTGCTGGAACTGGATCTGCAGACGGTGCCGCAGGAGACGGGCGGCTTCGACCCCTTCGCCATGCTCAGCGGCAACGGCAAACCACTGCTGCTGCGCGAGGCGGTCGACGCCATCCGCCGCGCGGCCAAGGACCACCGGGTCTCGGCGCTGATCGCCCGCGTCCAGTTGCCCGCAGGCGCACCGGGTCCGGTGCAGGAGCTGCGCGAGGCCATCGTCGAATTCAGTGACGTCAAACCGTCGCTCGCGTGGGCCGAGACCTACCCGGGCATGATGTCGTACTACCTGGCGTCGGCGTTCCGCGAGGTCTGGATGCAACCGTCGGGCACCGTCGGTTTGGTCGGGTTCGCGACCAACGCGCTCTTCCTCCGTGAAGCGCTCGAAAAGGCCGGCATCCAAGCGCAATTCGTCGCCCGCGGCGAATACAAGTCCGCCGCCAACATGTTCACCCAGGAGAACTACACCGACGCCCACCGGGAAGCCGACGGCAGGCTGATTCAAAGCCTGCACGACCAGGTGCTGACGGCGGTGGCCGCGTCCCGGCACGTCGACGTCGCCGGCCTCGACGCGCTGGCCGACAAGGCGCCGCTGCTGCGCGACGACGCGGTCACCGGGCGTCTCGTCGACCGCATCGGCTTCCGCGACGAGGCGTACGCCCGCATCATCGAACTCGCCGGTGCACCAAGTGTTTCGCCGGACGATCCAGACGCCCCGGCCCGGCTGTACCTGTCGCGCTACGCCCGCGCGGCCGGTGCGAGCTCGGTGCCGTCGCTGCCCGGCCGCAAGTCCAAGCCGACCATCGCCGTGGTGACGCTGGCCGGTCCGATCGTCAGCGGCCGTGGCGGTCGCACGTTGTCGCCGATGGGAACCTCGAGCGCCGGCGGCGACACGATCGCGGCGGCGCTGCGCGAGGCGGGCGCCGACGACGACGTGACCGCCGTGGTGCTGCGGGTCGACAGCCCTGGCGGCTCCGTCACCGGCTCGGAAACCATTTGGCGCGAGGTGGTTCGGCTGCGCGACGCAGGCAAGCCGATCGTGGCGTCGATGGGTGCCGTCGCCGCCTCGGGTGGCTACTACGTGTCGATGGCAGCTGACGCGATCGTCGCCAACGCGGGCACGCTCACCGGTTCGATCGGTGTGGTCACCGGGAAGCTGGTGGCCCGTGATCTCAAGGACCGTCTCGGCATCGGCTCGGATTCGGTGCGCACCAACAGAAATGCCGACGCCTGGTCGGTCAACGCACCGTTCACCGACGAGCAGCACGCCCACGTCGAGGCCGAAGCCGACCTGTTCTACACCGACTTCGTGCAGCGCGTCGCCGACGGTCGGGGAATGACCGTCGAGGAGGTGGACGCCGTCGCCCGCGGGCGGGTGTGGACCGGGGCCGACGCCTTGGACCGTGGCCTGGTCGACGAACTCGGCGGGCTCCGCACGGCGGTCGACCGCGCCAAGGTGCTCGCCGGCTTCGACGCCGACACCGAGGTCAAGGTCGTCCGACTTCCCGGCTCGTCGCTGATGGATGCGCTTCGCCCCAAGCCGTCGTCGCAGCCCGCCGCGGCGTCGTTGCCGGATGCGTTCGGCGCGCTCGTCGGACGGTCGGCAGCCGTTCTGCTGACGCAGGCCGAGCGATCGCTGACCGGGGTCAACGCGCTGTGGTTGGGGGACCAGCGCTTCTGATCCCTCGGCCTCAGCCCGTGAACACCGCCCTGACGTAGCTCAGATCGCCCATGATCTTGGACATCTCGTCGTCGGGGAACTCGAAGTCGTTGGCGGCGTAGGCCTCTTGGTTGGGCAACGCCGTGACCTCCCACCCGCGTTCGCGGAGGTAGTCGACGGGGTTGTTCCGCTTGCCCTGATAGACCAGGTCGGCCATCTCGATGTCGGAACCCAGCTGCTTCAGCCGATCCCTGAGGTGCTGAGAGCGCTCGTCGGTGAACGCGGTCAGGTCGGGAACGTGCTCGGTGGCGAGACGGCTTCCCGGTGCCGACAGGGCGGTGATGGTGTCGAACAACGCATCCTGCGCTTGGGGGGGAAGGTAGATCAGCAGCCCCTCCGCGCTCCAGGAGGTCGGCTGGGTGGGGTCGAAACCGCTGTCGGTCAACGCCTTCGGCCAATCCTCCCGCAGGTCGACGGACACGGTTCGGTGGGTGGCCGTCGGCTTTGCGCCGATCCCCTGCAGCGTCCTCTGCTTGAACTCGACGACCTCGGGTTGGTCGACCTCGTAGACCACCGTGCCGTCCGGCCACGGCAGTCGGTAGCCACGCGCGTCGAGACCGGCGGCGAGGATCACGGCCTGCCGTACCCCGGCGGCGGCCCCGTCTAGGAACACCTCGTCGAAGAATCGCGTGCGAACCGCCATGCCCTCGGCCGCCCGACGGGGGGTGAAGGCCGGGTCGACGGCGGTGAAGTCGACGTCACCGTCGAGCATCCTGGTGAACAGGTCGACGCCGACCGCCCGCACCAGCGGTTCGGCGTAGGGGTCGTCGATCAGCTTCTCGCGGTGACCAAGCGCGCGTTGTGCGGCGACCATCGTCGCGGTGGCCCCGACGCTGGAGGCCAGGTCCCAGCTGTCGCCGTCAGTTCTCGCCATGATGTCTCTCCTCTTGTCGCTATGCCAGTGTCGACGTCAGGTAGCCGGAGTTGCCGCCGAACGTGGCGAGCTCGTCGTCGGGAAGTTGGAAACCGTTGGCGGCGTAAGCGTCCGCGGTCGGGAGGATGGTGTTGCGCCACCCCTGCTTCGCCAGGTAGTCGGCGGCACTGTTGCGCTCACCGGTGTAGAACAACTCGGCAAGGTCGATCTCGGATCCCAACCGCTTGGTGCGCTCGGTGAGCTTCTCGGCCCAATCGCCGGGAATCGAACTCAGGTCCATGTGCTCGGTCGCGATCCGACTGCCGGGTGCCGACAGCGCGGTGATGTCGTCGAACAACCGGTCCTGCGCCTCCGGCGGCAGGTAGACCAAGAGACCCTCCGCGCTCCACGCCGTCGGGGCGGCGGGATCGAAACCCTGCTCCTTCAAGGCCTTCGCCCAGTCGTTGCGAAGGTCGACGGCCACGGTGCGGCGTTGCGCGGTGGGTTCGGCACCGAGGTCGGCCAGCGTGCGGGTCTTGAATTCGATGACCTCCGGTTGGTCGATCTCGTAGACGACGGTCCCCGCGGGCCACGACAGGCGGTAGGCCCTGGTGTCGAGACCCGAGGCGAGGATCACGGCCTGCCGCACCCCGGCTCGAGCGGCGTCGAGGAAGAAGTCGTCGAAGAACCGGGTCCGGACGGCCATCTGCTCGTTCATCGCCCGCCGGTTCAGCAGCGGATCGTCGTCGTCGGCGAGCGACTCGCCGTCGACGACCTTGACGAACATCTCCATGCCGACGGCGCGCACCAGCGGATCGGCCCACGGGTCGTCGAGAAGCGCGTCGGGACCCTGTGACGCCGTGGCGCGGGTGGCGGCCACCGCGGTGGCGGTGGCGCCGACACTCGAGGCCAGGTCCCAGCTGTCGTCAGCGGTGCGTGTCATGAAATGTCTCCTTCGAGGGTGGCGATGACGGATAGGGAATTGCGCAGGGCCGCGAGTGCCTCGGAGTCGGGGAACTCCCGGCCGTAGTCGGCGAACACGTCGGGTCGGGGGCGGGCCGACACACTCCAGCCCTTCGCGGTCAGGTAGTCGACGACGGGCGTGCGCTCGCCGACGTAGGTCAGGTCGGCGATGTTCACGTCGAAGCCGTGGGTCCGCCACTGGTCGGCCAGTGCGCCTGCGCGGCCGCCGAGCGCTGCGCCGCCGTCCGGGTGGTACTCGGTGGCGAGGCGACTGCCGGGTGCCGATACCGCGGTGATGTCGTCGAAGAGGCGGTCCTGCGCGTCGGGCGGGAGGTAGACGAGAAGGCCCTCGGCGCTCCACGCCGTCGGCGCCGTCGCGTCGAACCCGGCCGCCGCGAGCGCCGACGGCCAGTCGTCGCGCAGGTCGACCGCGACGGCACGGCGGTCGGCGGTGGGGGTGGCGCCGAGGTCGGCCATCGCCGCGGACTTGGCGCCAAGCACCGCGGGTTGGTCGATCTCGAACACCGTCGTGCCCGCCGGCCACGGCAGCCGATAGGCCCTCGAGTCGAGACCCGACGCCAGAATCACCGCCTGCCGCACCCCGGCCCCGGCGGAATCCATGAAGAAGTCGTCGAAGAACCGCGTCCTGACCCCCATGACGTCGGCCAGCATCCGGCCTGCGCCCTCGGATTCTTCGTCGAGGGCCAGGGTGCCGTCGACCAGCTTGACGAAGAACTCGATGCCGACGGCGCGAACCAGGGGAGCGGCGTAGGGGTCGTCGACGAGGGGGTCGGTTTCGCGCGAGGCCAGGGCGCGGCCGGCCGCGACCATCGTGGCCGTCGCGCCGACGCTGGACGCGAGGTCCCACTCGTCGCCGTCGAAGCGCTTCGTGTCGGGATGGGTCATCCGTGCCTCCAACTATTAGTTAGCTGATGTAACGAGACGTTGGCGACTGTACGCTCTGAAGCTGAAGCGCCCATCAGGCCGCGTTCACGCCGATCGGATGAGGGTCCGACCGGCGGCAACTGTTACCCTCGTAGACTGTTCCAACGCGCGATTGCGCTGGCTGCAGGCACGCCTGCGCACCGGCTGACGGATCGCACAGGACTTACCCATAACGCGCTGGTTGGACCAGCCCCATCGGCACGCCGCGACTCTGTCCGGCTGCGCAGGAGGAAGAGTGCTTTCGGCTTTCATCTCGTCACTGCGGACGGCCGACCTCCGACGGAAGATTCTCTTCACCCTCGGCATCGTCATCCTCTACCGGGTCGGTGCCACGCTGCCGTCTCCTGGCGTGAACTACCCCAACGTGCAGCAGTGCATCCAGCAGGTCCAGGGCGGTGACTCGGCGCAGATCTATTCGCTGATCAACCTGTTCTCCGGCGGCGCGCTGCTCCAACTCTCCGTATTCGCGGTCGGCGTGATGCCCTACATCACGGCCAGCATCATCGTGCAGCTGCTGACCGTGGTCATCCCGCGGTTCGAGCAACTGCGCAAGGAAGGCCAATCCGGCCAGGCCAAGATGACGCAGTACACCCGCTACCTCGCGGTGGCACTGGCGCTGCTGCAGGGCACCTCGATCGTCGCGCTGGCCGCCAACGGTGGACTGCTGCAGGGCTGCACCCTCGACATCATCTCCAACTCGTCGATCTTCACCCTGGTCGTCATCGTGCTGGTGCTCACCGCAGGCGCGTCGCTGGTCATGTGGATGGGCGAGCTGGTCACCGAGCGTGGCATCGGCAACGGCATGTCGCTGCTGATCTTCGCCGGCATCGCCGCTCGGATCCCGTCCGAGGGCAAGATGATCCTCGACGGCCGCGGACCGACCGTCTTCACCATGGTCTGCATCGCCGCCCTGATCATCATCGTGGGCGTCGTGTTCGTCGAGCAGGGCCAACGACGCATCCCCGTGCAGTACGCCAAGCGCATGGTGGGACGCCGCATGTACGGCGGCACGTCGACCTACCTGCCGTTGAAGGTCAACCAGGCCGGCGTCATCCCCGTCATCTTCGCGTCGTCGCTGATCTACATCCCGCACCTGATCACCCAGCTGGTGCAGAGTGGCAGCGCCAACCCCGGCACCGGGTGGTGGGACAAGTTCGTCGCGGACTACCTGACCAACCCCGCCAGTCCGGTGTACATCGCGATCTACTTCGGCTTGATCGTCTTCTTCACGTACTTCTACGTGTCGATCACGTTCAACCCCGACGAACGCGCCGACGAGATGAAGAAGTTCGGTGGCTTCATCCCTGGGATTCGACCTGGCAAGCCAACGGCGGACTATCTGAGATACGTTTTGAGCCGAATCACCCTGCCCGGCTCGATCTACCTCGGTGTGATCGCCGTTCTGCCCAACTTGTTCTTGGAGATCGGCAACACCGGAAGCGTGCAGAACCTGCCGTTTGGCGGCACCGCGGTTCTCATCATGATCGGTGTCGGACTGGACACCGTCAAACAGATCGAGAGCCAGCTGATGCAGCGCAATTACGAAGGGTTCCTCAAGTGAGAATCGTGTTGCTCGGACCGCCTGGCGCAGGCAAGGGAACGCAGGCCCAGAAGCTCGTCGAGAAGTTGGGCATCCCGCAGGTCTCCACCGGCGATCTGTTCCGGCACAACATCAGTACCGGCACGCCGCTTGGCCTCGAGGCCAAGAAGTACCTCGACGCAGGCGACCTGGTCCCCGCCACCCTCACCAACGCACTGGTCGACGACCGGCTCGACGACGAGGACGTCGCCGACGGGTTCATCCTCGACGGCTTCCCCCGCTCGGTGGAGCAGGCCGAGGCGCTGCGCGACATGCTGGCCAAGCGCAACCTGCAGCTCGACGCGGTGCTGGAGTTCCGGGTCTCCGAGGACGAGCTGCTCAAGCGGCTGAAGAGCCGGGGACGCGCCGACGACACCGAAGAGGTCATCCTCAACCGGATGAACGTCTACCGGGACGAGACGGCACCGCTGCTGGACTACTATTCCGACGAACTCAAGACCGTCGACGCCGTCGGCGATCTCGACGAGGTGTTCGCCCGCGCGCTGCGCGCACTCGGCAAGTAGACCGATGATCGGACTGCCCAGCCTGCGTGGCCGCAAGGCCGTTCCGCATCGCACCGCGGGTGAACTGGACTCCATGGCCGCCGCGGGAGCTCTCGTTGCCAAGGCGCTTCTGGCCGTCCGGCAGGCCGCCCAACCGGGCGTCTCCACCCTCGACCTCGACGTCATCGCCGAATCGGTCATCCGCGACGGCGGCGGCATCCCGTCGTTCCTCGGTTACCACGGCTTCCCGGGGAGCATCTGCTCGTCGGTCAACGACCGTGTCGTCCACGGCATCCCGTCGGCGACGGAAGTACTCGCCGCCGGCGACCTGGTGTCCATCGACTGCGGCGCCATCCTCGATGACTGGCACGGCGACTCGGCGGTCACCTTCGGCGTCGGCCCGCTCGTCCCGGCCGACGAAGCGCTCTCCGAGGCCACCCGCTCGGCCATGGAGGCGGGAATCGCCGCCATGGTCCCCGGCAACCGGCTCAGCGACGTCTCACACGCCATCGAGGTCGGTACGCACGCCGCCGAGGCCCGCCACGACCGCAAGTACGGCATCGTCGAGGGCTACGGCGGGCACGCCATCGGCAGAAGCATGCACATGGACCCGTTCCTGCCCAACGAGGGCTCACCCGGCCGCGGCCCCCACCTCGTCGCCGGTTCCGTGCTGGCCATCGAGCCGATGCTGACCCTCGGCACCACCAAGACCATCGTGCTGGAAGACGAGTGGACCGTCGTCACCGCCGACGGCACCCGCGCGGCGCACTGGGAGCACACCGTGGCCGCCACCGACGACGGGCCCCGCGTCCTCACACTCTGAGGTGAACCCAACGGGCGTCGGCGACGTGTAACTGTCGGAGGTTGCACATGGATGATCCGGAGGCAGCGATGATGCGCGTGCTCTACGACGAGCACGCGGCCGCGCTGTGGCGGTATGCGTTGCGGCTCACTGGCGACCAATCTCGCGCCGAGGACGTCGTCCAGGAAACGCTGCTACGGGCCTGGCGTCATCCCGAGGTCACCGACGACGTGGAGCGCTCGGCACGGGCCTGGCTGTTCACCGTCGCCCGCAACCTCATCATCGACGAGCGACGAAGCGCCAGGTTCCGCCACGAGGCCGGCACCCCCGACGTGGAGGCGGTCGCCGACCATGCCGGGCCCGACGAGGTCGACAGCGCGCTGGACAAACTGCTCCTCGGCACGGCGCTCAGCCAGCTCTCCGAAGACCACCGCGCGGTAATCCAGCGCGCGTACTACCAGGGATGGAGCGTTGCGCAGACTGCGGCGGACCTGAACATCGCCGAGGGCACGGTCAAGTCCCGGTTGCACTACGCGGTGCGCGCACTTCGGCTCAACTTGCAGGAGATGGGGGTGACGCGATGACCTACTCCAGTGGGGGCCACGGTCTCGACGCGGTCGACGGGGACGGCTACTCGACCTGGGACGCGGCCTACGTGCTTGGTGCGCTGTCGAGCACCGAGCGCCGCGAGTTCGAGACGCACCTGCAGACGTGTGACCGGTGCCGTTCCGCCGTCGCCGAGCTCAGCGGCATGCCTGCCCTCCTCGGCCTCCTCAGCGAGGGTGACGTCCGAGGCCTCGACGGCGACCAGCCCGAGCCACCACCGCTGCGGCCCGAGGTGCTGACCTCGGTCCTGGACAAGGTGCGGTGGCGCAGGCGTCGCGCCCGATGGCTGACGACGGCGTCGGTCGCCTTGGCGGCGGCTCTGCTGGCGGTAGGACTGGTGGTCGCCGTCCGACCCGAGCTGATGGGTCTGCGCAGCGGCGACACCGACCAAGCCGTCGCGCAGCTGGAGATGAACAAGCTCGCGCCGACGCCGTTCAGCGCGACCGTCGGGCTGAGCAGCTTCGCGTGGGGAACCAGAGTCGACATGGCCTGCACCTACGGCCAATGGTCTGGCGGGTCGGACGCGTCGCCGAGCAACCTCGGCATGGTGGTCGTCGGGCGTGACGGCAGCCGGACTCAGGTGGCGACGTGGCTCGGTCTGCCCGGTGCCACCGCGCTGCCCAGCGGTAACACCCCGATGCCCAAGGAGCAGATCGCGTCGGTGCAGTTGGTCTCCGTCGACTCCGGACAGGTCCTGCTCGAACGCCCGACATAGGTTCGGCCCGCCGGTGCGGTATGAATGAGCGTGTCTTCGAACCCAGCGGAGCGTGACCCCATTGCGCTGGCCCGCGCTAACTGGGAGCGCGCCGGCTGGGGTGCGGTCGCCGACGGCATGGTCGCCGTCACGTCGGTCATGCGCGCCCACCAAATTCTGCTGGCTCGCGTCGAGGCGGCGCTGCGTCCCTACGGCCTGAGTTTCTCGCGCTACGAGCTGCTGCGGCTGCTGGCGTTCAGCGGCAGCGGCGCCCTGCCCATCACCAAGGCGTCCGACCGACTGCAGGTCCACGTCACCAGCGTCACGCACGCCATCCGCCGGTTGGAGGGTGACGGCCTGGTGGAACGGATGCCGCATCCCACCGACGGTCGTACCACCCTGGTCCGGCTGACCGAGCTGGGTCGATCGACGGTGGAGGATGCGACGGCGACGCTGAACGACGAGGTGTTCGCCGACATCGGGATCTCCGAAGGAGAGTCGGCCGCGCTTGCCTCGGCCATCGAGACGTTGCGCAGGCAGGCCGGCGACTTCTAGCTCATTGCGTGCGAATGCCGTTGTCCGGCAACGCAAGCCAGTCGCGGAACGACAGCAGGCCGGGGTTCAACGCGCGCACCGCCGACAGGTCACGGTCACCGACGAAGCGGGCCGAGTTCTGGGCGTAGTACTGGAACATGTTGCCCATCTCGACGGCGCCGGGGAACCCTTGCGCACGGAATTCGTCCCAGCCGAGCGGCCGGTAGAGAACCTCTTCGCCGAGGGCGTCGCCGAGGGCCGCCGCGTACTGCTCGCCGGTCAGGTGATCGCCCGCGATGCCGACCGTGGCGCCGACGAGCTCCGGGCCGCGCCGGAAGACGCCAAGTGCCGTCCGGCCGATGTCGCCGACGGCGATGCCCGACATCAACTGATCGGCCATCGGGAGCGTCAGTGTCAGCTTGCCGTCGTCGCCGCGCAATGGGCCGAGGCCCCCGGCGAAGCCCTCGAAGAAGAACGTGGTGCGCAGGAACGTCGTGGGGACGTCGTACTCGCGGAACATTGCGTCGGCCTCGGCCTTGGCGTCGAAGTGGGGCACCTTGTAGGCCCCGTCGACGTCCGGAACGCCGCCGTCCATGCCGAAGAAGTCCCGGGTGTCCTCCAGCGTCGACCAGATGACGTGGCCGACGCCCGCCTGCTTGGCGGCCAGCGCCGCGGTGTCGGCCTGGGCGAGCTCCATCGCGGCGCGGGTGCGGGTGGCCTCCTCCTCGGGCGTGCGCTCGGCCCAGTAGTTGGTGACCACGAACGCGCCGTCGGCCCCCTCGAAGGCGCGGCGCATGCTCGGCCCGTCGTCGAGGTCGGCCTCCACCACCTCGGCTCCCGCCTCGGCCAGTGCACGGGCCTTCTCCGAGGTGGCGCTGCGGGTCAGGGCCCGCACCCGGAACTCGTGGTTCGGGTCGTCGAGGATGGCCCGCACCAGGCCGCCACCCTGCGATCCCGTTGCCCCGACCACTGCGATCAGCTTCTCGTTCGTCATGACGTCTCCCATCTCGTATCGGGTTGATGTGTCAACCTGATGTGAACGATAGTCCACTGGGTTGATATGTCAACCCAGTGGGCTACAGTGGCGGCATGACGGATGCGACCGGGCTCGACGACGACGAGCTGTCCGCGTGGCGGAGCTTCGTGGAGATGCACCACCACTTGGAGAGGCACCTGGTCAAGCACCTCCAACGCGACTTCGGGCTGTCGGACTCCGACTTCGAGATCCTGGTCAACCTCTCGGAGGCCCCCGGTGGTCGACTGCGCGCCTTCGAGCTAGGCCGGGCCACCCAGTGGGAGAAGAGCCGGATGTCACACCATCTGGGCCGGATGGAGAAGCGTGGCCTGGTCGAGAAGGAGGTGTCCGACGCCCGCTACCCGGACGTCGTGCTGACCGACGCCGGCCGCGCCGCCATCGCCGCGTCCGCCCCCGCCAACGCGGCCCGGGTGCGCGAGCTCTTCGTGGAGGTCGTCGGACCCGAGCGGCTGGCGGTGCTCAAGGCGGCCTCCGACGACGTGCTCGCCGCGATCGCCGAACACGTCGACGCCTGCGAGGGCAGTTAGAGCCGCTCTGCAGCTTCTCGCGCAGGGGAGGGCGGCAAGGGGATCGTCGCGGTCACCGCCGTCCCCGCGCCGGGCCTGGACCGGATGTGCAGCCTGCCCCCGACGATCTCGGCGCGTTCGGCCATCGACAGCAGCCCGTAGCCACCCATCTCGTCGCCGCCGAGCGGGTTCTCGAACGTGTCGAAACCGCGTCCGTCGTCGACGATCTCCAGCCGGGCCGTGTCCTCGCCCACCGAGAACGTGAGGCTGGCGTGGCTGGCGTGTGCGTGCTTCACGACGTTTTGCAGACACTCCTGCGCAATGCGGTAGATCGCGATCTCGATGTGGTCGGGCAGCCGGGTTTCGGCCACGTCGACGTCGATGTAGAGGCCGAGCTCCACCTGTGGGATGGACCTGGCCAGGCTGGCGAGTCCACCGGCGAGACCGAGGTCGTCGAGGACCGGCGGGCGCAACCCGCCGATCGCCGCACGCGCTTCTTCCAACGTGAGGTCGACCAACTCGCGGGCCATGCCCAGCTGCTCGGCGGCCGCGGCGGCGTCCTCGCCCACCGCTCTGGTCGCGGCGTCGAGCCGGTAGGACAGCGTCACCAGCCGCTGGGAGATGCCGTCGTGGATGTCACCGGCGAGCCGACGACGTTCCATCTCCTGAGCCTCGATGACCTGCTCGACGAAGTTCTCGTGCGCGCGTTCGCGGGCCACCAGCCTGCGGTGCAATCTGGCCTGGTGCATGGCCCCCGCGATCAGCCGGCCGATCACCAACAGCAGTTCGACGTCGCGGTCGGTGAAGTCCCGACGGGCGACGGTGTGCACGTTCAGCACGCCAACCAGCCCGCCAGGGTCGGTCTCCATCGGTACCGACACCATCGACGTGAAGTCCGAGCCGCGCAACGACTCGAAGGGCAGATACCGGGGATCTGACTCCTTGTCGCCGACGATCACCACGGGTTCGCGATGGCTCGCCACCCACCCGGACACGCCGCGGCCCAACGGCAGTCGGATCTTGCCGACCTCGGAGTCGAACGGCGGCGTCGCCCCGGTCAGGGTCAGGGACTGTTCGGCGTCGTCGAGCACGTGGACGAAGCACACGTCGGTGCCCGTCGCCGCGGTGATCATCCGCGCGGCGGCCTCGGCCAACGGTTCGACGCCGGGGCCGCTCGAGGCGGCCTGGATCAACTCCCGCAGGAGAGCCAGCTCGCGGTCGGCGTCGACGAGGTCGCGGACGGCGTTGGTGCCGCCCGGGGGCGACGACCGTCCCGGCCTCACCGGTAGATCCCCTCGCGCAGCGCCGTGGCGACGGCACCGGTGCGGTCGGCGACGTCGAGCTTGCGGTAGATGGCGCGAAGGTGGGTCTTCACGGTTTCCTCGCCGATCACCAGCTTGGTCGCGATGCCGCGGTTGGACAGGCCGTTGACGACGTAGGACAGGATTTCGCTCTCGCGCTGGGTCAACCCCTGCCTGGCGCCCGGCCAGAACTCGTCGCGTTGCAGCCGGGCGGCCGTGTCCACGGCCCGCGCCGCCATGCCGGGGTCGATCGCGGTCTCGCCGGCGTGTGCAAACTCGAGCTGGCGGACCAACTCGTCGCTGCCGATGCTCTTCAGCAGGTACCCCGCCGCCCCGACCCGCAGCGCCTGAAACAGGTACTGCTCGTCGTCGTAGACCGACAACATGACGACCTTGCGGTGCGGTTCCCGCTGCCGGAGGGCGGCGCACAGATCCAGTCCGCTGCTGCCCTGCATGCGCACGTCGCACAGCACGATGTCTGGGTTCAGTTCGGCGACCACGTTCATCGCACGCTCGGCGCCAACGGCCTGGCCGACGACCTCGACGCGGTCGCCGAACGCCGTCAACATCGCCTTGAGCCCCTCGATGACCATCTCGTGGTCGTCGACCAACACGAGCCGCACCGGGGAGCCTGCGGGGGGCGACATGGCACGAGCATAGGACCGGCCTGCTGGCTGGCAACCCAAGTTGGCCCGTTCAATCCCCCGGATGGGGGAGGCGGCCGACGTGTGACGTGGGCCACTCTGTTGGCATGACGCACATACCGGACAGAGCGTGGCGGGCAGGCCGGTTCTGGTGGGACTCGTCCCGCCCCAGCGCGGCGGGTCCTCACCCGCTGCGAGCGGTGGTCTTCGACCTCGAGTCCCTCACCGACGCCGAGTGCGGGGGCAGTCGACTGGCGTTCAACGCGGCCTTCGCCGCACACGGGCTGCCCGTGACGTGGTCCGCGGCTCGGTACCGCAAGCTGCTGGCGCTGCGCGACGAACGGCAGCGCGTCGCCGCCGAGCTGCGGGCACGGGGGATTTGTACCGAGTGCGACGTCCTGCTCAGGGTTCTCGTCGACCAGATCTGCGCCACCAAGTCCAGGATGCTCGACGAGGTGATGCTCGGTGCCGATCTGGATGCCAGGAGCGGCCTGGTCGAGCTGATCACCGACGGGTTCACCGCAGGGGTGGCCGTCGGCGTCGTCAGCACCGGTCGCCGGCAGTGGGTCGAACCGCTGGTGCGCCAACTGGTCGGTGACGGGTTGGTTCAGACGGTCGTCACCGCCGACGACCTGGCGCAGGCAGCCCCGCTTGGCGCCGCCTTCCGGATGGCGCTGGCCGAGATGGGCGCCCCCGCACACGACTCACTGGCGTTCACCGGTTCGACCGACGGCCTGCGCGACGCGATGTCCGTCGGCCTCGCCGGGGTGCTCGTCGACCCCGAGGTGATCGGCGCCCGCGCCGACTACGAGGGCCTTCGCATCACCGACTGTCAGCGGCTGCACGCCGAGACGTGGGCAAGGGGAAACCGGTCAGCTGCCGCGTAGGAGCTCGATGACGGCGCTGAAGTCCTTGTCGGCGTGGTCGGCGGCGAAGTCGGCGTAGATCTCGGCGGCGTGAGTACCCAGCGGCGCCGCCGAGCCGGTCGAGTTCACTGCGGCCATCGCCAGCCCGAGATCCTTGTTCATCAACGCCGTCGCAAAGCCCGGTTTGAAGTCGTTGTTGGCCGGTGACGTCGGAACCGGCCCTGGCACCGGGCAATTGGTGTGCACCGACCAGCAGTTGCCCGTCGCGCCGGTGATCACGTCGAACAGCGATTGGGCCGAGAGGCCGAGCTTCTCCGCGAGGACGAACGCCTCGCCGACGGCGATCTGCTGTACGGCGAGAACCATGTTGTTGCACACCTTGGCCGCCTGACCGTTTCCGGAGCCGCCACAGTGGATGACCTTGCCCGCCATCGGTTCCAGGACCGGCCTGGCTCGCTCGACCGCGGCGTCGGTCCCGCCGACCATGAACGCCAGCGTGCCCGCAGTGGCTCCCTTGACGCCACCGGAGACCGGGGCGTCGACCTGTTCGTGGCCGTGTTCCTCGGCTAGGGCGTTGATCGCGCGGGCGTCGTCGACCGAGATGGTCGAGGTGTCGACGAACAACGTGCCCGGCGTGGCTGCGGGCAGCGCCTCGGCGTAGCAGGCCTTGACGATGGCACCGTTCGGCAGCGAAGTGATCACCACGTCCGCGCCGGTGACCGCCTCTGCTCCGCTGTCGAAGACGGTGACGCCCTTGGCCTCTGCGGCATCCCGCAATGCAGGCACCAGGTCGAAACCGCGCACCGTGTGGTTCGCCGCGGCAAGGTTGGCGGCCATCGGGCCACCCATGTTGCCCAGCCCCAAGAACGCTATCGTCGCCATCTAGACCTCCTGAGCTAAGACGCGCGGGCCCGGGCGGCTTCTGTCGTTTTGCGGGCTCCGCCCGCGACAGCTCGCCCGATCACGACGCGCATGATTTCGTTGGTTCCCTCGAGTATCCGGTGCACCCGCAGGTCGCGGACGATCTTCTCGACGCCGTACTCGCGCAGATAGCCGTAGCCGCCGTGCAACTGCAACGCCTGATCCGCCACGTCGAAACACGTGTCGGTGACGTAGCGCTTGGCCATCGCACACAGCTCGACCTTGTCCGGGTGGTCGTCGTCGATCGCAGATGCCGCCCGCCACAACAGGTTTCGCGAGGTCTCCAGCTTGGTGGCCATGTCGGCCAGCGTGAACCGGATCGTCGGCTCGTCGAGCAGGGTCATCCCGAACGCCTCGCGACTGGCCAGGTAGGACACCGCCTTGTCGAACGCGGCCTGCGCACCACCGAGTGAGCACGCGGCGATGTTGACGCGCCCGCCGTTGAGGCCGTTCATCGCGACGCCGAAGCCAGTGCCCTCGGTGCCGCCGAGCAAGGCATCCAGCGGCACCCGGACGCCCTCGAACACCACCTGTGCGGTGGGCTGGGCGTTCCACCCCATCTTGACCTCGTCGGCGCCGAAGCTGACGCCGGGCGTGTCCTTGTCCACCACGAAGGCGGAGATTCCGCGCGGTCCACTACCTCCGGTGCGCGCCATCACGACGTACACGTCGGACACCCCGGCTCCGGAGATGAACTGCTTCACGCCGTCGATAACGTAGTGCTCGCCGTCGCGAATTGCCTTGGTGCGCAACGCGCCTGCGTCCGAGCCAGCACCGGGTTCGGTGAGGCAGTAGCTGGCGATCAGCTCCATCGACGCCAGCTGCGGTACCAATGCCTTTCGTTGCTCGGCCGTGCCGTAGGTGTCGACCATCCAGGTGCACATGTTGTGAATGGACAGGAACGCCGCAATAGTCGGGCAGCCCGTCGCCACCTGCTCGAAGATCCGCACGCCGTCGAGGCGGCGCAGGCCACTGCCGCCCACGTCCTCCGCGCAGTAGACCGCCGCCATGCCCAACTCGGCGGCAGCGCGGAGGACGTCGACCGGAAAGTGCTTGGTGGCGTCCCACTCCATGGCGTACGGCGTGATCCGCTTGTCGGCGAACTCCGCCGCCGTCTCGGCGATGACCCGCTCGTCGGGGTCGAGACCGAAGTAGTCCATGAACCGGCGCTACTTCATCGTGGGGATGGAGAACTCGGCGCCATCCTTGATGCCGGAGGGCCAGCGCTGGGTGACCGTCTTGACCTTGGTGTAGAAGATGATCGAGGCCGGGCCGTGCTGGTTGAGGTCACCGAAACCGGAGCGCTTCCAGCCACCAAAGCTGTGGTAGGCCACCGGAACTGGAATGGGCACGTTGACGCCGACCATCCCGACCTGCACACGAGAGACGAAGTCACGGGCGGTGTCGCCGTCGCGGGTGAAGATCGCCACGCCGTTGCCGTACTCGTGCTCCGACGGCAGGGCCAGCGCCTCCTCGTAGGTGTCGGCGCGCACGATGCAGAGCACCGGCCCGAAGATCTCGTCGGTGTAGATCGTCATGTCGGGCGTCACGTGGTCGAACAGCGTCGGGCCGATGAAGTAACCGCCCTCCAGGCTGGCGTCACCGAAGGTGAGGTCGTCGCTGGCGCGTTCCCGACCGTCGACCACGATCTCGGCGCCGGCCTCGACGCCCTGGCCGATGTAGTCCTTCACCCGGGCCAGCGCGGCGGCGGTGACCAGTGGGCCGTAGTCCGCCTTGGGGTCGAGGCTGTGGCCGACGCGAAGCTGGTTGACCCGCTCGACGAGCCTGGCGCGCAACCGATTTGCCGTCTCTTCCCCGACGGGGACCGCGACGCTGATCGCCATGCACCGCTCGCCGGCACTGCCGTAGCCCGCGCCGATCAGTGCGTCGACGGCCTGGTCCAGGTCGGCGTCGGGCATCACGATCATGTGGTTCTTGGCGCCACCGAAGCACTGCGCGCGCTTGCCGTTGGCCGCGGCGGTCGAGTAGATGTACTGCGCGATGTCGGAGCTGCCGACGAAGCCGACGGCGTGGATGTCGGGGTTGTTGAGGATGGCGTCGACGGCCTCCTTGTCGCCGTGCACCACCTGGAAGACGCCCTTCGGCAGGCCTGCCTCTCCGAACAGCTCGGCCAGCCGGACCGGGACCGACGGGTCGCGCTCGCTGGGCTTGAGGATGAACGCGTTGCCGCACGCCAGCGCCGGGCCCGCCTTCCACAGCGGGATCATCGCCGGGAAGTTGAACGGAGTGATGCCCGCGACGACGCCGAGGGGTTGGCGCAGCGAGTAGACGTCGATGCCGCCACCGGCGCCTTCGGTGTATTCGCCCTTGAGCAGGTGCGGAATGCCGATGGCGAACTCGATGACCTCGATGCCGCGCTGGATGTCGCCAAGTGAGTCGGCGACGGTCTTGCCGTGCTCGAGGGAGAGCAGTTCGGCGAGTTCGTTGGCGTTCTCGTTGACCAGCGCGACGAACTTCATCATCACCCGGGCGCGGCGCTGCGGGTTCCACGCCGCCCACTCGCGCTGGGCCGCCACGGCGATCTCGACGGCGGCGTCGACCTCGGCGGTGGAGGCCATCGGTACCTGGGCTTGCACCTCGCCGGTGCTGGGGTTGAGGACGTCGGCGGTGCGGCCGGACCGGCCCTCGACCCGCCGGCCGTCGACGAAGTGCGGAATCTGAGTGGTCATGGCGGCTGCCCTTCGACGGTGTTCGATTACTAGGACATCCTAGTAATGGGGGATGACCATTCGCAAGTGTCGACGCCATCGCGTGTGCTGTGAGATCGCGATCTGTGCGCACACGGGGGTGGGGCGGCGGGGGTTTAGGGGCGGGAGCCGAGGCCCTCGACGAAGGCCTGCGCCTCGTCCCACGTGGGCAGCAGCCCTGCCGAGAGAACGTCGTCGAGGGTCGGGGCGGCGGCGTCGCGCTCGGAGAGGTTCGGTACCGCCCCGTCGACGAGCGGCCAGTCAACGCCGATTGCGGGATCGGTTGGGCAGATGGTGTGTTCGCGGGTGGGGGAGTAGCCCGCCGAGCAGAGGTAGGTCACCGTCGAATCATCTTGCAGCGCAAGGAATCCGTGCGCCAAGCCCTCCGAAAGATAGACGGTCCGGTGGTCGCGGTCGTCGAGCAGCACGGAATCCCACTGACCGAATGTCGCCGAGCCGACCCGGACGTCGACGACCACGTCGAACACCGCGCCCCGCACGCACGTCACGTACTTGGCCTGGCTCGGTGGCAGCTGGGCGAAGTGCAGGCCCCGCAGCACGCCCGCCGCGGAGACCGACACGTTGGCCTGCCGCAGATCGAGGGAGTGCCCGGTCATCGCGGTGAACTCGTCGTCGGTGAACCACTCGAAGAACCGGCCGCGGGGGTCGGGGCGGACGGTCGGCGTGATCTCCCATGCGCCGGGAATCGACAGCTCGCGGAAGGTCACTGGTTGCGCTCCTCGTACATTGCCTCTGACGCGTCCTTCGCCTGCGCCCACCATGATTCGTTGTCGCGGTACCACGCGATCGTCGCGGCGAGGCCGGACTCGAAGTCGTCGTGCTGCGGCGTCCAGCCCAATTCGTCGCGAAGCGCCGACGAGTCGATCGCGTACCGCAGATCGTGGCCCGCCCGGTCGGTCACGTGGTCGAAGTCGTCGGGATCGCGACCCATCAGCCGCAGCAGGGTGCGCATCACCGTGAGGTTGTCGCGCTCGCCGTCGGCGCCGATCAGATAGGTGCGCCCCAGTTCGCCGTCGGCCAGGATTCGCCACACCGCGCGGTTGTGGTCGGTGACGTGAATCCAGTCGCGGACGTTGGCTCCGAACCCGTACAGCTTCGGACGTCGCCCCGTGAGGACGTTGGTGATCTGCCGCGGAATGAACTTCTCGACGTGCTGATACGGCCCATAGTTGTTGGAGCAGTTGGAGATCGTAGCCCGCACGCGAAAGGACCGCACCCACGATCGCACCAGCATGTCCGACGCCGCCTTGGTCGCCGAATACGGGCTCGACGGGTCGTACGGGGTGGCCTCGGTGAACCGGATGGGATCGTCAAGAGGCAGGTCGCCGTACACCTCGTCGGTGGACACGTGGTGCAGCCGAATGCCGTGCCTGCGAACGGCTTCCAGCACGGTGAACGTGCCGACGACGTTGGTGCGCAGGAACGCCCCGGGATCGGCCAACGAATTGTCGACGTGCGTCTCGGCCGCGAAGTGCACGACGGCGTCGGTCTCGGCGACCAGCTTCTCGACCAGTTCGGCGTCGCCGACGTCGCCGTGCACCAGGCGGACGTCGTCGGCGACGGGCGCCAACGACTCGCGACTGCCCGCGTAGGTCAAGGCGTCGAGCACCGTCACGGATGCGTCGGGATGCTCCCGCACGGCGGCGTGGACGAAGTTCGCGCCGATGAAACCGGCACCCCCGGTGACCAGCAGACGCATGGTCACAAACCCTAGCGGGTGGCCCGATCTACTCGCTGGCCGAAAGCCCCAACGGTCCCGCCAGTTCGGCCAACGTCGGAATCAGCGCGTCCTCGCCGCCCAGGACCTGAATGCAGACGTGGTCGGCGCCTGCGTCGACGTGCTCCTGCAGCCGCCTGGCGACGTCGTCGGGCGTGCCGTGAGCCACCACCGCGTCGATCAGCTTGTCGCTGCCGGGCTTCTGCACGTCGGCGTCGGTGAAGCCCAGCCGCTTCCAGTTGTTCACGTAGTTGCTCAGGTCAAGGTAGAACTCGACGGTCTGCCGACCGATCTCGCGGGCCTGGGCCGCATCCCTGGCGAGGACCACCTTGTGCTCGGGAGCCAGGAACACCGCGTTGCCGATCAGTGCGTGAGCCTGGGCGGTGTGCTCCGGCGTCGTCAGGTACGGATGGGCGCCTGCGCTGCGCACGGCTGCCAGCTTGAGCACCTTCGGGCCCAGCGCGGCGAGCACGCGACGGCTGGTCGGAACGTTGGCGGCGTCGAGCGCGTCGAGGTATTCGACCAGCACGTCATAGGGCTTGCGGTACTCGTCGGTGTGTTCGGGGTGCCCGATCCCGATGCCCAGCAGGAAGCGGCCGGGGTGGGCCTTCTCGATGCGGTGGTAGGACTCGGCCACATCGGCGGCCGGGGCCGTCCACACGTTGACGATGCCCGTCGCCACCTGCAACGACGTCGTCGCCTCGAGGATGGGTTCGACGAATGCCAGGTCGGCGGCGGGCGACCCGCCCACCCAGACGGCGCCGTACCCCAGCCTCTCGATCTCCTTGGCCTGCTCTGGGGTCACCGCCCCGAAGGTCCAGACGCCGAAGCGCCCGAGGTTGGGCTTGAGATCGGTTGCGTCAGTCATGGGTGAAGCGGTCCCTTCGGATGGGGTTGGTCTGGGGTTGACTACTTCAGGCCCAGCGGTCCAGCCAACTCGGCGAGCGCGGGCACCAGCTTGTCTGTACCCGTCAGCACCTGAACCGGAACATGATCGGCCCCGGCGGCGAGGTGCTCGGAGAGTTGCGCGGCCACGGCGTCCACCGTGCCATGGGCGACGACGGCGTCCACCAGCGCGTCGCTGCCGGGCTTCGCGACGTCGGCGTCGGTGAAGCCGAGCCGCTTCCAGTTGTTGAGGTAGTTGGCCAGGTTCAAGTAGACCTCGAGTGCCTTGCGTCCCACGGCGCGCGCCTGTTCGGAGTCCGAGGTCAGGACGACCTTGTGCTCGGGTGCGATGAACGCGTCGGGGCCCAGCAGTTCCCGTGCCTGCCTGGTGTGTTCGGGCGTGGTCAGGTACGGGTGTGCGCCCGCGCTACGACGTGCCGAGAGCTTGAGCACCTGCGGCCCGAGGGCTGCGACGACGCGGCGATCCTTGGGGACGCCGTATCGGTCGAGCTCGTCGAGATACTCGGTGAGGGCGTCGTAGGGCTTCTTGTACTCGGTGTGCGCCTCGGGGTGCCCGACGCCGATGCCGAGGAGGAACCGGTTCGGGTACGCCGCGTCGATGCGGTGGAACGACTCGGCGGTGGGGCCGGCCGCGGCGGTCCAGATGTTGACGATGCCAGTGGCCAGCGCCAGCTTCTCGGTCTCACCGAGGATGGAATCCACCCAGTCGAGCTCGGCGGGTGGCGACCCGCCGGCCCAGATGGCGCCGTAGCCGAGGGCTTCGATCTCACGAAGCTGCTTGGGTGGCACCTGCTGCCACTGCTGGTAGTGACCGAAGACGCCGAACTTGCCGAGCTCTGGTTTGGCCATGGTGGGGTCAACCCCGTTCGGCAGCGCGACTATTCCGCGACGTCGGCCGGCGCCTCTTCCGGCTTGGGAGCCACCAACGGCAGCACGATGACGAAGCGCGTGTCACCGGGCTTGGACTCCACGCGGATGTTGCCGTGGTGCTTCTGGGCGACGATGCGCCAGGCCAGGTCGAGTCCGAGTCCGGTGCCCTCGCCGAAGGCCTTGGTGGTGAAGAACGGCGTGAAGATGCGGTCGGCGATGTCGGGCGGGATGCCCGGCCCGTCGTCGCAGATCTCCACCTTGATCGCGTCCTCGCCGACGGCCGAGGTGCGGAGCGTCAGCGTGCCGTGTCCACCCATCGCCTGGATCGCGTTGTCGATGATGTTGGTCCACACCTGGTTGAGATCGCCTGGATAGCACTGGATTTCGGGAAGCGACTTGTCGAGTTCCTTGATCAGCTTCACCGGCTTGTCCTTGCCGAGCTTCTCGCCGAACATCATGACGGTGCTGCGAAAGAGCTCGTGGACGTTGGCGCTCTGGTACGGCGCGCGGTCCATCTGGGAGTACTGCTTGGCGCCGGCCAGCAGTGCCGAGATGCGGCTGCTTGCCTCGGCGATCTGGTTCATCATGAGCTCGGTGTCGATGGTGTATCGAAGCCACCCGATCGCGCCCTGCAGGGACGCGGTCGCGTCGACCTCGTCGACCGAGGCGGAAATGCGTTCCAGCCAGTCGATGTCCAGACCCGCTTCGACGAACGTCGGGGCGTAGTCCCAGGCCCCGACGATGCCGTGGTCCTCGAGCCAGTCGCCGATCGCGTCCTCGCGGTCGGAGGCCTCCAGCGCCGTCAACTCAAGCGCCTTGGACTTGGCAACCTGTTCGGCCACCTCCTCCTGGATGGTGACCAGGACGCGCAAACCCTCCGGGCTGAACTTCCCGTCGGCCAGCATCGCGAGCTTGTGCCGCATGCCCGCGATCTTCTCGCGCAGGTCCGAGACGGCCCGAGCGGCCGCCGCGGCCGGATTGTTGAGCTGGTGGGTCAGGCCCGCCGACAGCTGACCGAGCGCGAGCAGCTTCTCCCGCTGGTCGATGATTTGGCGCTGGCGCAGCCCGCCGACCTTGAGACCCTCGAGCAGGTGCACCGCCATCGGGAGCTCGGTCTTGACGAACTCGCCGAACGCGGTCGCGTCAAGGACGAAGAACTTCGACGGCTTCGTGACCCGCACCGACGACTCGTATACCTGGGGCACGCCGTCGACGTAGGCGCTCCACGCACCGCAGTAGACGCCGCGCTGCGAGGTCCGGTTGGTTTCGATGTCCGCGCCGCCGGAGCGCTTCGACATCGCCAGCTCACCCTCGATGAGGACGTAGAAGCAGGTCGCCGCCTCGCCCTCGATGCAGATCGGACCCGGCTCGAACCGCGCGAGGTGCCCGTGGTCGCACAGCGACCTCAGCTGACGGTCGGTCAGCTTCTCGAACAGGAACAGCGTCCGGAGCTCGTCGGGCAGACACGTTTCGCCCATGGGGACAGTCCTTCTCTCTAGGCTTCGCCGGCGGCGCCGGCACTCACGCTTCGGCCAGGTAGCGGTGCACCAGCATCACGGCCATCGACCCTTCACCGACGGCGGCCGCCACTCGCTTCGCGGATTCAGAGCGCACGTCTCCTGCAACAAACACACCGGGCACACTTGTTTCCAAGTGGTGCGGCGGACGTTCCCGGTTCCAGCCGCAGACGTCCTTCAGGTCCGGCCCGGCCAGCACGAAACCGCGCTCGTCGAGGGCGAGGACGCCGTCGAGCCATTCGGTCCGCGGGCTCGCGCCGATGAAGCAGCACAACCGACCCGATGGCACCGTGGTGCGCTCGCCGGACTGCCGGTCCTGCAGCACCAGCCCGGACAGGTGGTCGTCCTCGCCGATCGTGTCGACCACCTCGGTGCAGGTCCTGACCTTGATCTTGTCGTTGCCCTCGATCTGTTCGATCAGGTAGTGCGACATCGACGCCTCCAACGAGGGGCCGCGCACCAGCAGCGTCACCGACTTGGCGGTCTTGGACATGAACATCGCGGCCTGGCCTGCCGAGTTTGCGCCGCCCACGATGTAGACGTCTTCGCCGCGACACTCCTCGGCGTCGGACACCGAAGCCCCGTAGTAGACGCCGCGGCCGACGTAGTTGCAGCCGTCCGGGTCCGCGGGGTCGCTCCAGCAGCCGACGACCTTGAGTTCCTGGTATTCGACGCCGGTCGCGAGGATGACCGCGCGGGCACCGATGGTGCTGCCGTCCTCGAACTCGATGGTCGGGGCGGCCTCGCCGACGTGCAGCTTGACGACGTCGCGTGTGGTGATGACCTCGGCGCCGAACCGCTCGGCCTGCCTGCGGGCGGAGTTGGTCAGCTCGGCTCCCGAGACGCCGATCGGGAAGCCGAGGTAGTTCTCGATCCGCGAGCTGCGACCGGCTTGTCCGCCGGTCGTGGTGCGTTCGATGAGCACGGTCTCGAGTCCCTCGGAGGCGCCGTACACCGCCGACGCCAGCCCCGCGGGACCGCCGCCGATGACCGCTAGGTCGTACATCGGCAGTGACGGTTCAGTCGACAGTCCGAGCAGCTCGGCCAGTTGGCCGTCGGTCGGCTCGACGATCGCCTCACCCTTCTCGGTGATCACGACGGGCAGGTCGCGGCCGTCGAGGCCGGCGGCGTCGAGCAGCTGCTCGCCCTTCGGTTCGTCGGCCATGTAGGCGCGGAACGGGAACTGGTTGCGCGCCAGGAATTGGCGGACCTCCCACGACCGCTGGTTCCAGCGGTGCCCGATGACCTTGGTGTACGGCATCGCCCGGTCGCCGACGGCCCGCCATTCTTCGAGCAGCCCGTCGATCACCGGATAGAGCTTCTCCTCCGGCGGATCCCAAGGCTTCAGCAAGTAGTGGTCGAGGTCGACGACGTTGATGGCGTCGATGGCGGCGTGAGTGTCGGCGTACGCAGTCAGCAGCACCCGCTTGGCCAGCGGAAACAGGTCCATCGCCTTCTCGAGGAACTCGATGCCACTCATCTGAGGCATCCGGTAGTCGGCGACGAGCACCGCGACGGTGTCGCCGCGGAGCTTGAGTTCCTTGAGGGTCGCCAGCGCGTCGGGCCCGCTCTCCGCGCGGACGATGCGATACCGCTCGCCGTAATGACGGCGTAGGTCGCGCGCCACGGCGCGCGACACGGCGGGATCGTCGTCCACGGTCAGAATCACGGGATGGCGGGGCTGCGAAGTGGGTCCGGTCATCGCGATCAATTATGCGCTGGTCGTCCACCCAATATCACCCTGGAAGCGGGTGACAAGTGCCGGTTACTCGGAGGGCGGAATCGCGTGGGCGTCGCTCAGGACGCCGGCGGGGCCACCGGATGCGAGTTCGCCGCGGCCGCGACGGATGTCGTGGTCTCCTCGCCGAAGCGATTCAGCATCGCGGCGACGTCGATCCCCGAGGTCTTGAGCGCCTCGACGATCTTGGCCACCGCAAGCGGGCTGACCCCAAGCAGGCCGCCCATCGCGTCCTGGGTGTCGCCCGCCCCACCGATGATCGACAGGCGGTCGATCTCGGCGAGCGGCGCTGCCGCTGCCTCGGTGGCCTTGACCACCGACGCCAGCACGTCGGGCAGCATCAGCATGCGCGCCGCCTCGGCGGTGTAGCTGTTGAGCGCCGCGGCGATCTCCTTCTTACCGGTGGCCTCGGCGACGAGCTTGGCCTCGATGCCGGCCGCCTCGGCGAGCTGTTCCACCCGGGAGGCGTCGGCGAGTTCCTTCTTGCCCGCAGCCTCGGCGACCAGTTTCGCCTGCAGGCTGTCCGCTTCGGCCTGCTTCTCGACGCGGAGTGCGTCGGCCGCCGCCTTGCGGGCGTCGGCCTCGGCCTGACCAGCCCGACGAGCGGATTCCGCCTGCGCTTCGGCACCGAGGATGACGGCTTGGCGCTGACCCTCCGCACGGGCGATGTCGGCCGCGCGCTGCGCCTCGGCCGGCGCGATGACGTCTGCTTGCAGCGCCGCCTGGGCCTGTTCGCTGCGCCGCTGTTCCACCTCGATGCGGGCCTGGATGCGCGCAGCCTCGGCCTGCTCGGTGGCGATGCCGACGTCTTTCTGCGCCCGCGCGTTCGCGAGCGGGCCCGCCTGGTCGGCTTCGGCGTTCTCGGCCTCGGTCTGAGCGCGGAGCCTCGCGAGCTCGACGTCGCGCTTCTGGTTGGCGATGGCGATCGCGGTGTCCGCCTCGGCTTGGGCGACCGAACCCGCTTGGCGGGCCTTCGCCGACTGGATCTGCGCGTCGCGCTCGGCCTCGGCGGTACCGACGGTCGCGTCGCGCTTCACTTCGGCGATGCGACGCTGACCGAGTGACTTCAGGTAGTCGTTGGCGTCGGAGATTCCGGCGATCTTGAGGACGTCGACCTCCATGCCGATGCGGGCGAGGTCGCTGCCTGCTTCCTCGACCACGCTGCGGGCCAGGGTGTCACGGTTCGAGTTGAGGTCTTCGACGGTCATCGTGGCGGTGATGCCGCGCAGGCTGCCGGCCAGAATTTCGTTGATTTGGCGTTGCAGTTCGCTGAGGTCGGAGGTGAGGAACCGCTGCACCGCGGTCTGCACGGCCTCGTCGGCCGATCCGATGCGCACCAGGCCGACGGCTTCGACGTTGACCGGCACACCGTTGTTGGACAGTGCGTTCTGCAGGTTGATGCTGACGTTGAACGGCTCGAGGGACATGATGTCCACCCGTTCGATGCCTGGCACCCGGAACCGGGCTCCGCCGCGGACCACCTTGGGCTGGCCGCGACCGGTGAACACGGCCACCTCGTTTGGCGGCACCTTGATGTAGTTCTTCACGTAGATCAGCGGGAGCACGACGAGCAGGAGGAGCCCGGCGATGACCGCGATCGTGACGATGAGGAGAGTGGACACGGCGGTGCCTTCCGTTCTGGTGGTTGGGGACGGCGCTAGTGGTCGGGAACCGCCACGACGTGGAGGTAGTCGGCATCGACGTCGGCGATGTAGACGCTGGTGTTCTTCGTCAGGACGTCCGGCTCTTCGGTGATCGCCCTGGCCCGCACCCGGTTCCCGTCGGAGTCGACGAACGCCACCTCGCCCCAGCTGCCGACGGGGACGTCGAGGGTGACGGTGCCTAGCAGGCCGATGTAGGACGACCGCGACTTCTGCGAGTTCGACTCCTGCCTGCGCAGGTACGGCAGCAGCAGTCCCTGAAGCGCGAGCATCAGGACGACGGCTGCAGCGATCGCGACGAGTCCGGCGCCGACGGCGCCGAAACCGACCCAGGAGCTGATCAGGCCGCCGGCACCCGCGCCGAGCAGGGCGGCGGACACCCCGGTCAGGCTGAGGAAGGGCAGACCGTCATGGCCGGCCCCATGGCCGAAGTCGACGAGGAACAGCGCCGAGAGAACCGCTATCCCGCCGACGATGAACGCCGCGAGGTAGGCAGCGGTCACACGTTCCCCCTGAGGCCGGTCGTGAAGTCCTTAGCATCGGTCGCCGTGGACCTTGAAACGATCTTGCCACCCTCAAGCCGTTGCTGGTGACGGCGATTTTGGGGAGCGCACGGAAGCGGGTACCATCGATCAACGGTGCGGCATCCGCGCCGGCTCCTTGCGTGCCCTGTCCTGGAATTTAACGAATCCGGCTCACGTTTTGAAGTCGGAGGCGGCGTTTGTGGCGCCAGACAGGAACAACGGAGGACATGGCTAAAAAAGACGGTGCCATCGAAGTCGAGGGCCGAGTGGTCGAGCCCCTGCCCAATGCGATGTTTCGCATTGAGCTGGAGAACGGACACAAGGTGCTCGCGCACATCAGCGGCAAGATGCGGCAGCACTACATCCGCATTCTGCCCGAGGACCGCGTCGTGGTGGAGTTGTCGCCCTACGACCTGACCCGGGGCCGCATCGTTTACCGCTACAAGTAACTAGACCGTGACGGGGGCTCGCCCTCGACACCGAACAACCAAGACAGGATCGACCGCCGTGAAGGTGAACCCGAGCGTCAAGCCCATCTGCGACAAGTGCAGGGTGATCCGTCGCCACCGGCGGGTCATGGTGATTTGTTCTGACCCGCGCCACAAGCAGCGTCAGGGCTAGCCGTTTGCGCGTCGCGCAAACGCAGCACAGCAACAACTAAATGATGAAATCCCAGTACCAGTGAGCAGATGAGCTGCTCATTACACGCCCGGCACGGAGGCCGGGCCCCGCGAGGGGAACGGACTGGGACAAGACCTCCGCAACGAAAAGGAATCACTGCCTGATGGCACGTCTACTGGGCGTCGATCTCCCGCGTGACAAGCGCATGGAGATCGCGCTGACCTACATCTACGGCATTGGCCGTACTCGCTCGCAGGAAATCTTGTCGGCCACCGGCATTGACTTCAATCTGCGTACCAAGGACCTGACCGACGATCAGGTGTCGCAGTTGCGCGACTACATCGAAAGCAACTCCGAGATCAAGGTCGAAGGTGACTTGCGCCGCGAGGTGCAGGCCGACATCCGACGCAAGATCGAAATCGGCTGCTACCAGGGTCTGCGGCATCGTCGCGGCCTTCCGGTGCGCGGCCAGCGAACCAAGACCAACGCGCGCACCCGCAAGGGCCCGAAGCGCACCATCGCCGGCAAGAAGAAGGCCAGGTAAGCACATGGCACAGGCCAAGAAGAGTGGAGCGGCTGGTCCCAAGAAGGGCCAGAAGACGCGCCGCAAGGAAAAGAAGAACGTTCCGCACGGCGCCGCTCACATCAAGAGCACGTTCAACAACACGATCGTCTCGATCACCGACCAGCAGGGCAACGTCATCGCCTGGGCATCGTCGGGTCACGTGGGCTTCAAGGGTTCGCGTAAGTCGACCCCGTTCGCCGCACAGCTGGCCGCCGAGAACGCTGCCCGCAAGGCGCAGGAACACGGTGTCAAGAAGGTCGACGTCTTCGTGAAGGGCCCGGGTTCGGGCCGCGAGACCGCGATCCGTTCACTGCAGGCAGCCGGCCTCGAAGTTGGCGCCATTTCCGACGTCACGCCGCAGCCGCACAACGGCTGCCGTCCGCCCAAGCGGCGCCGGGTCTAGAGGAGATTTAAGAAATGGCTCGTTATACCGGACCCGTCACCCGTAAGTCGCGTCGTCTCGGCGTCGACCTCGTCGGTGGAGATCAGTCCTTCGAGAAGCGTCCCTACCCGCCCGGCCAGCATGGTCGCGCGCGGATCAAGGAGAGCGAATACCGCACGCAGCTGCAGGAGAAGCAGAAGGCTCGCTTCACCTACGGCGTCATGGAGAAGCAGTTCCGTCGTTACTACGAGGAGGCCAACCGCCACTCGGGTAAGACCGGCGAGAACCTGCTGCAGATCCTGGAGAGCCGGCTGGACAACGTCATCTACCGCGCCGGGCTCGCCCGTACGCGCCGGATGGCCCGTCAGCTGGTCAGCCACGGTCACTTCACCGTCAACGGCGTGAAGGTCGACATCCCCAGCTACCGCGTCTCGCAGTACGACATCATCGACATCCGTGAGAAGTCGCTGAACACGCTGCCGTTCGAGCTGTCGCGTCAGACCGCCGGTGAGCGCCCCATCCCGGGCTGGATCCAGGTCGTCGGCGAACGCCAGCGCATCCTCATCCACCAGCTGCCCGAGCGCGCACAGATTCAGGTGCCGCTGACCGAGCAGCTGATCGTCGAGTTCTACTCGAAGTAATCGTGTGACCGTCCCAGGTCACGGTGGCCTGGGACACCAAACGGCATCAAATAGCGGATGTCGAGAAGGAGAAAAAGAAAATGCTGATTTCTCAGCGCCCCACCCTGTCCGAAGAGAGCCTTGCCGAGAACCGGTCCAAGTTCGTCATCGAGCCCTTGGAGCCCGGATTCGGTTACACCCTTGGCAACTCGCTTCGGCGCACGCTGCTGTCGTCCATCCCGGGCGCGGCGGTCACCAGCATCCGCATCGACGGCGTGCTGCACGAGTTCACCACCGTTCCCGGGGTGAAGGAAGACGTCACCGACATCATCCTGAACCTCAAGAGCCTGGTCGTGTCGTCCGAGGAGGACGAGCCGGTCACCATGTACCTGCGCAAGCAGGGCCCGGGTGCCGTCACCGCCGGTGACATCGTCCCGCCCGCGGGCGTCACGGTGCAGAACCCCGACATGCACATCGCGACCCTGAACGACAAGGGCAAGCTCGAGGTCGAGCTCGTCGTCGAGCGTGGCCGCGGTTACGTCCCCGCCGTGCAGAACAAGGCCTCCGGTGCCGAGATCGGCCGCATTCCGGTCGACTCGATCTACTCGCCGGTGCTCAAGGTGACCTACAAGGTCGAGGCGACTCGCGTCGAGCAGCGCACCGACTTCGACAAGCTGATCCTCGACGTCGAGACCAAGAACTCGATCACCCCGCGTGACGCGCTGGCCTCGGCCGGTAAGACGCTGGTCGAATTGTTCGGTCTGGCACGGGAACTCAACGTCGAAGCCGAAGGCATCGAGATCGGCCCGTCGCCGGCCGAGGCGGACCACATCGCCTCGTTCGCGCTGCCGATCGACGATCTGGAACTCACCGTCCGGTCGTACAACTGCCTCAAGCGCGAGGGCGTCCACACCGTCGGCGAGCTGGTCTCGCGGACGGAGTCCGACCTGCTGGACATCCGCAACTTCGGTCAGAAGTCCATCGACGAGGTGAAGATCAAGCTGCACCAGCTGGGTCTCTCGCTGAAGGACAGCCCGGCCACGTTCGACCCGTCCGAGGTGGCCGGTTACGACGTCGCGACCGGTACCTGGAACAGCGATGCCAGCTACGACGTGGACGACACGCAGGACTACGCCGAAACCGAACAGCTCTAACAGCTTTCAAGAAACCGTCCCGGCCCTACCTGATACGGGGGCCGGCCACATAAGGAGATAGTCGCAATGCCCAAGCCCACTAAGGGTGCTCGCCTCGGCGGGTCGTCCTCACACCAGAAGGCGCTCCTGGCCAACCTGGCCACGTCGTTGTTCGAGCACGGTCGGATCAAGACGACCGAGCCCAAGGCGCGGGCGCTGCGGCCCTACGCGGAGAAGCTCATCACCCACGCCAAGAAGGGCACGCTGCACAACCGGCGTGAGGTGATGAAGAAGATCCGCGACAAGGACGTCGTGCACACGCTGTTCGCCGAGATCGGACCGCACTTCGCCGAGCGCGAGGGTGGCTACACCCGCATCATCAAGGTGGAGGCACGCAAGGGCGACAACGCCCCGATGGCCGTCATCGAGCTGGTGCAGGAGAAGACGGTCACCTCCGAGGCCAACCGGGCCCGTCGCAGTGGTTCCGCCAACGCCCCCGTCGCGGCTGCCGCCGCGCCGCAGGCCGCGGTCGAGCCCGAGGCCGCCGTCGGCCCCACCGACGAGGTCGTCGAGGACGCCCCGGTTGAAGACGCCGTGGTCGAGGACGCCGACACCGACGAGGTCGTCGAGGACGACAAGGCCGACGACGCCAAGTAGTCGACTCGTGAACGAGCCCGCCATCGATTCCGGTGGCGGGCTTGTTCGTTTGCGCCTGGACGTCGCCTACGACGGCACCGACTTCGCCGGGTGGGCGACGCAGACGAATCAGCGCACCGTGGCGGGCGCGATCGACGATGCGCTGTCGACGGTGTTCCGGACACCGGTGATCACCCGGGCGGCGGGTCGCACCGATACCGGTGTGCACGCCACCGGTCAGGTGGCCCACGTGGACGTGCCTGCCGAGTCGATCCCGCTTGTCTATCCGCGCACTCCTCGCGACGAACCGGAATTTCAGCCCTTGGTGCGACGGCTGTCTCGGCTGCTGCCCGAGGACGTGCGGGTGCTCGACGTGGTAAGGGCGCCGACTGGATTCGACGCCAGGTTCTCCGCGCTGCGGCGGCACTACGAGTACCGGTTGACGACGGCGACGTTCGGCGTCTTGCCGCGGGAGGCGAGGTTCGTCACGCCGTGGCCTCGCCAGCTCGACGTCGACGCGATGCGCGTGGCGTCACGAGAACTGCAGGGTCTCAACGACTTCGCGGCGTTCTGCCGGGCGCGCGACGGTGCGACCACGATTCGCAATCTGCAGCGGCTGGACTGGGTGCGCGACGGCGATTCGATCGTCGGCTACGTCGCCGCCGATGCATTCTGCTGGTCGATGGTGCGGTCACTCGTGGGCGCGCTGCTGGCCGTGGGGGAGGGTCGGCGCGAACCTCGTTGGTGCGCTGAGCTGTTGACGTCCACGCGGCGGTCGAGTGACTTCGCCACCGCCCCGGCCCGCGGCCTGACGTTGGTCGGCGTGGACTATCCGGCCGACGCAGAACTCGAGGCGCGGATCCTGGTGACCCGTGACCGGCGTACGCCCGACGAGGTGGGGCGGATCGAGGGTTAGACCCGCGCGGCGGCGAAGTCGGCGGCCTGGTTGACCATGCCCGCGTCGATGTAGGCCCGCGCCGCATGGTCGGTCCAGTTCTTCTCCCACGTGTTCGGGTCGGCGGGGTTGCAGATCGGGTCGGCCCCGTGACACAGGTCGATCGTCCGCTCGCGGTACAGCGGGCTGATCGCTCCGATGGGTCCCGCCCATACGCTGCCGTTGCCGAACAGGGCGACGGCGGCGATGTGCTGATCGGCGCCAGGGGGCAGCGGATTGTCGAAGCCGAAGAAGGCGAAGGGCACGGCCAGCGCCACGTCGGTCACCGCGGCGCCGAGGGAGTAGCCGCCAAGCACGATCCTGGTGTCGGGGCAGCTGGCCATCGTGCTCTGCACGCGCGCGCTCATGTCGTTGGCTCCGAGGTCGACCTGGGTGTCGGCGGGGTAGCGCACCGCGTACAGGTTGACGTTCTTGCCGCTCTTCTTGCGGAGCGCACTGACGAAGGTGTTGCCGATTTGGCCGGGGCCAGCGGGCTCGAACCGACCGCGCGCAAAGATGACCTCAACCGCCGGGCAGGCGGCGGACGCGGTCGGAATCCCGATTGCGGTGACGGCAGGCGTCACCAGCAGGGCAGCGGCGGTAAGGGCGGTGACGAACGTCGCGACGACGAGCCTGCGAATCAGCTGTGGGGTCACCCAGGCGATGCTAGCCGACGTCGACGACGTGCCGTCTGCGTCGCGTGGCGACCGGGTTACAGCAGACCGGCGACGAAGTTCGCTGCGTCGTTGGCCGGGCCGCCTGCGTAGGCGCGGTGGGCGGCGACGTCCTCGCCGCTGGTGCACACGGGATCACCCGCGTTGCAGAGGTCGATGGATCGGCCGCCCCAGACCGGACTCGAGGTCAGCGGCAGACCCAACTTGGCCGACGGGTTGCCGAAGGCGACGAGCGCCGCCACGAAGTCGGGGGTGTTGGGCGGCAACGGATTGGTGAAGCCGATGGCCGGGAACGGCACCGCGGCGATGACGTCGATGACGGCTGCGCCCTGGGAGTAGCCGCCGAGCACGAGGCGGGTGGTGGGGCAGGCGCCCATCATGTACTGGATGTGGGCGCTGGCGTCGTTGGCGCCGGCCGCCGCGGCGAGGAAGTCGTAGTCGGCCGGGTAGGCGACGGCGTAGCTGCCGACGGACCGGCCGCCGACCTTGGACCGCAGCGCCTCGACGAAGGATCCGCCGGGCAGCCCCAGCCCGGGTGCTTCGCTGGTGCCTCGGGCGAAGACGACCTCGATGTCGGGGCAGCCTTCGGCGGACGCCGGAGCGAGGCCGAGGCCAAGGCCCGCGGTGGGGACGGTCGACAGGACGGGAGCGATGACGGCGAGGCAAGCCGCAGCAACGGCGAGAGTCGTCCGTCTAACAAGATCGAAGGCCACGCCGAATGGTAACGCCTAAATCAGCTAGACAAGTCCTGCGACGAAGTTCGCGGCCTGTGGGATGAACTCCGACGACTCGTAGTGCGTGTGGGCGAACGGGTTGCGGCCGTCCGAACAGATCGGGTCGCCGTCGGCGCACAGGTCGAGGGCGCGTCCGCCGAAGATCGAGTTGGTGATCGGAATCGAGAACTTCGCCGACGGGTTGCCGAACACGACGACCGCGGCGACGTTCGCGTCGAGGGCCGAGGGAAGCGGCGGTGCCGACCCGACCTCGCCGATCTTGTTCCCGAGCGGGGGGATGCCGGCGAGCATGTCGACGACGGCCGCACCCTGGGAGTATCCGCCGAGCACGACGCGCGTGCTAGGGCACTGCGCTGCCAGCGAGCTGATGAAGTTGGTGGCGTCGGTGGCACCGTCGGCCGCCGCGAGGAAGTCGTAGGTGGCCGGGTAGTTGACGCCGTAGGCCTCGATCGTGCGGCCACCGAGCTGCGGGGTGAGGGCGTCGACCAAGGCCTGGCCGACGCGACCGATGCCGGGGGCTTCGCTGGTGCCCCGCCCGAAGACGAGCTGGACGTCGGGGCAGGGAGCCGCCGACGCCGGCGGGGCGGCGATCAAGGTCGCCGCGGTGCAGGCGACGGCCGATGCGATCGCGGCCAGGCGGGCGGACATCCTGAGCAAGGTCACTAGCCCATCTTCACATATTTGGGTTAGCTGCGGCCAACCGTTCGGTCCGGTCACCCTGGCGGGCCAGCACCAACCCGGCGAGAACCACTGCGGCGCCGGCGACCTGGATGGGGGCCAGAGCCTCGCCGAGTAGGACCCACGCGGCCAGCACGGCAAACATCACTTCGGAGAGACCGACCAGCGAGGCAAACCGCGGCCGTAGGCGGGCGACGCCCATGATGCCCAGCGTGTACGCGATCGCGGTGGGGATCAACGCCATGGCGGCGACGGGCACGATCCACGACGTGGTGAAGCCCGCGACCACGGTGTCGTTCGCGGTGAAGGTCATCGGCAGGACGTGCGACGCTCCGAGCAGGGTGACGGCGACGGCGCCGACGATCAACCCTGCGGCCGCGAGTGTGATGGGGTTGAGGGCGCCTTCCTCGGTCGGGTCGGTGCTCACTTCGTCGGACATCATGAAGTAGCACGCCGCGCAGACGGCGGCGACGAGTGCCCATCCAACGCCGACGAGGTTGACGTGGGCGTCGGAGAAGACGTCGAGCACCAACATGATTCCGGCGACGGCGAGCACCACGCCGGCCAGTGTCAGGTTGGTCGGCCTGCGGCGAGTGGTGGCCCACAGCCACCCCACGACAAGGACGGGGGCGGTGTATTCGATGAGGAGGGCCACGCCGACGGAGAGATGCGAAACGGCGTTGTAGTAGCAGAGTTGGGCGCCTGCGATCGGCACGACGCCGTAGGCGACGACCGTCTTCCAGTGTCCGAGTGCCTCACGCAGCCAGTTCCGGTTCATCACGGTGGCGAAGACCGCCATGGCGACGGCGCCCCCGGCCAGTCGGGCGGTGACCGCGGCGGTCGGGCTCCAGCCGGCTTCCATCAGGGACTTGCCGAGGGGTCCGGACAGGCCGAATGCGAAGGCCGACGAGAGGGCGAACAGCAGGCCGGTTCGAAAGTGATCGGCGGCGGGTCGCACGTCGGTTACGGCAGTCATGCGGCACCTCCTGGCATGTAATGAGTAAAATGGCTATTGGTCGTGACGCTACCGCCGACAGGAGTCATGAGTCAATTGAATTTCAGTCATGACACGGAACTCACCCTCCGTGCCGCGTGTGTCCTCGTCAACACCGATCGGGTGGACGGCGAGCGGCTCGACGGCATGGCTTCGCTCGACGAATACCTGAACGCGTTCGGATGGACGGGCCGCCGCGACCGAGACGACGCGGAGCTGGAATCCGTTCTGAAATTGCGCACGCGGGTCGGCAAGATCTGGGCGAGCGCCGACGACGAGGAGCGCGTCGTCGGTCAGGTCAACGCACTGCTGAGCGACACCAGGGCCTCGCCGTGGCTGACCCGCCACGCGGAAATGCCGGAGTGGCATCTGCACCTGGCCTCGATCCACGACCCGCTGTGGCAGCGGATGGGCGCAGAGATGGCAATGGCGTTGGCCGACCTGATCCGCGCCGGTGAGCTGCGCAGGCTCAAGATTTGCGCGGCGCCGGACTGCGAGGCGGTGCTGGTCGACCTCTCGCGCAACCGGTCGCGGATGTTCTGCGACACCGGCAACTGCGGGAACCGTCAGCACGTCGCGGCCTACCGGGAACGTCGCGCAGGCGAGGAGCACGACTGACCCGAAATCGGTGATCCGGCGGCCACCGTGACGCGATTACCCTCGAATGCGGGGGGAGTATGTCTCGGCAACCGGCAACACGACTTCAGCTCAGTGGGCGGCGCCTTCTCGCGCGCCGGATGATGCACGCGCTGGTGCGCAGGGACGTCGCGATGTTCGACGATCCGCTACGCGCGCAGTCGATCTCGCTTGCCCTCGGTGGTCTCCTGGCCGCGCTCGTGCTCGCTGCGGGGGTGGTCGTCGGACTGGTTCGCGGCACCGGCGTTCCCGACTCCGCGCCGATCGTGATGGCCCGCGAGACCGGTGCGCTCTACGTGCGCGTCGGTGACGCCCTGCATCCCGTCCCGAATCTCGCCTCGGCCCGCCTCGTCGCGCGATCGGCCGCCGACCCGGTTGCGGCGGGCCAGGCGTCGATCGCCGACGTGAAACGCGGTCCGCTGATGGGCATTCCCGGTGCCCCGGCGGCGATCGGTGAAACGCTGCGCGACCCGGCCTGGACGGTGTGCGACGTCGACGACCGCACCATCGTCGCCGTCGGCCGCTCGGACGTCGACCATCTCGACTCGAGCCGTCCGGTACTGGTCACCCCGCGCGGCGAGGGCGCCGCCACGACCTACCTGCTGTACGACGGGCAGCGAGCCGCGGTCGACCTGAGGAACATTGCCGTGGTGCGGGCACTTCGTCTGGATGGCGTTGTGCCCGTGTCGGTTTCGCGGGCTCTGCTCGACGTCGTTCCGGAGGTGCCTGCAATCACCCCGCCGTCGATCGCCGGCGCTGGCACGCCCGGCCCCGCCTCGCTTGCGGGGGCAACCATCGGGTCCGTCGTCTCGGTGGGCGGAGAACGGTTCGTGGTGCTGCGGCAGGGTCTCCAACGGGTCGGCGAGGTCGCGGCCGATCTCATCCGCTACGCCTACGACACCGGCGGGCGACCACCGACCAGCGTCGCCCCCACCGCGGTCGCGACTCTGCCGGTCGCCGACGAACTAGCCGTTGGCACCTACCCTCGGCATGCGGGCACGCCCGTCGGCGCCGCCGACGGATACGCCGTCTGCGCCAGCTGGCAGCCAGGCGGCTCGGCATCGACGTCGTCGAACACCGTTGTCGCCGTCGGAGAGGCGCCGTTTCGTGACGCCCGCCAGATCACGGTTCTCGCGCAAGGGGACGGAGCAGGGCCAGCCGTCGACGCCGTCGCAATCCCCGGCGGCGCCAGCGTCTACGTCCGGTCTGCCGGCATCCTCGGCGACGACGGCGCAGGCGGCGCGCGGTTCCTCGTCACGGACTCGGGCGTGGTGTTCGGCGTGCACGACGACGACACCGCGAAGTTCCTTGGACTGAGCGATGTCTCGGGGATCGCGCCGTGGCCCATCCTGGCGAACCTGCCGCGCGGGCCCGAGCTCGGCGTCGACGCCGCCTCAGTCGTTCGCGACGGGCTCCCGACGCCGTCGTAGGCGCCCCGCGGACACGGTCATGGCGGCCGTGGCCACCGCAACGCAGGCCGCGGCGCCCACCAGCGAGACCCGGCGGGACGAGGTGTCGGCGGGAGACGTGGGATCTGTTGCCTGCGTGACTGATTCAACCGACGTAAACTTCCGCGGCGGGGCCCCGTCGGCGGTCACCGCGGCCAACGCGTCGACGACACCGCGGCCCACCCAGGGGTCCCACCCGGCGGCCGGATGGTGTGCGGTGTCGGTGATCCTGCGCATCACCTGCCGCGCCGTCAGCTGAGGCGCCGCCGATCGCACCAACGCGACGACGCCCGCGACCACCGGCGCCGAATAGCTCGTCCCCGAAATCGGCTGCGCACCCGTCGAACCCATGACGGTGTCGGTGACACCGTCGCCGTCCGGGCTGAGGGAGACGACCCCTTCGCCGACCGCGGCGACGTCGACCCACGGCCCGGACAGCGTGAACGCCGACGGCCGGCCCCTGCGGTCGACCGATCCGACGGTCAGGACGTAGTCGTCGTACCAGGCCGGGGTCACCACGACGTCCACGGTGTCCCAGTTCGGTCTACCGGGATGGGCCGGGTCGGGCGGTGGGTTCTGTCGTGGGCATTGACCTGGTCCGCCGACGTTGCCCGCCGCGGCGACGACGACGACGTTCTTGACGTCGACCGCGTAGGCGAGGGCGGCGCCGAGGGCCTGGTCGCCGAGCGCCTGATCGGTGTCGGCGCATGCGACCGACGAGATGTTGACGACCGTCGCGCCCGCGTCCGCGGCCAGCCGAACGGCGGCCGCCAACGTCTCGACGTCACCGACGCCGGGCTCGGTGGCGCCGTCCTTGGGGCGAAAGAGATTGCTCGACTGCCGGATCGCGAGGATGGACGCGTCGGGTGCAACCCCGCTGAACGTCACGCCGGCGGTGTCGCTCGGCGCAGCGCCGATGATGCCGGCGACGATCGTCCCGTGTCCGTCGCAGTCCTGGGTTCCGTCGCCAGTCGAGACGTAGTCACCGCCGGGGAGGAGGTGGGGCAGCAGGCGATGCCTTGCCACACCGGTGTCGATCACCGCGACGGTCTGGCCGGCGCCCCTCGTCAACCGCCACACCGCCTGGAGTTCGGTGAAGTCTGGTTGAGATCCCGCGACGTCGGCTGCTGGCGCGCCGGTTCGGCATTCGTCGGTCTGTTCGGTCGGCGTGCGCGGTGCGGGCGGTCGGGCCAGGGGGAGCTGCGCGTCGTCGACCGTCGGTGGGGTCACGGCAGTGGCGAAGGGAGCCGCCCACACGGTGCCTGCGACCGCCGCCACGGCTGCGGCCCGGGCCGCGGCCTTCACGGGAGTCCGAGGGTGGTGTACGCGCCACCGACCCAGCACGCGACGGGGACCACGGCGACCAGGGCGGCGTATTCGAGGTGCCCCAGCATTCGTGCCACCGTGGCACCACTGCTGGGACGGCGCATGGCCAGCAGTCCGACGACGACCAGTGCGGCGGCGACCGGGACGACGCTGCCCGGTCGGGCGTTCAGCAGAGCGCAGACGCCGGCGACGAGGGCCGCCAACCCGCCTGCCGTCAGGGAGATTCTGCGGTCGCCGTCGGCGTGGGTCCGGCAGCGCAGCACCAGCACCATGGCAACCAGCCCGGTGAAGGGGGCGGCGCCCGGGTGGCCCGCGACGGCGACCACCACCGCACCCGCCGCGGCTCCCGCAGCCGCGCCTGCCACCAACCCGCTGAGAATCTTGTGCCCCGCGGATGCGGCCAGATCGCCGTGCCAACGATCCGGTCCGAGCCCGGCGGTCACCATCGACACGCGCGGGGCGAGGCCGAGCAGGGCCAGGGCGGAGGTGGAGAGAGCAGCGCCGACGACCGTCAGCGGCAACGCCGCGACCGTGACGACGGCCGTCAGCAGCGAGACTGCCGCGATTGCAACCAATGCCGGTGACGTTCGCCCCGAAAGGCGCAGCATCAGCAGTGAGGCCGACAGCGCAGCAGCCGCGGCCAGGAAGACGTTGGGTGCCGAAGGCCCAGACGGCACGACGAGGAAGCCCGCGGCGCAGGCCAGTGTCACCACCCCCACGCTCGGGGTCGTCGAGTAGCCGGTCACGACCGCCAGCACGGTGACGGCCGCCGCGGCGGTGGCGCACACGACCGCGTTGGTGGTCGCGCCGTCGGATCCCGCGGTGCTGGCGAGCGCGAGACCTGCCAGTGTGGTGGCGAATACGCCCACTGCGCCGGGTAGCCAGCCGTCGCCCCGGGTTCGCGCCTGCGGTGCCCCGGCGACGTGCAGATACGCGGCGTGCCGCACCGGTCCGAGTGCCGGCGCGGCGTCGGCGTCGAGGATGACGAGCTCCCCGTCGCGAACGCCGTTGGCGCTCAACGACAATGATTCGTCCAACGGGGCGCCGGAGGCGCGCTGCAGGCGCCAGCGCCGAGCGACGCCACCAGTCGGGGTGGGAGCGTCGACCAAACCGACGATGGTGGGGACCAGCTCGGCCACTGGGGTTCCCGACGGCAGGACGACGTCGACCGCCACCGGATCACCATCGCGATCGGCCTGAACGCAGACCTTGGACACCGACACCTCACTGACCGTAACCGCCTCGGAGGACCACTCGCAGCGGCAATTTCGTCCGCGCACGAATGGAACCAAACCGACCTTGACAGCGTCCATTCACACGATGGGACAAATTCGTCGCCGCCTGCTTCCGCCTCCGTTCGAGGACGGCGATCTCGTCATGCGGCAACCGCCCGGTGTGCCGAAGGATCCGCCGTCCAACCTCGTCGGCAAGTTGCTGCCGGTGGTGATGCTCGTCGCGATGGGCGGTATGACGGTGCTGTACTTCACTTCCGGAGCCGCGTCGTCACGCAGTCCGGCGTTCCTGTTCCTGCCCGTCATGATGCTGGTGTCGGTGCTTGGCTCGGTGGCCTACCAGTCCAGGGGAGCGCGTCGGGGCGGGGAGCTCGACGCCGACCGGCGCGCGTACCTCCGTTACCTCGACGGGCTCGACGGGTCGCTCGTCGAAACCGCGGCGGCTCAACACGAATCGCTGCACTGGAATCACCCTGACCCCGCTGCGCTGTGGACTTTGGTAGGCGGCGACCGCATGTGGGAGCGCCGCCCAGACGACGAGGACTTCTGCCGCGTGCGGGTTGGCACCGGTCGGCTCCCGCTGTCGACCGCCGTGGTGGTGCCGGTCGTCCCGGAGTCCGAATCGCGCGACCCGATGGTCGACGACGCCGTCGACCGATTGCTCGCCGACCGGTCGACGGTTCCCGACCTCCCCGTCACGGTGGACCTCCGCGCGCACCCGCGCATCGCCGTGCTGGGGACGCCGGAGGCGGCTCGCGGTGTGATTCGCGCGTTGATCTGCCAGCTGACCGTCCTGCACGGCCCGGACGTCGTGCGGGTCACCGCGACCGGCAGCTCCGCCGATGCGCACTGGGACTGGGTGAAATGGCTTCCGCATCATGGCCGTTCGGATGCCTTGCCCGGGTCCCGGCACGTCGTGCTCGTCGACGGAAACGCCACGTCGATGCCGGCCGCCGACATCACGACGATCGTGGTCGGGCCATTGCCAGGTGACTGCCTCCGTCTAGGCGACGACACCGGACCCGTGGATCGTTTCGACTCGTTGACGATCGCCCAGGCGGTGGTCTGCGCCAGAACGCTTGCGCCGTTCGCCGGAGAGTCCGCCGCGACGGGCGGCGGCGCAGGCTGGTCCGAGCTGGTCGGCGTCGGCGATCCGGCGAGCCTGGACGTTCGACGCACGTGGCGGCCGCGGGCGGGGAGCGACCACCTCCGGGTCGCGATCGGTCTCACGGACCAGGGGGACCCGGTTCGCGTCGATCTCAAGGAGGCGGCCCGTGGTGGCATGGGCCCGCACGGGCTGTGCGTGGGTGCGACCGGTTCGGGAAAGTCCGAATTCCTCCGTACGTTGGTCCTCGGCCTGGCGGCCACCCACCCGCCGGAGGCGCTCAACGTCGTCCTCGTCGACTTCAAGGGAGGGGCAACGTTTCTTGGCCTCGAGCGCCTCAGACACGTCGCGGCCGTGGTGACCAACCTGTCCGAGGAGGCCCACCTGGTCGCCCGCATGAGGGACGCCCTTGCCGGGGAGATGACGCGGCGGCAGCGGGTGCTGCGGGCCGCCGGAGGATTCCCCGGCATCGCCGACTACGACGCCGCTCGCGCTCGAGGCCGCGACCTTCCGCCGCTGCCCGCGTTGTTCATCGTCGTCGACGAGTTCTCCGAACTCCTCACCCAGCACCCCGACTTCGCCGAACTGTTCGTCGCCGTCGGACGGCTCGGCCGATCCCTCGGCATGCACCTTTTGCTGGCCAGCCAGCGACTCGACGAAGGTCGGCTTCGTGGCCTCGAGACCCACCTGTCCTATCGCATCTGTCTGAAGACGTTCTCCGCGAGCGAATCCCGAGCCGTACTCGGCACGGCCGACGCCTACGAACTCCCAGGCACACCGGGGGCGGCGATCCTCAAGACGGCGTCCGGTGACCTCATCCGGTTCCGGAGCGCCTATGTCTCCGGGCCGGTCGCCGGGTCAGTGCCGCGTCACGGCCAGGCGGCTCGGCGCTTCACGGCGCGTGACGCCGAGCGTCCGCCCACCCCCGAGGTTCCCGCGCGAACGTCCCGGGCGTTGCTCGACGTCGTGGTCGACGGCCTTGCCGACCGGGGCGAGCCGGCCCATCAGGTGTGGCTTCCACCCCTGGACATGTCACCGCCGTTGCGCGGGTTGCTCGACGGCGTGGGGCGGCAACCGCCGCTGGTGTTGCCGATCGGGTTGGTGGACAACCCCTTTGCGCAGCGACGTGACACGTTGACGGTCGACCTGCGGTCCGCCGGGGGCAACGTGGCCATCGTCGGCGGACCACGGTCTGGCAAGACCACCGCGCTGCGCAGTGTGGTCGTGGGATTGGCGCAGACGCACGACCCCGAGGCGGTGCAGATCTACGGGCTCGACTTCGGCGGCGGATCGCTGTCGACGCTGCGATCGCTGCCGCACGTCGGCGCGGTCGCGGGCCGGCTGGAACGCGATCTCGCCCGCAGGATCGTCGGGCACGTGCAGGCCATGGTGCGGGACCGCGAGACACGGCGCCGCGAGGGCGCACCGGACGTTCGGGGCCACGCGTTCCTGGTGGTCGACGGGTGGGCGGTGGCCCGCCAGGAGTTCGACGGCATGGAGGAAGCCGTCTCCGCGATTGCCGCCCAAGGCCTTTCACTGGGCGTCCACGTCGTCGTCACCGCGTCCCGATGGGCCGACATCCGGCCCGCACTCAAGGATCAACTCGGCACCCGCGTCGAGCTGTGTCTTGGCGACCCGGCGGATTCGGAGATGGACAGGAAGAAGGCCCGCCTGCTGGGCTCCCGACCGCCGGGGCACGGACTCACCCGCGAGGGACTGGAGTTCGTACTCGCCGAGCCATGCGCCGACGGCACCGACGTGGCCGCGGTGGCGGCACGCTTCCCCGGGCGGGCGGCGCCTGCCATCCGCCTCCTGCCGTCGCGGGTGGCCTACGCCGACGTCGTCGACCAGTCGGGCGGGCAGATCGCCATCGGACTCGGGGAGGACGACATGCGGCCTGCGGCAGTCGACTTCGCGTCCCATCCGCATCTGCTCATCTTGGGGGCCACGGAATGCGGGAAGACCGCAGCGCTGCGCACCCTGTGCCGGGAGATCGTGCGCACCGCACGGCCCGATGCCGCCCGCATCCTCGTCGTCGACTTCCGTCGGACGCTGCTCGGGGTCGTCGAATCGGACTACCTTCTCGGCTACGCGATGTCGGCGGGGTCGGCCGACGCCCACGTGGCCACCGCGTCGGACCTGCTCGCGGAGCGGCTGCCCGACGAACGGGTGACGCAGCAACAACTGCGGGACCGGTCGTGGTGGTCGGGGCCGGAGCTGTACGTGGTCGTCGACGACTACGACCTGGTGGCTGGCACGTCCGGCAACCCGCTGCTCCCGCTGCTCGACCTGCTGCCGCACGCCAGGGATCTCGGCCTACACCTGGTGATCGCCCGGCGCTCCGGGGGTGCCGCGCGGGCGATGTTCGACCCGATCCTGGCGCGGACGAAGGACCTGGGCGCCATGGGCCTGATGATGAGCGCCAGCCCGGACGAAGGCGTGCTGCTGGGTTCCGTGCGGTGTGCGCCGCTGCCGCCGGGGCGCGGCACGCTGATCCGGCGCGGGCAGTCCGACCACCTGGTCCAGGTGTCGTGGACGGAGCCGCCGTGAGCGACGTGGTCGTGGTGGTGGGGCCGAAGGCGATCGTCGGCCGGGGCCCCGTGAACTTCGACGCGGCGACGATCGCGCTGGAGTCGGTCGACGACGTGCTCGCCCTCGTCGACGACCGCGTCGTGTCCGTCGACGACCTGTGGCGGGACGTTCTCGGGTCGGCGGTCGACGGTCTGTGCGACGACGTGGCGCTGATCTGTCCGTCGTGGTGGGGCCCGTCGCGCATCGCCCGCGTCGTGGCGGCAGCTCGGCACTGGTGCGACGACGTCGTCGTCCACCTCCGCTCGGAGGTGTTGGCCGCGGCGGCGACGGTCGTCGAACTCGGCCCCGAGCTCGTCGTCGTGCATGCCGACGGCCGACGGAACGTGATCACGCGGGGGAGCCATGCCGCCGACGTCGTTGACGTCGTGGTCGCGTGCGTCGACGGGCTGGCTGAGGTGACCCTCGACGTGCCGTCGGGCACGACGCTGCTCGGCGCCAATCTCGCTCGGGCGCTTCGGTTGCGGGGTGTCGAGGTGACGATGGAGGACGACAGGACCCTCGCCGACGCCGTCCGCGGATCACCCGGTTCCGAGACGGACGCCGTGGGCAGGTGGCGCCCGCCTCCTCACGCTGTCGGGGTGGCCGCGGCGATCCTGACGGTCGGCGGGTTGACGGTTGCGGGGATCGGCCTCGACGGGCGCAATGCGGAGTCGGCCGACGTCGCCTGGTTGATGGAAGGACGCGTCGCCGTCCAGGTTCCCGCCGGGTGGACCGTCGAGCGGATCACCGCCGGGCCGGGTTCGGCTCGCGTGCAAGTGGTTTCGCCTGCCGGTCGATCGGAGGCGATCCAGGTGACACAGTCTCGGGTGTCCGACACCGAGTCGTTGGAGTCGACTGCCGAGGCGTTGACGTCGGCGCTCGCCGACCAGCCGGGCGGCGTCTTCGTCGACTTCGCCGCGGCCGGTGAGCGCGCGAATCGCAGCGCCGTCACCTACCGGGAGGTGCGATCCGACCGGAGCGTCGACTGGACGGTGCTGCTCGACGGGGGAGTGCGGATCGCGATTGGTTGTCAGGGCCCGGTCACCGAGCCCGGCCCGCAGGCGGCGTGCGACAGGGCGATTCGCTCGGCACACGCGGTCACCCGAAAGTGATTCACGGACAAGGGAACCGAATCAACGGTCAATGCGTCCAATCATGCATACGACCACAAACGGAGAGCGAAAGGAGATGTGGATGAGCAGTGGCGCACTGAACACCGACTTCGGTCTGATGTCGACCGTGGCAGCCAAGATCGACAGCCGCAACGAGGAGACCGGCGCGATGCTCCGGACGTTCATCGGGCAGATGACCACAGTCCCACCGTCGGTGTGGGGCGGTACCGCGGCGGCACGCTTCCGCGACGTCGTCGACCGGTGGAACACCGAGTCCCTTGCCTTGCACCAGTCGCTGCAACGCATCGCGGAGACCATCCGGTTCAACGAGCGGACCCTCCGCGAGGCGGCCGACCAGCATTCCCACCGGATCGCGTCGGTCGACGTCCGCTGAGCATCCGCCCACCCACTCGAATGGAGCACCCATGGAACCGGTTTTGTCATACGACTTCAACGAGATCGAGTACACGGTCCGTCAGGAGATTCACCGCACCTCCGCGCGATTCAACGCGGCGCTGGACGACCTGCGCGCACAGATAGCGCCCCTTCAGGCGGTGTGGACCCGCGAGGCCGCGGAGGCCTATCGCGTCGAGCAGGCGAGGTGGGACCAGTCGGCGGCTGCGCTGAACGACATCCTGGTCTCCCTCGGCAACGCGGTGCGCGACGGATCCGACGACGTCGCCGACACCGACCGGCGCGCGGCAGGAGCCTGGAGCTTCTAGACCGCGGCGCGCGTAGACCCTGTGCGGTCCCAATCGGGAGGAGAGCCCGGGCGGGACCGCACAGTCGCGTCCGGACCCCCCTCCTGCCCCGTCGAGTGTGCGGTGCGAGGCCGGATCGCGATCTGGCCGCACACTGGATGCGGAACGGGCGTTTTGACCTGCGACGACGACGCCCGGTAGGCTGCTCCGTTGGCGCGCGGTGAGTCTTCACGACTCTGCGGGTTCTCGGGTCTACGTCGGTCGCCGAGGACTCCAGCCGCAGCGTTCGACCGACACCCGGTACCCCGGGAAACCCGAGAGAAGAGAAGGTAGCGCTGTGCCTACGTACACGCCGAAGGCGGGTGACACCACGCGTACGTGGTACGTCATCGACGCCACCGACGTGGTCCTCGGCCGGCTCGCCGTCGCAGTGGCAACACTGCTGCGCGGCAAGCACAAGCCGACGTTCACGCCGAATGTCGACGGTGGCGACTTCGTCATCGTCATCAACGCAGACAAGGTCGCCATCAGTGGCGACAAGCTCAACAACAAGTTCGCCTACCGCCACTCGGGTTACCCCGGCGGCCTGCGCAGGCGCACCATCGGCGAAATGATGGCGAAGAACCCGGAGCGGGTCGTGGAGAACGCGATCGTCGGGATGCTTCCCCACAACAAGCTGAGCCGTCAGGTCCAGAAGAAGCTCAAGGTGTACGCGGGCGCCGAGCATCCGCACATCGCGCAGCAGCCGGTTCCGTTCGAGATCAAGCAGGTGGCCCAGTGACCGAAACGACAGACGTGACCGAATCGACCGAGGTCGAAGAGGTGGCAGAAGCGCCTGAGGCCGCAGAAGCGACCGAAGCCGTCGACGAGACCGTCGAGACCGAGGCTGCCGACGAGGCGCCCGTTCGCGAGCCGCTCCTGCTCGACCGCCCGGTTCAGACCGTCGGTCGCCGCAAGGAGGCCGTGGTGCGGGTTCGCCTGACCCCCGGCACCGGCAAGTTCATCCTCGACGGCCGCAGCCTGGAGGAGTACTTCCCGAACAAGGTGCACCAGCAGCTCATCAAGGCGCCGCTGGTGCTCGTCGACCGGCTCGACACCGTCGACATCTTCGCCCACCTCGACGGTGGCGGACCGTCCGGACAGGCAGGCGCCCTGCGTCTTGCCATCGCCCGTGCGCTCATCATCGTTCAGCCCGAAGACCGGCCGCCGCTGAAGAAGGCTGGCTTCCTCACGCGTGACCCGCGTGCGATCGAGCGCAAGAAGTACGGCCTCAAGAAGGCCCGTAAGGCGCCTCAGTACTCGAAGCGCTGATCCTCAGCACGGTTTGTCCCGCGAGCGTGCGCGTCTGTTTTCCAAAGGCGCGCACGCTCTCGGTTTATCTAGGAGTTGCATGGGTCGCCTGTTTGGCACCGACGGAGTCCGCGGTGTCGCGAATACGGACCTGACCGCCGAGTTGGCGCTGGCCCTCGGGTCGGCAGCCGCTCGTCGACTGGGCAGCCCCGGCGGCCAGCGCCGGATCGCCGTCGTCGGTCGCGATCCGAGGGCCAGCGGTGAGATGCTCGAAGCCGCCGTCATCGCCGGGATCGCCAGTGAGGGCGTCGACGTGCTGCGCGTCGGCGTGCTGCCGACCCCCGCCGTCGCCCATCTGACGGGCGTCTACGGCGCCGAGTTCGGCGTGATGATCTCGGCGTCGCACAACCCGATGCCCGACAACGGCATCAAGATCTTCGGTCCCGGCGGACACAAGCTCGACGACGACGCCGAGGACCGCATCGAAGAACTCCTCGCCGCCGGACCAGGCGATCGCCCGGTCGGCGCCGCGATCGGTCGTGTGCGCGACGCCGACGACGCGCTCGAGCTCTATCTCCGGCACGTCGCCACGGCCGCCCCCGCCCCACTCGACGGCATGACCGTCGTCGTCGACTGCGCGCACGGCGCCGCCTCCGCGGCCGCCCCGCTGGCCTACCGCGCCGCCGGCGCCACCGTGATCGCGATCAACGCGGAACCCAACGGGCTCAACATCAACGACGGCTGCGGGTCGACGCACATGGACGTGCTGCAGCGGGCGGTGCTCGCCAACGGCGCCGACCTGGGGCTGGCGCACGACGGGGATGCCGACCGGTGCCTCGCCGTCGACGCGGCGGGTGAGGTCGTCGACGGGGACGCCATCATGGTGATCCTCGCGCTGGCCATGCGCGACGCGGGCGAGCTGAGGTCGAACACCCTGGTCGCCACCGTGATGAGCAACCTCGGGCTGCACATCGCGATGCGGGCGGAGGGCATCGAGGTGCGCACCACCGCCGTCGGCGACCGCTACGTGCTCGAGGAGCTGCGGGCCGGCGGCTACTCCCTCGGCGGCGAACAGTCCGGCCACGTCGTGATGCCGTCGCTTGGCACCACGGGGGACGGCGTCGCCACCGGGTTGCGCCTGATGGCGCGGATGGCGCAGACCCGCTCGACGCTGGCCGAGTTGGCGGCGCCGATGCACACGCTGCCGCAGGTCCTGATCAACGTCCAGGTGGCCGACAAGGCCACGGTCGCCGAAGCGCCGTCGGTGCAGTCCGCGGTCGCCGAGGCGGAGGCCGAACTCGGCGACACCGGTCGAATTCTGTTGCGCCCCTCTGGAACTGAGCAGGTCGTCCGGGTCATGGTGGAGGCCGCCGACGAAGACACCGCACGGCTGTTGGCCTCGCGGGTGGCGGACTCGGTGAGCGAACAACGCTGAACGGGGCAGCGCGCGCGACGGAGAAAGGCCGCTGCTCCTCACGGACCTGGACGGTACGTGGCTCGGGCCTCGTGTCGACCTCTCGACAGCACGACGGTCTCGGCCAACGGCGTCCAATGACTCTCGTCAACTCGCCCGCTGCCTGGCCAGGCCTGCGACGTGTTCGACCGCAGCTGACACGACGAGAGCCCATGGCAGGGAACGTCCCTCGCCCACCAACGGTCACCGCTCACCCGTGCAACCATGCTGCAACCTCGGGCCGCCTAGCGTGGGCCGCGACAGGACATGGCGGCGCCGCGACGCGGTGGTGGGCAGGCAGAGGAGCAGCGTTGGGGAGCCGCCACGTCGATCCATTCGCCGAACACCGCGCGTCGACGGGGTGATGAGCGAATCGGTGGCCGCCACCGCGGCACTTGCCGCGGTCCTGTTCGCGGCGACCAACATCGACACCTTGCTGACGAGCACCACCCTGGTCGCGGCCAGCCGCGCCGTTGGGCGCGACGGAAATTGGCGAATCTGGTGCGGTCAATGCCTGGGGATGGCAATCGTCGTGCTGATCGCGCTGCTGGCGGGGGCTGGTCTTGCCCAAGTCCCCGCGGGGTGGCTCGCTTTGGTCGGTGTGGTGCCAATCGCGTTGGGTGTCAACGGGTTGCGAGCCGCGCTGCGGGGTGGCGTCGTCGACGACGACGAGCGGGTGCCTCCACAGGACGGCGTGCTTGCGGTCGCCGGCCTGACCGTCGGCAGCGGGGCCGACAACCTGGCGGCCTACACGCCGGTGTTTCGGACCGACAGTGTGTCGCAACTCGTCGTCACCATCGGTGTCTTCGTCATCGGTGCGGCCGTACTATGCGCCGTCGGCGGGTGGTGCGGGTCGCGACGATTCGTCGTCGTCGCCATTCGAAGGTTCGGGCGGTGGGCCGTACCGGTGGTATTCGTCGTGGTGGGGGTCGCGGCGGTCTACCGGGGGGTGTCGTCGATCTGACGTGCGGCCAGTTCGTGGACCCAGGTCACGGCGTCAACCGTGGTGGACACGACGGGCACGCCCCCTGGCACCTGCGGTCGACGCACGATGACCACCGGTACCCCGAGTCGTTCGGCGGCGATCATCTTCGGCCAGGTGTACTCACCACCGGAGTCCTTGGTGACCAACACGTCTGCGCCGTGATCCTCGAACATCGCCAATTCACCGGGTAGCGCGTAGGGGCCGCGATCGTTGAGCAGCCGCCAACGCGGGGGCAGCTCCACCTCGGGTTCGTCCACCACCCGCGCCAGTACCGCCCGCTCGGCGAGCGCCGGGATGAACCGCGCCAGGTGCTGGCGTCCGGTGGTGAGCAGTGGTCGCTCCCCGAGCCGGGCCGCTTCGGCGGCGGCCTCGTCGTGAGTGTCGACCCAGCACCACGACGCCTGGGCGCGGTCCGCCCAGCCCGGGCGCTCCAACCGCAGCAGCGGTTTCGGCGTCTTGCCAGCGGTGCAGGCCTCGACTGCGGTGGCCGACATCGTCGCCGCGAACGGGTGCGTGGCGTCGACGACGGCGTCGTAGTCGACGAGCGCCGAGCGCAGGCCTGCCACGCCACCAAAGCCGCCGATCCGGACCGGACCCGCGGGCATCCGCGGTCTGGCCACTCGGCCAGCCAGCGAGCTCGTCACCTCGACGCCATCGGCCAGCAGTCGGGCGGCGAGAGCCCGTGCCTCCGAGGTGCCGCCGAGCAGCAGGATCCGCGTGGCCGTCATGGTGCCCCCGGCGCCAGGAACGGCAATTCCGTCGAGCTGCCGCGAAGGGCCAAGTGCAGCAGTGCATCCACGTCCAGATGCGCTTCGACCAACTCACCGAGCAGATCGAGGCGGCGCTCACGGGCCGCGGGGAAGCTGACGCCGGAGGGCTCGAGCTCGAGCGTCTCGCGGAGGAATGCCGCCCGCAGCGCGTCGCCTTCCAACGACCCGTGCCACATCGTGCCGAACACCGCACCGGCTCTGGCACCGCCGAGGAATTCCTCCGCGTCGGGTCCGCGCGTGATGCGGCCGTGATGGATCTCGTACCCCGCCGCGGGTACGCCGAGCGCGTCGCCGTGGGGCAGCCGTAGAACCTTCGTCGGCGCGAAGGTGGTCTCGACGTCGAGCAGCGCGAGTCCGTCCACCTGGGCGACTCCGCCCTCGACACCGTCGGGGTCGCGAATCACGTTGCCCAGCATCTGGAATCCCCCGCAGATGCCCAGCAGTGGCTTACCGGCCGCGACGTGCGCCAGCAGCGCCCGGTCCAGTCCCCGCGACCGCAGCCACGCCAGGTCGGCGATGGTGGCCCTGGTGCCGGGCAGCACCACCAGATCGGCGTCGGCCAGGGCGCGGGGGTCGGAGACGAACACGACGTCGACGTCCGGTTCAAGGCCAAGCGCGTCGACGTCGGTGAAGTTGCTGATCCGCGGCAGCCGGATCACCGCTACCCGACGCGCTCCGGTATCGGTCGAGCGGCGACCCTGCAGGTCGAGAGCGTCCTCGGAGTCCAACCACAGGTCGGGGTGCCAGGGCAGGGTGCCGTATACCCGCCGGCCCGTCAGGCGTTCCAGGTCGCGGAGTCCGGGAGCCAGCAGCTCGACGTCGCCGCGAAACTTGTTGACCACGAACCCCGTCAGCAGCGCCTGGTCCTCGGGGGACAGCAGGGCCACGGTGCCGACGAACGCCGCGAACACGCCGCCGCGATCGATGTCGCCCACCACGACGGTGGGCAGCCCGGCGTGGCGGGCCAGGCCCATGTTGACGTAATCGCCTGCGCGCAGGTTGATCTCGGCCGGACTTCCCGCGCCTTCGGCCACCACGACTTCGAACCGCGCGGACAGCTCGTCGAACGCCGCGTGCGCCGCGGTCGCCAGCGCCCGCCGTCCCTCCAGCCAATCCGACGACGACACCTCGCCCCACGGCTGGCCCATCAGCACGACGTGGCTGCGGTGGTCACTGCCCGGCTTGAGCAGCACAGGATTCATCGCCACCTCGGGAACGGCCTGGGCCGCCAGGGCCTGAACCCATTGGGCTCGGCCGATTTCCGCGCCGCCGTCGGATGGACCCGCACACACCATGGAGTTGTTGGACATGTTCTGCGCCTTGAACGGGGCCACCTTCACCCCGCGGCGCGCCAGGGCCCGACACAGCCCGGTGGTCACCACGCTCTTGCCTGCGTCACTGGTGGTGCCCGCGACGAGCAGACCCGCCATCAGGTGCGCCTCACCAGGAACAGATCCATCACCCAGCCCGCCTCGGCCTTGGCCTCCTCGCGCGCGTCGACGATGGCGGGCAGTGCCTCCGAGAGGCGTCCCGACACCAACCGCTCGCCGGTGGCGCCCAGGTTGGCACCCCACCACACCGTCCAGTCGTCGAGTCCGGTGAGGTCCAACCGGTCTGGCGGCGGGTTGAGCATGGCGACGACGTTGTCCTGTCCGGCGGCCACCGCCTCTTGTAGCCGACGCCCGGTCGTCACGTGTACCGACCTGCCGACCTCGTGCAGCACGATGCGGTGCCGGGCGGCGAGCAGTTGCGGTGCGCTGATGCCCGGCAGCACGTCGAACTCCACCCCTAGCCCAAGTGCGCGCACCTTCTCGACGACCCGGATCGTGGAGTCGTACAGAGACGGGTCACCCCAGACCAGGAATGCCGCGGTGCCACCCCGTTCGCGCAAGACGTCGGCATACCGGGCCGCCCGGGCGTCGTGCCAATCTGCCACCGCACCTTCGTAATTGGCGTCGGTCAGCCCGGCCGACCGGTCGCGGACCGGGTCGGGCACCACCACGATCTCGGCGGGCCCGCCGGCACCGGGGAACGCCTCGACGATCTCGCGGCGCAGAGCCAGCAGCCCATCGTCGTCGCCCTTGGCGGCCGCGAGCACGTAGTCGACCGACCGCAGTGCGTCGGCGACCTCGTGGGTCACCTGCCCCGGTCCCATGCCGATCCCTAGGATCCGGACCCGTACCGGCTCAGCCTCCGACGGTCGCACTACGATCCTCCAGATCGCCCTCGACCTCCAGGTACGCCTGCTGCAAGGCGGCCAGCGTCTCGGCGGAGGGGTCGGCCCACAGCCCGCGATCGGCGGCCTCCTGCAGGCGTTCGACGATGCCATGCAGCGCCCAAGGATTGGAGGTGTCGAGGAACTCCCGGGTCGTGGGGTCCAGCACGTACTCCTGGGCCAGCTTCTCGTACATCCAGTCGTGCACGACGCCGGCGGTGGCGTCGAAACCGAACAGGTAGTCCACCGTCGCGGCGAGCTCGAAGGCGCCCTTGTATCCGTGCTTGCGCATGGCGGCGATCCACCGCGGGTTGACCACCCGGGAGCGGAAGACGCGGGCGGTCTCCTCCGAGAGCGTCCTGGTGCGAACGGCGTCCGGTGTGGTCGAGTCGCCGACGTAGGCCTTGGGGTCTGATCCCGTGAGTGCGCGCACGGTGGCGATCATGCCGCCGTGGTATTGGAAGTAGTCGTCGCTGTCGGCGATGTCGTGTTCGCGGGTGTCGACGTTCTTGGCCGCCACCTTGATTCGGCGGTAGTTGGTACGCATGTCGTCGGCTGCCGGTGCGCCGTCCAGACCACGGCCGTAGGCAAACCCGCCCCACGCGGTGTAGACCTCGGCGAGATCCTTGTCATCGCGCCAGGTGCCCGCTTCGATGACCTGCAGGATGCCTGCGCCGTAGGAGCCCGGTTTGGAGCCGAAGATCCTTGTGGTGGAACGGCGTTGGTCACCGTGCTCGGCCATGTCGGCGCGGGCGTGGGCGGCCACGAAGTTCTGGTCGTCGGGTTCGTCGAGTTCGGCGACCATCCGGACCGCGTCGTCGAGCATCGCCACCACGTGGGGGAATGCGTCGCGGAAGAAGCCCGAGATGCGGACCGTCACGTCGATGCGCGGCCTGCCAAGTTCCTCGGGCGTGACGATCGCGAGACGGCTGACCCGCCGGGACGCCTCGTCCCACTCGGGGCGCACCCCGAGGAGGGCGAAGACCTCGGCGATGTCGTCGCCGGAGGTACGCATTGCGCTGGTGCCCCACACCGACAGGCCCACGGACTCCGGGTAGGTGCCGGTGTCGTCGAGGTAGCGCTGGATCAGCGAGTCGGCCATGGCTAGGCCGGTCTGCCAGGCGAGCCGCGACGGCACCGCGCGGGGGTCGACGGTGTAGAAGTTGCGGCCGGTCGGCAGCACGTTCACCAGACCCCGCAGCGGTGAGCCCGACGGTCCGGGGCGGATGAAACCGCCTGCAAGGGCGTGTAATACGGCCTCGATCTCGCCAGCGGTGCCGGCCAGCCGCGGCACCACCTCGGTCGCGGCGAAGTGCAGCACCTTCTGCACCTCGGGATCGTCGTGCAGCGAGACCGCCGTTTCGGCCGCCCAGTTCGCTGCCTCCATCGCCTCGACGAGTTGCCGTGCCCGCGACTCAATCTCGTCGACCGCGCGCGTCTCGGCGCCCTCCTTCAGACCGAGGGCGGCTCGCAGTCCCGGTACGGCGTGATCCTGACCGCCCCACACCTGCGCGGCGCGCAGGATGGCCAGCACCAGGTTGACCCGCGCCTCGCCGTGCGGCGCGCCACCGAGGACGTGCAATCCGTCGCGGATCTGGGCGTCCTTGATCTCGCACAACCAGCCGTCGACGTGCAGCAGGAAGTCGTCGAACTCCTCGTCGTCCGGCCGGTCGTCGAGACCGAGGTCACGGTGCATTTCGGCGGCCCGCATCAGGTTCCAGATCTCACCGCGGATCGCGGGAAGCTTCGCCGGATCCATCGACGCGATGTTGCCGTACTCGTCGAGCAGTTGCTCGAGACGGGCGATGTCGCCGTAGGTCTCCGCTCGCGCCATCGGCGGGATGAGGTGGTCAACGATGGTGGCGTGCGCGCGCCGCTTGGCCTGGGCGCCCTCGCCGGGATCGTTGACCAGGAACGGGTAGATCAGCGGCATGTCGCCAATCGTCGCGTCGGTGGCGCATGCGGACGACAGCGCGGCGTTCTTGCCGGGCAGCCATTCCATCGAGCCGTGCTTGCCGAGGTGTACCACGGCGTGGGCGCCAAAACCCTGCTCCAGCCAACGGTATGCGGCCAGATAGTGGTGGCTCGGTGCCAGGTCGGGATCGTGGTAGATGGCGACTGGATTCTCGCCGAAACCGCGGGGCGGCTGAATCATCAGCACGACGTTGCCGGCCCGTAGCGCCGCGAGCACGATCTGGTCGTCGTCGTTGACGAAGAGCTTGCCGGGGGCCGGTCCCCACGCTTCGGTCATGGCGTCGCGCAGGCTGGCCGGCAGGTGCGCCGTCCACTGCGCATACTCCGCGGCGGTGACGGTGACGTGGGCGTCGGTGAGCTGGCCTGCGGTCAGCCAGTCCTGGTCCTGTCCGCCCGCCGCGATCAGCGTGTGAATCAGCCGGTCGCCGGCCTCGGTCTCGTCGGCGATGTCGAGCACGCCGAATCCGTCGCCGATGTCGTACCCCTGCTGAGCCAGCCGGTGCAGCAAGCGCACCGTCGAGGCCGGGGTGTCGAGGCCGACGGCATTGCCGACGCGAGAGTGCTTGGTGGGGTACGCCGAGAGGACGAGGGCGAGTCTCTTCTCCGCGTTCGGCAGCCGCCGCAGCCGGGCGTGTTTGACGGCGATGCCGGCGACTCGCGAACAGCGCTCCGGGTCGGCGACGTAGTGCGGCAGACCATCCTCGTCGATCTCCTTGAAGGAGAACGGCGCGGTGATGACGCGTCCGTCGAACTCGGGGATGGCGATCTGATTGGCCGAGTCGAGCGGGGTGACACCATCGTCGCTGGCCTGCCAGTCCTCCCGCGAGGACGTCAGGCACAACCCCTGCAGCATCGGAATATCAAGGGCAGCAAGGCGTTCGATGTCCCAGGCGCCGTCGTCGCCACCGGCGGTCGCCCCGGCCGGTTTGGACCCGCCGGCGGCAAGAACGGTGACCACCAGCGCGTCGAGCGTGCCCATGGCGTCGAACAGCTCCTGCGGTGCGCTGCGCAGGGAGGACGCGAAAATGGGCACTCCGACCGCGTCGCCGGTCGAGCTCACCGCGTCGACGAGGGCATGGGCGAATTCGGCGTTGCCGCTGATCTCGTGCGCGCGGTAATACAGAACCCCGACCCGCAGCTCGTTCGACCCAGAGGCGTCGGCACTCGCGCCGTATCCCCACTCCGGGATGACGACGGGCTCCTCGAAGCCCTCCCCGGTGAGCAGCACCGTGTCGCACAGGAACGCGTGCATTTGCCCGAGGTTGGCGGGCCCGCCCTCGGCGAGGTAGGCGTGCGCCTGGGCGGCGACGCCAATCGGGACGTTCGAGCACTCCATCAACTCGGCACTGGGCTGTCGTTCGCCGCCGAGCACCACCAGTGGCAGGCCGGTGGCGCGCAGCACCGCCAACTCCGACTCGATCTCCGCCGACGAGCCCAGCACTCGCAGCACCACCATCTGCGCACCGCGGATCAGTGGCTCGAGTTCCTGGCGCACCGGGTTTCCCAGGCTGAACGGCGCGCCGCTGGCGCGGGCCGAGAGCAGGTCGGTGTCCGACGTGGACAGCAGGGCGATGCGCGGAAGGGGCATCGAATTCAGCGGGGCTTCGGGCATGCATGGGCTCCTACTCGGGGTTCTCGCCCCTCGTTGTCGAAGTCTCGCGGCCAGTGTCTGGCTGCGGCCGCCGTGCGGCCTTCACAGTGGCGGAACCGCCCCGGGTTTGCACCGGGTTCCATCGCCACGAGACGTGCTGGATCAGAGTAGTGCAGGTTTCTTCGCGGCGGTGACGAGTTCGCGCCTTCGACACCCGGTGGAGGGACTGCTACCCCATTGCAACGTAGGGGGTGGTAGTGATGTCGACGTGCCCGACGGACGCGACATCCGACTCTGGCAGTTCCAGCACGCATGCCCCGAAGGACTTCGATGATCAGCTCCGACCAGCTCGCCCGACCCACGAAGAGGTACGAGTACGTCGACGACGGACCCGCCATCTACGTGGATTCGTTTGCCGCCATCCGCCGTGAGGCCGATCTGTCTGCGATTCCCACCGAGGCCGAGAAGCTCGCGGTGCGGATGATCCACGGCACGGGGCAGCCCGCGTTGGTCAAGGACCTGATCATTCACCCCGATCTCGTTCGTGCGGCCCGGTCGGCTCTCGACGCCGGCGCCCCCATCCTGTGCGACGCCCAGATGGTCGCCACCGGCGTCACCGCCAGCCGCCTCCCGGCAGGCAACGACGTGCACTGCTTCTTGCACGACCCGCGCGTACCCGAGCTCGCCAAGGCGTGGCGCACCACCCGCACCGCGGCCGCCGTCTCGCTGTGGACGCCGCTTCTGGCCGGGGCCGTCGTGGCGATTGGCAACGCCCCGACTGCCTTGTTCCACCTGCTGGAAATGATCATCGACGGTGCCCCCCGCCCCGCCGCAATCGTGGGTTGTCCCGTCGGCTTCATCGGCGCCGCCGAGTCCAAGGACGCGCTCGTCGCATTGTCCGCCGACCACGGCATCGACGTCCCGTTCGTCACGATCCGTGGCCGTCTCGGCGGTTCGGCCATGACCTCGTCGGCGCTGAATGCGCTTGCCGCGGAGAAGGAATGACCACCGGACGCTTTTTCGGGGTCGGGCTGGGTCCAGGCGATCCCGAGCTCATCACGCTGAAGGCCGCCAGGCTCATCGGCGAGGCCGACGTCGTGGCCTACCACGCAGGGGTCAACAAGCAGTCTTACGCCAGGAGCATCGCCGCGGATCTCATCCGCGACGGCGTCGTCGAGGAAGAGCTGCGCTACCCCGTCACCACCGGCGGCACCGACCACCCCGGCGGGTACGCCGGGGCGCTCGCCGACTTCTACGAGGAGTCCGCCGCGCGACTCGCCGCGCACCTGTCCGTCGGCCGGACCGTGGTGCTGCTCGCCGAGGGCGACCCACTGTTCTACGGCTCGTACATGTACATGCACGATCGGCTCAGCTCGCGCTTTCCGACCGAGGTAGTGCCCGGCCTGCCCGCGTTCATCGCCGCGACCGCGACGACGGCGTCGCCGTTGGTCCGACAGACCGACGTCCTCACCGTGCTGCCAGGGACGCTGCCCGAGCCCGAGCTGGCTCGCAGGCTGGCCGACACCGACGGTGCCATCATCATGAAGCTGGGCCGGACGTTTCCGGCCGTCCGCCGGGCACTGGCGGCCTCGGGTCGGCTCTCCCACGCCCTATACGTCGAAAAGGCGAGCCATCCCGAGGAGCGGTGGATGCCGGTCGCCGACGTCGACGAGACCTCGGTGCCCTACCTGTCCCTCATCGTCGTCAACGGCGACTCGCTCAACGGCCGGCGCTCCCGGACGCCCGGCGAACCGGTGTCCGCGACGGCCAGTCCGGCGATCGCGGCGGCCGAACTGGTGGTCGTGGGCCTCGGACCGGGCCCCGAGGGCTGGCTGACGCCGGAGGCGTCCGCGGCGCTGGCCGAGGTTGACCACGTGGTGGGCTACGGGCCCTATGTCGCCCGCGTGCCGCAGCGCATGGGACTGCAGCGGCACTCCTCGGGCAATACCGTCGAGGTCGACCGCGCCCGCTTCGCCCTGGATCTGGCGAAGCGGGGTGAACGGGTCGCCGTGGTCTCTGGTGGTGATGCGGGGGTATTCGGAATGGCCGCAGCCGTTTTCGAGGCCGCGGAGGACGAGACCTATGCCGACGTCTCGGTGCGCGTGCTGCCGGGCGTGTCGGCTGTGCAGGCCGTCGCGGCACGGGCCGGGGCGCCGATAGGTGCGGACTTCGCCGTGCTCAGTTTGTCCGACCGGCTCAAGCCCTGGGCGGTGATCGAGGCGCGGCTGCGCGCCATCGCGGAGGCCGACCTGGTGCTCGGCATCTACAACCCCGCCTCGCGAAGCCGGCCCGATCAAATTGCGCTGGCCCGAAAGTTGTTGCTCGAGCATCGGTCCGCCGAGACGGTCGTGGTGGTCGGCCGTGACGTCGGACGGGCCGAGGAGTCCCTGTTGGTGACCACCCTTGGTGATCTCGACACCGATTCCGTCGACATGAAGTGTCTGCTGCTGATCGGGGCGTCGTCGACCCGGGTGACGGCAACGGGTCGGGTGTGGACGCCCCGGTGGGTCCAGTGATCGTCGACGGAATGAATCCGGTGCAGTTCGTCGGGGCGGGTCCCGGCGCGGCCGATCTGCTGACCCTGCGCGCCGCACGTCTACTCGGCGACGCCGACGTTGTGCTGTACCCGGGCACCTACCTCGACCCTGAAGTTCTCGAGAATTGCTCTCCCGCAGCTGATTTCGTCGATACCAAGGATCTGAACCTCGATGCCATCGTGGCCCGCATTGTCGCGGCGTACGAGGCGAGGTTACGAGTGGCACGACTGGTCTCCGGGGATCCGACGCTCTACAGCGCGGTGTCCGAGCAGACCCGCCGCCTCGACGCCGCGGGTGTGCCGTGGGCAGTGACCCCCGGAGTGCCGGCCTACGCGGCCGCCGCGGCGCGGGTGGGACGGGAGCTGACCGTGCCGCTGGTCACCCAGTCGGTGGTGCTCACCCGCACCCATCAGCGTTCGACGGCGATGCCGGAGTCCGAGTCGCTGGGCGCCTTCGCCGCGACCCGGGCGACGCTGGTGCTGCACCTGGCCATCACCAGGACACGGGAGCTGATGGCCGAGCTCGTAGAGCCGTACGGCGCCGACTGCCCCGTCGTGGTGGTCTACCGGGCATCACAACCGGAAGAGGTGGTGCTGCGCGGCACCGTTGCCGACATCGCCGATAGCGTGGCCGAGGCCGGCTTGCGTCAAGCTGCGGTGATCCTGGTAGGCCGCGCGCTCGCCGAACGTACCGACCCGTGCGCCGGGGAGAGTCACCTGTACGACCCACTGCGGGAGCGGTCCCGATGAGCGCGCCCACCATCGACGGGCTCTACGACGTCATCCACCGGCGCCGAGACACCCGTCGCGAATTCGCCGGTGCGCCAATCGATCCCGAGGTCCTCGATCGCGTGCTGAACGCAGCCCACGCCGCGCCGTCGGTCGGCATGACGCAGCCGTGGGACTTCGTGCTGGTGCGCTCACCCGCGACCCTGTCCATGTTCCGCGATCACGTGCTCACCGAACGCGAACTGTTCGCGGGCGGCCTGGCGGGGGAACGGGCAGAGACGTTCTCGCCAATCAAGGTCGAAGGCATCCGGGAGTCGGGCCTCGGCGTCGTCGTCGGCTACGACCCCACGCGGGGTGGTCGGCAGATCCTCGGCAGGCACGCCATCGACGACGCCGGTCTGTACTCGGTCGTGTGCGCAATCCAAAACCTGTGGCTCGCAGCGACCGCCGAAGGCCTTGGTGTCGGCTGGGTTTCGTTCTATCGCGAGGACTTCCTGCAGACGCTGGTCGGCATGCCCGCCCATGTGCGGCCCGTCGCCTGGTTGTGCGTGGGGCACGTCGCCGACCTTCCCGACACCCCTGACCTTGAGCGCTACGGCTGGCGTGAGCGCGCGCCCTTGCACACGGTGGTCCACCATGAGCGCTACGAAGCGCGCTGAGCCGTGCCTACGAGCGGGTGTAGGCCCACTGCGTGACGGCGCGCGCCGGCGTCCACCCGGTGAACGATCCGACGGGTGCGGCACGTTCGACGTGGATGCGCACCAACTCGCCACCGTGTTCGCGGTAGGCCTGCGCCACGAGGATCTCGGTTTCCATCGTCACGCCGTGAATCACCAACCGCCCACCGACCGCGAGCGCGTTCAGACATGCCTGCAGTACGCCGGGGCGGGTGGCGCCACCGCCGACGAAGATGGCGTCCGGGGTGGGCAACCCGGTGAGATCCTGGGGGGCGGAGCCGTGAACGACGCGCAGCCCGGGCACACCCAGCGAGCGGGCGTTTCGGGTGATCCGGTCGGCTCTCGTGGCGTCGGCCTCGACTGCGGTTGCGCCGCAGCTGGGGTGGGCCCGCATCCATTCGATGCCGACCGATCCCGCTCCCGCGCCGACGTCCCACAACAGCTGCCCCGGTGCGGGCAGCAGCCGGGCCAGTGCGGCCGCGCGCAGATCGCGCTTGGTGAGTTGCCCGTCGTGTTCGAACGCGTCGTCGGGCAGGCCGGCCGCCCATCCGGTGGTCTGCGGTCCGATCATTTCGGCTGCAACGAGATTCAGCCGTGGAGGCTCGTAGTCGAAGTCGGCGGCGATGGTGTCGAACCGGGTTTCGGCCGCGCCTCCGAGTTCGCCCAGCACCGTCACCCGGCTGGCTCCATATCCGGCGCGAACCAAGAGCGCGGCAAGTGCGGTGGGCGTCGTCTCGTCCGACGACAGCACCACCACCCGGCGGCCGGGGGCCAATTCGCGCAGCACGGCGTGCACGTCGCGGCCGACCACGCTGACGACCGCGATCGACTCCGCGGACCAGCCGAGACGGGCGCATGCCAAGGCCACCGACGAGACGTGCGGGACGATCGTGACGCCGTCGGCGCCGATGAGGTTCACCAGCGTGGTTCCGATGCCGCTGAGCATGGGGTCCCCGGAAGCGAGTGCCACGACGCGCCGACCGGCAAGACCGTCGAGCAGGGCCGGCAGACCGGGGCGCAGAGGCGACGGCCACGGGTGTCGTTGTTGACCAATGACTTTCGGGAGCATGGCCAACTGGCGGGGAGCACCAAGGACATCCTCTGCATCCAGCACGGTCGCGCGAACGGCTTCGGGCAGACCATCCCATCCGTCCGCTGCGATGCCTACCACCGTCAGATGCACGTGCCCACCCTCGCTATCGTTGCGACCGCTCGGACCTGTTCCCAGGCGATGCTAGCGTTGACGCCACGACCGGCTTGCCGCGCCTCGACTCGGATCCTTGCGGTCCGTCGTGACGGAATCCGAAGACGCCCATCCATCGCGACGATGCAATGACGAGCGGAGCCCCCGTGTATCAGCTGTTCCCCTTCCCAGCGGTCCTCGGCGCCGACCCCGACGCCGACGGCGGGCTGGACGACATGGCGCTCGCGCTGGTCCTCACCGCGATCTCACCAGGCATCGGCGGTGTGTTGGTACGCGGCGAGAAGGGCACGGCGAAGTCGACGTTGGTGCGCGCGTTGGCGGGTCTGCTTCCCGACATCGCGGTGGTCGCCGGAGATCGCTTCTCGACCAATCCCGCCGATCCGCACGCGCTTTCGCCGGACGGGCCTTTCGCCAAGGATGCGCCCGTCGAGATGCGACCGGTGCGCCTCGTCGAGTTGCCGGTCGGCGCCACCGAGGACCGGGTCGCGGGTTCCATCCACCTGGAGCGGGCCCTCAGCGAGGGTGCCGTGCACTTCGAGCCGGGCCTGCTGGCGCGGGCACACCGCGGCATCCTCTACGTCGACGAGGTCAACCTGCTGCACGACCACCTGGTCGACCTGTTGCTCGACGCCGCGGCGATGGGCCGCCTGACCGTCGAACGCGACGGCATCTCGGTCACCCACGCGGCCCGGTTCGTGATCGTGGGAACGATGAACCCCGAAGAGGGAGAGCTACGCCCACAACTGCTGGACCGGTTTGGTCTCAGTGTCGAGGTGGCCGCCCCTCAGGATCCCGCCCTGCGGGCCGAGGTCGTGCGGCGCCGGTTGGCATTCGACGCCGACCCCGAAGCCTTCCGCGGCCGGTACGCCGACGTCGAACGCGCCCTGCGGCAACGGATCACGGATGCGCAGTCCCGCGTTGCCGGCATCGAGCTGACGCCGGCGACGCTGCTGAGGATCGCCGAGGTGTGTTCGGCCCTTGGCGTGGACGGTATGCGCGCCGACATCGTCACCGCCCGCACCGCCGCCGCACACGCGGCGTGGCAGGGGCGGGACGACATCACCTTGGAGGACGTCCGGGTGGCTGCTCGGCTGGCGCTGCCGCACCGGCGGCGTCGTAACCCCTTCGACGCTCCGGGGCTGCAGCAGGATGAGCTCGACGAGCTGCTGCCTCCCGAGGCGCCCGATCCGGGCCCGGAGCCCGACCCCGATCCCGACGGACCCGACGGCGGCCAAGAGCCCCCGGAGGACCTCGACGGACCACCCCCCTCCGAGAGCGGGAAATCACGTGCGGAACAGGGGAATTCGTCGGCCCCGGTCGGTGCGGGTGAGCCCTTCCGGGCGCGGTTGTTCACCGTGGACGGGGTGGGTGACGGGCAGGCCGGGCGCCGAAGCCGAGCCCGCACGACGGCGGGCCGCCGCACCGGCGCCACTCCGTCGTCGGCCGCGGGCAACGGCATCCATCTGCTCGAGACGGTGCGCGCCGCTGCGCCCCATCAGGCCACCAGAGGTCGCACGTCGGGGCGGCTGGCGCTGCAGCCAGAAGATCTGCGCCGCGCCGTGCGAGAGGGCCGCGAGGCCAACCTGGTGCTGTTCGTCGTCGACGTGTCGGGGTCGATGGCCGCCAGGGAGCGCATGCAACAGGTGAAGACGGCGATCCTGTCACTGTTGCTGGATGCCTACCGCAGGCGCGACCGAGTGGCTGTCGTGACGTTCCGCGGCACCGGTGCCGAGGTCGCACTGCCGCCGACGCGTTCGGTCGACGTCGCAGCCCGGCGGCTCGACGATTTGCGCACCGGCGGTCGTACCCCGCTGGCGGAGGGACTGCTCGAAGCCGTCGAGTTGATCCGCCGAGAACGGTTGCGCGACCCGGGTCGC
>NZ_MVOC01000055.1 GCF_002043095.1 Mycobacterium sp. AT1 | reverse complement strand
GCGATGAATGACGACGGCCCCGGCGTACCACCGCCAGGGCCGTCGACCTACCTCGAATGCCGACAACTCAGCCGGGCAGGCCCTGCTCTTCGATCGGCAGGGGCGCGGGGCCCTTGATGCTGGGCTGTGCCATCGGGATTGGCGGCGTTCCCGGTGCGGTCGTGACGGTGCTGGTGGTGCCCGTCGACATCTCGGAGTCGGCTACTGCGCCCGGCGCGGCCTGCGCGATGGTCGCGCCGACGATGCCGAGGGTGACCATGGCGCCACCGGCGATTGCCGCGAACGTCCTTGTGCTACTGGAACTCATGGGACTGCTCCTTCTTCCAAACGTTCATTAGTCCTTCGACATAACTGACGAATGGAAGCGGGTTTTTATTCCACCACGAGCCGAACTAGCCGGGGTGACGGTGCTCACGAGGCAGTGCTTGGGAGACGCGCTGCGGGCACGTCACCAGACGCGGACCCAGTCGACGAGCATGTCCGCCGGATACGTGCCGCCGGCGGGATCTCCGCCCCCTGAGCCGGCGACCGCCAGATTCAGCATCGGGGACAGCTGGTAGCCCGGGTCGTTGAACGGCCAATCGTCCAGCGAGTTGGCCGGAACGGTGAAGTACGGCTCCATGCCCGGTGCGTAGTCGCGCCAAAAGTACATCCCGGCGTCGGTCCACGTGCAGCGCCAGACGTGCCACGCGCTGTCCACGTCGAACGGCTGGGTGGCGAACGACGTCCCGTCCAGCCGGGCGTGAACCGTCGACCCCGACGGCCAGCTGCCGTTGCCGTACCACTCGACGACGTCGATCTCACCGCCGCGAACGGGATCGTTGTTGAGCAGCCACCACGCGGGCCAGCAGCCCAGAGTCAGGCAGTCGAACTTCACCCTGGCTTCCCACGTGAGCCCGATGCCGCCGCGCCACGTGCCGGTGAGCTTGCCGCTGAAGTACTTTCCGTTCTCCTTCGTCGCGCGGATGACGAGGTTGGAGTTGCCGTCGAGGAAGACGTTGCGGCGGTCGTTGCGGTACTGCCCCATGTTCTCGGGGCGGTCCCAGAACACCGGGTTCTTGATGGTCTCGCGGGCGGTGGCGACGGTCCACTTCGACGGGTCGGGGGCCGAGCCAGCTGGTCCGTCGAACTCGTCGTGGAAGAGGAAGGCGGGGGTGGCCGTCTCCGGCGGTCCGGGTACCGGTCCTGGTACCGGCGGCGCGGCACCTGCGGTGGGTAACGGGATTGCTGCGGCCAGCAGGCCCAGCCCCGACATGAACAGAAGGTTTCGACGATCCATCTCCGGCACAGCGACACGATAGAGCCCAACTGCCCCATCGCGCGCGATCCGCGCGGGTGATTAATTCGATCGCCACCGGCAACGGTCCGTGGCACTCTCGTCCCCGACGCGCCAATCGCAGGTCTACCAGCGCCTTCTCGACGGCTCGCTGCGAGAGCAGCGCGAGCTCGCGCTCACCCTGTTCGGTCCGCGCGGCGCGCACCTGGTGGGCGACTGGCTGGACGACGAGTTCGCGAAGCTCGACGATCCGACCTGCGTCCGCCTGTTCACCGACCGCGTCGTCCAGACGTCACGCGGCGTCCTCCTCGGCGGGACCGCTTCTACGGACGCGACGTCACCAGGCCCTTCGTCGAGGTGGTCGGGCACGACTTCGACGACCTCGACGCACTCCGGGACTGCGTCCAGCGTGAATGGTCGGCGTTCCTGCTACTCCCCTGACATCCCGAGCAGCGCCTCCGCGTTTCCGTGAGCGATTGCGCCGCGCTGCTCGTCGGTGAGATCGGCCTGCTCCAGGAACTCGGAGACGTTGTCCCGCACCACGTATGGGTAGTCCTCAGAGTGGATGATCCGGTCGGCACCGATCTCGGCAACGAAGAAGTTCAGCTGGTTCTGGCTGAACATCCCGGACGGCGTCGCCCACACCTGCTCGCGGTAGTACTCACTCGGTATGCGGTCCAGGTGGTCGGTCCACCCGACGACCTCGTCGAGGCGGTCGAGCCAGCCCGCAACCAGCTCACCCCAATGTCCGCTCAGGAGCTTGAGATTGGGGTGTCTGTCCAGTGCGCCAGACAGAATGAGCCGCAGGACGTGGATGCCCGCCTCGGCGTGCCAGCCGAACGCCGGACCCGCGAACAGGAAGTGCACCGCCGCAGGCCAAGTGCCTGCGTAATACGGCGTCGAGACGGCCTTTTCGGGCATGCCGGGGTGGACGTAGATCGGCAGGTTCACGGTCTCTGCCGTCGCGAGAACCGGGTCGAATCTCGGGTCGTCGAGGAAGGCTCCCGCAATGCTTCCGTGGGTGAGCGCCCCCACGAAGCCCAGCTCCTCGACGCACCGCCGCAACTCGTCGGCCGCCTTGGCAGGATCGTAGAGCGGCAGCGTCGCGAACCCCCGGAACCGGGCCGGATGCTCCGATATCTGTTGCGCCAGAGCGTCGTTCACCGTCCGGCACAGCTCAACGGCATCCGGAAGCGCCAGGTTCCCCGGGCTGTTCGCACCATGGGAGACCACCTGGACGTCGATGCCGACGGCGTCCATGTGGGCGAGGCGTTTGCCGGCGAGCCGTTCGGCCGATTCGCGGTCGGGCATGAAGGTGCCGAGGAACTCGCCGAACCCGGCGTCTGGCGTGATCGGCCCCAACCCCGACAATTCGAGTACTCGCGCCACCGACTCCGGGTGGTGGAAGTGCTCTTCGACGGTGATGATGCGCATCGTTCCTTCTTACGCCCCGAAGCTCGTGACGGACCTGCGAGAGTGCGATGGTGTAACGATGACCGGAGACGTGGCCGTAATTGGAGCAGGCCCGGGCGGCCTCGTCGCGGCGCGGTGGCTCGCGTCGCAGGGATTCGAACCGACGATCTTGGAAAAGAACGCGGAGCTCGGCGGCCAGTGGGCGGGCCTGGCGGGCGCGAGCGGTGTGTGGCCAGGCATGCACACCAACACCAGCCGCATCCTGACCGCCTTCAGCGACCTGGAACCGCTCGGTCGCGACGTCTTCCCGGCCGGGACGGAAATCCTCGACTACCTGCAGCGGTACGCGGACGCGTTCGGCCTGTTGCCGAGGATCCGGTTCGACACCGCCGTCGACCACCTCGGTCGCGACGGCGACGGCTGGCTTCTGCGGCACGGCGGGGACGAAAGCCGATTCGACCGCGTGGTGGTGGCCAGCGGCCGGTTCCACGCCACCGCGGTTCCGCCGGTGCCGGGCCTCGGCACCTTCACCGGCGCTGCGGGCACCTCGACCACGTATCAGTACCGAGGATCGAAGTCCCTGCGCGGCAAGCGAATCTTGATCGCCGGATGCGCCGTAAGCGCACTCGAGGTGGCCGCCGAGCTCGCCCAACAGGGTGCCGCCAAGGTCGTCGTCACCCAACGGCGTCAGCGATACGTCCTGCCGAAGTACGCGGCGGGCGTACCGTCGGACCACCGAATCTTCACCCGCTACGGCGTACTCGCGAGTGAGACGCTGCCCCCCGCCGAGGTGGACCGCCAGCTCAGGGAGATCGTCGTGGAAGCGGGCGGCAGCCCGGAGCAGTACGGTGCTCCCGCCCCCGACCCGTCGCTCTTCGCCGCCGGGGTCACGCTCAGTCAGCAGTACCTTCCACTGGTCGCCGAGGGTCGAATCACGGTGCGGCCCTGGATGACGTCCGTCGCGGGCACCACGGTCACCTTCGCCGACGGATGCTCCGAGGAGTTCGACGGGATCGTGTTCGGCACCGGGTTCGATCTCAGCCTGCCGTTCCTGAGCGAAGAGATCCAGAAGCTTGTCGGCCTCGATGCTGTACACCTCGACGCCGACCGGCACACGTTCCATCCCGACCTTCCCGGTTTGGCGTTCCTGGGAATGTGGGACCAATCGGGCGGATATTTCGTGCCAATGGAGTTGCAGGCCAGGTGGATCGCGTACGCGTGGGGTGGCACCATACCGGCGCCGACAGAAGCGGACCAGCGTCGCGCGGTCCAGCTCTGCCAGTCGAGGCGCGGCCTGCCTCAGAAGAGCCGAATGAACGTGGCTGCGTTGGGTTTTGCCAGGGCGGCCGGGGTTGAGCCACGGGTGGACGACTGGCCGGAGCTGCGTCGCGCGCTGCTGTTCGGCCCACTCGCCCCCAGTCAGTTCCGGTTACACGGCCCCGACGCCCTGCCCGACGCCGCGGAGCGGTTCGCGCGCGACGCCGCCGCGTTCGGCGCCATCACCTCGAACGAGGACACCGAACGCGAACGTGCCTACTGGTCGCTGGTGCGGGCGGCGTCCGTCACCTGATCAGGAGACGTGGCGCAACTGGGCGGTGAACATCCACCGCTGCTTCTCCAACCCCTCGAGGATCGTGTGCAAGATGTCGGCGCTCGTCGGGTCCTGGTCGTCGACCTCGTCGTGGAGTGCACGAATGACGTTGACCACGCCGAGGATTCGATCGGCGATGACCGCGACCGCCCGTTCGACGCCGACCTCGCCGGCGGGAAAGGCCTCCAGCGAGGTGGTCGTGGCGACGGTGCCCGTGCGTCCGTCGGGGACGGACTCGAGGGCGCGCATGCGCTCGGCCACCGAATCGGCGTAGTCGCGGGCGGCGTCGACGAGCTCGTCGAGTTCCAGATGGGTGGACCGGAAGTTGGGGCCGACCAGCGTCCAGTGCGCCTGCTTGGCCTGGTTCTGCAACTCCAGGAGTCCGACGAGGACGGTCTGCAGGTCGGCGGCGAGTGCCGGCGAGGCGACGAATTCTCCGGCGAGAACGTCGTGGTTGGTGATGGTCATCGTTCCTCCTCCTAGGTGATCGAGCTGTCACCACCCTACGCCTTGTTTTGAGTTAATCAATACAGTGAATGACTCATCGACTTGGTTAGGTCATGCTAAGCTGGCTTCATGGACGCCACCGACGCGAACAACCGGTACAAGCAGGAGCTGCGCGGCGCGGCACTGCGGGCGACCTCGGGCCGGATGGCCGTGCTGCGCGCGCTGGAGTCCTCCCCGCACGCCACGGCGGAGACGGTGTTCGCGCTCATCTCCGGCGACCTGCCAGGTACGTCCCCGCAGGCCGTCTACATGGTGCTCAACGACCTCACCCGGGTCGGCCTCATCCGGAGGTTCGAACCGGCGGGTTCGGCAGCATTGTACGAGCGGCGCATCGGCGACAACCATCATCACCTGGTCTGCGACTCGTGCGGCATGGTGCAGGACGTCGACTGCGCGCTCGGCCAGGCACCATGCCTGACCCCCAGCGGCGACGACGGGTTCCGGGTGCGCGAGGCCGAAGTCACCTTCTGGGGTCTCTGCGAGCGTTGTCAGGCAAGCCCGGCCGACGTCACGACCTGATCGCGAGCGTGGCGACGCGGCCGTGGTCGGTGAAGGTGAAAAGAAACGTCAGAACCGCTGGGCGGCAGGGGAACTCGCCGGAGATCTCGGCACGCGCGACATGCTCGTCATGCAACACCGTCGACGCTCCCCTCGGGGGAGAGAATCACCCGAGGCATGCAGGGACGCTTGAGCATCGGCGCGTCTGGGGCCGGGTCCAACCACTCGCCATCCCGCCGACCGAGCTGGCAGTCACCGTGCACCGCGGGCCGATCGCATCGACCCCGTCAGCGAGTGCGGCTACGGTGGGCTAGCCAGACCCGTGTCCCCCGCAGAAGGAGAGTCGCCACCCATGACCGTGACCGTCGGGATAGGACCGGTCAGCTTCGGCGACGTGGTGGCAGTCGCCCGCGAGGACGCCCAGGTGGTGCTCTCCGAGGAGTCGGCCGCCGCCATCGACGCCAGCCGCGAGACGATCGAGGCGCTGGCCAACGACCCGACCCCGGTGTACGGCGTCTCGACCGGCTTCGGCGCCCTGGCGACGCGACACATTCCCAAGGAGAGCCGTACCCAGCTGCAGCGCAGCCTGATCCGCTCGCACGCAGCGGGATCCGGCCCCGAGGTCGAGCGCGAAGTCATCCGCGCCATGATGCTGCTGCGACTGTCGACGCTGGCAACTGGACGCACCGGGGTCCGCCGCGACACCGCCCAGGCCTACGCGGATCTGATCTCGACCGGGCTGACGCCGGTGGTGCACGAGTACGGCAGCCTCGGTTGCTCCGGTGACCTGGCACCGCTTGCCCACGTGGCACTTTCGGTGATGGGCGAGGGTTACGTGCGCACCCGATCCGGGGAGATCAAGCCGTCGGCGCACGCCCTGGCCGAACACGGCCTGTCCCCCGTCACCCTGGCCGAGAAGGAGGGCCTCGCCCTCATCAACGGCACCGACGGCATGCTCGGTCAACTGGTCCTGGCACTGGCCGACCTCGAACACCTGCTGCGGCTGGCCGACGTCGCGGCCGCGATGAGCGTCGAGGGCCAGCTCGGCACCGACCGCGTCTTCGCCGCCGACCTTCAGCAGCTGCGGCCCCACCCTGGCCAGGGGGCGGCCGCGGCCAACATGACCCGGCTGCTCGCGGGCTCCGGGGTCGTCGCCAGCCACCAGACCCCCGACTGCACGCGGGTCCAGGACGCCTACTCGCTGCGCTGCGCACCGCAGGTGGCGGGCGCGGCCCGAGACACCGCCGCGCATGCGCGCATGGTCGCCGAGCGTGAACTCGCCAGCGTCATCGACAATCCCGTCGTCACCCTCGACGGTCGGGTCGAGTCCAACGGCAACTTCCACGGTGCGCCCGTGGCCTACGTGCTCGACTTCCTGGCGATCGTGGTGGCCGACGTAGCCAGCATCAGCGAGCGACGCACCGACCGCTTCCTCGACGTCAACCGCAGCCACGGCCTCAACCCGTTCCTCGCCCACGACCCAGGCGTCGACAGCGGCCACATGATCGCGCAGTACACCCAGGCCGGGATCGTCTCCGAACTCAAACGACTGGCGAACCCCGCCAGCGCCGACTCGATCCCGTCGTCGGCCATGCAGGAGGACCACGTCTCCATGGGCTGGTCGGCCGCCCGCAAGTTGCGCCGCGCCGTCGACGGGCTCACCACCGTGCTGGCGATCGAAGTGCTCACCGCCGCAAGGGGTCTGGACATGCGCCGACCGTTGGCGCCGTCACCCGCCACGGGCGCGGTGATCGCCGCGTTGCGGGAACGGGTCGAAGGCCCCGGTCCGGATCGCTTCCTCGCACCGGAGATCGCCGCGGCGGTCGGGCTGGCCCGATCAGGCGCCCTGGTCCGCGCCGCCGAAGGCGTCGTCGGCCCCCTGGCCTGATACTGCTCAGGCCGGCCCGTAGAGGTTGCCGCGGCGGATGTCTTCGCGGCACTCCACGCGTGACTGACCGGTCTGCTGCACGCAGACGCGCACCTGCTCCTCGATGCCCTCCGGGTAGACCTCGTCATTGGGTCCTGGGGTGACGGTCGGGGACGGCACGACACCGGAGACGAGTGACCACATGATGGTGTTAGCCGGCGGCAGCCGGGCACAGTAGGCCTTCTGGCCCGTGTCGGAAATGCCTGCGGCACCGAGTATTTGACAGTCCGCGCCGACGAGCACCACCGGCATTGCGGGTGCCGACGCCGACGGCTGCGCGACCTTCGAACTCTGGTCGCGCGCGATGAAGATGCCCGCGACGACGCCCCCGATCAGCAGCAATCCGACGGCCACCACGGCCGCGACGCCCAGCCACCACAACCGGCCCCGCGCGCTCTTCGCGGAGGAACCCGCCGACCCGAGCCGACTGGCCAGCACCGTGTCGTCTACTCCGGAGGTGTCACCGTGCCCGTCGAGGTGCCGAGCCAACGCCTGGGCAAACTCGGTGCAGCTGTCGTAGCGGTCGGCAGGTGACTTCGCCAGCGCCTTCGACAGCACCGGCCCCAGCTCGGAGAGCTCGGGCTTGCGTTCGGCGATCGCCGGCGGCGGCGCGCTAACGTGTCGGCTGATGACCACGGCGGGATTGCGATCCAGGTACATGTGCGAACCCGTCAGCAACTCGAATGCCGTTGCGGCGAGCGAATATTGGTCGGCCCGACCGTCGAGCGTCTGGCCCATCAACTGTTCCGGCGCGGCGTAGGCCACCGTGCCGACGGCCATGTTCGTCTCGGTCAGTCCGCTCGCGTCGTCCACCCGGCGCGCAATCCCGAAGTCCGCCAGCAGTGCCCGCCAGCGGTCGGAGTCCATGTTGGCAAGGAGGATGTTCGCGGGTTTGACGTCACGGTGCAGCAGTTGGCGTTGGTGCGCGTAGTCCAGCGCGTCGGCCACCGCGCCGATGATGCGCACGACGTCGGCAGGCGGCAACCCGCTGCGGTAGTCCTTCTCCTTCAGCAGCTGCCCGGCGTCGGTGCCCTCGACGTAGTCCATAGCGATCCACAGCCGGCCCTCGTCCTCGCCGCGATCGTGGACGGCGACGACGTTCTGGTGCCACAGCGCGGCGACGTTCTGGGCCTCGCGGTTGAACCGCTCGCGGTACTCGTCGTCGCTGGAGACGGCCAACGCCATCACCTTCAACGCATCCTGACGCGGCAACCGGGGATGTTGGGCCAGGTAGACCTCGCCCATTGCGCCGGCACCCAGCAGTCGCACGATGGCGTAACCGGCGAACGTCGACCCGTCGGCGAGTGGCATGCGAGGCATCCTACTGAGGCGGCCCCGCCCCGCTACCGCAAACCGGGGTGCGTCACTCCTTGGGGGTTGAGAGGTCGTACACCGTGACGGTCCCGACGGTCGTCGGAGTGAAGTTGGCGGCCACCCAGTTGGCGATGTCGGCGTGCGCCGACCGACCGCCGAAACCACCGGGCCGGTGGTCGGCCGTGTGGGCGACGTAGTAGCCGATCCGGTGGTTGGCGACGTCCTGCTGGAACTGACCCAGGGTCGGAGTCGGGTCGCTGCCGCCGAAGCCGCCGATCGCCATCACCGCGGTGTCGGTGGCCAGCTCGAGGCTCGCCGCGGCCGACGATCGGTCGACGGCCGCCGAGAAGTCGGTGTTGGTCGCGCGCAGCATGGCGTCCAGTTGCGCGTCGTCGTCGTCTTGATCCCATCCACCGTGACGTTGCCCGTCCGCGGCGGCGGGTCCGACCATGGGCATGCCTCCGGTGTGCGGCTGGCCGAGGGTGGCGACCGAATAGGCGCCGGTCCCCAGCACGGCGCCGAGTAACCCGACTGCCAGCGCGGCGACGGCGAGGTGTCGCCCCACCCGAGGCCTGAGCGAGACGACGAGGCCGACGGCCGCGATCGCGCTCACCGCGAGGATCGTCCACCGCAGCGCGGGCAACCACTCGGCGTTGCGCCCGAGCAGCCACCAACTCCAGACCCCGGTGCCGAGGACCATTGCGACCAGTCCGCTGCGTCCAAGCCAGGAGTCACGTCGGCCCCACGCCTCACCGACGCCGAGCGCGACCATGCCGCCGACCGCTGGCACGAAGGACAGGCAGTAGTACGGGTGGACCATGCTCTTCATGTAGCTGAGCACCAGCCCGTCGACCAGCATCCAGACCCCGAACACGACGGCGCCCGCGCGGGTGAGGTCGGTGCGCGGGGCGCGCCACCGCGAGACGAGCACCAGCACCAGCGCCACCAGCGCCGCGGGCAGCAGCCAGCCGATCTCGAAACCGAACTCTCCGGTGAACAGGCGGGTCAGTCCCGGGGAGTTGGCGCCAAGCCCACCGAAGCCGCCGTGATGGCCGTGGTTGACCTCGAACGGGGTGTCCGCCGCGGCGCCCACCACCGGGTTGAGGTGAAAGCCGCTGTTGCCGTTGCCGAGAACGCGGGCGAACCCGTTGTACCCGAGGACCAGGTTCATGAAGTTGTCGTCGGTCGACCCGGCGATGTAGGGCCGTGACGACGCGGGCCACAGCAGGGTGAGGACGACGAACCACCCCGCCGAGACCAGGAAGGCTACGAGCGCGCCCAGGAGGTGCAACACCCGCCTGCCGAAGGTGGTCGGCGCGGCGATCAGGTACATCAGACCGATCGCAGGCATCACCATGATGCCTTCGAGCATCTTGGCGAGGAACGCGAATCCGAGTGCGACGCCGGCCAACGCGATCCACGTCGCACTGGCGCGCTCGAGTGCCCGCACCGCGCAGTAGACCGCGGCCGTCATCAGCAACACCATGACCGCGTCGGGGTTGTTGAAACGGAACATCAGCGCCGCTACGGGAGTCAGGGCGAAGGCGAACCCGGCGAGCAGTGCCGCGTTCGGCCCGCCGACCCGCCGGACCGCCGCGTACAACAGGGCCACCGTGGCGACGGCCATCAACGCCTCGGGGATCAACATGCTGGCGCTGCTGAAGCCGAAGATCTGCCCGGACAGGCCCATCACCCACTGCGACACCGGCGGCTTGTCGACGGTGATGAAGTTCTGGGCGTCCAGCGACCCGAACAGCAGTGCCTCCCAGTTCTTCGATCCGGCCTGCGCGGCGGCGGCGTAGAACTGGTTGCCCATCCCGTTGACGGTGATGTTCCACAGGTAGGCGACGGCGGTGAACGACAGCAGAACGCCGAAGCCGACACGGTCCCGACGTTCCCGCGGCGGCGCCGCTCCTGGCCATTCGTCACTCGCCGAGACGGGCAATTCCAATGTCGTTGTCACACTGACAGTTAGACAGGCTGACCGTCGGTGAGCCTGTGAGGTGCACCCGAAATCGCTGAGATGGGTGAATCGAAACGCCCCGCGTGGCAAGCGCCATACACTCGCACCATCACCGGCAAACATGCTCGACGAGGAGCTTGAACACATGACGATGACCGAATCGGACGTCCAGGCCAGCACATCCTTCGACGACGACCTCGCCGCGACGCAACGGTACTTCGACAGTCCACGCTTCGAGGGGATAGTCCGTCTGTACACCGCACGGCAGGTCGCCGAGCAGCGCGGCACCATCCCTACCGACTACCCGGTGGCCCGCGAGGCGGCAGGCGCGTTCTACGCCCGCCTCCGCGAACTCGCCGCCCAGCAGAAGAGCATCACCACCTTTGGCCCCTACTCGCCAGGGCAGGCCGTGACGATCAAGCGGATGGGCATCGAGGGCATCTACCTTGGCGGCTGGGCGACGTCGGCGAAGGGCTCCATCAGCGAGGACCCGGGGCCCGACCTCGCCAGCTACCCCCTGAGCCAGGTGCCCGACGAAGCCGCCGGCTTGGTGCGGGCGCTGCTCACGGCGGACCGCAACCAGCAGTACCTGCGCCTCAAGATGACCCCCCAGCAGCGGGCGGCCACGCCTGCGGTCGACTACCGGCCGTTCATCATCGCCGACGCCGACACCGGCCACGGCGGAGACCCGCACGTGCGCAATCTGATTCGTCGCTTCGTCGAGTCCGGTGTTCCCGGCTACCACATCGAAGATCAACGACCCGGCACCAAGAAGTGCGGCCACCAGGGCGGCAAGGTCCTGGTGCCGTCCGACGAGCAGATCAAGCGCCTCAACACCGCGCGCTTCCAACTCGACATCATGCGGGTGCCCGGCATCATCGTGGCGCGGACCGACGCCGAGGCGGCGAACCTGATCGACAGTCGCGCCGACGAGCGCGACCAGCCGTTCCTGCTCGGCGCCACCAACCTCAAGGTCCCGCCATACAAGGCCTGCTTCCTGGCCCTTATGCGCAGCTTCCACGCCAAGGGCGTCACCGACCTGCGCGGTCACCTGCTCTACGCACTGCCCGACGGGGAGTACGCGGCCGCCGACGCCTGGCTCGAACGCCAGGGCGTCGCCAAGCTCGTCACCGATGCGGCGGCGTCGTGGAAGAGGGGCGACGAGACCTCGGTCGACGACCTCTTCGACACCGTCGAGTCGCATTTCGTCGATGCGTGGCAAGCCGACGCGGGCCTCGAGACCTACGGCGAGGCCGTGGCCGAGATGGTGGCCTTCCGCGAGCGCGAGGGCGAGCCGGTGGCACTGACCCCCGCACAGTGGCGTGAGTTCGCCAAGACTGCGTCGCTCTACGCCGCGCGCGAGAAGGCCAGGGAACTAGGCGTCGACGTGCCGTGGGACTGCGAACGGGCCAAGACCCCGGAGGGCTACTACCAGGTGCGCGGCGGCATCCCGTACGCGATCGCAAAGTCGCTGGCGGCCGCGCCGTTCGCCGACATCCTGTGGATGGAGACCAAGACCGCCGACCTGGCCGACGCCAGGGAATTCGCCCGCGCGATCCGCGCCGTCTACCCCGACAAGATGATGGCCTACAACCTGTCTCCTTCGTTCAACTGGGACACCACCGGCATGACCGACGACGAGATGCGCGCCTTCCCCGAGGAGATCGGGAAGATGGGATTCGTCTTCAACTTCATGACCTACGGCGGCCACCAGATCGACGGCGTCGCCGCCGAGGAGTTCGCCACCGCCCTGCGGCAGGACGGGATGCTGGCGCTGGCGCGCCTGCAACGGAAGATGCGGCTCGTCGAGTCGCCGTACCGCACCCCGCAGACGCTGGTCGGCGGCCCGCGCAGCGATGCCGCGCTGGCCGCGTCGTCGGGGCGCACCGCCACCACCAAGTCGATGGGCAAGGGCTCCACGCAGCACCAACACCTGGTCCAGACCGAGGTGCCGAAGAAACTGCTGGAGGACTGGCTGGCGCTGTGGGGTGAGCACTACCAGCTCGGCGAGACGCTGCGCGTGCAGTTCCGACCGCTACGCGCGGGTGGCGAAGTGCTCGAATTGGGCATCTACGGCGACGGCGAGGACAAGCTCGCGAACGTGCTCGTCGACCCCATCAAGGATCGCAACGGCCGCAGCATCCTGACGGTGCGCGACCAGAACACCTTCGCCGAGCACCTGCGCCAGAAGCGGCTCATGACCCTGGTGCACCTTTGGCTGATCAACAGGTTCAAGGCGGACGCGGTGTACTACGTGACGCCGACGGAGGACAACGTCTACCAAACGGAGAAGATGAAGTCGCACGGCATCTTCTCGGGCGTCCACGAGGACGTCGGCGAGATCGTGGTTGCCGACGTCAACCAGCCGCGCATCGACGAGCTGTTGGCGCCGGACCGCGAGGCGCTGATGCGGTTGGTTCGCAAGGAGGACTAACTCGCCTGTTTCAAAGGGAGTTCACAGGCGGCGCTTCGGCGGTCATTACATTCCGTCGCCACGCTGGGGTCATGATCGCTTCCCTGCTTGCCGTGGTCGCCGGACTCGGCGTGATGGTCCTCGCGGAGCTGAACTGGCAGCGCGCGCTCAACTCCGCCACCGATGCCGGCCTGGTCGCCAGGCCGACCGGAGAGGTGACGCTCGTGCCCTAGGTCAGCCGGCGGGCACGTACGTCCGCTGCGCCCACTGGAATGCCTGCCACCCCGCGACCTCGTCGAACTCCTCGTGAACGCGCCCGGCCATGTCGGCGCTGATCGGGACGGCGTCGCGCGCCTTCACCTGAACCTCGGCGCAGCGCTCCATCAACATGAAGAAGCCCACCGCCGAGTCGACCGTGGCTCCGACGGTCATCAGCCCGTGGTTGCGCAGGATCACTCCGCGCGCCTCGTCGAGAGCGGCCGCGATGCGCTTGCCGCCGTCGAGCGACGCGATGCTGACTTCCTCGTCGTCGAAGATCTCGTGGTCGCCGAAGAACGCGCACGCCTCCTGGGAGATGGGCTCCAGCTTGGTGACCGTCGCCGAGAAGGGCGTGCCGTACGGGGTGTGGAAGTGCGCCGCCGAGACGACGTCGGGACGCGCCTCGTGCACGGGGGCGTGAATGTGGAATGCGGCCACGTTGATGTGCCCGCCTCCCTCGATCACGCCGTCGGGGCGGACCAGCACGAGGTCGTCGGTGGTCATCACGCGGAACGGGACGCCGTACCGGGCCAACCAAAAGCAGTCCGGCCGCTCGGGGTCACGCGCCGAGATGTGGCCGTCGCCGAGTGAGCCCCATCCCATGGCGCCAATCACCCGGTACGCCAGGGCAAGACGCCGCTTGCGGTGTTCGCGAAGTTCGACCGGATCGGCGATGTCCGGCTCGAAGGCGGAAGGGTCGAGGAAGGGGGCGGCGAAGCCGCGTTCTGTCGAAGTTTCCGTCACTCCTCCACGCTATGCCAGGCGCCGAAGACTAACCACTGATCTTGTAGTTCGATTACTGTTCCCCGCGTGCTAACTGGCCGTTCCCGTGAGTATGCCGATGGCGATTTGCCCTTCGGCCCGTCGGCGCGAGGCTGACCGTGCTGTCCGCGGTACTGCGCCGGCTCCACTCCGAGGATCGCTACTACTGGATCACCTCAATGCTGGCGGCGAGGGGCCATCAGCGCGCCACCTGCCGGCTGACCGCCCTCAACATCTTCGGCTGCGGCGCGCTGCCACTGCTGCTGATGCTCGGCGATCACGGCCCGACGGGCGCGCGCGACCGTTCGATCGCCGTCGCGGTGTTCGCGTGCTGCGTCGCCTTGTCCACGATCTGGTTGAGGTCGAGTTGGCCAACGCGCAGGTTGTCCCAGCTGTCCACTCTGATCGTCAGCGTCCTGGTGGGCGTCGCCTGTCTGATCGAACGCGATCCCGCCGTCGGACTGATGGGCGCTACCGCATTCATCGCCGTGTCTGCGTTCGCCGCCGTGTTCCATGCTGGATGGCTGTTGGCCTACACCTGGATCGTCGGGGTCGCGACACTCGTGGTGCAGTCGGTGCGCTTCGCCGGCGTGGCGCCCGAGGTCACCGTGGCGGTGGTGGTCTTGTTCGCTCTCGTCAACGCCTTCGTGGTGTTCTGCTGTCGGAGCGTTGTCCGGTTGGTGGACAACGACGTTCACTACGGCGAGCTCGAACCGTTGACCGGGCTGCTGACGCGGGACGCCTTCTCGGACCGCATCGCGACCATCGTCGCCCGCGACAGGGACGACGACCGCTTCCTGGCCATCGTGGTCGTCAGTCTGGACAGCTTCTCGCTGCTGACCGCGATGGGAGGCGAGGCGGGAGGGAATCAGGCCAGGGTGGCGATCGGCCAGCGGCTACGGGAAACGCTGCGGCGCGACGCGATCCTCGCGCACGTCGGCGATTCGGAGTACCTCGTCGCCGACACGTTCAACAGCACCGACGCCTCGGTGCTCACCGATCGACTGCAACACACCGTGCGTACCGCCCCCTACCGACTCACCGCCAGCATCGGCGCGGTCGTCACGCCGCTTGCCCCAATCGTCGGGCACCCCCCGCACGACGTCGTCGAGGAACTCATCACGGTTGCCACCTCGAACGTCTACCTCGCCCGTCGCAACGGCGGCCAGCGCACCGAGACAACCGCGAACCCCGAGCTCACCTCGCTGAGGAACGCCGACGAGTGGGACGACGACGATCTGACGGCCTAGCCGCCACACACGCCCACTGCAGAGTTCACCCCGGCCGCTTCAGCTGTCTCGACTCTGCGCGTACCGTGACCGCTTCTCGCACTTCGTCGCAGTGACCGCAGAGTCGAGGCAGGCAGGCCGGTCGACGGCCGGGGGAACGACACGGTATGGTTCGTGCCGTGAACATCGGCACGCGCAGCTATTGGCGCTTTATCTTGGCTCCGGGTGGCCCGGAGCCCAGCAGTGACCACATGGTCGCTGCTTTCGTCATTTCAGGGCACCGGATCGTCCACGGGTGAGCCCTGAGAACCACTCACAGGAAGCCCGAACACATCGTGACCATCACCAGCCCCGCCGCAGACGTCGCAGAAGCGCGCACCATCTCCGACCGTCGGATCGTGTCCTTCCGTCCCGTACCGCCGCCCGCGCAGATCCTGGCCGAACTCCCCCTGGACCGCGACGGCGCCGCGGCGGTTCAACGCCATCGCGACGAAATCACCGAGATCCTCGCCGGCCGTGACGACCGACTGCTCGTCGTCGTCGGTCCCTGCTCGGTCCACGACCCGGTGGCCGCGCTGGACTACGCGCACCGGCTGGCACCCTTGGCCGACGCCTACGCCGACCGGCTCAAGATCGTCATGCGGGTCTACTTCGAGAAGCCCCGCACCACCGTCGGATGGAAGGGCCTGATCAACGACCCCGGCATGGACGGCACCTACGACGTCGAACGAGGGTTGCGCACCGCCCGCGCACTGCTGCTCGACATCGGGGCGATCGGGCTCGCGGTGGGCTGCGAGTTCCTCGAGCCGACGAGCCCCCAATACATCGCCGACACCGTGGCGTGGGGGGCGATCGGGGCCAGGACCACCGAGTCCCAGATTCACCGCCAGTTGGCCTCCGGGCTGTCGATGCCCGTCGGATTCAAGAACGGCACCGACGGCAACGTTCAGCCAGCAGTCGACGGCGTGAGAGCCGCTGCAGCGCAACACGTCTTCTTTGGAATCGACGACCTCGGCCGCGGCGCGATCGTCGAGACCGCGGGCAATCCCGACTGCCACCTGATTCTGCGCGGTGGGTCCTCGGGCCCCAACTACGACGCCGGCTCCATCGCCGAGGCAGTCGAGGGCGTGGTCGCCGCGGGGCTACCCGGCAACGTCATGATCGACTGCTCGCACGCCAATTCGGGCAAGGATCACGTGCGCCAGGCCGTCGTCGCCGACGAGATCGCCGCCCGGATCGCCGCCGGCGAACAGGGCATCAGCGGGTTGATGCTGGAGAGCTTCCTGGTGGCCGGCGCCCAGCCCGTCAGCGGGCACCTCGTCTACGGCCAATCGGTCACCGACGCGTGCATGGACTTCACCACCACCGCCGGAGTGCTCGGACGGCTGCACGACGCGAAAGCCCAATAGCTCCACCGTGACTCGCTTCCTGTCACCGCTGATCCTCCTGGCGGTCATCGCCGTCCCGGTCGTCGGCTGGTTCGTCGGCGGCTGGGCGGGCGGTACGACGCTCGTCGTCTATTGGTTCGAGACGGTGGCCGCCTCGGTGTTCATCTGCGCGCGCATCCTCCTGCATCGTCGCTGGACACCCCGCCAGGGCCACTTCAGGTATCAGGCTGGCGGAACGACTCGGTGCGGCACGCAGCGGTCGTCCTTCCTCGCGGGCTTCGCGGTGACCACTTTCGGCTTTTGCGCCGCCCACGCCGTGTTCCTGTGCGCCATCCTGTTTCTGCTCGGCAAGGAGGACAATCGTGCACTCGCCCACGTCGACTGGCGCACAGCGGGTCTCGGCTGCCTTGTCATCCTGGGGTTCCTGACCGCGGACTTCGCGCTGGATCTGCTCAGCCTGAGGCGATGGCCGTTCTGGCGGCTCGAGCAGCTCGCCCACCGAGGATTGAGCCGGGTGGTCGTCGTCCACCTCACGCTGATCTTCGGACTGATCGGGATCGCGCTGACCGATGCCGCCGACGCATTGTTCGGCATCTTCGTCGCCCTCAAGACGCTGGCTGCACTCAGCACCGCACTGCCACAGTGGGAACCCCGGGAGGTACCGAAGTGGTTGAGCGGCATGATGAATCGCTTCCCCCGGGTCCGCCCCGACGAGAAGTTCGAGGACTCCTGGACGAAGGACCGCGAGGCGGAAGTCGCGCGCCGCGAGCGCAACGAGGGCCAGTGGGTCAGCCCGTGACGTAGACGTCGGCGTGCATGTGCAATCCGACGGCCTGCCGCATCTGCCCGAGGACCCGCACCACCACCTGAGCGGCCAGCCACAGCGCCACCTGATCGTCAGGACCGACGTCGGCCAACATGTCGGCGATCCGCTGATGGCGGACGACGGCCCGCCCGTCCCACATCCGCCTGCCTTCCTCGCCGATCGCCACCAGCGACGCGCGGCCGTCCTCGGGGTCGGCGCGTCTCTCCACCAACCCTTGACGCTCCAGGCGCTGGATCAACTGCGTCATCGCCGATTGACTGGCGCCCTCGGCCTCGGCGAGTGCCGTCACCCGCATCGGCCCTTCGCGATTCAGCCGATTCAGCGCCAGGGTGGCGCTGGCACTCAATTCGTCGCGGTCGGCCAGGTATCGCCACATCGTGTCCGCACCCATCTCGACCATCTCGGAGATGACGTCGACCCCACCGGCATGTTTCATGGTCGATTTATATCATCTAGATGATGCAGTGAGTGTTCGGCAACGCACCTGACCGCGGCTTTATTCCTCGGGATGCGAGGCGCCCTCACCAGTGGCGATTGTTTCTGTACGAACGCTGTGCGTCGCGCCGTTCGGATTGATCAATTGATCGTTCATAGGATATAAATCGTCGGTGCCAATGGGCCGAGGGGTGAACGAATGAGCCAACAATCGAAGGCCAGGACCTTCCTGGAAAGAGCCTGGCTGCCATTGGTCGCCGTCATCGCGGTCACCGTGGGCGGGGTGAGCATGTGGAAGGTGCACCAGGCGTCGGCCCCAGGACCGGTGATCACCGTCAACGGCCCGCAGGCCCCTCCGGAGTTCGTCCCCAAACAGCTCACCTACGAACTGGACGGCTCGCTCGGCGGCAGCGGCATGCTCTCCTATCTCGACGTCGACGGCCATCCCCACACGGTCAACCTCGACAGCCTGCCCTGGTCGCACACCGAGACCACCACGCTCACCGTCGTCTCGGGCAGCATCTCCGCCCAGGTCCACGGCGGCGACGTGCACTGCCGGATGTTGGTCAACGGCGTCGTCCGCGACGAACAATCCGCCACCCGCGAGGACGCCGACGTCACCTGCCGGGTGAAGTCCGCGTGAGCGCGCACCGGGCGAAACGTCCGTTCGTCGCGAGAACCGTTCGGCTCCTTGCCATTCCGATCATCGTGTTCTGGGGCCTGATAGCCGTCACGACGAACACCTTCATCCCGAAGGTGGAGGACGTCGCGGCCGAGCTTGCCGGCCCGATGATTCCGACCTACGCACCGTCGCAGGCCGCCATGCTGCACATCGGCGAGAAATTCCAGGAGTCGACCTCCACCAGCCTGACCATGGTCGTGCTCGAAGCGGACCACCCGCTGAACGACGTCGACCATCGGTACTACGACGACCTGATGCTGCGGCTGAAGAACGACCCCCAGCACGTGCAGTACGTCATGGATCTGTGGGGCAAGCCGTTCTCCGCCGCAGGCGCGCAGAGCGTCGACGGCAAGTCCACGTTCGTGCTGCTCCGACTGGCCGGCGACATCGGCCAAATTCAGGCCAACCAGTCCGTCGACGCGGTCCGCGCCATCGTCGCCGACGACACCCCACCGCCGGGTCTGAAGGCCTACGTCAGCGGCGCGGCACCGCTGGCCTCGGACACGCTGGCCATCGCCAACTCCAGTCTCAACAACATCACCATCGTCACCATCTTCCTGATCATCGCGATGCTGCTGCTGGTCTACCGCTCCCCCAGCACGGTGCTGATGCCGCTGGCCACCGTGCTGTTCGAGATGCTCATCGCCAAGGGCGTCGTCTCCACCCTCGGCCATTTCGGCGTCATCCCGCTGTCGTCGTTCGCGGTGAACATCGTGGTGGCCCTGACCCTCGGCGCCGGGACCGACTACGGAATCTTCCTGATGGGCCGCTATCAGGAGGCCCGCCAACTCGGCGAGACTCGGGAGGAGGCGTACTTCACCGCCTACCGCAGCGTGACGCCCATCATCGTCGGCTCGGGGCTGACCATCGCCGGCGCCGGATTTTGCTTGAGCTTCGCCCGCCTCGACTACTTCCACACGATGGGCCCGGCCGTCGCCATCGCCATGCTGGTGACCATTTCGGCGGCGCTGACGCTCGGTCCGGCGATCCTGACCGTCGGCAGCCTGTTTGGACTCTTCGACCCGAAGCGATTGGTCAGAGGACACCTCTACCGGCGGATCGCGGCCAGCGTGGTGCGGTGGCCGGTGCCCATCCTGGCGGCCAGTTGTGCCGTGGTCATGGTCGGGGCGCTCTTCGTGCCGACCTACCGCGTCAGCTACGACGACCGCGCGTACCAACCGACCGACGCGGCCGCCAATCAGGGCTTCGCGGCCTCGGACCGGCACTTTCCCCAGAGCAAGCTGTTCAGCGAAATGCTGATGGTCGAGTCCGACCACGACATGCGCAACTCGGCCGACTTCATCTCGCTGGACCGGGTGGCTGGCGCCCTCATCCGCGTTCCCGGCGTCGCCATGGTGCAGAGCATCACCCGACCCCTGGGCCGGCCACTCGACCGCGCCACCCTGCCCTATCTGTTCACCACCCAGGGCGGCGCGAGCGGACAACAGTTGCCCTTCAACCAACGGTCCAACGCCGACACCGACGAGCAGGCCCGGATTCAGGCGGACACCGTGGCGACGTTGAGCAAGACGATCGATCTCAACCAGAAGCTGGCCGACGATCTGCACGCCACGGTCCTCACCTTCGAGAACCTGCAAGCCGTCACCGAGGAGATCAACGCCGACATCTCCAATCTCGACGACACGTTCCGGCCGCTGAAGAGCTACTTCTACTACGAGCCACACTGTTTCGACATCCCGCTCTGCTACGCGTTCCGGTCGCTGTTCGACGGTTTGGACGGCATCGACAGCCTGCGTGAGCAGATCGGGAACGCCGTCACCGACTTTCAGGCCGTCGACGCGCTGATGCCGCAATTGGTGGCCCAGTTGAAGATTCAACGCGATCAGACGCAGATGCTGCAGTCGGTCATCGTGCAGTCCTACGGTCCGGCACATCTGCAGTCCACGCAGACCGGTCAGACGTTCGACGATCTGATCAACGTGGGCAACGACTTCGACGCGTCCCGAAGCGATTCGTTCTTCTACATGCCAAGGGAGGCCTTCGACAACGACGACGTCAAGGCCGGTATGCAGTTGATGATGTCGCCGGACGGCAAGGCCGCCCGCTTCATCGTCACCCACGAGGGCAACGCCATGGGACCCGAAGGGGTCGAACACGTGGAGAAGTTCCCCGAGGCCATTCAGATCGCGCTCAAGGAAACCTCGCTGGCCGGCGCCAAGATCTACATCGGCGGTGCGGGGTCGAACAACCTGGACATCAAGACCTACGCCGCATCGGATCTGCTGATCGTGGCGATCGCCGCGTTCATCCTGATCTTCCTCATCATGCTGTTGATCACGCGAAGTCTGATGGCCGCGTTGGTGATTCCCGGCACGGTCGCGTTCTCGTTCGCCGGCGCGTTCGGATTGTCCGTGCTGGTGTGGCAGCACCTGATCGGCTTGCACCTGCACTGGCTGGTGCTGCCGATCACGTTCATCATCCTGGTGGCCGTCGGGTCGGACTACAACCTGCTGTTGATCGCTCGCGTGAAGGAGGAGTTGGGGGCGGGATTGCACACCGGGTTGATCAGGGCGCTGGGAAGCACCGGCGGCGTGGTGACCTCGGCCGGCCTGGTGTTCGCGTTCACCATGCTGGCGATGCTGACCAGTGACCTGCGGACCATCGGCCAGGTGGGCACGACGGTCTGCATCGGTCTGCTGCTTGACACGCTGATCGTGCGGTCGTTCATCGTGCCGTGTCTGCTGCGGCTCTTCGGGCCGTGGTTCTGGTGGCCGACGCTGGTCCGGAGACGACCGCTGCGGCAGGTCTCGGATTTCGGAGTGCGGCAATGAGTTCGGTTCCGTGGGCCGTGCTGGCGACGATCGCCTTCGTGGCCGTCGTGGTGTTCGCCGCGGGGGCGTCGGTGGGCGTCGCGCGCCTGGTGCGTCGACCGACACTGCCGTTGAGCGAGCACATCGGCGCAACGCAAACCGCGTTGGCGAAGCTACGCAAGGGCGAGCCGATGACCGACGAGGAAGTGGCCCTGGCCAGACAGGCGACCTCGGATCGCGGGTCATTCCTGGCGCTGTGCATTCCGGCAGCCATCTTCAGCATCGGATGCTTCTACGTCTTCGGCAGCCTCGAGCACCTGCACGGTGCCACCCCGTCGGAGCGGACGTTTCTCGGGGTGATTCCGATGTTCACCTCGACCAACCTCTTCCTGCGAATGGCCAAGAGCGCCAGCCTCAAACGACGACTGAAGAAGCGCACCCCTCCGGCAGTCGCCGGAGGGGCTCCTCCCCTTGCGCAGGGCTCAGACCGTGGGACTGATCCGCTCGGGGAGACCCAGTAGCGCCTTGCCGAGGACCTCATAACCCACGTGGGCGTTCTGTCCCGCGTGTCGGGCAATGACGTTCGCATCGCGCCACACCTGCTGCATCGGGCTGGACTCGGCGAATCCCCCCGCGCCGTACAGGTCGGAGGCGATGTCGACCGCCTCAAGCGCCTGGGTCATGGCGTAGCCGCACTGGGCCCGGATGTGCGCTCTCGCAGCGTAATCGGGCCGAATTCCCCGAGCCGCCGCGGCATCGAGCTCGTCGACCACGTGCTCGGCGTGCAGTCGGGCGGTCTGCAACGCGAGGGTGGCTCTGGCGAGCTGGATCTGGACGCCGACCGAGTCGGCTTGCCGTTCGTAGACGGTGTGGTGCAACGGCTTGGCGTCAGCCTTTTCGGTGGCCAGGGCCAGTGCGGCCCGACCAAGGCCCAACAGGGGGCACAGAATCGACAGTGAGAGAACCGATCCCGTGTGAGGCCGGTCGTCCACCTCACCGGCGCCGTCGGCGGACCCGCCTTCGGCGATCTCGGACAAGCGGATCGTGCGATGAGCGGGAACGAACACGTCCTCGGCGGCCAAGTGATGTGAACCCGTGCCCCGCATGCCGACGGTGCGCCACGTGTCCTCCACGGTGAGCTGCGACATGGGGATCAGACACAGCAGCGCCTCCGGAGTGCCCGCGTCGTCGGGAACCAGCGCGCCCACCGCCGCCCACGTGGCGTGCGGTGAACCGGACGCATAGGGCCAGCGCCCGGTGACGAGCAGCCCACCCTCGACGCGCTCGGCAGGTGTCGGATTGATGCTACCGGCGATCCGCGCGTCGGCGTCCTCGCCGAAGACGTCCTCTCTAGCTCGTTCGGAGGCGAGCCCGACCAACCAGCCCGCCACTGCGCCGAGGCTGACCACCCAGGCAGCCGAGCCGTCGACCTCGCCGAGCGTCTCGGTCACGTTCAGCAGGGTCCGCAGATTCGCCTGCTGACCACCGAACCGTCTGGGAACCAGCAGACCGAACAGTCCCGCCTCGGTCACCGCCGCGATCACCTCGTCGGGTTGGCGGCGATGCAGGTCTCCGTACCCGGCGTGCTTGCGCAGCAGTGGCTGCAAGGCCACCGCCCGGGCCACCAGTTCTTCGGACGTCGCGCCGGGATGTACGTCGACGGAGGTGTGAACGCTCATGACAGGACCTTTCGGTGTGATTCGTGGGGGTGTGTGCTGGATCAAGTTGTGGCGCAGCGACTTCGTCACAGAGGAATGAAGTTGCGGAAGAACCAGAATCCCCAGATGCCACGTCCCCGGTCGAAGAACGGTTCTACGCGTGAGCCGCGGTAGCTGAAGGGGCGGTGATCGCGGCGTCCGTCGTCGAATCCGCGCTGATCCCACCGTCGGTCGTCGAATCTGAACCCACCCCGCCCGTCGTGGCGGCCGTCGCCACCTCGGCCCTGGCAGAAGTGCCCGAAGCACCGGTCCTGATGAAATCCGCCGCTGTCGGCCAGCGCGGTTCCAGCACCTGCCCCCAGCCCGAGGGTGGCCGCGCTCAGCGCGCCTGCGATCGCTACTCGTGCGGTGATCTTCGCCAGTTTCATGCTGCGTTCTCCTTCGACGTCCAACGTGGCCCCGCCGTAGCCGGCGGGTTGCGACGTGTCGACCGCAAGTCGTTGTCGTGCAACGTTTCCTGGTGACCGAATCGCATGAACCCAGCATGTAGGGATCTGGGCCGCGTCACGTGAAGAGAACGTGGAGAACGGATAGAGAACGCCCTCGGCTCAGCCGAGGGCGTCGTCGTGCGTCAGGGCTTGAGCCACCGCCACTGCGCCGTCAGCCAGCCCTGCGCGCCGGGAAGCCGGTCGCGCACCGCGGCGACGACGCCCGGCCACAGCAGGTCGTCGTAGTCGTCGCCCGACAGCCAGCCGCCAGCCTTGACCTTCGGCAACCACGCGTCGACGTCGGCGGCGACGCTGTCGTAGTCGTGTCGGGCGTCGAGGTGCACCCATGCCAGCGAACCGTCGACGAAGAAGTCGGCGGCCTTCGGCGAGGAGCTGATGAAGACGTGGACGTCGTCGGCGAAACCGCAGGCGATCACGTTGCGGTGCAACAGGCCTGCGAACGTCCCACCGCCGTATTCGACCGCCGGACCGTGGGCGTTCTCGTTGGCCAGACCCTCCTCGCCGCTGCCGCGGCAGGTGTCGACGCCGATGACCGTGAAGTCACGCCCCGAGGCGCGCACCACGTCGGCGAGCGAACACAGGCTGCGCCCGAGATAGGAGCCGACCTCGACGAAGGTGCTGCCCTCGCCGAACACCTCGACGGCTTCCTGCTGGCCTTCGCGCCAGTGGAACCAGCCGGGGATGTCCGACCAGTGGTTGACGTCTGCGGCAAATGGGTCCTGCGGTGGGTGGCTCACCGTGAGGCGGTTCCCCGTTCAGTGCGCCGATAACCCCGTCGGCGCTCGGGTACGTTGATCGAAGGCCGCCACGACGGCAGGAGTTCGATGACGAAGTACGCCCCGATGGCGACGTCGCTCGTCACGCACCGCCTCGACTTGCGAGCGCGCGACGAGAGCGACGCGGAGTGGAATCACGAACTGCTTGGTGAACACGACGGCGGCACCGACTTCTCAGTCGACGAGGTGCGCGCGCGGTTGGCCGAGCAACGAGTCATGGCGCTGGACAACGGTATTCGACTACTCACCGTTCGCCGTCGGTCCGACGGCGTACCCATGGGGTACTGCGGGCTCATCGTCGGCAGATGCAGTCACGACGAGCCCGAGATCGTCTACGAACTGTTGACGCGGTTCCACGGTCAGGGCTATGCCACCGAGGCTGCCCGCGCGGTGCTGGACGCGGCATTCGCCACGGGTCGCACCCGGATCTGGTCGACCGTCGGGGCGTGGAACACGCCGTCGCTGCGAGTGCTGGGAAAGATCGGCTTCCGCCGCGACCACGAGACCGTCATCGGCAATCGCGGCGCCGTCGTCTACCTCGTCTGCGACGCCGGGTCGACGTGACCAAACTCGATGCCGTGGTCTTCGACTGGCGCGGCACCTTGGTAACGACCGTGTCCGTCGCAGCGTGGACCGGCGAGGCCCTCGGCCTGCTGGGCCGAGAGCGGGACGCCGACTCGGTAGCGCACGTGCTGACCGCGATCTCGTACGCCGACGGCGAACCGAGCCGGTTGGAAGCCGACGACGTCGCCGAGACACTGCGCTGGGTGGCGGCTCAGGGCTGCGAGGTCGCCATCCTGAGCGACATCCATTTCGACCTCAGACCGGCGTTCGTCGCGGCGGATCTGGACCGCTACGTGGACGAGTACGTGCTGTCGTTCGAATGCGGTGTGCAGAAACCGGATCCGGCCATCTTCCGCGCGGCGCTCGACGCATTGGGTTCGCGCCCTGAGCGGACGTTGATGGTGGGTGATCGCGCATCGCACGACGGCGCTGCGGTCGAACTCGGGATGCCGACGCTGCTCGTCCCGCCGTTGACCCATCCGGCGCAAAGACGGCTCGACTTGGTGCGGAACCTCGTCTGCCGTTAGCCCGCAGGTCTGCTGATGTGCACCATCTGAGTGTTGTGCGCGCACAACTCGTTCGCGTCGTCGTGCACTTCCGTCCTGACCGTGGCGAGGGTTCTGCCGACCTTCAGTGGCGTCGAGGTCGCGGTTGCCGTGCCGCGCACGGGACGCAGGAAGTACGTGGTGGACTCGTGCGTGGTCGACAGGACGGCCTGCACCCGCTCGGGCGTCAGCAGCGGAAAACGAATGCCAGCGTCGCCGCGAATGGTGCGAGTGCGTAGATCTGCTCTTCGGTGATGTCCATCGTCGCGCGAGCCTAGTCGCCGGCGTGGCCGCCGAGTCAGGGACGGGACCGTCCGACGGAATCCGATATCACCGGTGATACTGGATTCGTGGAAGCATCGTGACCTGGCGGCCAGGTCAGCGTCCTGACCTGCTCAAACTGAGTGGAGCTAAGGGGAATCGAACCCCTGACCTTCTCGATGCGAACGAGACGCGCTACCAACTGCGCTATAGCCCCTTGTACCGGTAGCAGGCTACCAGTGCCGGTCCCCCGGCTAGAAATCGAGCTACTGACCCGAGGCTCGGGGCAGGTCGTACTCGCGCGCGAAGGTGGCGTAGTCGAGGTGTTCGAAGATCGGATCCTCGTCGTCGATCTCCAGGACCACCGACCCTGGCCGCCGCAGCCGCGCAGGCACGACGTCGAATTCCTGGTCCTTGGTGTTCTCCACACCGAGGTGCGACCGCATCATCCGCTGCGCCCGCCTGCGTCGCACCTGCTCCTCGATGCGCGTCTGACGCCGCAGGTAACCGAGGTAGAGGATCGTGACGGCCCCGACGGTGCCGCAGAACCACCAGAACGTCGGCGACACCACGTAGGCGGCCACCGCGGTGAGCAGCAGCAGTGCCGACATGGCCATCAACACGCGCTTGCGGAACCGGTACTTCCGCGCGCTGACGGCGGCGGCGGTCTTCGACTCGTAGCTCCGGCGGCGTTCCTGCGACTTTGATCCCGCGGCTTGGGGGGCGGAGTCCGCGGCTGCCTCGACGCCCGAGGAATCGTCGACGTATTCGTAGTCGTGGTTCGGGTCGTCCTCGGACACCGCTTCGAATTCGTCGGTCATGTCGTCGATCGTGTCGTCGGCGACGAGTTCGTCGGCGTTCTGCTCGGGCGCCTCGTCGGCCTCAGGAACACCGTCGACCTCCTGCAGGTCGTCGACCGAGAACACTGCGGTGTTGTCGCCGAAGTCCAGCGGCAGCTCCGGCTCCTCGTCGAACGCCCGTTGCGCGGATGCGCCGAGGGGCAGTGCGCCGGAGTCCTCTTCGACGACGTCGACGTCGAGGTACTCGGATTCGGCCTCCACGGTGGCGGCGGCCATCACGACGACCGCCGTGCGGGGCGCGCCGTCCTCGTCGTCGTACTCGTCGAGGTCGTCGTGCGTCGGACGCCAGTCCGGGTCGCTGTGGTGGCCGGCGGCCGGCTTGCGGCGGCGCAGCAGTCGCGCGCCGTGGCCGGAGTTCAGCACGCGCGTGGCGAGCGCGACGTCGCTGGTGCGACGCACGGTGTCTCGCTTGCTGATCAACATCGGGACCAGCACGAACAGCCAGAGCACGACGAGAGAGATCCAAAGAAGAGACTGAGGGATGCTTGGCATGACGCCTGCTCCTTTCCCCGTGAAGGTAGGTCCGTGACCAGCGCATCCGGGGACGACGCGCCGGGGCTAATTACACACCTGTAATTCACCTCTGACAAGCACATTCGCCCCATTAGCCACAACTGCAACAGATTAGGCCCAATTGGCACGCCCGGCGCGGACCAACGCCGACGTTGCCGAGCCGTTCAACTCCTCGATCGTGATGGCCACCAGCAGATGGTCCCGCCACCCGCCGTCAACCTCCAGATAGCGCTTCAGCAAGCCCTCCTCGCGGAAGTTCGCCTTCGCCAACACGGCCCGGCTCGGCGCATTCTCCGGCCGCACCGTCGCCTCGACCCGGTGCAACCCGACCGGGCCAAAGCCGTGGTCGAGACCCAGCGCCAGCGCCGCCGTCGCCACCCCGCCGCCGTTGCGCGCCTTGGCCACCCAATAGCCGATCCACGCCGAGCGCAACGCGCCGTGCGTCACGTTCCCGATCGTCAGTTGGCCGCACAACTCGCCGTCCAGCTCGATCGCGTACGGCAGCATCCGGCCCCTCCTGGCCTCCGCACGCAGTCCGGAGCAGATCGACGGCCACGACGAAATCGAGTGCCGCGCTTCCCAATCCACCTCGGCGACGGGCTCCCACGGTTCGAGGTGCGCCCGGTCGGCCAGCCGGATGCGGCTCCACACCGCGCCGTCGCGCAGCCGGACCGGACGCAGCCGCACCAGACCGGCGGGCACCCGCAGCGGCCCGACGGACTGCGGCCAGCCCGGGTGCATCGACGGCGACCGCCACAGGTTCATGATCAGGTTTCTCAGCCGCGTTGAGCCAGGAAGGCCACGTCCACGATCTCGCCGGTACGGACCTCCTCGGCCTCACTGGGGACCACGACGAGACAGTTCGCCTCCGCGAGCGTGGCCAGCAGGTGCGACGACGCACCAGGCGCCCCACCGAGCGCCTGGACGAGGTATTCGCCCGTGTCCTGATCACGCATCAACTGGCCGCGAAGGTAGCCCTTGCGGCCCGCGACCGACGTGATCGGCGACAACGTCCTGGCCTGCACGACGCGCCGTAGCGGCTGCCGTTTGCCCAGCGACATGCGGATCAGCGGCCGCACCATCACCTCGAAGACCACCAACGCGCTCACCGGATTGGCCGGCAGCAGGAAGACCGGGACGCCGTCGCGGCCCAGCTGTCCGAAGCCCTGAACCGACCCGGGGTGCATCGCGATGCGCGACACCTCCATGTCGCCGAGCTCCGAGAGCACCGCCCGCACGCTCTCCGCCGCCGTGCCTCCGACAGCGCCGGCGATCACAAGTACCTCGGCGCGGTTGATCTGCCCCTCGACGACGTCGCGCAGCGTCTTCGACTCGGTGTCGACGATGCCGACCCGGTTGACCTCGGCACCCGCGTCGCGGCCTGCCGCGGCCAGCGCATAGGAGTTGACGTCGTAGACCTGTCCGTTTCCGGGGTTGCGCGACACGTCGACCAGTTCGCCGCCGACGCTCATCACCGACAGTCGCGGCCGCGGATGCACCAGCACCCGCTCCCGGCCCACCGCGGCGAGCAACCCCACCTGCGCGGCGCCGATGATCGTTCCGGACCGCACGGCGACGTCACCCGGTTGCACGTCGTCACCGGTGCGGCGCACGTAGGCACCCGACCGGACTCCGCGCAGCACCCGCACGCGCGCGTCGCCGCCGTCGGTCCAGCGCAACGGAAGCACCGCGTCGGCCAACGTCGGCATCGGCGCACCGGTCTGCACCCGCGCGGCTTGGCGCGGCTGCAGCCTGCTCGGCGTCTTGGCGCCGGCCTCGATGAGGCCCATCACCGGGAGGCTGACCTCCCGGTCGCCGTCCTCCTCGTCACCGGCCTCCACGCCGAGAACGTCGACGCTACGTACCGCGTACCCGTCGATTGCGGCCTGATCGAACCCCGGAAGCGGGCGTTCGGTCACGACCTCCTCGGCGCACATCAATCCCTGCGCCTCCGCGATGGCCACCCGTACGGGTCTCGGCGCCACCGCCGCGGCAGCCACCTTTGCCTGCTGCTCCTCCACCGAACGCACTCAAGCGCCTTTCTCCAGTCATGGAGCCCACGCGCAAGTTAGTTGGCGCTCAGGCCCAATCGCTCGACCAACCAGCGCCGAAGCTCCGGTCCGTAGTCGTCACGCTCCAATGCAAAGTCAACCGCAGCCTTGAGGTACCCGCCGGGATTTCCCAGGTCGTGTCGAGAACCGCGGTGGACCACCACGTGAACCGGATGACCCTCGGCGATCAGCAGGGCGATCGCGTCGGTCAGCTGAATCTCGCCACCGACCCCGCGCTCGACCCGCCGCAGCGCGTCGAAGATCGCGCGGTCCAACACGTACCGACCGGCCGCGGCGTACAGCGACGGCGCGTCCTCCTTCTTCGGCTTCTCCACCATGCCCTTGACGCGCAACACGTTCGGGTTCACGGCGTCCGGGACCACCTCGACGTCGAACACGCCGTAGGCACTGATGTCCTCGGCCGGGACCTCGATGGCGCACAGCACCGATCCCCCGCGCTTGGCGCGCACCTTGGACATGATCTCCAACACGCCGGTCGGCAACACCAAGTCGTCAGGCAGCAGTACCGCCACGGCGTCCTCGTCGTCGTCAAGACTCGGCTCGACGCAGCTCACGGCGTGCCCAAGGCCAAGCGGCTCGGCCTGTACCACCGACTCGACCTTGATCAGTCCCGGCGCTCGACGCACCTTCTCCAACATCACGGTCTTGCCGCGGGCCTCGAGGGTGCCCTCGAGAATGAGGTCCTCGACGAAGTGCGCGACGACGCCGTCCTTGCCCGCGGAGGTGACGATGATGAGCCGCTCGGCACCCGCCTCGGCCGCCTCCGCGGCGACGAGTTCGATGCCGGGCGTGTCGACGACGGGCAGCAACTCCTTCGGCACCGTCTTCGTCGCAGGTAGAAAGCGTGTGCCCAAACCAGCAGCCGGAACGATCGCGGTGCGTGGGATCGGCACCAAAGCCCGTGTCGTCATCGTTCACACCATAACGTCATTGGGTCGCCGGCAACCGGGTGAGCCCGCCAGTCTGGCGTGGCATCGTGAACCGGTGTCACCAACGAAGGCCGAGATGCGCACCGCCATCCTGTCGGCCCGCCGCGCGGTCCCCGGCGACGTAAGACGTGCGGAGGCTGAGGAACTGCGTCGACGCCTGGCCGCGCTGCTGCGATCGGGTGACACCGTGTGCGCGTACGTACCCGTCGGTTCCGAGCCCGGTTCGACCGACATCCTCGACTCGCTGGTCGCGGCCGGGGTCCGCGTGCTGCTGCCCGTCGCCCGTGAGGATGACTCGGGCCAGCCACTGGCGCTGACCTGGGGTGACTACCGTGGCGAGTTGGTCGCCGCCCGCTTCGGCCTCCGCGAGCCACCCGCGCCCTACCTTCCGGCCGAGGCAATCGGCACGGCGTCGACGGTCGTCGTCCCCGCCCTGGCGGTCGACCGGGTGGGCAACCGACTCGGGAGGGGCGCCGGCTACTACGACAGGAGCCTGGCGATGGCGGATCCCTCGGCGCGGTTGATCGCGATGGTCCGCGACGACGAGGTGCTCGACCGTCTGGCGGCCGAACCGCACGACGTGCCCATGACGCATGCACTCACCCCGGGTGGCGGCCTCGTCGAACTTCGCTGACCGGCGGCGACTTCCGTCAGCGCCAATGGCGCGGGAATGGCGTGGCCCACGTAGCGGTTCTAGCACTTGGGCAGCTAGAGTGCTAACAGATTTCGTCTTTTTCCGGAGGTTTTGGTGCCGACCTATTCGTACGCTTGTACCGAGTGCGACAACCGTTTCGACGCGGTGCAGGCATTCACAGATGACGCGCTGACCGAGTGCCCGAAGTGCTCCGGCCGGTTGCGCAAGCTCTTCGGCTCGGTGGGCGTGGTGTTCAAGGGCAGCGGCTTCTACCGCAACGACAGCCGCGAAACCTCGAAGAGCACGATCAACGGCTCCAGCGGTGGCAGCGACTCCGCCAGCTCCTCGGAGAAGTCGGCCGACAAGCCTGCCGAGAAGTCGACGACGTCGACCGACAAGTCGTCGAGCTCCTCGAGTTCGGACAAGTCCAGCTCGAGTTCCAGCTCTGCCTCCTCGTCGAGCAAGCCCGCGTCCGCGCCGGCCGCCTCCAGCTAGCCGTCATCCACAGGGCCACACTTATCCACAGGGCAGAGCCCACCCCCTGCCACAACGTGGTTCGGCTGCCTAGCGTGGCCACATGGGGGAATCACTCAACGCGTCACTGACGTCGCGCCTCGTCGCGGGCATGCGACCGGACTGGACGCGCACCGCCACGGCTCGCCGCGTGACCGCGGGTGCCCTCGTCCTGTTGGCCGCCGCCGCCGCGCTGCGCCCAGATCCCACCGACGGCAGGACCGACGTCGTCGTCGCGACCCGCGACTTGGCGCCAGGCGTCGAACTGGTGGCCTCCGACGTGCGCGTCGAGTCACGTTCGGTGGCGACGATTCCCGACGGCGCCACGACCAACGGCACCGACCTGATCGGCGCCACGCTCGCCGGTCCGGCTCGCCGCGGAGAGGTGCTCACCGACGTGCGGGTGCTGGGCTCTCGCCTCGCCGACGCCACCGCTGGGCCGGACGCCCGCATCGTCCCCGTCCACCCGACCGATTCCGCGCTGTTGGATCTGGTGCGCACGGGCGACGTGGTCGACGTACTGGCCGTCTCAGAGGCCACCGACGGCACTGGTGAACAACGCTCGCGGGTGGTGGCCACGAACGCGATCGTGGTGCTGGTCTCGTCGGCGTCCAAGGACAGGGGCCGCGACGGGGTGGTGCTGGTCGCGCTACCGGTCCTGAAGGCGAACGAGGTGGCCGGAGCGTCCCTGATCCAGGCCATCACGCTGACCTTCCATTGAGTGTTCCCAGAATGGGGTTAGCGTTGCCGCACGGGTTGTGGCGTACGGGCCCGACCATTCACAGGAAGGAAGTTCCACGTGCTGAAGGGATTCAAGGAGTTTCTCTCCCGCGGCAACATCGTCGACCTGTCGGTCGCGGTGGTCATCGGTACCGCGTTCGCGGCGCTCGTCAAGACGTTCACCGACGCGATCATCACGCCGCTCACCAGCCGGATCGGGGCGAGTGGCACCGACGTCGGCATCCTGAAGGTCTCGATCGGCGGCGGCCAGGTGATCGACCTGAACCTGATCATCTCGGCGGCCATCAACTTCATCCTGGTCGCGGCGGTCGTCTACTTCCTGGTGGTGGTGCCGTACAACCGGCTCCGCAAGAAGGGTGAGGTCGAGCAGGCCCAGGACACCGAGCTGAGCCTGTTGACCGAGATCCGAAACCTTCTCAAGGACGGCGTCAGCGCCGAGACCGTCACCGGACCCGGCACCGGCCCCAGCCCGGACACCGCGAAGAACACCAGCGGCGACAGGTAGCGCACACACGAAAACAGCCCCCGGCCAGTGGCCGGGGGCTGTTCTCGTTGAACTAGGGAGTTAGTTCATGTTCCACGGTTCGCCGTACGTGGTGACGCTGTCACCCGTCGAGGCGATGAGCCGTGCGAACGGACGCAGGAGCACGCCGCCGGCAGCGCCGGTGACCGTTCCGTGAGCGTTCGAGACCGCGACGCCGCCGGAAGCACCCTTGACGTCGACCGAGAAGGTCGCGACTTCCTGGATGCCGGGGCCGTTGCCCAGGTCGGCGCTGATGGAGACACCCGGGAACAGGTTCGGGGTGATGACCTGGAGCGGGTTCGCAGGCGTCGCATCGTCGAGCAGGATGTTCGGCGTGGTGTAGCTGAAGTTGATGCCAACGCCCAGCGACCAGGGGAAGCCGATCTGGTAGCCCAGCTCCAGCGTGCCCTCGAACTCATCGGCGCCGGGGCCGGCGACGATGAACTTGGCCCGACCCGAGTGGAACCACTCGCGGGTGAGGCGGTTGCGGTCGAGCGGGAAGACACCGTTGAGGAACGTGTCCCACTGCTGAACCGTAAGGGTCCGATCCTGGCCGTCGACCAGGCTCAGCTCGTTGTCCAACCCTGCGTGAGAGGTGCCCGTGCTGGTGAGGAGCGCCGCGAACGCTGCTACCAGAGCGACCAGCACCCGACTGATTGCCTTCATGTTCTCCCTAGCTTGTCGTGACGAACCCCGCGGTCCGCCGTTTCCTGTGAGTGCCCGGCTCTACGGCTAAGCCTGACACCCCGCAAGAGGTTGATGTGAGTGGAATTAGAAATCTCACATGCTGTTCTTACGTAATGCTCATCGTTGACAGCGAGAAACATAACGGCGAGGCCCCCACCCGGCAACGCGTACGCGTCAACAGGCGCCAAAGGAGTAGGCGCCGGGGGATGTTTGCCCAATGGGCATGACCGGAGGCACGGGCTGCGTGGCGACCGGCCGCGGGCGCGGGGAAGCCGCTGACCATCGGCACATCAGAGCGGTTTGGAAGCCTGAATTTGACTACCGTCACATCCCGCGCTCGACGGAAACTGACAGCTCAGCCGTGGTGCGGAGGGACGTTGTCCCGCAACCAGTCGTCGCGTTCCGCATCTCGGCCGGAGGGGGTGTCGTCCCACTCGTCCTTGGTGGTCTCGGGTAGAGAATCACCGAAAATGTCGTTAACTGAGAGCGGCCTGCGCGGTGAATCACTAGTCACAATGACATCCCGGTGTGATGAAGATCACACATGGTCATGGGAAGTAGTTCACATTGCGGCAACACAATCCCGCGACGCCCCACCGGTAACTCCCCACACGCCGAACACCCCGCCGAGCGCTGCTCGCGGGGGTCGGTGTGTGCCAAGGAGGCCAAGGGGGCCTAGATCTCCAGGCTGGACAGCTGGCCGATGATCTGAATCGCCAGCGGTCCCAGCGTCGCCATGCCGTCGCGAACCGCACCGCGAGAACCGGCGATGTTCACGACCAGAGTGCTGCCCGAGATTCCCGCCAGCCCGCGGGAGACACCCGCGTCGACGAGCCCTGCCGACAGCCCGGACGCCCGTAGGGCCTCGGAGATGCCAAGCAACTCGCGGTCGAGGATGGTCGTGGTGGCCTCGGGCGTCACGTCGCGAGGCGTCACACCCGTGCCTCCGACCGACACGACCAGGTCGACGCCACCGATGACGGCAGTGTTGAGCGCGTTGCGAATCTCGATCTCGTCGGCCGACACGACGACGACACCGTCGACGACGAATCCGGCCTCCCCAAGCAGCTCGGTGACCACCGGACCGCTGTGGTCCTCTTCATCTCCGTGCGCAGTCCGATCGTCGACGACGACGACGAGCGCACGACCCACCAACTCACCAGGCTGTTCCATGATGGCAACCGTATATCCCGCCACCGACGCGGGCGAAGCGATCCTGAGCCCCGGGCGACCCGGCGCGACCGTCACTGCTGTGCCTTGCCGAGAGTGACGTCGACGGTCTGCGGCTTCCCCGACGTGTCTATATAGGTCAACGTGACCTTCTCACCGGGGGCTCTCGAACGCACCGCCGCGACCAATGCGTCGGCGCTGCCGATCACCCGGTCGTCGACCTTCGTGACCACCACACCGCTCGGCATGCCCGCGGCCGAGGCCGCGCCACCGGCGGTGACGTCGACGATCTTGGCTCCGTCGACGCCCGCGTCGTTGCCGACCTGGACCCCGAGCGACGCATGGGAGGCGGTGCCGTTCTGGATCAACTCGTCGGCGATGCGCTTGGCCTGGTCGACCGGAATCGCGAAGCCCAGCCCGATCGAGCCGCTCTGCGACTGGCCCGAGTCGCCGCCGAGGGTGGCGATCGCGGAGTTGACGCCGACCAGCTCGCCATTCATGTTCACCAACGCGCCACCGGAGTTGCCGGGGTTGATCGCGGCGTCGGTCTGGATGGCGTCCAGGACCGTGTTCTGGTTCTGGGCGTCGCCGCCGGCAGCCACCGGCCGGTTCAGCGCGCTGACGATGCCGGTGGTGACCGTGCCCTCCAGCCCAAGCGGTGAACCGATGGCCACGACGTCCTGGCCGACCCGAAGGTTCCCCGACGACCCGAGGGTGATCGGAGCCAAGCCCGTGGCGCCGACAGCCTGAACCACCGCGATGTCGCTGCTCGGATCGGTCCCGACGACCTTGAACGTCGTCGTCACGCCATTGGCGAAGGTCACCTTGGTCTGCACGCCGCCCGCGGGTCCACCGGGGCCGCCGTTGGCGGCCGCCACCACGTGGTTGTTGGTCAGGATGAGGCCGTCGGTCGACAGGATGATGCCCGACCCCTCCTCGGACTGCCTGCCCATGTCGGTCTCGAGCTTCACCACGCTGGGGACCACCTTCGCGGCGACCTGCTCGACCGACCCGGCGGGGAGGCTTGCCGCCGGCTCACCCGGCGTCGCTCCCGACGACGTCGAACTCCACGACGGCGTGCCCGGTTGCACCAGGGTGGCGACACCGCCGCCGATACCCGCCGACACGACGGCGATCGCCAACGCACCGACCGTCAACCGGCCTGCCCGGGAACGCCGCTGGGGCGCGGCGGCCGGGATCGGCATCATCCGCGTGGGATCCACGCGGTACGGATCATGCGGCCCCCGATGGGAATGCGTCGCCTGCGGAGGCTGGGTCGCGTAGCGCCAGTCGAACGGCTGCTGCGGGTAGCCACCGGTGCGGTGCTGGCCGGGGTACCCCGGCGCCGCGGCCTCGTGCGCGCCGGGACGATGCCCGGGCGGCGGTGGCGGCGAGTACCTCGGATCGTTTGTCATTGCGGCTGTTGGCTCTTCTTTCGAGTCGTGTGCGTCAGCGATCTGTCGTGATAACGAAAGCCGTCCCCCGACAGTGCCCCCCTGGGCTGAGAATCCACTTAGAGAACTTTCTGGACTTGCCCAGAACTCCCCGGCAGAGCCAATCCCCGATCACCCATTCTCGGGGTTGCCGGCCATCTCGTCCACCGCTCCGCCCTCGCGTGTCGCACCCGCGTTGGCGCCCTCGCCCATCAGGGGCCGGCCCGGCAGGAGCACGTAGATCGAGGTTCCCGGCGGGTCGGCCAGTGGCGTCGCGTAGTCGATGCGAAGTGTCCCACCGTGTTTGACGACGACCTGTTTGACGATCGCCAGACCGAGGCCGGAGCCGGACATCGACCGCGCCGACGTCGACCGGTAGAACCGCTCGAACACCAGCTCGCGCTCGCTCGGGGGGATTCCCGGGCCCTGATCCGACACCACCAACTCGACGTAGTTCGCGTCGACCTGGACCATCCGCACGCCGACCCGGCCACCGGGCGGGCTCCACTTCGCGGCATTGTCGAGCAGGTTGAGCACGGCCCTGGACAGGGTCGCCTCGTCGCCGTAGACCTGCCATCGAACGGTGTTCACGTCGAACTCGATGTCGTTGCGGCGCCGCCGAACTCGTTCGAGACTGCGGTCGACGACCTCGGACAGGTCGACGGGTTCGTGAATCGTGACGCCGGCGTCGTCCCTGCTGAGGTCGACGAGGTCACCCACCAGTGTGGACAGCTCCTCGATCTGGGCGATCACGTCGGTGCGCAGGCCGGCCATCTCGTCCTCGGGGATGCTCGGTGCGCCGGGTGCCATCGACGCCATCAGCAGTTCGACGTTGGTGCGCAACGACGTCAGGGGCGTACGCAGTTCGTGCCCCGCATCGGTGACGAGACGGGCCTGACGTTCCCGCGACTCGGTGAGGGCTCGCAGCATCATGTTGAACGCCTCGGTGAGCCGGGCGAGCTCGTCGCTGCCGTAGACCGGGATCGGTCGCAGGTCGTCGGTTCTCGCGACGCGCTCGGCGGCGTCGGTCAGCCGCGCGACGGGGCGCAGACCGGTTCGGGCGACGGTGCCGCCGGCGATCGCGGCGACCGCCATGCCGAGACCTCCGACGATCAGCAGGATGGTGCCGAGACGTTTGATCACCCCCGCCGTGGGACCCAGGCTCTTCGAAATCAGCAGGGAATCGCCGCTGGGCAGGTGAACGGCCAGCACTCGCTGAAAGTTGACCGTGCGCAACGACATTCGAAGGGTGCCCTGGATGACGTCCTTCTCGGGGTCGCCAAGAGGCAGCGTCTCACCCTCCTGATTGGCCGTGTAGATGCTCCGGCCCGGCATCACGAACATGGCGTTGACGTCGGAGTAGGCCGTGCCCTCGATTGCCTTGCCGGGGTCGACGGCAAGCAGGCCGCTCTCGATGAGTAGCCGCGCGCGGATCTGCAGCTGGTTGTCCATGTCGTCGTACAGGGCCCGAGACACCACCGCGTAGACGGCGAGGGCCATCAGCACCACGACCATCGCCACCATGGACATGGCGAGCAACATCACCCGCCAACGCAGGGACACCGAGCTGGCGCGATGGGTGCCGTACGTCCGCACGTCGGCCGCGCGTCGTTCGCGGGACCGCCACCAAAACGGCGATCGGACCGAACCCATCAGGGCGTCGTCACGGCGGGGTCTCGCGCAGGACGTAGCCGACGCCGCGCACGGTGTGGATGAGCCGCGGCTCCCCGTCGGCCTCGGTCTTGCGACGCAGGTAGCCGACGTAGACCTCGAGGGCGTTGCCGGAGGTCGGGAAGTCGAAGCCCCAGACCTCTTCCAGGATGCGGCTCCGGGTCAGCACCCGACGGGGATTGGCGATCAGCATCTCCAGGAGGGAGAACTCGGTGCGGGTGAGGCTGATCTGACGCTCGCCGCGGGTGACTTCCCGCGTCACCGGATCGAGGCTCAGATCGGAGAACGTCATGGCCGCGGAGTCGCCGTCGTCGGGAAGGACGCGCCGCCGCAGCAGCGCACGCATCCGCGCCAGCAGTTCTTCGAGGGCGAACGGCTTCGGCAGGTAGTCGTCGGCTCCGGCGTCGAGGCCGGCGACCCGCTCGGACACCGAATCCCGGGCCGTGAGGACCAGGATGGGTAGATCGTCGCCGGTGCTTCGGAGCCGACGGCACACTTCGAGGCCGTCGAGCCGGGGCATCATCACGTCGAGTACCAACGCGTCGGGCCGGTCGGTGGCGATCAGGTCCAGAGCTTCGAGACCGTCTTGCGCCAGGTCGACCGAGTATCCGTTGAACGCGAGGGACCGGCGCAGGGATTCGCGCACAGCGCGATCGTCGTCAACCACGAGTATGCGCACAGGCACAGTTTCAACCCAGTGTCTGAGACGGGCCTGAGAGGCGCGCCGTCAGAGCGACGACGGATGGGTCAGCGACGGTCGAGGTCGACCAGGCCCAGGCGCGCGGCCTTGAGCAGGCGACGCGGGACCTTGTGCAGCTGACCTGCAACGTTCACGTTGACCAGGCCGGTAGCCTCGGTCTTCCACTGCGACCGCCGACTACGGGTGTTCGACCGCGACATTCTCCGCTTCGGCACAGCCATGGTGGAACTTCTCCTCTTGAGATTTCTAGCTTTTGATTACGCCGTACACGCCCCAAGTCCGCTGGGGCGTCGGCAATTGCTCCTCAGGATAGCCGGACAGCCGCTCAGCCTCCAAAAACGGCCGCGCACCCCTTGACGCAGTACCGGTGGTACCGGCTAACCTACCGGCCTACCGGTTGGTTGATGCGTCGACGATGACAGGAGCTCTTGGGTGAGTCCGCAGGGCACTAGGGCACTTCGCATCGGAAACTGCTCGGGCTTCTACGGCGACCGCCACGCCGCCATGCAGGAGATGGTGACCGGCGGTGAGCTCGACTACCTCACCGGCGACTACCTCGCCGAGCTGACGATGTTGATCCTGGCCCGCGACCGCGCCAAGTCCCCGGAGCGCGGCTACGCCAAGACCTTCCTCACCCAGCTCGAGGAAAGCCTCGGCACCGCACTGGACAACGGCGTGAAGATCGTCGCCAACGCAGGCGGCCTCAACCCGGCGGGCTTGGCCGCCGCCGTCCGAACCCTCGCGGAGCGGCTCGGCCTCCCGGTGACCGTCGCGCACGTCGAGGGTGACGACCTCGTCGGCCGGCGCGCCGAGTTCGGTTTCGCCGACGACGTGCTGGCCGCCAACGCCTATCTGGGCGCCTGGGGCATCGTCGACTGCCTCAACGGCGGCGCCAACGTCGTCGTCACCGGCCGAGTCACGGACGCCTCGGTGATCGTGGGTCCCGCGGCGGCCCATTTCGGTTGGGCGCCCACCGACTACGACGCGATCGCCGGGGCCGTGGCCGCGGGGCACGTCATCGAGTGCGGCACCCAGGCCACGGGAGGCAACTTCGCCTTCTTCACCGAGGTTCCCGATCTGATGCACCCCGGTTTCCCGATCGCCGAGATCGAGGCCGACGGATCCTCGGTCATCACCAAGCACCCCGGCACCGGCGGCCTGGTCAGCGTCGACACCGTGACCGCCCAGCTGCTCTACGAGATCGGCGGCGAGCGCTACGCCAATCCCGACGCCACGCTGCGGGTCGACAGCCTTCAACTGAGCGACGACGGCCCCGACCGCGTACGGATCAGTGGCGTCCACGGCGAGGAGCCGCCGCCGACGCTCAAGGTGTCGTTGAACGCGGTCGGCGGGTTCCGCAATGCGATGACGTTCGTGTTGACCGGCCTGGACGTCGACGCGAAGGCCGACCTGGTGCGGCGCCAGCTAGAGGCCGGGTTGACGGTGCGGCCTGCCGAGTTGGAGTGGACGCTGGCGCGCACCGACCATCCCGACGCCGACACCGAGGAGTCGGCGAGCGCACTGTTGCGTTGCGTGGTCCGCGACTCCGACCCGAAGGTCGTCGGGCGTCAATTCTCCTCGGCTGCAGTCGAACTGGCACTGGCGAGCTATCCGGGCTTCACCACGACGGCTCCCCCCGGCGACGGTCAGGTGTACGGGGTGTTCACCGCCGGCTACGTCGACGCCGTCGACGTGCCGCACGTCGCGGTGCACGCCGACGGCCACCGCACGTCCATTCCGGTCGCCCCGCAGACCAGGGTCCTGGAACCCGTCGACCCGGCCCCGCTCCCGCCACCGCTGCCCGCCGGCCCGACCCGTCGGGCACCGCTCGGCCTGGTGGCCGGTGCGCGCAGCGGCGACAAGGGCGGCAACGCCAACGTAGGGGTCTGGGTACGAACCCACGAACAGTGGCGCTGGCTGGCGCACGAGCTCACCGTGGACGCCCTGCGCGAACTGCTCCCGGAGACAAGGGATCTGCCCGTCATCCGCCACCTGCTGCCCAACCTGCGTGCCGCCAACTTCGTCATCGAGGGCATCCTCGGCAAGGGGGTGGCCCATCAGGCCCGCTTCGACCCCCAGGCCAAGGGGCTCGGCGAATGGTTGCGCTCCCGCCACGTCGACCTACCGGAGGCATTCCTTTCATGAGCGTGTGGACCACCCCGGAACGCGAACAGCTCCGAAAGACGGTGCGGGCCTTCGCCGAGCGCGAGATCCTGCCCCACGCCGCCGAGTGGGAGCGCACCGGCGACATCCCGCGCCAACTGCACCGCAAGGCGGGTGACGCCGGGCTGCTCGGCGCCAGCCTGCCCGAGTCGGTCGGCGGCGAGGGCGGCGACGGTGCCGACGCGGTCGTCATCTGCGAGGAGCTGCACCAGGCTGGCGTGCCCGGCGGTGTGTTCGCCTCGCTGTTCACCTGTGGGATCGCCGTGCCGCACATGGTGGCCTCTGGCGACCAGCGCCTGATCGACACCTACGTGCGGCCCACACTGCGCGGGGACAAGATCGGCGCGCTGGCGATCACCGAGCCGGGCGGCGGCTCGGACGTCGGCCACCTGACGACGAAGGCCGTCCGCGACGGCGATGACTACGTCCTCAACGGCGCCAAGACCTACATCACCTCCGGTGTACGGGCGGACTACGTCGTGACCGCCGCGCGGACCGGTGGCCCCGGCGCAGGCGGGGTGTCGCTCATCGTCGTCGACAAGGGCACACCAGGATTCGAGGTCAGCCGCAAGCTGGAGAAGATGGGCTGGCGCTCGTCGGACACCGCCGAGCTGTCCTACACCGACGTCCGGGTGCCGGTGGCCAACCTGATCGGCGTCGAGAACACCGGCTTCCTGCAGATCGCGGGCGCGTTCGTCTCGGAGCGGGTCGGGCTGGCCGCGCAGGCGTACTCCAGCGCCCAGCGCTGCCTGGACCTGACCGTTGAGTGGTGCCGCAACCGGGAAACCTTTGGGCGACCGCTGATCTCGCGTCAGTCGGTGCAGAACACGCTCGCCGAGATGGCGCGTCGGGTCGACGTGGCGCGGGTGTACACCAGGGCGTTGGTGGAACGGCAGCTCGCGGGTGACACCAACCTGATCACCGAGGTCTGCTTCGCGAAGAACACGGCCGTCGAATCCGGCGAGTGGGTGGCCAACGCGGCCGTCCAGCTGTTCGGCGGCATGGGTTACATGGCCGAGTCCGAGGTCGAACGGCAATACCGCGACATGCGCATCCTGGGCATTGGCGGCGGGACCACCGAAATCCTCACCGGCTTGGCGGCCAAGACGCTTGGATACCAGTCGTGAGCCCACTCAAGTCACTGGTCGACGTGACGGGCGCCGCGTTCACCGACGCGGCCACCGCCATGACCGCCAAGCTGGCCGAACTCGACACCGAGCACGCCAAGGCCCTGGCCGGCGGCAGTGCCAAGTCCGTCGAGCGCCACCACGCCCGCGGCAAGCTGACACCGCGCGAGCGCGTCGAACTGCTGGTCGACGCCGACTCCCCGTTCCTGGAGCTCAGCCCGCTGGCCGCGTGGGGTAGCGACTTCCACGTCGGCGCCAGTGTGGTGACGGGCATCGGCGTTGTCGAAGGCGTCGAATGTCTGGTCGTCGCGAACGACCCCACCGTCAAGGGCGGCACCAGCAATCCGTGGACGCTGCGAAAGATCTTGCGCGCCAACCAGATCGCCCGCGAAAATCGGCTGCCCGTCATCTCCCTGGTGGAATCGGGCGGCGCTGACCTGCCGACGCAGAAGGAGGTGTTCATCCCCGGCGGCCAGATGTTCCGCGACCTGACCCGGCTGTCGGCCGCGGGCATCCCCACCATCGCGCTGGTGTTCGGCAACTCCACCGCGGGCGGCGCGTACGTCCCCGGCATGTCCGACCACGTGGTGATGATCAAGGAACGGTCGAAGGTGTTTCTCGCCGGGCCTCCCCTGGTGAAGATGGCCACCGGTGAGGAGTCCGACGACGAGTCCCTCGGTGGAGCCGAGATGCACGCCCGCACCTCGGGTTTGGCCGACTACCTGGCCAACGACGAACTCGACGCCATCCGTATCGGCCGCCGCATCGTGGCCAGGCTCAACTGGCACAAGGCCGGACCGCAACCCGGCCCGGTGACCGCGCCGCTGTTCGACGCCGAGGAGTTGATCGGCATCGTCCCCGCCGACCTTCGGGTTCCGTTCGATCCCCGCGACGTGATCGCCCGGATCGTCGACGGTTCGGAGTTCGACGAGTTCAAGCCGCTCTACGGCGGGTCGCTGGTGACGGGCTGGGCGACGCTGCACGGCTATCCGATCGGCATCCTGGCCAACGCCCGAGGGGTGTTGTTCAGCGAGGAGTCACAGAAGGCAACGCAGTTCATCCAGCTCGCCAACCGCTCTGACACACCACTGTTGTTCCTGCACAACACCACCGGCTACATGGTTGGCAAGGCGTATGAGGAAGGCGGCATGATCAAGCACGGTTCGATGATGATCAACGCGGTCTCCAACTCGACGGTGCCGCACATCTCGCTGCTGCTCGGCGCGTCCTACGGCGCAGGCCACTACGGCATGTGCGGGCGGGCCTACGATCCGCGCTTCCTCTTCGCCTGGCCCAGTGCCAAGTCGGCCGTCATGGGTGGCGCGCAGCTGGCCGGCGTCATCTCCATCGTCAGCCGCGCCGCCGCCGAAGCCCGCGGCCAGCAGGTCGACGAGGACGCCGACGCCGCCCTCCGCGCCGCGATCGAGGCGCAGATCGAAGCCGAGTCCCTGCCGATGTTCTTGTCCGGCCGCATGTTCGACGACGGTGTCATCGACCCCAGGGACACCCGCACGGTGTTGGGAATGTGTCTGTCCGCCATCGCCAACGGGCCGATCGAGGGGACGTCGAACTTCGGCGTCTTCCGGATGTGAGCGCCATGACACCCTCCACCCCCGCGATTTCGGCGCGCTCATCCGCGGTGAGCGCGGAAATTCGCGCCCAAATCGCGGGAGGAGAGCGATGATCACGCGAGTTCTGGTCGCCAACCGTGGCGAGATCGCCCGCCGCGTCTTCACCACCTGCCGCCGGCTGGGCATCGGCACGGTCGCGGTGTACACCGAGCCCGACGCCGAATCGCCACACGTCGCCGAGGCTGACGTCCGCGTGCGACTGGACGGCCGCAACGGCTACCTCGACGCCGGCCAGCTGATCGCGGCGGCGCGGGCGGCGGGCGCGGACGCCGTCCATCCCGGCTACGGATTCCTTTCCGAGAACGCCGAATTCGCCGCCGCCGTGCAGGACGCCGGGTTGACGTGGATCGGGCCGCCGGTCGCCGCGGTACGGGCGATGGGTAGCAAGATCGAGGCCAAGAAGATGATGGCCGCCGCGGGCGTTCCGGTGCTCGACGAACTGGATCCCGAGGCAGTGACCGCCGACCAGCTCCCCGTGCTCATCAAGGCCTCCGCCGGTGGTGGTGGCCGTGGCATGCGGGTGGTCCGCGAACTCGACCAGCTCGCGTCGCAGGCCGAGGCCGCCCGCCGGGAGGCGGAGTCCGCGTTCGGCGACGGAGAAGTGTTCTGCGAGCGCTACCTGGCCAGTGGTCACCACGTCGAGGTGCAAATCATGGCCGACGCGCACGGCACCGTGTGGTCGGTCGGCGAGCGGGAGTGCTCGATCCAGCGCCGCCACCAGAAGATCGTCGAGGAGGCCCCGTCGCCGCTCGTCGAACGCACCCCCGGCATGCGGGCCAAGCTGTTCACCGCGGCGCGCCTGGCAGCCGAGGCGATCGGCTACACCGGCGCGGGAACCGTCGAGTTCATGGCCTCCTCAGATGGCCCAGACTCCGGATCCTTTTACTTCCTCGAGATGAACACCCGGCTTCAGGTCGAGCACCCCGTCACCGAGGAGACCACCGGACTCGACCTGGTCGAGCTGCAATTGCTGGTCGCCGGCGGCGGCCGACTAGACGCGGAACCTCCTGGTGCGCGCGGACATTCGATCGAGGCTCGGCTCTACGCCGAGGATCCTGCCAAGGACTGGCAGCCCCAAGCCGGCCCCGTCCACCGGTTCGAGGTGCCGTCGACGGCGGCCGAGTTCACGGTGTTGGGCCGCGCCGGCGTCCGCGTCGACTCCGGCGTGGTCGACGGGTCCGCGGTGTCGGTCTTCTACGACCCCATGCTGGCCAAGGTGATCTCCTACGCCCCGACCCGCGAGCAAGCCGCGGCCATCCTTGCCGACGCGCTGGCCCGCACCCGCCTGCACGGCATCCGCACCAACCGCGACCTGCTGGTCAACGTTCTGCGGCATCCTGCGTTCCTCGACGGAGCGACCGACACCGCGTTCTTCGAGACCCACGGGCTGCCCACCCTGGCCGAACCTCTGGCCGACCCGTCGACCACCGCGCTGTCCGCACTGGCGGCCGCCCTCGCCGACGCCCACGACAATCGAAGGGCCGCAACCGTACTCGGCCGGCTACCCAGCGGGTGGCGCAACCTTGCGTCCGGCTTCCAGACCAAGCGGTATCTCGACGACGCGGGTGACGAGCACGAGGTGCGCTACCGGTTCGGCCGCGCCGGGCTGGAACTCGACGGCGCAGCCGACGCGACCGTGGTGACGGGGTCACCTGGCCGGATCGTGCTGAGCTCCAACGGAGTCGAGCGACCCTTCGACGTGGCGCGCTACGACGAGCACGTCTTCGTCGACGGTCCGCTCGGGCCCGTCCACCTGTTGGCGCTCCCCCGCTTTCCCGACCCCGACTCGGCCGTCGCCAAGGGCTCGCTGCTGGCGCCGATGCCGGGTTCGGTGACCAGAGTGGCCGCAGCCGTCGGCGACGCGGTCACCGCCGGACAGCCGCTGATCTGGCTGGAGGCCATGAAGATGGAACACACCATCGCCGCGCCCGGCGACGGCGTGCTCGCCGAACTGAACGTGACGGCCGGTCAACAAGTCGACGTCGGCGCCGTGCTCGCTCGCATCGAAAACCCCCAAGGAGATCCCGCATGAGCTTCATCGAGACCGACGAACAGCAGCAGCTGCGCAAGGCCGTTGCGGCCATGTCCGCGAGCTACGGGTCGGAGTACTACCTGGAGAAGGCCCGCGCCGGTGAGCACACCACCGAAATGTGGAGCGAAGCAGGCAAACTGGGGTTCATCGGGGTGAACCTGCCGGAAGAATACGGCGGCGGCGGTGCCGGCATGTACGAACTGTCGCTCGTCATGGAGGAGATGTCCGCCGGCGGCTGCGCGCTGCTCATGATGGTCGTCTCCCCCGCCATCAACGGCACGATCATCGCCAAGTACGGCACCGACGAACAGAAGAGGCGCTGGCTCCCCGGCATCGCCGACGGTTCGATCACCATGGCGTTCGCCATCACCGAGCCGGACGCCGGATCCAACTCGCACAGGATCACCACGACGGCCCGCCGCGACGGCGACGACTGGATCCTGTCCGGGCAGAAGGTCTACATCTCCGGCGTGGACCAGGCTCAGGCGGTGCTCGTGGTGAGTCGCACGGCCGAAGCCAAGACGGGCAACCTCAAGCCGGCGCTGTTCGTCGTCCCCACCGACACCCCCGGCATGTCGTGGACCAAGATCGACATGGAGATCGTCAGCCCGGAGAACCAGTTCCAGCTGTTCCTCGACGACGTCCGGCTGCCCGCCGACGCGCTGGTCGGCTCCGAGGACGCCGCGATCGCGCAGTTGTTCGCGGGTCTGAATCCCGAGCGCATCATGGGCGCGGCCAGCGCGGTCGGCATGGGTCGCTTCGCGATCAACAAGGCCACCGACTACGTCAAGACCCGGCAGGTGTGGAAGACGCCGATCGGCGCGCACCAGGGCATCTCACACCCGTTGGCGCAGAACCACATCGAGATCGAGCTGGCCAAGTTGATGATGCAGAAGGCCGCCACGCTCTACGACCTCGGTGACGACGGCGGAGCCGCCGAGGCGGCGAACATGGCCAAGTACGCCGCCGGTGAGGCATCGGTGCGCGCCGTCGACCAGGCCGTGCAGTCCCTCGGCGGCAACGGGTTGACCAAGGAGTACGGCATCGCCTCGGTGCTGACCGCCTCACGCCTGGCCCGCATCGCACCGGTGAGTCGGGAGATGATCCTGAACTTCGTCGCCCAGACGTCGCTCGGCCTGCCCCGGTCGTACTGATGACGACCCTCGTCGCGTACGCGAAGGACGGTGCGGTCGCGCGCCTGACGTTGGACTCACCGCACAACCGCAACACCCTGTCGACGGCCCTGGTTCAGCAGCTGCACGACGGGCTGGCGGATGCGGCGGCGGATCCGGAGGTCCGCTGCGTGGTGCTCGGCCACACCGGCGGCACGTTCTGTGCGGGCGCCGACCTCGGCGAGGCGGCCGGCCGCGACCCCGGTGACCTGGCCACCGACCGGGCCCGCGAGATGGCAGAGCTCCTTCGCGCGTTGGTCGCCTCGCCGATGCCGGTCATCGGAGCGGTGAACGGCCACGTCCGGGCCGGCGGCCTCGGCCTGATCGGCGCGTGCGACATCGTCGTCGCCGGACCGTCGAGCACCTTCGCACTGACCGAGGCGCGCATCGGCGTCGCCCCGTCGATCATCTCGTTGACGTTGCTGCCGAAGATGTCCGCCCGCGCCGCGGGGCGCTACTTCGTCACCGGAGAGAAGTTCGGGCCTGGGGAGGCGCGGGACATCGGTCTGGTCACCGTCGCAACCGACTCCGCGGAGGCCGTCGCCGCCACCGTTGACCAACTGGTGGCCGACGTCACGAAGGGGTCACCGCAGGGTTTGGCGGCGTCGAAGGCGTTGACGACGGCGTCGATCCTCGCAGGCTTCGACGCCAACGCCGCGGCGCTGACCACGCAGTCGGCAACGTTGTTCGTGTCCGAGGAAGCCCGCGAGGGCATGACGGCCTTCTTGGAGAAGCGCCCCCCAAGGTGGGTCGGCGTCACGATTTAGCTGACTTCTTCGCACCGCACCTTGCATGTCTGACCGATCGTCGTAGGCTCGACGTCGATGAGCAACGGAGCGTCGCGATACGGGTCGATGCGTGCTGCCGACACCGATCGCATTCAGGTGGCACAGCTGCTCACCGATGCCGTCGCACAGGGCCGCCTCGAGATGAGCGAGTACGAGGACCGGTTGAAGAAGGCGTACGCGGCCCAGACGTTCGACGAACTGGACCGCCTCAGCTCGGATCTGCCCGGCATCGCCACCACGGCGCCCGCGATCGGACCCGGCCAGCCCGCGCCGTCGACGTTGCTCTTGGCGATCATGAGTGGTTTCGAGCGGCGCGGTAGGTGGAACGTGCCGAAGCGACTGACGTCGGTGACGCTGTTCGGCGGCGGCGTGATCGACCTTCGCTACGCCGACTTCACCGCCGCCGACGTGGAGATCCACTCGTACTCGGTCTTCGGCGGTCAGACCATTCTGCTGCCGCCGGAAGTGAACGTCGTCGTGCGCGGCGTCGGCGTGATGGGCGCATTCGACCACCTCGCCGACGAGGGCTCCCCTGGTGCCCCCCACGTCACGATTCGCGGGTTCTCACTGTGGGGCAGCGTCGGGGTCAAGCGCAAGAAGCGCAAGGCCCAGCAGTAGCGTCAGCGCCTCCGACGCGAGCGTAGGTAGTCGCCGACGACGGCGGCACCCAGCCCGTCGAGATCCGGCTCGACGACGCGCCCCTCCACCCGGCGGGCCACCTGGTCGATGAATCGAGCCAGTCCGGGGTCGCTGCCAAGCCGAAAGATGGTCACCTGCGCGCCAAGTCGCGCGATCTCGTCGAAGCCCTTCACCGTGTGGGCGATGGTGCGCGGGTGGGGCGGGTAGTCGAAGAAGACGGATGCGCCCTCCCCGTCACGGAAGTCCTCGAGGTGCGCCGTCGGTTCGCCGTCGGTGACGATGAGGACCACCGGCTGGGCGTTGGGGTGGCGACGGAGGTGGCGCGACGCCAAGGCCAACGCGTGGTGCAGGTTGGTGCCTTGCTCGTACACGCCTTCCAACCCGGTCAGTTCGGCGGCGCTGACGGTGCGCGCGTACCGGCCGAACGCGATGATCTGCAGATCGTCGGAACGGAACCGGGTGCTGATCAGTTGGTGCAACGCCAGCGCCGTGCGCTTCATGGGCAGCCAGCGGTTCTCCATCACCATCGAGAACGACGTGTCGACGAGAAGGGCGACGGCCGACTGGGTGCGCTGCTCGGTCTCGGAGATCTCGACGTCCTCGACGGTGATCTGCATCGGCAGCTCCGCAACGCCAGTTCCCGCTTGCCGCAGCACGGCATTGGTCAACGTGCGGGTGACGTTCCATGGCTCGGTGTCGCCGAACTGCCACGGCCGGGTGGCCCCGGTCAGTTCACCGGCCGCACCGGCGCGACGGGTGTCGCGTTCACCGTGGCGTCCCGAGAGTTGTTGCGCCACATCGCGAAGAATCATCTGACCTAGCTGACGCATGGCCTTCGGTGACAGGCGCCATTGACCGTCGGCGTCACGGTCGAGGAACCCCTGGTTCATCAGCGCGCGTTCGAGTTCGGACAGTGTCCGGGCGTCGACGGCCGCCTGGTCGCCGAGCTGGCGGGCCAGCATGTCGAGGTCGACGTCGTCCATCTGTGCGCCGGCGTGGCTTTGGCTCAGTTGCTCGGCGAGCTGCTCGAGCTCCCCGATGTCGGCCAGCGCCTGCGCGCCCTCCCCCATGCCCATGGGGTTGTCGCCGTTGAACCGCTCCGACCCCTGCCAGTCCTCGCCGGGCCGCGCATTCTGCAGGTGCTGATCCAGCTTGTCGAGTGCATTCGTCAGCGACGGCGAACCAAAGGCCTGCTGCGCCAAGGCATCCAGCTCGGCACGCTGGTCGGGCGACAGGCTGTTGCGGAACCGCTGCGCGGCGGCCGCCCGCTTGGCCAGTGAGTCGAGGAGCTCGTCGATGTTCTTCGGGTTCTCCGGGAAGAACTCGCCGTGCTTGGCCATGAACTCCTGAAAGTCCTCAGGCGAATCCTGGCCGCTGGCATGCTTGTCCAACAACTCGTTGAGGTCGTCGAGCATGTCGTTGACGCGCTGCCGGTCCTCGTCGGTGGCGTTCTCCAGCGCCTCCTTCATGCCCGCGAAGCGCTGGTCGAGCATCTCGCGGCCCATCAGGTCCTTGATCTGCTCGTACTTCTGCCGCGCCTCGTCGCTGCGCCAGTCGTACTCGGAGAGCTCCTGAACGGCCTTCGCGGGCGACGACGGCAGAGCCTGCAGCTGAAGCTCGTTGAAGCGGGCGTCGTCGTCGAGCGCCCGCGCCAGTTCCTTGCGTTCGGCCAGCACGGCCTCGTCGAGCAGCTTCTTGATGTCCTGCAGCGTTCCGTCGAGATTGTTCTGCTGCAACAGTTTTCGACGCTTGCTATTGGCCTCGGCAGCCAGCCGGTCGGCGCCACGCATGTTTTGCGTGCCCCGCCGCATCAGCTCGGAGAGTGCACGTCGCGGCGAACTGCCCTCCATGACGTCCTGCCCGATCTGTTCCAGCGCCTCGCGCAGGTCGACCGGAGGAGCCAGCGGATCGGGTCCGCCGGAGTAGCGCGAATACCGCGAAATGCGCTTAACCATAGATGGTTTCGCCCTCCCCAGAGACCTTGTCGATGCGCTTGGCCAGGTACAGCGCCTCCAGAGCCAGCTCCAGGGCGGCGGCGCGTTCGCCGTCGGTCTGGGCACCAAGCCGCTCGGCGATGGCGTCGACCACCGGCAGACCCGGGAGCGCGGCGAGCACGTCCTTGGCCGACACGCGCTCACCGGTGGTCACCGGGGCGCCCTCCTCGACGGCGGTCACCAGCGGTCCGACGTCGAGTCCGCCGAGCAGCCGCTGCGCCGTGTCGGCCGTCGCGCGCCGCAGCAGGTGTTCGAGCACCGCCTGCTCGCGGCCCTCCTCGCCGGACTCGAATTCCAGCTTGCCGCGCAGCACGTCGACGATGGTGCTCAGGTCGACGACACGGGCGACGGGGTCCTGCTCGCCGAGGATCGCGGACCGGTGCGTCGCCGCGGCGGCGACGGTCTCGGCGGCGGCGATGGCGAACCGCGCCGACACCCCGGAGCGTTGGTCGATCGACTGCGATTCGCGCAGCGAGCGGGCGAACCGGGCCAGGATCTGCAGTAGGTAGTCGGGCACGGCTGCCGGCAGGTGGGACTCCTGCTTGATGACGCCCACCTCGGCCTCGAGCGCGTGCGGATAGTGGGTGCGGATCTCGGCGCCGAACCGGTCCTTGAGCGGGGTGATGATGCGACCGCGGTTGGTGTAGTCCTCGGGGTTGGCGCTGGCGACGACGAGGACGTCCAGCGGCAGTCGCAGCGTGTAGCCGCGGACCTGGATGTCGCGCTCCTCCATCACGTTGAGCATGGAGACCTGGATGCGCTCGGCGAGGTCCGGCAGCTCGTTGATCGCGACGATGCCGCGGTGCGCCCGCGGGATCAGCCCGAAGGCAATGGTCTCCGGGTCGCCGAGGCTGCGGCCCTCGGCCACCTTGATGGGGTCGATGTCGCCGACGAGGTCGGCGACGCTGGTGTCCGGGGTGGCGAGCTTCTCGGTGTAGCGCTCGCTGCGGTGCAGCCACGTGATGGGCAGGTCGTCGCCGGAGGCCGCCGCACGCCGGATCCACTCGGGTGTGATCGGCGTGTACGGGTGCTCGTGCAGCTCGGATCCCTCGATGACGGGGGTCCACTCGTCGAGCAGGTTGGTCAGCGATCGCAGCAGCCGCGTCTTGCCCTGACCACGTTCGCCGAGCAGCACGACGTCGTGTTCGGCGATCAGCGCACGCTCGAGCTGCGGGATGACGGTGTCCTCGAAGCCGAGGATGCCGGTCCACACGTCGCGGCCCTCGCCGAGCGCCGCCAGCAGGTTCTCGCGGATTTCGGCCTTCACGCCCCGCTCGCGGTGCCCAGACGCGCGCAGCTCGCCGAGGGTGCGGGGGAGATCGTTAGGTGATGTCACTACTCCACGCTACGACGGTTGGCGCCCCGAGGCACCAGGTCCGTGCTCTAAGCGAAATTACGACGCCGTGACGTGGCCCTAGTGCGCGAAGTGGCGCGCGCCGGTGAGGTACAGCGCGATGCCCGCCGAAGCGGCCGCCTCGGTGACGAGGTCGTCGCGCATCGAGCCGCCGGGGTGGACGATCGCCGTCACACCCGCCGCGGTCAGCACCTCGAGCCCGTCAGGGAAGGGGAAGAAGGCGTCCGAGGACGCCACCGCTCCCCGCACCCGGTCGCCGGCCCGTTCGACGGCCAGCCGTGCCGCGTCGACCCGGTTGACCTGGCCCATGCCGACGCCGACCGTCGCGCCGTCCTTGGCGACGACGATCGCGTTCGACTTCACCGCGCGGCAGGCACGCCAGGCGAACACCAGATCCGCGAGGGTGTCGGGATCGGCGGGGGTGCCGGTGGCCAGCGTCCAGGTGGTCGGGTCGTCGCCGGAGGCGTCCAGCGCATCGCGTTGCTGCACCAGCAGACCGCCGCTGACCTGACGGAACTCGGTGCCCCCGACCCGAGGTTCGGAGGCGACCAGCACGCGGACGTTCTTCTTGCGGGCCAGGATCTCGACCGCACCCGGTTCGTAGGCGGGCGCGATGACGACCTCGGTGAAGATGTCGGCGACCGTCTCGGCCATCTCCACGCTGACCGTCGTGTTGGCCGCGATCACACCGCCGAAGGCACTCAACGGGTCGCATTCGTGGGCCTTGCGGTGCGCATCGGCGACCGACACCGACGAGATGGCGATGCCACACGGGTTGGCGTGCTTGATGATTGCCACACACGTCTGCTCGTAGTCGAACGCGGCCCGCCACGCCGCATCGGCATCGGTGTAGTTGTTGTACGACATCTCCTTGCCGTGCAACTGCTCGGCTTGCGCCAGGCCCGGCCACGACGAGTCGTCACGGTAGAGCGCCGCCTGCTGGTGCGGGTTCTCGCCGTAACGAAGCACCGCGGCGCGCTTCCACGTCCCACCGAACCACTCCGGCGGGGTCACGTCGCCCTCCTCGGGCGCCATGATCGAACCCATCCACGTGGCGACGGCGACGTCGTATTCCGCGGTATGCCGAAACGCCAGTGACGCCAAGCGCTTCCGCTCCTCGAGGGTGAAGCCGCCGGCGCGCACCGCGGCGAGTACACCGTCGTAGCCACGCGGCTCGACGACCACTGCGACGCTGGGGTGGTTCTTGGCGGCGGCGCGCACCATCGACGGCCCGCCGATGTCGATCTGCTCGACGCACTCGTCCTCGCTGGCGCCGGACTCGACGGTCTCGGTGAAGGGGTAGAGGTTGACGACGACGAGTTCGAAGGCGGCGACACCGAGTTCGTCGAGCGCGGCGAGGTGCTCGGCCTTGCGGGTGTCGGCCAGCAGCCCGGCGTGCACCCGCGGGTGCAGGGTCTTCACGCGTCCGTCGAGCACCTCGGGGAAGCCCGTGACGTCCTCGACCGGTGTCACCGGGACACCGCTGGCGGCAATGGTTTTCGCCGTGGAGCCGGTCGACACGATGGCGACGCCCGCCTCGTGCAGACCTCGTGCCAGCTCGGCGAGGCCGGTCTTGTCGTACACGCTGATCAACGCGCGTCGAATCGCCCGCCTGCCGTCACCGGTACCCACGTCCACACTCATCCGATCAACGCCTTTCGTCCTGTCCACGTCACACCGCGAGTTGCCATCGCGGCAAGCACTTCCACCAGCAGTCGTCGCTCGACGACCTTGATCCGCTCGTGCAGAGCCGATTCGTCGTCGTCGTCGAGCACGTCGACGGCCTCCTGCGCCAAGATTGGCCCGGTGTCCATCCCCTCGTCGACGAGGTGCACCGTGCATCCGGTGACCCGCACGCCGTACGCCAACGTGTCGGGCACGGCGTGCGCGCCGGGGAACGCGGGCAGCAGCGCGGGATGGGTGTTGACGACCCGACCGGGAAAACGCGAAAGGAACTGCGGACCAAGGATCTTCATGAATCCCGCCGACACCACCAGATCGGGCTGGTGCGCAGCCGCCGCTTCGGTGATCGCGGCGTCCCATGCATCGCGGTCGGCATGGTCGCCGACGCGGGTCGTGAAGCTCGGCAACGAGGCGGCCGCGGCGATCTCGAGGGCGCGGCAGTCCCGATCGGTGCCGACGGCGACCACTCGGGCGGGGTAGTCCCCGACGGCCGCGGCGAGGATCGATTCCAGCAGCGAACCGGTGCCCGACGCCAGGACGATCAGCCGAGCCGGCGCACTGGGGGGCACGATAAGCGGGGGCTGCACGCGATGCAGCCTAATCGGAGGAACGCCGCGGCTCGTCGCTGGTGTGGTCGTCGTCGGCGAAGTAGTGCGCCTCGGGGTCGTCGTCGAAGTCGAAGACGTCCCGGGGCGCGGCCCGAACCGGCCGGGGTTCGGCTGGCTCGGCGGGCTCGGGCAGAGGCACGGGCTCGACCTCTGCCTCGGGTTCCACCTCGAGTTCCGGTTCCGGCTCGAGAACCACCTCCGGCTCGGGGTCGGGTTCCGGCTCGGTCTCCTCGGCAGTCGGCACAGGCAACGTGTCCGGCTCGGCCTCGGGCTCCGGGGCCGGCGCAGGCGCCGCCGGCATGGGCCGGGCCTTGGGTCGACGCCGGAGGCCGCCGCTCATGACGACCGTCAGGCCGCCGATCGCGACGAACCACACGAACACCGCGGGACCGAACGTGGCCTGGTCGACGCCGACGTCGCCGAAGTTGCCGAGCCGACCACCGCCGGCGTACCCGAGCAGGGCCATCACTGCGGCCCCGATGGCTGCCGCGGTCGTCAGCTTGCCCGCAGCTTCTGGCAGCGGCTCGGACCGCCGCGCGCACTGCTGACCGAGGGCCACGGCCGCCGCCGCCGCGGCGATCAGCAGCGCCACCCAGATCGGCCCCAAGGGCGGGCTCGGGACCGCAGCCAGGATGGGCAGGGCGGGCACGTCGCCACCCAGCACCGTGAAGGAGCTGAACGTCGCGAGGCCGACGTGCGCGCTGGAGCCCACGGCGACGGCCGCGGTCCCGACGATGACGTTCGGCGCGTACAGCATCGACAACAACGTCAGGCTGAACTGGCCGAAGGCCGAGTCCGTGATGCCGAACAAGGTGTCCATCGTGCCCCAGTGCACGACCATCGACCCCGCGGTGATCGCACCGGACAGCCCGAACAGCGCCAACACACCCACCGAGGCGGCCCGGAACGCCTCCGGCAGCCAGACGGGTACGTACGGCAACCTCAGCAGCCGGCCGGTCACCCTGGGGCCGACTCCGAGGAGCGCCCCGGCGAGGTGAACGGCGAGCACGCAGCCGAACGCAAGCGATGCACTGGGTGTCTGGAGTTCGATCAGCACGGAGGACGCGTCGTGAATCACGGCGAGGGCGATCGCGGCGATCAACAGCGGGCCGCCAAGCGCCGACGCCACGATCCACCGAATCACGAACCACGACGTCCCTGCCCTGGTCGCGGCTGCCGTGGTGCGGGCGGTCCCCCACACCATCGCCAGCATCGGCAGCAGCGGCATGACGCCGAGTTCTGCGCCGCCGATGGACACCGGCACCCCGTGGACGCCGAGCCACATGCTCGCGATCGCGCCGAATGCACCCGTCATGTCGCTGTTGGCGATCACCAACTGCACCAACACGACGGCCGCGATCACCGCGACTGCGATGGCCGACGGTCCGAACGCAACCCGCAAAAGGTCGCGAGCCTGACGTGTGCCGACTGGCCGGTTGTCCACTAGCTGCGTTGCTCCTCGCACGATCTCCAACGCGCGAAGGGTGTGTGCGCGCCGCTAGAGATTATGACGGTGGCGGGGTGGATTGCGGCGCAGCCTGCTGTTGTGGTTGCTGCGTTTCGAAGGACTGCGTCGGCTGAGAGCCGAGCGATCCCTGCGGTGAGCCGAAGGCGGGGAAACCCGTCGGGGGCGTTGGCGGACCGCTCTGCTGCGACCCGGCCTGCTGGCTCGGCTGGGACGGCGACTGGGCACCAGGCTGGGCGCCGAAGCCACCGGTGGACGGGCTGCTCGGGTAGCCGCCGTACGACTGCTGGGGGTAACCGCCGCGCTGGGGCGGGCCCTGCTGGTGCAGGGGGGCGCCGTGCTGAGGCTGGCCGTAGTACTGCCCGGGCGCGCCGTACTGGCCGTACGGGTTCTGCTCGTACTTCGGCTTCGGCGCGGGCGCGGAGACGACGCCGGACTCCAGCAGCAGTGCGGCCACCGCTGCGATCGCCTGGATCACCGAGAACACGATGATCAGGTACAGCGCCCATCCAAAGGACACACCCGAGGGCAGGCCCACGATCTGCGAGAGCACCAGCAGCAGTGCCAGCACCGAGAGGATGGCGACCCAGGTGTCGGACTTGCCCTGCTTGGGCAGCAGGCTGACCCCGGCAAGCAGAGCCGCGACGAGCGCGACCGCGGTTGCCAGGGTGATGCCGATCGGCGTGGTGCTTACCGAGCCGCCGATCGGGCCGAAGCCGGGAAGGTTCGGGGCGTTGATGGTGAACACCGGGCCGAAGTTGGCCAGGTAGACGAACAAGCCGAGGGCGGCGACGGCAGCGGCGAGGTACTGCGGCAGCCTGCTCGGCCCCGCGGGGGTGGCGGTCTCTTGGGTGTGACCGAACTGCTGGGTGGGCGCGCTGTACTGCCCGGCCGACGGCCCAGACGGGTAACCGGAGTTACCGGGCGGGCCCGATGGATACGACATGTTCCCCTCCTGTGATGGGCGATTCGTTCACCCACGCTAGCGCACCAAGCTATGGACCCGGCCTGGGCGCAGGCCGGGTCGCCTGCCTCGCTCAGGCCGGGAGCAGCACCGATCGGTGGCGCGAATCCTCTTCGGATTGCTCGATTTCACGCACCAACGGCAACACCTTCGCGCCGAAGTACTCGATCTCCTCCTGGAAGTGCAGGAAGCCACCGAGGATCAGATCGACGCCGCGCTTGCGGTAGGCGACGATGCGCTCGGCGACCTGCTCGGGGGTGCCGATCAGTTTCGTCCGGAAGCCGTCGTTGTACTGGACGAGGTCCTCGAAGGACGAGTCCGCCCACATCCCCTTCTTGTCGCCGGTCGAGTTTCCGGCCTGCTGGACGGCGCTGCGGAAGCCCTCGACGGCGGGCTTGTTGGCCTTCTCGACGATCTCTCGGAGGACTTCTCTTGCTTCTCTTTCTGTGTCCCTGGCGATGATGAAGCCGTTCAGGCCGACCTTGACCTCGCGGCCGACGGTGCGGGCGTGGTCGCGCACCTCCACGACCTGCTCGGTGATGCCGTCGAAGTCCTTGCCGTTGGAGAAGTACCAGTCGGAGTAGAGCCCGCCGTTGCGGCGTGCGGCGGTCGAGTTGCCGCCCTGGAAGATCTCCGGGTTGGGCCGCTCCGGGGTGTTGAGTGGCTTCGGCTTCAACGTGAAGTCGTGGATTCGGTAGAAGTCACCACGGAAGTCGACGTCGTCCTCGGTCCAGATCTTCCGGAGGACCTGCAGGAATTCGGCGCTGCGCCGGTAGCGCTCGTCGTGTTCGAGCCACGGCTCCCCCAGGTGGGTGAATTCGTCCTTGAACCACCCTGAGACGACGTTGACGGCGAATCGGCCGTTGCTCAGGTGGTCGGCGGTCGCGCCGAGCTTGGCGAGCACCGCGGGCTGCCACAGGCCGGGGTGCACGGCGGCGATCACCTTCAGCCGCTCGGTGGCCAGCAGCAGGGCCAGGCTGAAACTGGTCGATTCGTGCTGGTACTCGGCCCCGTAGCTGGCCTCGTACCGGACCTGGGACAGCGCGTACTCGAAACCGTTGTTCTCGGCGGTCTGCGCGAGCTTCTTGTTGTACTCGTAGTTCCAGTCCGTGCGCTGCTCGATGTCGCTGGTCACCAGGCCGCCGCTGACGTTGGGCACCCAGTAGGCGAACTTGACGTGGTCGGCGATGCGTTCGGTCGTCATGGTGGCCATCTCAGCCGCTGGCGCCGGCCCGGTCACGGGTAACGATCGGCCAGATTTCAACGCGCGGAGGACACCACGATCGGTGTCTCGGCGATTCCGTTGAACCGCGACGCCGTGACCGACGTGTACGCCCCCATCGTGGGACTCACCACTAAGTCCCCGACGGCCAACCTCGGCATCGGGTAGTCGGCGGCCACCACGTCGGCGCTGTCGCATGTGGGTCCGGCGAGAGTGACGGGTTCGAGCGTCGGCATCGCAACGTCGTCGCCGTCCACTTCGCTCAGCGCGAGGATCGGCGGGTGCACGTCTTCGGTCATCACGTTGGAGTAGCTGCCGTAGAGGCCGTCGTCGAGGTAGTGCCAGGTGCGCCCGGCTCGGGTGGCACTGCCGACCACGCTGCTCAGCAAGGTCATGCAGTCCGCCACGACGAACCGGCCCGGCTCCGCGAGCATCCTGAAGGGGTAGTGGTTCCCGAGCACCTCGTCGATGACGGCGCCGACCGCACCGATGGACGGCATCTCGTCCCGGTAGGAGACCGGAAACCCGCCGCCGATGTCGATGGTCGTCGCCTGCACTCCCAGGGTTCGCTCGACGTGCCTAGTCAACTCGAGCGTCGCGCGGAGGGCATCACGGTAGGGCGTCACCGACGAGCCCTGGCTGCCGACGTGATAGCTGAAGCCCGCGAACCGGACGCCCGCGGCGAGAACGTCCTTGACGAGCAGTTCCGCGTCCGTGGGATCGGTGCCGAATTTGGTCGACAGATCGGACTTGGCCGACGGGTTCGGGAACGCCAGCCGAACCAGGATCTCGATCTCGGGGTCCCTGCCGACGAACTTCTGCGCCTCGATCGGGTTGTCGACGACGAACGTGCGGATGCCTGCGGCATGGGCGTGGTCGATGTCCGCCGGCTTCTTCACGGGATGGGTGTAGATGCAGCGGGCGGCGGGCACCCCCAGACTCCCGAGGAGATCGACCTCGGCGCCGGTCGCCACGTCGAAGCCGCTGCCACTGGCCGCAAGGACCGTCAGTACCGCGGGGTGCGGAAGCGCCTTCACCGCGTAGTGCAGCCGGAAGCCGCGGAGGTGCTCGGTGAGCAGCGAGTACTGCGCGGCCACCCGGTACGGATCGAGGACCAACAGTGGGGTGCCGTACGCCGCGACCAGCTCGCGCCAGTGCCCGGCGCGACCCCGGAGCTCCCTACGCAGCTGCGACCGACGCTGCGGGTTCATGGCGCACCGCCTCGGATCGGCGAACCACCAGCAGTCCGGTGAACCGTTCGTAGCTGAAGATGGCCAGCACGTAGAAGCCGACGTCGGCGACCAGCTTGGCGAAGATCCAGCCTGCGGCCAGGCCGCCGAACAGGATCGGTCCGAAGTAGAACGCCAGCGGCCGGATGATCAGGCTGTCGATGACCTCGGCCGGGCCGAACTCGATTGCGATGCTGCGCAGCGCTCGGCCGTTCGCGACCATCCCGCGCCGAAGTCGGGACGACGACGGCTGTGCTCGGTATGCGGTGCGCACGGCCGTCGAGTACGCCGCGGCGTAGTAGCCGACGGAGGCTCCGACGGTCGCGACGACGGCTGCCGCTGCGACCGACCCGGTGGCAGCGTAGGCGATTGCCGCACCGCCCATTTCGCATGTGGTGCCGGCGATTTCGCAAGGAAGGTAGCGCCGTGCCCATTCTCGTATCTTGGTGGCGATCGAGCGGTTGGAGTTCATGTGAGGAAACTCTTGCGGCGCGCGTCCTCAGGGGCGCGAGTAGGGAACTACCCGAATCGCCGAAGGCCTTCTACGTGAGCCACCTTGCGCTCAGGGACTAGAACACGTTCTAATTCTGCCCATGGACTATGGGCTCGTTCTCTTCACCAGCGATCGCGGGATAGCTCCGGCGGCCGCGGCCAAACTCGCCGACGACCACGGCTTCCACACGTTCTACGTGCCCGAGCACACCCACATCCCGATCAAACGGGAGGCCGCGCACCCCACCACGGGAGACGAGTCGCTGCCCGACGACCGCTACATGCGCACCCTCGACCCGTGGGTCAGCCTGGCCACCGCGGCCGCCGTGACGACGAAGGTGCGGCTGTCGACAGCGGTGGCACTGCCCGTCGAGCACGATTGCATCACCCTCGCCAAGTCCATCGCCACCCTCGACCACCTCTCCGGCGGCCGCGTGAGCCTCGGTGTCGGATTCGGTTGGAACACAGACGAACTCGCCGACCACAACGTGCCGCCGGGACGGCGTCGCACCATGTTGCGCGAATACCTGGAGGCCATGCGGGCCCTGTGGACGCAGGAAGAAGCCGAATTCGACGGTGAGTTCGTCAAGTTCGGCCCGAGTTGGGCCTGGCCCAAGCCCGTTCAGTCGCACATCCCCGTCCTCGTCGGGGCCGCGGGCACCGAGAAGAACTTCAAGTGGATCGCCAAGTCGGCCGACGGCTGGATCACCACGCCACGGGACTTCGACATCGACGCGCCGGTGAAGCTGCTGCAGGACACCTGGGCCGCCGCCGACCGCGACGGTGCGCCGCAGATCGTCGCGCTCGACTTCAAGCCCGACCCCGACAAGTTGGCCCGGTGGGCCGATCTCGGCGTCACCGAAGTGCTCTTCGGGTTGCCGGACAAGTCCGAATCCGAGGTCGCCGGTTACGTGGAGAGGTTGGCTGGCAAGGTCGCTGCGCTGGTCTGATTTGGTGCGCTTCCGGCGGTACCGGGGGCAGTACCGTGGTGACCGTGACGGGTCCGCTGAAGGTCGACACCGCGGCACTGGAAGCCGTTGCGCGTGAACTGAGCGAGTTGAGCGATCAGCTGACCAGCGGCGGCGTCACCCACGAGTGGCAGCCGCCCGTGGCACAACCCAGCGGCCCGGCGGCGGTCGGCGTCACCGCGGCAGCGAACCACGTCGTCGGCGAGGCGTCGGCGAACCTCTTGCTGTTCGCCGACGACGTCGCCCGGGCTGCGCGGTACTACGCCTCGAGGGACGCCGAAGATGCCGATCAGATCGACACGACCATGCAGCCGCCGAGGTAGCGATGGTCGAGACACCCACCCGGTCGCGTGTCGAGGGGTGGTCGAGCGGACATCTTCGACAGGCTGCCATGGGCTGGCAGCGCCAAGCCGACCTCACCGACCAGACGTACACGCGGGCACAACACGCCGTCGACTCCGTGCCGTGGAGCGGTGCGGGTGCCGAGGGGGCCAGGGTCAAGCTCGCCGAGAACCTGGCCAAGGTCCGTGGCGCTCTCGCGCTGCTGGAACGGGCCGGGCGGATCGCCACGGCCGGGGCCGACGTGATCGACGCCGCCAAGCGCGCCGCGGTCGGCGCGATCCAGAACGCCGTCAGCCAGTTCTTCGAGGTCAGCGAGAACCTGTCGGTGACCGACCGCATGCCCGTATTCTTCAGTGCCGCATTGGCATTGGTACGCAAGATCGCCGCGGCACACATGCAGGCCGACATCCGCGCAAAGGCCATGATGCTCGCGCTGGCCGACGAGGACGTCGCCCGCCAACTCGACGCCGTTGCCGAGGCCATGCAGACCTTCGACCTCGAAGGCGGCCAAGGTGGAGCGCCCAAGCCGGGTGACCCGCAGATCCTGGGGGGTCCCACGCCGCTGACGCCCGACGGCACGCAGGGCGACCTGAACTCGACGATTCCCGGCACCGGAATCGAGATCAGCGGCGACGGCCGAACCAACTATCCGACACTGAACGGCGAACGCAATCCGCTCGAGGTTCCTGGTGGTCGGCCACTGCCCACCGGCACCATCGTCGGGCCCGACGGAAAGCAGTACGCGTTGTACGGCGAGGTTCCGTACAAGTTGCCGAATGGCGACCTGAATCCCGACTACGCCACGCCGGACACCACGGTCGTCGACCTGAACGACCCCTCGAAGCGCATCGGTGTCCTGCCGGGGATCTCCCAGGCCAGCGGCGTGTACGACCCGGCGACCAACCGGATGGTCATCGTCGGCAACGACGGACCCAACGACCGCACCAGACGGCTGTACATGTCCGACCCCATCGATCCCAAGAACCCCAACGGCTGGATGCAGACGCTCAAACCCCAGGGTGAGATCAAGGGGTTGCCCGGCGATCGGGAGAGTCAGATCGTCGCACTCAAGGGCGGCGGATTCATGCTCGTCGGCTCGGACAACTTCGACCCCACCGTGCCAGGGGACCAACCCATGGGCGTCGTCACGGCGTCCACGCCGGAGGGCCTGCTGACTGCGAAGGCGACTCCGTTGTTTCCGGGCCCGGGTGCCTGGCCAGGCGGCGCCCCACCATATGGCCCGACCATCGTCGACACCATCTACGACCCGGTAACCGGCAAGGAGACCGTCCAACTGCGAGTCAGCACCTGGGAGCGACCTCCGGGGTGGGTTCCAACACCTGGCCAGCCGGACATGCCGTACAACCCAAAGACCTACCAAACCAACATCACCGTCGCGCATTGACAGACTGGGGCGAACACCTTGAGCAGCAAGATCTTCTGGCCCAGTGTGATGGTCACGCTGGCCACGTTTGGCGTCCTGACGGCCCGCCCGGCCGCCGCCGATCCTCCCGGCTTCCCCGATGTGAGTCAGTTCGCCGAGACCGACCCGGGGCAGTTCGTACGCCCCTTCTCCCATGCCGAACGCTGGACGAACGGCTATCTGTTCTTTCGCACGACCGACGGAATCAGCTGCGCGATCGGCGGATCGTCATGGTGCACGGGCGACTTTCCGGGCCTTTCAGACCGACCCGGGACATGCGACAACGTGCAGAACGGCGGCGGTAATGCGGCGCAGCCGTTCGTATTCCAGTCCGAGGACGGATCGTGCGTTCCAAGTTCCGACCCGGTTCTCGGAGCCGGACAAAAGGTCACCAACGCTGCCTTCGGGATCACCTGCGTCGCGGGACAGGATCGATTGACAGCCTGCGTCGACATGCGCAACCGCCACGGCTTCGTACTGCGGCCGTCCGGCAGCTGGGTCTTCTGATGCGGGTGCACTGGATCGCCGTCGGGGCATTCACGCTCGCCGCGTGCTCGCCAACACCCAAGATCGCTTCCCCACCCTCGAATTTCCCAGATCTCAGCGCGTTCACCGCCGTCGACCCCGGCGATTACGACGACCTCGGGGACACGAATTTCCTGAGCCCGGATCAACAGATCGACTGCGTGCTCGACTGGGGTGCGCACGAATCGGTCATCTGTCACGGCTTTCCTGGCGTGCCCAATTCGATTGGGGGGTCGGGATGCCCGACGGTCCGCAAGGCGGACGAGTCGGGTGGAGACGTGCCGTACGCAATCGTCCGGTCGGCCAGCCGGTGTGTCACCGCGCGGTCGGTCAAACCGATGAACGCGGGCAGCAAGCTCGTGGGCAAGAACGCCACCTGTGTCGCCGGAAGGGACCAACTGGTCGCGTGCATCGACGCCGACCACCGACACGGCTTCGTGCTGCAGCCGTCGGGCAGCTGGGCCTTCTGACGGTCCGCAGCCGCTTGCTCAGAGGCTTCCCAGCCACAGCGGGCATCCTGGTGACATGGCAGAGCCCACCCCCGTCTTCACCGACCGTCGCCGCGCCGAGTCGTTCGGCTCGGTGGCCGACGAGTACGACCGCCATCGCCCGCGGTATCCGCAGGCGTTGATCGAGCGGCTGGTGACGGCGCCCGGCCTGACCGTTCTCGACGTGGGGGCAGGCACCGGCATCCTGTCGGCTCAACTCATGAGCGCCGGGGCCGACGTACTGGCCGTCGAACCGGACGAGCAGATGGCGGCACGGTGCCTCGCGAAGGGAATTCCGTTCGAGCGCAGCACTTTCGAACAGTGGCAGCCCCGTGACCGCACGTTCGACCTCGTCACCTTCGGGCAGTCGTTCCACTGGGTGGACCCCGACGTCGCCCTGCCGAAGCTGGCGTCGCTGCTCACCGCCGGCGGCCGGCTGGCGTTGATGTGGAACCGCATCATGCCGAGCGACTCGACACGGCGCGGACTCGAACGGATCTCCGCCGAGTACGGCGTCACCACGCCCGCGTCGACGTCGGCGAACAACGCCGAGACCGCGCTGCACGCGATGCTGCGCCGAGGCGAGTTCGCGGTCGAGCGCGTCGAGGTCGGCGAAGAGCTGCACTACTCGACCGAAGACTGGCTGAGCCTCGTCTTCACCCACTCCAACCACGTCGTGCTGGCACCGGCCGCGAAGACCGCACTACGCGAACGCCTGCGAGACGTGCTCGGCAACGAGGGGGTCAGTGCGACCAATGACGCACTGGCGCTGATCTGTACGCGATCGGATGTCACGCTAGCGTCGCGCGGTTGACCCCGTCCTCGGTCGAGGTGACGGTGATCGCGGCGCCGAGCGGGTCTCCCCCGGTCATCAACGCCACCAGATCGTCGTCCTCGGTGAGCGCCATGAACCGGCTGCCGTCCGCGGCGAGCCGCCCGATGATGACGCCCGTCGTGACCGGCCAGTCGTAGCGCACCGAGTAGGTCTCGATCGTTCCGAGTCCGTCGGCGGTGCGAGTGACCGGCACCTTCGGCAGCGCCGCGATGTCGCCCTGCAGCGCCTTGCCGCGGTCGGGCTCCCAGTCGGCGGGCGCGGTGGAGTACACCCCGGCCGAATACTTGCTCATGACACCACCATTGGCGCCGACGAGCCCGAACGTTCCCGGCCTCTCGCGCATCTCGGCGACGGTCTCGGCGATGCCGTGCAGCGAGTAGCTGTTTCCCGGCCCGCCGAAGTACGGCAGACCGCCGGTGAGCGTGAGCCCCCGCGGGTCGTCGTCGGCGAGTCCGAACTCGTCGCACACCGCGAACACCGGGAACGGAAAGCAGCTGTAGAGGTCGAACGTCGCCACGTCGTCGATCCCGATGCCGGCACCCCGAAGCGCTTCCGACACAGCTTGTTTCGCCGCGTGGCTGACACCGAGGTCGGCCCGGTCCAGCAGGTCCTGCTCGGTCTGGTCGGCGTGCCCGCGCAGGTAGACCCACTTCTCCTCTGGCACTCCGAGGCGACGGGCGGCGGCCACCGACATCACCAGCGCGGCGGCGCCCTGGTTGACGGTGTCGCGGGCCACCAGCAGTCGCGGATACGGGTCGCAGATCATCCGGTTCTCGTCGGTCACGGTCTCGATCTCGTCGACCGACCGCTCCACCGGGGACGACGAAAACGGTTTCTTGGCAGCGACTTTCGAGAAGGGCGCGAACAGCTCCGCCATCCGGCGGCGGTAATCCCCGACGTCGAGGCCCAACCGGGCACGCCGCGCGTTGTCGAGCAGTCCGTACTGCACGGGCGCGCCGGTCAGCCCGTGTGTGGCGGTGTACTCGCTCGTGTACTGCTCGAAGCCGAAGCCGCGGTCCTCGAGTTGACCGCCGACGGTCTCGCCGTGATCGGGTTTGTGGTCGCGATCGGCGAAGGTCTTCAGCGTCGAGCCGTTCTCCGAGCCGAGGATCAGCACCACCTCGTGGTCACCGGCGGCGATCGCGGCGGCGAACTCCGTCATCAGCTTCTGCGGTCCGTTGCCGCCGATCGGCTCCAGGATGGCCCGCGCCGGATCGGCGCCGACGCGCTGCGCCACCGAACGCACGTAGTTGTCCGATGCGCCAAGGGGCGGGTCGCCGAAGGGTGTGCAGATCTCGAATTGCCGCAACCCGGCGAACACCTCGACCGCCTGCGCGACGGCGGCCACGTCGGCACCGGTGTCGGCGAGGGCCGCCCGTACCGCCTCGGTGGCGAGGTCGACCGACGACATGCCGCGATAGTCGGGGGTGCCGATGCGTTCGGTGAACTGACCGACGCCGACGACGACCGGGGTATGGGGATCTACCTGCATAGTTCGTCAGGCTAACTGAAACTGGAACGTGTTCCAACTCCGCGCGCCTCGACCACCCACCCTCGCGAGCAGACGCTAAGGGCCCTCGATCACGCGGATCGAGGGCCCTTTGCGTCTGTTCGCGGAGGAACTTACAGGCTTTCGAGGATCTCCCTGGCCAGCTTGGCGGTCTCCGACGGCGTCTTGCCGACCTTGACGCCCGCGGCCTCCAGGGCCACCTTCTTGCCGTCGGCGGTACCGGCACCGTCGGAGACGATGGCGCCGGCGTGGCCCATCGTCTTGCCCTCGGGCGCGGTGAAGCCCGCGACGTAGCCGACGACCGGCTTGGAGACGTTGGCCTTGATGTAGTCGGCGGCCTTCTCCTCGGCGTCGCCGCCGATTTCGCCGATCATCACGATGACCTTGGTCTCGGGATCCTTCTCGAACGCCTCGATGGCGTCGATGTGGGTGGTGCCGATGACCGGGTCGCCGCCGATGCCGATGGCCGTCGAGAAGCCGAGATCGCGCAGCTCGTACATCATCTGGTAGGTGAGCGTGCCCGACTTCGACACCAGGCCGATCGGCCCCTTGCCGGTGATGTTGTTCGGCGTGATGCCGACCAACGACTCACCGGGGGTGATGATGCCCGGACAGTTCGGGCCGATGATCCGGGTCTTCTGACCCTTCTCGACGTTGTAGGCCCACGCATAGGCGCTGTCCTGCACCGGGATTCCCTCGGTGATGACGACCAGCAGCGGGATCTCGGCGTCGATCGCCTCGATGATCGCGTCCTTGGAGAAGGCGGGCGGCACGAAGGCGATCGACACGTCCGCGCCGGTCTCCTTCATGGCCTCGGCGACGCTGCCGAACACCGGCAGCTCCAGGTCGTTGCCGTCCTTGTCCTTGTGCGAGACGGTCGTACCGGCCTTGCGCGCGTTCACGCCGCCGACCACCTGCGTGCCCGCCTTCAGCATCAGCGCGGTGTGCTTGGTGCCCTCGCCGCCGGTGATGCCCTGGACGATGACCTTGCTGTCCTTATTCAGAAAAATCGACATATCAAGCGTCCCTTACTTGTTCGCCAGCTCGGCGGCCTTGTCGGCGCCGGCGTCCATCGTGTCGGCCTGGATCACCAGCGGATGGTTCGCCTCGGCCAGAATGCGGCGACCCTCTTCGACGTTGTTGCCGTCGAGACGGACGATCAGCGGCTTGTTGGCCTCGTCGCCGAGCTTCTTCAGCGCACCGACGATGCCGTTGGCCACCGCGTCACACGCGGTGATGCCACCGAAGACGTTGACGAACACGCTCTTGACCTGACTGTCGTTGAGGATCACGTCGAGCCCGTTGGCCATCACCTCTGCCGAGGCGCCACCACCGATGTCGAGGAAGTTGGCGGGCTTCACGCCGCCGTGCTTCTCACCGGCGTACGCGACGACGTCGAGGGTCGACATGACCAGACCCGCGCCGTTGCCGATGATGCCGACCGCACCGTCGAGCTTGACGTAGTTGAGGTCGTTCTCCTTGGCCTTGAGCTCGAGGGGGTCCGTTGCGTCCTTGTCCTCGAACTCCTCGTGGCCCGGCTGACGGAAGTCGGCGTTGGCGTCGAGGGTGACCTTGCCGTCGAGGGCGAGGATCTGATCGTCCGGCGTGCGGACGAGGGGGTTCACCTCGACCAGGGTGGCGTCTTCACCGACGAAGACATCCCACAGCTTCTGGATGGTCACCGCGGCGGCGTCCAGCACCTCGGCGGGCAGGTGGCCCTGCTCGGCGATCGAGCGGGCGAAGGCGAGGTCGACGCCCTTGACGGCGTCAACGGGGACCTTGGCGAGCCGCTCGGGCTTCGTCGCGGCCACTTCCTCGATCTCCACGCCACCTTCTACGGAGCACATGGCGAGGTACGTGCGGTTCGAGCGGTCCAGCAGGAAGGAGATGTAGTACTCCTCCGCGATGTCGCTGGCCTCGGCGACGAGCAGCTTCTTGACGACGTGACCCTTGATGTCCAGGCCGAGGATGTTCTGCGCGTGGGTGAAGGCGTCATCGGGAGTGGCCGCGTACTTGACGCCGCCGGCCTTGCCTCGACCGCCGACCTTGACCTGGGCCTTCACCATCACTGGCTTGCCGATTTCCTCGGCGATCGCCTTGGCGTCCTCAGCCGTGTCGGTTACCCGACCCGGGGTGGTTGGGACGTTGTGCTTGGCGAACAGCTCCTTCGCCTGGTATTCGAAGAGATCCATGGGCTCACCGTCTGTCTGCTTTGACTGATTGGTTGTTTACCTACGTTTCGGCCAGAATGGCTCGGAAGGAACTTTATCCACACACCCCAATGTGATCCGCACCCCGGCCCGCCCATGTGGTACATCTCACCGGGACCCTTGTAGTGATACAAGTCACAATATCCGGCGGAATATGGCCACGGGTTGCCACCAACATTGGATTTTGGTTAACGTGCCTCTGGTCTAAGTCACGGAACGGTCACGGCGCGAAGGACATTTGGGTTGGCTGAGCAAGGTTCATCACGGGCACCTCGTGAGACCTCGACGACCCACTATGACGCCACCACCACCGACATCATCCCGTTCAACGAGTTCGGCGATCTCGACGACTTGGACTTCAGCAACGCTGGCGCATTCGATCGCGAGTCACGGGTGATTCGCGCCCCCGAGCTCGACGACCTACACGACACCGACGACCTGACGCCGCTGCGGCTTGCCGTCCCCGCCCAGTTCCGTCCCCGCTCCGGTGACGAGCGCCGGTCCACCCACGCCTACCGCGACAGCTACACCGATGTCAGCGACGGCATGGAGAACACCGACGTCATCGACATGTCGAGCCGCCGCGGCCTGCACCGCAAGGTCGGCGAAGGCCACGTCAAGGCTCGGCTCGTCGCCGCCGCGATGGCTGCGGGCGCCACCGCCGCTGCCGCCTACTCGGTGGTCAACGCCTCCGACAAGGCCCCCGTCGACCAGATGGTCGCCGCGGGACCCAACGCCTTCGTCGACGGCGCCGCGATCACCGGCTCGTCGGATGGCATGCAGATCGTGACCGTCGCGCCAGTGGCCAGCGAGGCCGTACACAGCCAAGAACTCGCCAACGGTGCCGCCTTCGCCGCCGAGCGCGCCGAGCGCGAGGCGCGGCTCTCCAGGCCCATGTACGTCATGCCTGCCCGCGGGGTGTGGACGTCCGGCTTCGGGTACCGCTGGGGCGTCCTGCACGCAGGCATCGACATCGCCAACTCGATCGGAACGCCCATCGTGGCCGCCGCGGACGGCGTCGTCACCGACGCCGGGCTCACCGCCGGCTACGGCGCCTGGGTCAAGATCCGGCACTCCGACGGCACCGTCACCCTGTACGGCCACGTCAACACCTGGCTCGTCACCCCAGGCGAGCGAGTCATGGCGGGCGACCAGATCGCCACCATCGGCAACCGCGGTCAGTCCACGGGACCGCACCTGCACTTCTCGGTCCTGAAGAACGGCACCGACTTCGTCGACCCCGTGCCGTGGCTCGCCGCGAAGGGTCTGAGCCCCGGCAACTACGTCGGCTGACCGGTGACCTCCGGCGGACCCCCATCCGAGGAAACCCGCATCATCCGGCGGCAGCCAGAGGCTGCCCCACCACCATCTCCTGAGTTCTCAGAGCAGCACACCGGCATCATCCGGAGGAGCCCCACGGGCGCCTTTCCCACAGCCCCCGAGCCACAGACCAGCTTCATCCCGCAGGCCGCGCCGCCACCCCTGCCGCGTCAGCAACCGCCCGTCACCCGTCAGAGCCCTCTCGCGGCGTCTGCCACCGCGACGGTCAGCATCATCAGCGGCTGGGCGACGGCCGTCATCGCCACCTCGCTCATCAGCGGCTGGTGGGGCACCGACGAATTGTTTTGCATCGCAATAGGTTTCCTCACCGCCGTGTCGGCTGCGGCGACCATTGGAGGGCTGATCTCACTGCTGCTGCGCCAACGCATCGGCCGATTGCTGATCGTCGTCGGCTCCGTCGTCGCCCTGATGATCTTCGCAGGCCTCTTCGTCGCAGGCGCCGACCTGCCCCAGCTCGTATACGGCATCCCGATACTTCCCGTCGCCGCGATCACCCTTGCGCTGCTGCCCGCCACGGGCCGCTGGTGCCGCTGAGTCGGTTACAGCTTCTGAATCGGCGCGTGGTTGTGCATCAGCTTTACCCGACCCGCGCTGCCGAAGTCGATGAGCGACATCGCGGACTCACCCATGCCGGAGACCTCTTCCACCCGGCCAAGACCGTACTTGTCGTGCGTGACCCGATCACCGGGCTCCAGCGTGATCGCCGGCCGGTTGCGGGCACCAGACGTGCGGGCGGGCGCGGGCCGCGGCGTGCCGAATCGTCCTGCGCCACTGGCGGGTACGCCGAACGACGACTGCGGCGCCTCGACTCGACGCCAGTCGATGAGCTCCTGTGGAATCTCGCGAAGGAACCGCGATTCGGGGTTGAGCATCGGCTGACCCCATGACGACCGCACCTTCGCGCGGCTCAGGTACAACCGTTGTCTGGCGCGGGTGATGCCGACGTAGGCGAGGCGTCGCTCCTCGGACAGCTCCATCGGATCGCCCAGGGCACGCATGTGCGGGAACATGCCGTCCTCCCAGCCGGTGACGAACACCATTGGGAACTCCAGGCCCTTGGCCGTGTGCAACGTCATCATCGTCACGACGCCTGACCCCTCGTCGGGGATGCCGTCCGCGTCGGCGACCAGCGACACCCGCTCCAGGAATTGAGCCAGCACCCCGGTGTCCGGCACGTCCTCGTCCTGAAGCTCGGGATCCTCTTCGCGCAGCGCGGCGGCGTTGGCCGCGTCGATGCTGTATTCGTGTGCGACGCTGACGAGTTCGTTGAGGTTGTCGAGCCGCGCCTGGTCCTGAGGATCGTTCGACGCCTCGAGCTCGCGGCGATATCCCGTGCGTTCGAGGACGGCCTCGACGAGGTTGCCCAGCTCGTCGTCGAGCAACCCGCGCAGCTCGTCGAGCAATCCGACGAACGCGGCGATCGCCTTCTCCGAGCGCGTGTTCAGCATCGGCACCCGGCCTTCGGCAGCGGCCTGCAGGCTGTCGTTGAACGTGCCGCCGGTGTTCTCCGCGTGAACCGCGACGCACGCCTCGGCGCGGTCGCCGATCCCGCGGCGCGGCGTGTTCAGGATGCGTCGCATGCTCACGGCGTCGCCGGGGTTGTCCAACACGCGGAGGTAGGCGACGATGTCGCGAATTTCCTTACGCTCGTAGAACCGGACGCCGCCGACCACCTTGTAGGGAATGCCGGCCCTGATGAACACGTCCTCGACGGCGCGCGACGAGTTGTTGGTGCGGTAGAACACGGCGACGTCGGAGTAGTTCACGTCACCGCGAGAGGTGAGCGCCTCGACCTCCTCGGCAATGAACCGGGCCTCGTCGTGTTCGTTGTCGGCGACGTAGCCGACGATCAGCTCGCCCTCGCCGGCGTCGGTCCACAACCGCTTCTCCCGGCGTCCCGTGTTCCGGGAGATGACGGAGTTCGCGGCCGACAGGATGTTCTGCGTCGACCGGTAGTTCTGTTCCAGCAGGATCGTCGTCGCGTTCGGGTAGTCGCGCTCGAAGTCCTCGATGTTGCGGATGGTCGCCCCGCGGAAGGCGTAGATCGACTGGTCGGCGTCACCGACGACGCACAGTTCGGCGGGCGGCACGCCGTCGGCGCCCTCCTCCAGATCATGGCCGACCAGCTCGCGCACCAGCGCGTACTGCGCATGGTTGGTGTCCTGGTACTCGTCGACCAGGATGTGCCGGAAGCGTCGCCGGTAGTACTGGGCGATCTGGGGAAACGCCTGAAGTACGGCGACCGTCTCACCGATCAGGTCGTCAAAGTCGAGCGCGTTGGCGGCTCGCAGCCGGCGCTGGTACTCGGCGTAGGCCTGGGCGACGATGCGGGCGAGGTCGTCTTCACCCTCCGTCGCCTCGAAGGCCGCCTTGTCGGGGTCGATCAGTTCGTTCTTCAGGTTGGAGATCGAGTTGGCCAACAATCGCGGCGAGTACCGCTTGGTGTCGAGCCCCATGTCCTTGGCGATCATCATCAGCAGACGGCGCGAGTCGTCGGCGTCGTAGATCGAGAAGTTCGAGTTCAGCCCGGGCAGCAGCGACGCCTGGTTGCGCAGGATCCGCACACAGGTGGAGTGGAACGTCGACACCCACATTGATCTAGCCCGGGCGCCCACCAGTTCGACCACCCGCTCCCGCATCTCGGCGGCGGCCTTGTTGGTGAAGGTGATGGCAAGCACCTGCCCGACCCCCACGTCACGGGCGGCCAGCAGGTAGGCGATGCGGCGCGTGAGCACCGCCGTCTTGCCCGACCCGGCGCCCGCGACGATCAACAGGGGCGAGCCTTCGTGCAGCACTGCCTTGCGCTGCTGGGGGTTGAGCCCGTCCAGCAGCTGATCAGTCTCAGTAGCGATCGTCATGTCGGCACTCAACTTACCGCTGACCAGAGACACCCGGCGGCAACCCGTTCTTTGCGCGGACGTAGCCCTCGGTGGCACACTCGGTGCCGTGCTAAATCAGCGTGGACGATTTACGTACGGGTACCGACCTGCGGTGCCCGTGGTCTAGCTGAATCCCTTCAGCCCCGCGGTCCGCTTCTGCGATCCGGGGCTCGTCTCTTGTGTGAGGCCGGATTGCGGATGAAACCAGAACCCACACGAGACGACGAGAAAGCGGAGTCACCACCGATGAGTACCGAAACCGAACCCACGATCGACATCGACGATCTGCGCCTTGAGATCGACCGGCTCGACGCCGAGATCCTGGCCGCGGTGCAGCGCCGTGCCGAGGTGTCGCAGATGATCGGCAAGGCCAGGATGGCCTCCGGTGGCACCCGCCTCGTGCACAGTCGCGAAATGAAGGTCATCGAGCGATACAGCTCGCTAGGTCCAGAGGGCAAGGATCTGGCCATGATCCTGCTCCGCCTTGGCCGCGGCCGCCTCGGCCACTAGGACCATCCGAATGCGTTGCGGCGCAGCAGGCTTCACCGGGCCGCCCCGAGGTTCGGGGCGGCCCGTAGCCGCTAGTTGGTCAGCGCGATGTACTTGGTCTCGAGGTATTCCTCGATGCCCTCGGAGCCACCTTCGCGGCCGAACCCGGACTGCTTGACGCCACCGAACGGCGCCGCCGGGTCGGAGATGACGCCGCGGTTGACGCCCACCATGCCGGCGTCGATCGCCTCGGCCACCCGCAGCGCGCGATCCAATCCCTGCGTGTAGATGTAGGCCGCCAGCCCGTACTCGGTGTCGTTGGCCGCTGCGATGCCCTCTTCCTCGGTGTCGAAGCCGATGACGGGCGCGACGGGTCCGAAGACCTCCTCCTTGAAGATGCGCGCCTCGGCGGGCACGCCGTCCAGCACCGTCGCCGGGTAGAAGTGGCCGGCCCCTTCTGGCTTGACTCCGCCGACGGCGACGGTGGCGCCCTTGGACACGGCATCGGACACCAGGTCCTCGACCGTCGCGATCTGCTTGGCGCTGATCAGCGGCCCCAGCGTCGAGGACTCGTCCAGCCCGTTGCCCAGCTTGAACTCGCTCATCCGCTTCACCAGCTTCTCGGTGAATTCGGCGCGCACCGCGTTGGCAACGTGGAACCGGTTGGACGCCGTGCAGGCCTCGCCGCCGTTGCGCATCTTGGCCAGCAGCGCACCCTCGACGGCCGCGTCGACGTCGGCGTCGTCGAAGACGATGAACGGCGCGTTGCCGCCCAGCTCCATCGACAGCCGCAGCAGCTTGTCGGCACTCTGCTTGACCAGGGCCTTGCCGACGCCGGTCGAGCCAGTGAACGTCAGCTTGCGCAGCCTGCCGTCGTCGATCAGCGCCGTGGTGAGGTCACCGGGCTTGCTGGTCGGCAGGATCGACAGCACGCCCTTGGGCAGGCCGGCATCGTCCATCAGCTTGGCAAGCAGCAGCATCGTCAGCGGCGTCTCCTGCGCGGGCTTGACGATCATCGTGCAGCCCGCCGCCACTGCGGGGCCGATCTTGCGGGTGGCCATGGCCAGCGGAAAGTTCCACGGCGTGATGGCGAGGCACGGGCCGACGGGCGACTTGGTCACGATGATGCGACCGGTGCCCGCCGGAGCCTTGGTGTAGCGGCCACCAATGCGGACCGCCTCCTCGGAGAACCAGCGGAAGAACTCGCTGCCGTACTTCACCTCGCCCATGCTCTCGGCGAGCACCTTGCCCATCTCCAGCGTCATCAGCGTCGCGAACTCCTCGGCGCGCGCGGTGATCGCCTCGAACACCGCGCGCAGGATTTCGCCGCGCTCCCGGGGCGCCGTGGCGGCCCACTCGCCCTGCACGGCCGCTGCCGCGTCGAGCGCCGCGATGCCGTCCGCCGGGGTGGCGTCGCCGACCGCCGTCAACACCTCGTCGGTCGCCGGGTTGAGCACGTCGAAGGTCGACGATGCCGCACGCTCCTCACCACCGATCCACAGACCGGTGGGTACGGATGACAGCAGCTTTTCGATATCCATACGTCCATCATTTACACCTTCGAAAGCGGCGTCGCACTAGGGTCGAGATATGAGTGCTGAGACCGCCCGGATTCCCGACATCACCGCCACACCGGCGTGGAACGCATTGGTTCGCCATCACCAGGAGGTCGGCGAAAGGCACCTCAGGGACTTCTTCGCCGAGGACCCCGCCCGCGGTCGGGAACTGACGCTCACCGTCGGCGATTTGTACGTCGACTACAGCAAGCACCGGGTGACCAGGGAGACGCTGAGCCTGCTCGTCGACCTGGCCAAGGCGGCCGACCTCGAGGGCAAGCGTGACGCGATGTTCACGGGCGCGCACATCAACACCTCGGAGGACCGCGCGGTGCTGCACACGGCGCTGCGGCTGCCGAAGGACGCCTCGCTGACCGTCGACGGTCAGGACGTGGTCGCCGACGTGCACGAGGTCTTGGACTCGATGGGGGCGTTCACCGACAAGCTCCGCAGCGGTGAGTGGACGGGTGCCACCGGTGAACGCATCACCACCGTCGTCAACATCGGCATCGGCGGCTCGGACCTTGGCCCGGTGATGGTCTACCAGGCACTGCGCCACTACGCCGACGCCGGCATCTCGGCCCGCTTCGTCTCCAACGTCGACCCCGCCGACCTGGTCGCCAAGCTCGACGGACTCGATCCCGCCTCGACGTTGTTCATCGTCGCGTCCAAGACGTTCTCGACGTTGGAGACGTTGACCAACGCGACGGCGGCCCGCCGCTGGCTCACCGATTCGCTTGGCGATGAGGCGGTGTCGAAGCACTTCGTCGCGGTCTCAACCAACGAGAAGTTGGTCGACGAATTCGGCATCGACACGGCCAACATGTTCGGCTTCTGGGACTGGGTGGGTGGCCGCTACTCGGTGGACTCCGCGATCGGACTTTCGGTGATGGCCGTGATCGGCAAGGAGCGTTTCGCCGAGTTCCTCGCCGGCTTCCACGTCGTCGACGAGCACTTCCGCACGACGCCGCTGGAGGCGAATGCGCCTGTGCTGCTTGGCCTCATCGGCCTGTGGTACAACGACTTCTTCGACGCCCAGGCGCGCGCGGTGCTGCCGTACTCGAACGACATGGCGCGCTTCGCGGCGTACCTGCAGCAGTTGACGATGGAGTCCAACGGCAAGTCGGTGCGGGCCGACGGCAGCCCCGTTACCACCTCGACCGGCGAAATCTATTGGGGCGAGCCGGGAACCAACGGTCAGCACGCGTTCTACCAATTGCTGCATCAAGGCACCCGGCTGATCCCCGCCGACTTCATCGGGTTCTCCCAGCCCACCGACGACCTGCCGACCCGGGACGGCACCGGCAGCATGCACGACCTGCTGATGAGCAACTTCTTCGCCCAGACCAAGGTGCTGGCGTTCGGCAAGACCGCCGAGGAGATCGCCGACGAGGGCACCAAGGCCGAGGTGGTCCCCCACAAGGTGATGCCAGGCAACCGGCCGAGCACCTCGATCCTGGCGACCAAGCTGACGCCGTCTGTGGTCGGCCAGCTGGTGGCGCTCTACGAACACCAGGTGTTCACCGAGGGCGTCGTGTGGGGCATCGACTCCTTCGACCAGTGGGGTGTGGAACTAGGTAAGACGCAGGCGAATTCACTGCTTCCGGTTCTCACCGAGGACGCCGCGCCCGCCGAGCAGTCCGACAGTTCGACCGATGCGCTGGTGCGGCACTACCGCCAGGAACGCGGCCGCAGCGCCTGACACCCCTTGCGATTAGAACTCGCGGAGGTGATCCCGCAACATCGTGGTGGTGTACTCCGACCGGGCGAGACCGCGCCGCTGGAGTTCCGGGACCAGCCCGTCCGTGATCTCGGTGACGTAGCGGCGGTTCAACCGCATCACCGGACTGGTGATGAGGAAGCCGTCACCGCCGACATCCGCCATCACGTCGCCCATCTCCTCGGCCACCTCGGCAGGGGTCCCGACGAAGGGGATGTTGCTGGACATCCCACTGCCGGTGACCAATTCGCGCAGCGTCTTGTCCTTCCCGCCCGCCACGAAACTCGCAAGGGCGCCTCGCTCGCCGTTCGTCCACAGCTCGGGCAGGGGTTCGTCCAGGTCGAACTGGGCGAAGTCGATCTCGGTGATCGACGAGATTTCGGCAAGCATGTACTCGACGTAGAGCGGATCGCTGAACCACCGCTCGCGCTTGGCGAGCGCCTCGTCGTGGGTGTCCGCGACGATCGGCGACACCAGGAAGAGCACCTTGCAGTGCGCCGGATCGCGGCCGTTGGCCGCCATCCTGGCGTGGATGTCGTCGCGGTAGGCCTTCATCTCCTCGACGCCGTTGGCGGGGGTGACGATCGTGTCCGCGTGCTTGGCAGCGAGTTCACGGCCCGGCGGCGAGGCGCCGGCCTGCGCGATCGTCGGGCGGTGTTGCGGCGACGGTGCGGTGTTCAGCGGGCCGCGAGACTTGAAGTACTTACCCTCGAAGTCGACCGTGTGGACCTTCTTGTAGTTGGCGTACGTGCCCGTCATGTGGTTGCGCTCGATCGCATCGGGTTCCCACGACTCCCACAGCTTGGTCACCAACTCCAGGTACTCGGCGGCGCGCACGTAGCGCTCGTCGTGCTCCCAGAGCTTGTCCAACCCGAAGTTCTGGGCTGACCGGTCCTCGGCGGAGGTCACCACGTTCCAGCCGAACCGGCCGCGGGCGATGTGGTCGATGGTGCTGGCAAGCCGAGCCAGCAGGAACGGCGGGTAGAAGCTCGTGGACATGGTCGGAACGACGCCGAGTCGCGTGGTGGCGTTGGCCATCAGCACCGCGAGCGGCACGGGGTCGTGTTTGGGATTCACCCCGTGCTTGAGGTCGTACTCCATGGTCCCGCCGTAGGCCGTCGACACCATCAACTTGTCCTCGAGCAGGACGTAGTCGAACTTGGCGCGCTCGAGGTCGCGCGCCACCTCGACGTAGAAGTCGCCGGTGAAGTCCCTGCCACCGTCGCCCCACGTCCCGTTCCACTCGTCGGCGACGAAGTTCAGGAACCAGCCAAGATGAAACATGGCTCAAGACAAGCGGAACCGTGTTTCCCCGTCGTGTCGCACCGGTTACGCCGCCTCGCGAATCGCGAGAGGGGCCTAAGCGAAGAACTTGGTCAGCCTCGGCGGCAACACCTTCATCACCTCGACGAGCGGCCACCACGGCCAGCCCGGCACGACGGCGCGACCCTTCTCCTTCTCGATCGCGTCGACCATGGCCTTGACGCCGGTCTCGTTGTCGACCATCAACGTCGTGGTCTTCGACTTGGCCGTCATCTCGGACTCGATGTAACCGGGCTCGAGCACGGTGATCTTGATGGGTCCCGACGGGTACTCCGCGCGCAGCGATTCACCGAGCGAGCTCACGCCCGCCTTGCTGGCGGCGTAGGCGGCCTTGACCCCTGGCACGCCCTTGTTGCCGAGCACCGACGACACCAGCACCAGGTGCCCCTCGCCAGCCGCGGTGAACATCTCCAGCGCCGTCTCGATTTGCACCAGGGCCGCAACGAGGTTGGTCTCGATGGTGGCCTTGTTGGCCCACAGCTTGCCGCCACCGAGCTGGTGCCCCTTGCCGATGCCCGCGTTGACGATGACGCAGTCGACGCCACCCAGTTCGTCGCTCAGCTCGGCGAACACCTTCGGTATCGCCTCGTGGTCGTTCACGTCGAGGGCGGCGACGGCCACCGTGATGCCGGGATGCCGCGCGGTCAGTTCTGCCTTCAGCTCCTCGAGGTTGTCGGTCCGGCGCGCACACAGCGCGAGGTCACGCCCCCTGGCGGCGAACTGGCGGGCCATCCCGGCGCCGAGGCCCGAACTGGCGCCGGTGATGAGGATCCTTTGGCGAGTCATCCGCGCAGCCTAACCAACCGGTCGGTGGGAAGCATTGCCGAGTTCTGCGCCAGGGTCGTGCTGCGCCCGAATGCGCGACCAAGGCGCAGAAGTCGCGACCACCGACCTACTTGAGCAGCTTCGACATTCGCCGGTCGGCCAGGATCTTGCCGCCGGTCTGACACGTCGGGCAGTACTGAAACGACTTGTCGGTGAACGACACCTCACGCACGGTGTCACCACAAATCGGGCACGGCATACCGGTGCGCGCATGCACGCGCAGCCCAGATCGCTTCTCGCCCTTCAGGGTTGCCGCACCTTGACCGACCGATCGGGCCACCGCGTCGGTGAGCACCGAGATCATCGCGTCGTACAGATGACCGAGTTGGGGCTCGCTGAGCCTGCTCGAGGTGGCGAACGGCGAGATCTTCGCGACGTGCAGTATCTCGTCGCTGTAGGCATTTCCGATGCCTGCGATCGTCCGCTGGTCAGTGATGACGGTCTTGATGCGCCCGCTGTTGCCCTTGAGCAGGGCGGTCAAGCCGTCCAGGCTCAACGACAGCGCGTCGGGGCCAAGGCTGGCGATCTGCGGCACCTTCATCGGGTCGTCGACGAGCCAGACGGCGAGGCGCTTCTGCGTACCGGCCTCGGTGAGGTCGAAGCCGACCCCGTCACCAAGGTGGACGCGCAGCGCGATGGGGCTCTTGCCACCCGGACGCAGCGGGACAGGCGACAGCTTGTCCGACCAGCGCAGCCAGCCGGCCCGCGACAGGTGGGTGATCAGGTGCAGGTCACCGGCCTGCAGGCCCAGATACTTGCCCCACCGGTTGGCGCCGGTGACCGTCAGCCCGTGCAGCGCGGTCGGCGGCGGATCGAAGGTCTTGAGCACGGACAGGGCCGCGACGTCCACGCGCCCCACCGTCAGGCCCGTGGCGTGGCGGCGGAGGTGGTCGGCGAGCGCTTCGACCTCGGGTAGTTCCGGCACGTTTCCAGGCTAGAGCAGATTCTCCAACCGGATGGGCAGGTCGGTGACCCGCTTGCCGGTCGCGTTGAACACCGCGTTGGCGATGGCGGCGGGGACCCCCACGATGACGACCTCGCCGAGACCCTTGACCCCGATGGGGTTGGCGATGGCGTCCTCCGTGGCCAGGAAGGTGGCGTCGAGCGCCGGCACGTCGGCGTTGACCGGCACCAGATAGTCGGACATGTTCGCATTCACGACGCGACCGTCGCGGTGGTCGAGTTCGGTTGCCTCCAGCAGCGCCATGCCGATCCCGCCGACCATGCCGCCGATCGCCTGGCTGTGTGCCAGCTTCGGGTTGACCACGCGGCCCGCGTCGTAGCAGGCGGTGACGCGACGGACGCGGACCACGCCCAGCGAATCGTCAACGGCCACTTCGGCGAACACCGCCCCGTAGGCGTACATCGAGAAGCGTTCGTCGGCGGTGTCGGGCGTCCAGGTGCCGCGCGAGTCGACGCTCGGCCAGCCGCGCCGGGCCAGCAGATCCCGATAGCTCTCGCCGCGCGACGGTTCCCTGACGACGAACATGCGTCCGTCTGAGACCGCGACGTCGGCGGGCTGCATCCCGTTCAACGGCGAACCGGGGTCGACGACGGCAAGGCGAACGATCTTGTCGCGCAACGTGTTGGCCACCGTGAACACCGCCGACCCGACGCTGGCCATGGTCCGCGAACCCGAGTGCGACGGCGCAGGAGGGTAGGCGCTGTCGCCGAGGGCGAACCGGATGCGGGCGACGGGCAGGCCCAGCGCGTCGGCGGCGACCTGCGACATGGACGTGTACGTTCCTGGTCCCATGTCGCTGGTCGCGGTCTGCACGTCGGCCGTGCCGTCGGCGTTGATCCGGGCCATCGCGTCGGATTCGCTGCGGCTGGTGTGATAGCCCGCCGCAGCCATCCCGATGCCGATCAGTTGGGAGCCCTCCCGAATCGCGCCCGGGACGGGATTGCGCCGCGCCCAACCGAATTCGTCGGCACCGCGGCGCAGGCATTCGGTGAGGCGGCGGGTGGAGAACGGCAGCCCGTCGGTCTGGTCACGGTCGGGTTCGTTGCGGATCCGCAGCTCGACGGGGTCGACGCCGATGGTGTTGGCGAGGTCGTCCATCGCCGACTCCAAGGCGAACGTTCCGGTCGTGGCTCCTGGCCCGCGCATGTAGGTCGGCTGGTTGACGTCCATCGGCACCACCCGGTAGGTGGAGCGCATGTTGGGGCTGGTGTACATGAACTTCGGCGACGCGGTCAGGCCGTCCTCGTAGGAGGCGTAGCGCGCCGTCTCCGTCCGGCCCTCGTGGACGATGGCGTCGATGCGCCCCGACCGGTCGGCCCCGATTGCCATGCGCTGCCTGCTTGTCGGGCGGTAGCCGATGCCCGCGTAGGTCTGTTCCCTGGTCAGCACCAACTTGACCGGTCTGCCAAGCTGGCGGGCGGCGAACGAGGCCAGCAGCTGGTGCGGCCAGGTCTGACCCGCACTTCCGAAGGCTCCGCCGACGAACGGGGAGATCACCCGCACGTGGTCGACGGGCACGCCGTGCGCCTCGGCGTGGGCTTCCTGGGCGCCGACGATGGACTGGGTCTTGTCCCAGACCGTCAACCGGTCCCCGTCCCACTTGGCGACGGTGGCTGGCAATTCCATCGGGTTGTGGTTGTTGCGGGCGATGGCGTACTGCCGGTCGGTGACGACGGCGGCGGCCCGCAGAGCCGCCTCGGGCTGGCCGCGGGCATAGTCGGTCTGGCGTTCCCCTGGCTCCGGAATCGCAAGTGGTGCATCGATGTCCGTATTCGACGGGCCCGGCGAGTACCGCACCCGGACCAGCGCGGCACCGTGCGTGGCAGCCTCGAGGGTGTCGCCGACCACGACGGCCACCGGTTGACCGTAGAAGGCGACGCGCCGGATGTCGTAGGGCAGGGTCACGGGACGGAAGTCGGTGAGGACGCGGATGACGCCGGGTGACCGCGGGGCCTCCCCCGCGTCGACGCCCTGCACCGCACCGGATGCGACGGTGCTGCAGACGAGGACGGCGTGGAGGAAGTCCGGCACGGGATTGTCGGCGGCGTAGTGCGCCGCGCCCGTCACCTTGAGCCGTCCGTCCACCCGCGACAGTGGCGCGCCGACCACGGGATCGGTCATCCGCTGGGGGTACGTCACGGAAGACCCGCCACCGTGGCGAGCTGGCGTTCGACGACGCGTCGCACCAGATCGACCTTGAACCCGTTGTCGGACAGCGGCTTTGCGCCGTCGGCGGCGCGGGCCGCCGCGTCGCGCCACAGACCGGGCGAGACCGGGCGTCCGACGAGGGCCCGCTCGACTGCCGGGAGCCGCCAGGGCACGGTGGCGACGCCCCCGACGGCGACCTTGGCGTCGCGCACGGTGCCGCCGGCGACGTCGAGCGCCACCGCCGCGGAGGTCACCGCGAACTCGTAGGACTGCCTGTCGCGGATCTTGAGATAGCCCGACCGGGCGGTGCTCGGACCCGTCGGCACCTCGACGGCCACGATGAGCTCGCCTGGCTTGAGGTCGTGTTCCTGATCCGGTGTCGTACCGGGCTGCCGGAAGAAGTCGGCGACGGGAACGCGTCGGTCCCCGCCCGAGTCGCGGGTCACGACGACCGCGTCGAGTGCCACCAGCGCGACCGCCAGGTCCGAGGGGTGGGTGGCGACGCACTGGTCGCTGGCGCCGAGGATGGCGTGGTTGCGGTTCAGCCCGCCGGTCGCCGCGCACCCACTGCCCGGCGTGCGCCGGTTGCAGTTGGCCGACACGTCACGGAAGTACAGGCATCGCGGGCGTTGCATGAGGTTGCCGCCGATGGACGCCATGTTGCGAAGTTGCGCTGATGCGCTGAGCTCCAACGCCTCCGAGATCACGGGAAACTGGCGACGCACCCGTTGGTCGGCGGCCAGGTCGGCCATCCGCACCAGTGAGCCGATCCGCAGGGCGCGCCCGTCGAGGTCGACGCCGCGGTAGGGCAGCGCGTTGATGTCCACCACGGAGCCGGGACGCTCGACGGTCACCCGCATCAGGTCGACGAGGGTGGTTCCGCCTGCGATGTACCGGGCGCCCGAGCGGCCCGCGGCCAGCGCCGAGGATTCGTCGGCGGCCTTGGTGAAGGTGAAGGGGTACACCGGCGTCAGGCGTTCTTGGCGGCGGTCGCGACGGCGGCGACGATGTTCGTATAGGCGCCACACCGACAGATGTTGCCGCTCATCCACTCTCGAATCTCCGCGTCGGACCCGGTGTGCCCCTCGTCGATGCAGCCGAGGCCAGACATGATCTGTCCGGAGGTGCAGTAGCCGCACTGGAACGCATCGGCGTCGACGAAGGCCTGCTGCAGCGGATGGAGTCGGCCGTTGTCGGCCACGCCCTCGATGGTCTTGACGTCGGCACCGTCGTGCATGACCGCCAGTGTGAGGCAGGAGTTCACCCGCTTGTCGTCGAGCAGCACGGTGCAGGCGCCGCAGGCACCCTGGTCGCACCCCTTCTTGGTGCCGGTGAGCCCGACACGCTCCCTGAGCATGTCGAGCAACGACGTCCGCACGTCGACGTCGACGTCGCGCTCCTCGCCGTTGATTCGCATCGCCACTCTGGTGGTCTGTTGCTCGGCGGGTGGGGCGTCGTCACCGCACCCACTGAGCGCCGACGCGGCGGCAGCGGCACCACCGACGGTGATGGAGGCACCGACGAAGGTTCGGCGGTTCATCTCGGGAGCCACCGAGCCGAGCGTACGCCGTGATCTTGTTCGGTGAAGTGTGGCGGAATTCAGCCCGGAATGACCAGCGAGAGAAGCCAACTGACGACCGACAGCACGATGGCGGCCCAGATGGCCGTCCACCAGAAGTCGTCGATGTAGAGGCCCCAGTGCGTGGTGTTCTCGGTGATACGAGAGGTGATCCACAACATCAGGGCGTTGACGACGACGTGGAACAGCCCGAGGGTGACGATGTACAGCGGTAGCGAAATCAGTTGCACGATCGGCTTGACGAACGCGTTGACGAGGCCGAATATCACCGCCACCACGAAGATGATGCCGACCCTCTGCAGCGTCGAGTCACCGCCGACGAACTCGACGCCCGCGACGAACTTGGTGACGACCCACAGCGCCAGACCGGTGAGCCCGGCGCGCAACAGAAACTGAACCATGCGCGGATCCTGCCACGGCCGTGGTCGTCAGGACCGCAGCAGATAGATGTCCATGATCCAGCCGTGCCGGTTGCGCGCCTCGGCCCGGACCGCCGCAATCCGCTCGCCAACGTCGGCGACGGTGCCCTCGAGCAGCAACTCGTCGGGGGTTCCTAGGTAGGCGCCCCACCAGATCTTAGTCGTCGGCGGGCAGTCGAGGAAGGCGCAGTCGCCGTCGAGCATCACCACCGCGGTGTCGCGCGGTGAGCGCCTGAATCGCGGTGATGCCGGGGATGACGTCGTAGGTGAACTCGACGCGGGCGGCGTGCCAGTCGGCGACGACCTGGCGGTACGCGGCACCGTCGGGAGCTTCCTTGGACCGCTTCGGATCGGGCAACTCGACGAAGCGATAGCCGGGTTTGCGGATGAACCGCTCGCAAATCTCCCGCCGCAGCGACACCAGGTAGTCCTTCACGGCACCCTTGTCGGAGGCGAAGAACACGTCGACGTCGTGGGCAGTCACGTAGCCGGGATCCCCGGCGCCGATGCCGATGACGTGGATCCGGCGCATTACCGGCCCCCTTCCGAAACCTGAAGTATCCGGTACCCGGGGTATTGACATCGTGAGCGCCACGTCATTAGGTTTCCAAGCACATGGGCGCATGGTTCGCTGAAGGGACGTCAACGATGACAGCCTCCGTCAAGGCAAGTGGCGCTCCGACGCGCGAGGAGTTCTCCGAGCGTCTGCTCCGTGGCTCGGTGAAGAAGTACTACGAGCCCGTCGTGGACGTGGACTGGGACGCCCCGCTCGACCCGGACAAGTTCTTCCTGCCGCCGAAGTCGGTCTCCCTGTACGGAACTCCGTTGTGGGACGCCATGACTCGCGAACAGCAAATCGAACTGTCCCGCCAAGAGTTCGTCAACACGCTCTCGGCGGGCATCTGGTTCGAGAACATTCTCAACCAGGCGCTGCTGCGCGACCTGATGCACGCCGACCCGACCGCACGCTCGACGCACTACGCCCTCACCGAGATGGGTGACGAGACCCGTCACATGGTGATGTTCGGCAGGGCCATCGAGAAGGTCGGCGGAAAGCCGATGCGCCCGAAGCGCTACCAGCGCATGATCATCAACCTTCTGCCGCTCACCTTCCGCGGTGCGCTCCTCTGGGTGGCGGCGCTGGTCGGGGAGGAGATCTTCGACTCGCTGCAGCGCAACATGATGGACGATCCCGACTTGCAACCGGTGGTCCAGCGCATCATGCGGATTCACGTCACCGAAGAAGCTCGGCACATCCAGTTCGCCCGCGACGGGGCGCGCAAGCGTGTCGCCGAGATGCCGTGGCTCAGCCGGATGTGGGTGGCCAATCTCAACGGCGTTGGCGGGCTGTTCTTCCGGCACCTGTTCACCAACGCCGCGCAGTATCGACGGGCTGGTCTGGACGGCAAGGAGGCTCGTCGCGTCGCCCGCACCAGCCCCCACCACCACGACGTTCAGGCGCTCGGCTTCGCCCCGCTGGCCGCGTTCCTCACCGACATCGGTTTGATGGGTCCGATCGCGCGCCGGCTGTGGACCCGCACCCACTTCCTCCCGTCCACGCCGTCCGCGCGGCCAACCGACGACGTCGCCACCGCGCAGGAGCGGGAACTGTACGACGGCCCGGCCGTCCTCCGCGTCGGGGACGTCGACCACACCGTCCGGGTCCGCCTGATCGGGCACCTCGAGCCGATCGACGGCCAATACCATTGGCAGGGAGCAATTTTCGGGGAGATCGCGGACGACGTGCTCAAGCGTCCATTGGCCACGCTGACGGTGGACGGCCGGACGGCACGGGCCCGCATCACCGAACGCACGCCGCAGGGCAACTACGGAGTTGTCGGCGTCGGCACCCCGCCGTTCGCGTAGCGGCCGCTTCGGCCAACTCGCCCCGCGTCAACTAGAACGTGTTCTAGTATTCGACTCATGCGGTTCACCTATGCGGAAGCCATGACCGATCCGAAGTACCTGATCCCGTTGGCCAAGGCGGCCGACGAGGCCGGGTACCACGCCATGACCATTCCGGACAGCGTCGCCTACCCCGAGGTGTCGGACTCGAAGTATCCGTACACCGAGGACGGCAACCGCGAGTTCCTGGACGGCAAGCCGTTCGTCGAGTCGTTCGCCCTCATCGGCGCGCTGTCGGCGGTGACCACCAAGCTGCACTTCAACATCTTCGTGCTCAAGCTGCCGATCCGACCGCCTGCCCTGGTGGCCAAGCAGGCCGGCTCGCTGGCCGCGATGTTCGACAACCGCCTCGGCCTCGGCGTCGGCACCAGCCCGTGGCCCGAGGACTACGAGATCATGGGCGTGCCGTATGCCAAGCGCGGTAAGCGCATGGACGAGTGCATCGACGTCATCCGCGGCCTCACCTCCGGTGACTACTTCGAATACCACGGCGAGTTCTACGACTTCCCCGCCTTCAAGATGACGCCAGCGCCGACCAAGCCGGTGCCGATCCTCGTCGGCGGGCACGCCGACGCCGCGCTGCGACGGGCCGCTCGCAACGACGGCTGGATGCACGGCGGCGGCGACCCCGAGGAACTCGACCCGCTGTTGGCCAAGCTCAAGAAGTACCGCGAGGACGAGGAACGGATCGGGCTGGCCGACGAGTTCGCGATCCACGTCATCTCCATCGACGGTTTCACCCTCGACGGCGTGAAGCGATTGGAGGACAAGGGCGTCACCGACGTCATCGTCGGCTTCCGCATCCCCTACATCATGGGCGACGACACCGAGCCGCTCGACGACAAGATCCGCAACCTGGAGTGGTTCGCGGAGAACGTCATCGCGAAGGCCGGTTAGGCCCGGGGCGCTCCCGCCACCAGGGCGTCGACTGCCCGCGCGCCGAGCACCTCGTCGAGCACCATGACGGCGCCGCCGACGGTTCCCGATTGGTTGCCGTACGCGGCGGGAATCACCTCAAGGGTCCGGGTCGCCTGCGCAGTGGCGTTGCCGTACAACGTCTCTCGCAGTCCGGCCACGAAGATCTCGTAGGCACCCGCCATGTCGCCCGCGACGACGACGACGGCCGGGTTCAACAGGTTCACCGCGGCGGCGAGCACCTCGCCGACGTACCGTCCGCTGTCGCGGATCATCCGGCGCGCCTCGGCGTCACCTCCGTGGGCGATTTCGACGACGTCGCGCAAGTTCCGCACCGAGCGGCCCTGCTGCTGAAGGGCGTGCACGAGTGCCCAGCCACCTGCGATGGCCTCGACGCAGCCGGTGTCGCCGCAGCGGCACGGAAGGCCAACTGCCGCAGCGATCTTGGTGTGGCCGAACTCGCCTGCGGCCTGCGCGGCGCCGCGTTGCAGCACCCCGCCCGCGACGATCCCCGCCCCGAGACCGCTCGACGCCTTGATCACGAGGACGTCGTCATGGCCACGCCCCTCGACGACGGCGATCGCGTTGGAGTCGTTGTCCAAGACCACGGGGGCATTCGACAGGCTGGGCAGCTCCGCGAAGTACGGCCGCAGCTCGACGCCGTCCCAGCCGCGAAGGATCGGTGAATCGCGGCTACACCCGCGGGCGCGGTCCACCGTGCCCGGCAGGCTCAGCCCGACTCCGTACACCGGGACGCCCGGGTAGTCCTGCAACATCACGTCGAGGCGCTTGACGACGTCGGGCATCAGGTCGTCGGGGCCGAGCGCGACCTCCTGGTCGATGTCGGTGATCGCCAACACCTCACCGGCCAGGTCGCACACCGCCAGCCGGGTGCGGCTGATGCCGATGGCCGCCGACAGCACGATGCCCGCGGCGACGTCGAAGGAGAGCAGCGTCGGGGGCCTGCCACCCGTCGAGGGTGCCTGTTCCCGTTCGCGGACCAGGCCGAGAGCGCTCAGGGCCGCGATTCGCGCGGCGACCGCCGTTCGCGACAACCCGGTGACCTGGCCGATTTCCGTGCGGGTGATGTCTCTGCGATCCCTGATCAGTGCGAAGACATCGCCCACGGTGGCCATCACCCGATTTAACCCCAGAGGCGTAAGCTGCGCCACTTTTGTGTCTTGAAATACAAAAGTCGGTTTGATGAAAGGCATAAGTGCGGCTACCGTTGGCCGGGTGACACGTTCTCTCGACCGACCGTCCGTACCCATGTCCGTGGTGTCACCGCCACCGTCGGTGCGCTGGCTTGCCGTGATGGCGCTTGCCATCGGCAGCTTCGCCATCGGAACCACCGAGTTCGTGGCCATGGGCCTGCTGCCCGACATCGCCTCGAGCCTCGGCATCACCGAGCCCATCGCGGGCCACGTCATCTCCGCCTACGCCCTCGGCGTCGTCGTCGGCGCCCCGGTCATCGCGTCCCTCACGGCGCATCTGCCCCGCAAGCTCCTGCTTCTCGGCCTGATTGCGCTGTTCACCGTCGGCAACCTGGCCAGCGTGCTGGCGCCGAGTTATGAGACCTTGATGGCCGCCCGGTTCGTCTCCGGCATTCCGCACGGCGCCTTCTTCGGCGTCGCCGCCCTGGTGGCAGCCCACCTGATGGGCCCGAAGAACCGCGCCAAGGCCGTCGCGCACGTGATGAGCGGCCTAACCGTCGCCACGGTGCTCGGTGTGCCGCTGGCATCCTTCCTCGGCCAGCACTTCGGCTGGCGCAGCGCATTCGGCTTGGTCGTACTGATCGGCATCGCGACCCTCGTCGCCATCTGGCATTGGCTGCCCGACCTCAAGTCGATGCACGTCACCAGCGCGCTCACCGAGCTCAGCGCCCTCCGTCGGCCCCAGGTGTGGCTGGCCCTGGTGCTCGGCATGGTCGGCTTCGGCGGCATGTTCGCCGTCTACACCTACGTGGCCACGACGCTGACCGACGTGTCAGGCCTGTCCCGCGGACTGGTTCCGCTTGGCCTGATGACGTTCGGCATCGGCATGGTCGTCGGCAACCTGGTCGGCGGCAAGATCGCCGACATCTCGGTGGTCAAGGCGCTGTACGCCTCGCTGATCTCCCTCGGCGCGATGCTGGCCCTGTTCGTCTGGCTCGTCCACAACCCGTGGACGGCACTGCTCGGCCTGTTCCTCATCGGGGCCTCCGGCTCGGCCATCGGCCCGGCGCTGCAGACCCGCCTGATGGACGTCGCCCACGGTGCACAGACGCTGGCGGCGGCGCTGAACCACTCCGCGCTCAACATCGCCAACGCCGCGGGCGCCTGGATCGGCGGCCTGGTCATCGCGGCGGGGTACGGCTACACCGCACCCGCGGGCGCAGGCGCCCTGCTTGCCGTCGCCGGCCTCGTCGTGCTGACCATTTCGGTACTACTGCAACGCTGGACGGAGCGCTCCCATGTCAGGTAATCGCGGATGGCACGTCGACGTTCACGTGCTCGGTCTTCGGCTCACCTTCACGGTGCGGCCGTGGCGCGGGCTCGTCGGCGCGGCGCGCTAACTAGTCGTCTTCGTCGATCTGGTCGTCTTCGTCGATGACGTGGATCGCCGCCTCCTCGGCAGACGCGGCACCCCCGTCGATTCCGACCTCGCGACCGAGTAGATCGGACTCGGTGTCGGCACCGAAGCCCTCGTCGGGCGCGACCAGCCGGCCCGCGCGCCGATCGCCCACCTCGTCGTCGCCGGCCTGCTCGTCGGGGTCGTCGAGCTGCATGGCCGGATCCGGTTCCTCCTCGGACAGGTGTTCGTCGAGCGTCTCGTTGTCCCTGGGCTCCTTCCACCGGTCCGGTGGTGAGTAGCCCTCGTCGAGCAGATCGTCGACTCCCCTGTCGACCAGGGTGTCCTCCTCGGTCAGCTGGTCGCCGTCGGCATCGGTGTAGTCACTGCTCATGGCACAACGATGTCACAGAAGGCAATCCCGATCTGTGTCAGTCTGGATTCATGACTGCACGCCACCTCGCTGGGCTGACCGGCGCCACGTTCGCCCTTGCCGCCAGCTTCCTCGTCGTCCCCACGGGCGGTGCTCCGACGGCGTCGGCCGCCCCATGCCCCGACGTCGAGGTGGTGTTCGCACGCGGCACATTCGCACCGCAGGGCCTCGGCGGCATCGGGCAGGAGTTCGTCGACGCCGTCCGCGCCAAGGTCGGCGCCAAGTCGGTCGGCGTCTACGCCGTCGTCTATCCGGCGAGCACCAACTTCCCGACCGCGGTTGACGGCATCCGCGACGCGGCGAACCACATCGAGGGCATGGCGGCAACGTGCCCCAACACCAAGATGGTGCTCGGCGGTTACTCGCAGGGCGCGGCGGTGGTCGGTTTCGTCACCGCGAACGCGGTGCCCGGTGGCGTCGACCCGGCCGACGTGCCACAGCCAATGCCCGCCAGCGTCGCCGACCACGTCGCGGCCGTGGCGCTGCTCGGCACGCCGGACACCCGGTTCATGGACATGATCGGCCAGCCCCCGGTGACCGTCGGTCCGCTCTACGCGGGCAAGACGATTCAGCTGTGCGCGCCGGGCGACCCCATCTGTTCCGACGGCGACGACGGCTCAGCGCACACCAGTTACACGAGGATCGGCTTGACCGACGAGGCCGCCGCCTTCGTCGCGAGCAAGGTCTGAGCGCGCCGTCCTGGTCACCGTCGCCGAGTTCCACGTCGCCGATCCGCCGGAGTCCTGGACCCGGGCCGGCTTCACCGTCGACGCCGATGCCGTGTGCCGGGTCGGTGGCGTCGGCATCCGCTTGGTCGGACGCGAACGCGGCACCGGCATCGTGGGGTGGTCGCTGCGCGGCGTGCCGGCGGACGTTCACGACCTCGACGGCGTACCGACCACGGCGTCGGACGCGTCCCCGGTCACGCCCGCGTCGCACCCGAACGGCGTCATCTCCGTGGACCACGTCGTGCTGCTGTCCCCGGATCTGGCGCGCACGGTCGCCGCGCTGGCCGACCTCGGGGTGCGACCCCGCCGCGAACGCGACGGCGAACTGGGCGGGCAGGCCATCCGCCAGATCTTCTTCCGCCTCGGGGAGGTGATCGTCGAGGTCGTGGGTGCGCCACACATTGCGGGCGACGGACCGTCGGGCCTGTGGGGGATGACGTACGTCGTCGACGACGTCGAGGCGACGGCCAAGTCGTTCGGCGACCACACCTCACCGGTCAAGGCCGCCGTCCAACCGGGTCGCCGAATTACCACGCTCCGACATCGCGAATTCGGAATGTCGGTACGGACGGCGCTGATCTCGCCGCATATCCTCGGCGGATGACCGAGACCGCGGACCCCGTCGTGATCCACACCGACGGCGGCTGCCGACCAAACCCCGGTCCCGGCGGCTGGGGGGCCGTGCTGCGCCACCGCGGGCACGTCCGCGAGATGTTCGGCGGCGAGCCGACCGACACCAGCAACAACCGGATGGAGCTGACGGCGCCGATCATGGCACTCGAGGCGCTCACCCGACCCGTCCTCGTGCACCTGTACACCGACAGCACCTACGTCCGCAGCGGCATCACCAAGTGGGTCCTCGGCTGGGAGCGCAACGGCTGGCTGACCTCGGCCAAGCAGCCGGTCAAGAACGTCGACCTGTGGAAGCGGCTGCAGGCCGCCTGCGCGGTGCACGAGGTCGAATGGTTCTGGGTGAAGGGACATTCCGGGGTGGCCGACAACGAGTTGGCCGACGTGCTCGCCACCAGGGGCCTGCAGCAGGCCACCGCCACGACCTAGCGCCGGTTATGACCAAAGCCTTACCCCGGCACCCCTGCCGCCGGCCCCGCCCTCGGAGCGGGTAACACTGTGTAATGGCACTCGTCGACAGCTCCGGCTTCCACCACGTTCGGCTCACCGTCACCGACATCGGACGGTCCAAGAAGTTCTACGACGAGGTGTTCGGCTGGCCGACGGCCGTCGACGCGTCCGACTCGGTCGACGAACCCGGTGTGACGGAGTCGCCGGAAAAGTTCTACGGCGGCGTCGTCTACCAGACCCCGCAGGGCACCCTCTTCGGGCTGCGGCCGGTCGGTGACTGCGAATTCGATTCCACGCGAACCGGTCTGGACCACGTGGGCTTCGCCGTGGCGGACCGCGCCGCACTCGAAGCCGCCAAGACCGCACTGCGGGACGCGGGCGTCACGCACGGAGAGATCGTCGACCTGACCGACGCTGGCATCGCCATCCTGTCGTTCCAGGATCCGGACGACATCAACGTCGAGCTGACCGCGCCGCTGTCGTAGCCGGCCCGCTCAGATCACCGGCTCGGCGACCCGACTCGGCGCCCGCAGCGCTTCGTAGCCCGACTCCTCCAGTTCGCGGCAATGCTGCTGGTACACCTGACCGCCGCCCATGTAGACGAGGAAGGCCTCGGGCTTGCCCGGCACGTTCTCACCGAGGAACCACGCCTTGGCCTTCTTGCCCTCGGTGTACATCACCGTCGCCTTGCCGGTGCGCTCGGTCTCCCCGGCCCACCAATCCTCGGACTCCTGCGTGGCTTCGAAGACGTCGACGTCGTTGTCCCTGGCCCAGCGCAGCGCACGCTGCAGCCATTGGGCGCCAAGCTGAATCGGCACCACCAGGTTCGAGTACGGCGTCTGCGGCCCAAGCGACATGAAGAAGTTCGGGAAGCCGTGCACACCGATGCCGAGGTTGGACTTCAGACCGTCCCGGTTCCACCTGTCCCGCAGGGTGATTCCGTCACGGCCGACGATGTCGATGTTGGTGAGCGTTCCGGTCATCGCGTCGAAGCCGGTGGCGAAGATCAGCACGTCGAGCTCGTACTCGGTGTCGCCGACGCGCACGCCCGTCGGGGTGATCGCGGTGATCGGGGTGGACGCGGTGTCGACCAGACGGACGTGGTCCAGGTTGAACGCGTGGTAGTAGCCGTGGCCGGTGGGAACGCGCTTGCCGTTGAACGAGTACGTCTTCGGGCTCAACAGGTCGGCGGTGGCCGGGTCCTTGACGATCTCGCGAATCTTGGACCGGATGAATTCGGAGGCCAACTCGCTGGCGGCGTGGTTGGTCGCGAGGTCGTTGAAGCACTCGTTCGCGAAGTGAAAGCCGCCCTCGTTCCACTTGCTCTCGAAGATGCTGCGGCGCTGCTCATCCGAGACTTCGAGGGCGCTGAACCGGGCGGGCTCCATCGCGACGCCGAACGGATGGTTGGCGGCCTTGTCGTAGATCGCGTCGTAGTTGTCCCGAAGCCACGCCATGTCGTCGGCGGTGACGGCGTCGTTCGTGGTCTCCACCACGAAGTTGGGCGTGCGCTGGAAGACGACGAATTCGTCGACCAGCGGGGCGATCTCGGGCACGATCTGGATTCCCGAAGCACCGAGCCCGATCAGGCCGACGCGCTTGCCGGCCAGGTCGACACCGTCCCGGGGCCAGTACGCGGTGTGGTACTTCTCGCCCGCGAAGGTGTCGACGCCTGCGATGTCGGGAAAGATTGGTTGCGACAGCACTCCCATGCCGCTGATCAGATACTTGGCCACCACGGGTGCGCCGCCCTCGATCTCCACCGTCCACGTGTTGTCGACCTCGTCGTAGCGGGCGGACCGAACGCGGGTGTTGAGCCTGATGTCACGGCGCAGGTCGAGGCGGTCGGCGACGAAGTTGAGGTAGGACAACACTTCTCGTCCCGCGGGGTAGCGCTGCGACCACGACCACTCGTCGCGCACCTCCTTGGAGAACGAGAAGGAGTAGTAGCTGTATTCACTGTCGGTCCGCACGCCGGGGTAGCGGTTGGCCAACCACGTTCCACCGACGCCGTCCTGGGCGTCCAGAACCAGGGTGTCCAGGCCGATCTCGCGGAGATGGTGCAGGATCGCCAGGCCGGAGAAGCCGGCCCCGATCACGATGGCGTCATGCGTTTCGATGCTCATGGTCGTCGTTCCTTCGGTTCAGACGGCGGCGGATGGGGTGAGGTGCTGATGGGCGTTGGCGGTACGGCGTGCGCGGTACCAGTCGGCGATGGCGGCGACACCCGCGTCGGCGGACGCCAGATTGCCTGCCTGCAGGGGAAATACGTGCTGCTCCCCGTGCGCGACGTCGAACGTGACGTCCACGCCCGCCGTCCTTGCCAAGGCCTCCAGCCGGGTGGCGTCGGAGAAGAGCGATTCGACGTCGGAGGCGGTGACGTACAGCGGCGGGAATCCGGCGAAGTCCGCGTAGAGCGGGTTCACCAGCGGATCGGTCGGGTCGGCACCACCGGAGAGGTAGCGGTCGATGTTGCCCTGCAGTCCTTCTCGCGTGATCAGGAAGTCGGTGGCGTCGTTGGTCACCAGGGTCTCCCCCGTGTTCTCCATGTCCAGCCACGGCGAGACGGTCACGACGAGTCCCGGGGTGCGCCTGCCGTCACGCAGCATGCGCAGCGTGGTGGCGATGGCGATGCTGGCGCCGGCGCTGTCCCCGACGAACGTGATGTCGGCCGGGTCGGTGCCACCGTCGACCAGCGCGTCGAACACCGAGGTCGCGTCGTCGAGCTGCGCGGGGAAGGGATGTTCGGGGGCGCGCCGGAAGTCGGCGACGAAGGCGTGGGTGCCGCAGGCCTTGGCGACGTGGCCGGCCAGCTTGCGGTGACTGGCCGACGAGCCAAGCGCGAAGCCGCCGCCGTGCAGGAACACCAGCACCTGGCCGGGGTCGGCCGTCAGCGGCGTCACCAGGACTCCTGGCACACCGCCCAATTCGGTGGTCTCGTAGGTGACGTCGGACGGCTCGGTGGTGACGCGCTGCCAGTCCTCGAACAGCCACCGCATGAGCCGCAGTGACATGTCCGGATTGGCGATGAACTCCTCTGTCCACTCGGCGTACATCCGGCCCAGCGGATCGGTCGGTTGGATGGTCATTCGGCTCTCCTGATCTGGTCCACCGCGACTGTGACCTGCGGCACTGCAGCCAGTGTGGGTCGGTGCCGGGCGCCGACCGGGGGGTGTCGCAAATTGACGCAGTGCTGTCTCACCGTGACGCACGTCACCTCGCCGTCCGGGCGTCACGTCAGGCTTCAGCCACCACGAACCACCGACGAGGAGATGCACCGATGAACCGTTTGGACGGCAAGATTGCACTGGTCACCGGCTCGTGCCGGGGCATTGGGCACGCCATCGCCGAGGCATTCGCCAGGGAGGGCGCCACCACCATCGCCACCGGTCGGTCCAAGACCGACGAGTCGTTCGGGCCGCGTTCGGCGGGCATCGACTACCGCCAGCTGGACGTGTCCCAGGAAGACGACTGGGCAACGGTGGTCGACGACGTCGTCGACCGCTACGGACGCGTCGACGTCCTGGCCAACAACGCGGGCATCATCGCCTACCAGGCGCTGCACGAACTCAGCGTCGCCGAGTGGGAACGCGTCATCGCCACCAATCAGACCGGCACGTTCCTTGGCATGCGCTCGGTGATCCCCCACATGGTGGGCCGACGCAGCGGTTCGATCGTCAACGTGTCGTCGATCTGGGGCAACGCCGCCGTGCCAGGCGCACACGCGTATCACGCCACCAAGGGCGCGGTGCGCAACATGTCGAAGAGCGCCGCGATCAGCTACGCGAAGGACAACGTGCGGGTGAACTCGGTGCACCCCGGGTTCGTCAAGACGCCGCTGACCGACGCGCAGGAGGTCGAGATCAACGACTTCGTCGTGGCGCAGACTCCGATGGGCCGGCCGGGGCTGCCCGAGGAGATCGCCAACGGCGTGGTGTTCCTCGCCTCCGACGAGGCCAGCTTCGTCACCGGTTCGGAACTGGTGATCGACGGCGGCTATCTGGCGCAGTAGCTCAGCCAGAAAGGTTGTACGTCTTGAGCTTTCGGTGGATCGTCGCGCGCGAGACACCGAGCAGCTCGGCCGCCTTGGACCGGTTGCCGCCCGCCTCCTGGAGGGCCCGGCGGATGGTCTCCATCTCGGTGCGCTCGATCATCGACCAGGAGCGGTGCGCCCGCAACGAGTCGGGCAGCTGGTCGAGTTGCACCACGCCGCGGGACCCCTCGGCCACCATCTGGGCGACCAGCGTCCGGAGTTCGGCGAGGTTGCCAGGCCATCCGGCGGCCTCCAGCGCGCGGCGCGCGTCGTCGCCGAGCGCCAGGCGCAATCCCGGAGAGCGTTGGGCAGCAAAGGCATTCCACAACGCGGGGATGTCCGAAGACCGCTCCCGCAGCGGCGGCACCCAGACCATCGCCACCCCAAGCCGGGTGGCCATGGCAGCGGCCTCTGACTGCGTGGCAGCCGTCGCCGTGACGAGCACCGAGCCCAGACCAGTGTTGGCCTCGATCAACGACCTCAGAGCGGCGAGCGCCCGAGGGTCGAGGTGCTCCACCGCGCGGACGACCACCCGCGTCGGGCCTTCGACCGCGTCGACGAGCTCCTGCAGCCACGCCTGGTCGCCGATGATCTGGCGCTGTGCGGTGTGCACCACCGCGACGTCGGGCTGTACCGAGCCCGGCCGGTACGGGCGACCAAGCGCCAGCGAGGTCTTGCCGCTGCCCGGTTCGCCCGCGACGAGAAGTGCCGTGCGCGCGGAGATGTGCCTGCTGACGTGGTGGGCCACCCCCAGCCACGACTTGGTCTGTCCCACCAGCCCATCCGAGGCGGGCCTGCCGTGCCCGACCGTCACCCGCGGCGCGGGCCGCAGGGCCGCCACCACACCAGCACCGGCGTCGAGCACCGTGGCGTCGACGGCCGTCGTGCCGGTCGACAGCTCCGCGGTGAGGCGGGCTTCGTGCCGCAGCCCGGCACACAGGTGGCCGATCAGGTCGACGTCGGTCTGGGTCAGTTCCCCGGCCCGCCGGCTCCGCATCGTCAGCCCGTCGGGACCGAACGCCACCACGGGCCCGTCGTGGCGCGCTGACGCGTCGAGGAAGGCCGCCAGCATGGCGCGCGACCCCGGCTGCGCGGCGTCGAGGACGTGCTGTTGCAGTTGCGCGGCAAGCGAATTGGTCAGCGGCAGCAGCAGGCCGCTGCGTTCGTCGATCTTGGTCGACATGGTGACCGCGGCCAACAGCTTGCCGGTGATGGGATGCCACACCGGCGCACCGGTGCACAGCGCGTCGTGATAGACGTCGGCAAAATGCTCGGCGCCGGAGATCTGCACGCTCCTGCCCGATGCGATCGCCGTTCCAACGCCGTTGGTGCCGACGGCGTCCTCGGCGAGCACGGCACCGCGTACCGTCCCGAGCCGGTCCAGCTGGTTCATCGCCGACGAGTCCAGCGACCACCGCTGCACGATGCGACCGTGAGCGTCGGCGAGCAACAGACCCATGCCCGAGCCGGCCAGGTCCTCCGCGGCGCGGGCCATCGGGGCCTGGAACATCTCGAGCAAGTGGTTGTCGATCAGGTCCTCGTCGACCCGGGGAACGTCGCGGACGTTACCCGGCGCACCCAGCGCGTTCTTCGAGCGCAGCCACGATTCGAGAAGCCCTGCAGGCACCGCGCGGTCCGGGTCCGTGGCAGTCAGAATCTCCGCCCGCAGCTCCTCGAGCCTCGAACCCCTTGGCCGTTCAGACACGGGCATCTCCTCACCTCACGCCTTCGGGAGGCCAATCGGCTAAATGCGATCTGGATCACAAATCCTAGACCCGATCTTGCGGGCCAAAGCCGGTCCCGCGTGCGACTGTCTCAAAAAGACGCAGTCGTATCCGGGGTCACATTCGAGTCCTAGCGTGATGAACCATGACGACGACGCTGGCTGGACTCTCCACCACCTCCATCGGCCCCGAGGCCGACATTGCGGTCGTGCACGGCCGACGTGTTCCGACGGGATTGTTCATCGGAGGTGAATGGCGCACTGCCGAAGGGACATTCGCAGTCCTCGACCCGGCCACCGGCAACGAGATAGCCCAGATGTCCGACGGCGGCCCGGCCGACGCGATCGCCGCCCTCGATGCGGCCGCCGACGCGCAGTCCCGGTGGCGGCACGTCGCGCCGCGCGATCGCGCCGACCTGTTCACCCGCGCCCACGGCCTCCTGCTGTCGCGCGCCGCCGAGTTCGCCGACGTGATGACCGCCGAGAGCGGCAAGCCCCTTACCGAGTCGCGCGCCGAGTTCGCGCTGTCGGCGGAGTTCTTCCTCTGGTACACCGAGCAGATCGCCCATCTGCACGGCACGTGGGCGCCGGCGTCTCATGGCGGCTACCGCGTGATCACCACGCATCAGCCCGTCGGGCCGGCCCTGCTGATCACGCCGTGGAACTTCCCCATGTTGATGATCGCCCGCAAGGCGGGGGCAGCCCTGGCCGCAGGCTGCCCGGTCATCGTGAAGTCCGCCAAGGAAACGCCGCTCACGTGTGCGCTGTTCGTCGAAACCCTGCGCGAGGCAGGGTTTCCCAGCGGCGCGGTCAACCTCGTCCACACCACCGATTCGGGCCCGGTGTCGGCAGCCCTTATGGCCGACGAACGCCTGCGCAAGGTGAGCTTCACCGGGTCGACCGGCGTGGGCGCCACCCTGCTGGAACAGGCCGCGCCCGGCATCGTCAACACCTCGATGGAACTGGGCGGGGACGGGCCGTTCATCGTGCTCGACGACGCCGACGTCGAGCTGGCCGCCCAGCAGGCCGTCGTCTCGAAGTTCCGCAACGCGGGACAGGCGTGCGTCGCGGCCAACCGCATCATCGTGCACACCGACGTAATCGAGCAGTTCACCGAACGATTCGTCGAACTCACCAAACAGCTCGTGGTCGGCAACGGCTTCGAGGCGGGCGTCGACGTCGGGCCGATCATCTCCGAGCGCCAACGCGACACCGTCGTCGGCCTGGTCGAGACGCTGCGCGCGGCCGGTGCCGAACTGTTGGTCGGCGGGTCCGCCCACGACGGCGCGGGCTACTTCTTCGAGCCGACGGTGTTCCGCGTGCACGACCGGCCACAAGAGCTGTGCAGCCGAGAACTGTTCGCCCCCATCGCCACCGTGTACGAAGTCGGGTCGACGGCCGAGGCGATCGCCTTCGCCAACGACACCAAGTACGGGCTGGCCGCGTACGTGTTCACCAGGGACCTGTCCAGGGCGGTCGCCGTGAGTGAGCGGCTCGACTTCGGCATGGTCGGCGTCAACCGCGGCATCATGGCCGACCCTGCGGCGGCCTTCGGCGGCGTGAAGGCCTCCGGCCTCGGACGCGAAGGCGGACACGACGCCATCCACGACTACCTGGAGCCGAAGTACCTCGCGCTCACCGTCAACGAGGAAGAAGGTCTGTCATGACCAGCACGATCGCGTCGCCGATGCACACTGTCAACGATCTGGGCCTCGGGCTGCTACGTCAGCCGTCGATGGTGCTTTTCGGGCCGGGGCAGCGCAGGCAGATCGCACGGGTGGTGCAGGGGATCGCCGATCGCGTGCTGATGATCACCGACTCCCGGATGGCGGCCAGCGCGGAATTCGTCCAGATCGTCGACGCCATTCAGCAGCAGGGCGTTTCGGTGTCGGTGTACGACGGGACAGAGCCGGACCTGCCGCGCCGCAACGTCGTCGACGTGGTCGAGCGCTTCGGGGGCAGCTCCATCGGCGCGATCGTCGGCATCGGTGGCGGATCCTGCATGGACCTGGCCAAGGTCGCCTCGGCGGTGCTCACGCACGGCGGCGACGTCCGCGACTACTACGGTCAGTTCCTGGTCCCAGGGCCAGGAATCCCGGTGATCACCGTGCCCACCACCGGCGGCACCGGTGCCGAAGTCACCTGCATCTCGGTGGTCTTGGACGAGGAGCAGGGTATGAAGGTCGGGGTCGCCAGTCCGTTCCTGGAGGCGTACGCGGCGATCGTCGACCCGGAGCTCACGCTGACCTGCCCGCCGGGGCTGACGGCGGCGTCGGGGGCCGATGCCCTCTCACATCTGATCGAGGCGTTCACCGGTCGTGCGAAGAACCCCGATGCCGACCAGCTGGCCACCACGCTGTACGCGGGCAAGAACCTCCTCGCCGACGTCTACGCCCGCAACGGCCTTGCGCTGCTGAACGACTCGTTGCCCGCCGTGGCCGCCGATCCGACGAACCTCGACGCGAGGTCGAACACGCTGTTCGGTGCGTACTGCGCGGGCATGGCGATCAACACCGCGGGAACCGCTGGCGCACATGCGATTCAGTCCCCCATCGGCAACCTCACCCACACCCCGCACGGCTTCGGCATCAGCGCCCTGCTGCCCTACGTCATGCGCTACAACTTGCCGACCCGGGTTCCGGAGTTCGCCGAGATCGGCCGCATCCTCGGGGTGGCAGGCGCGTCGGATCCCGAAGAGACGCAGGCGCGAGCGGCCATCGAACGCATCGAGGCCATCCTCGAGACGCTGGGCGCGCCGTTGGATCTCCGCACGCTCGGGCTGCAGCCGGCGAACTTCGGCTTCGTCGCCAAGCAGGCGATGCTCGCCACCCGGCTGACTGCCAACAACCCCCGCGAGTTGACCGTGGAATCGGTGACGTCGATCCTCGAGCGCGGCTACGACGGCGACCGGAGCTGGTGGCAGCTGTGAGCACGCCGCCCGTGGCCGTCCTCGGCGCGGGGTCCATCGGGGTGTCGTTTGCGATCCTGTTCGCGTGCAACGGTTTCGACGTCTCGGTATACGATCCGTTCGACGACGCCCTCCCCCGGGCCGGGGCGGACCTTCGGGAACGGCTGCGGCAGTTCACCGGCACTGACGACGCCGCGGCGCGGGTCCGGTTCACCTCCGATCTCGACGTCGCGGTCACGGGTTCCGGTTTCGTCCAGGAGTGTGCGCCCGAGCGGGTCGAACTGAAGCGAGAGTTGTTGCAGCAGGCCGCCACCCGGACCGGTGCCGACGTGCCGTTGGCCAGCTCGAGCTCGGCGATCGTGGCGAGCCGGATCGCCGACGGGCTCGACGATGCCGTCGCCGAGCGCATCCTGGTCGGCCATCCGGGAAACCCGCCCTACCTACTGCCCGTCGTCGAGGTGGTGCCGTCCCCCGTGACCTCCGAGGCCATCACCGAGCGGACGACCGAGGTGTACCGCGCCGCCGGGCTTCGGCCAGTGCTGGTGCGCCGCGAGGTAGAGGGCTTCCTGTTCAACCGTCTTCAGGGCGCACTGCTGCGGGAGGCGTACTGCCTGGTCCGCGACGGTGTCGCGAGCGTGGACGACGTCGACGAGGTGGTGCGCAGCGGGTTGGGCCGCCGCTGGGCCGTGATCGGCCCGTTCGAGACGTCCGACCTGAACACCCGCGGCGGCATCGAGTCCCACGCCGTGAAGATGGGCCCGGCGTACGAGCGCATGGGTGCCGAACGCGGACAACACGATCCGTGGGCGCCCGAGTTGGTGGCCGAGGTGACCGCGCAGCGCCGGGCGCTGCTGGACCTCGACGACTGGGATGAGCGGGTCCGGTGGCGCGACGCTCAACTCATCCGAATGCGCGACGCGCTCGGCGCCGACCATCGGGGTGATCAGACGAGGGTGCGACCGCCGTCGAGGGCCAGCACCGAACCGGTGGCATAGGACAAGTCCGCAGACGTCAACACCAGGACCGCGTGCCACCTCTCCGACGATCTCGAAGGCCAGCCAAGCTGCCGACCGAACGTGTCGTGCTGCGGTAGCAGGCCGGTTGCGTCGACGTCCACGAGTCGTCGCGGAACGCGATCTCGCAGCCAGGGCTGCCGGCTATGCGGCGCGGCAAGCGAAGGAGATTCGAGTTACGCACTCCTGCAAGGGTTGACGCCTAGGGCGCTTCGGGCTCGCGCGGGGAGATGGCAGCGACGATGGCCGCGGCGAGTTGTTCGCAGTAGGCGTCATCGACGGGCATCTGCATCACCGCCTGACGCCAATACAGCGGGCCGGCAATCAGATCCATTGCCACGGTGAGATCGGTGTGAGGTGGCAACTCACCTCGGCGGACGGCCCGCTCGAACAGTTCCGCGGCCTTGGCGCGCCGTGGGTCGCGAACGTGTTCGGCCAACACCGCGGCCAGCTCCGGATTTCGAGTCGCTTCGGCGATCATGTCCGGAATGATGAGGCGCGCCAGCGGGTGCGACAACGCCGCGCGACCGTTGTCCAAGTACGACCTGACATCGCCGAGCAGATTTCCGGTGTCCGGCACGTCGATTGCCGCCAGCGCGAACCCGGCGACGAGCGTCACCGTGACGTCGAGCTTGGAGCGCCAGCGTCGGTAGATCGCGGCTTTCCCGACCCCGGCGCGCTTGGCTACAGCGTCCAGAGACAGTCGACCGTAGCCCACTCGCGCCAGCTCTTCGAAGAACGCAGACGTTATCGCATCGGTCACGTCTGCCTGTAGCACTGGACCGCCTGACGTGCGCTTCTTGGGAAATCGACCATCCGCCATGCCCACATCGTAACCGCAGGCGGAACAGTTGCGTTCCGTTTAGAGTTCATGTAGACAGGCGAGACGCAACCGTTCCGTTTCGTTAAGGAGAAGCCATGAAATTTCTGTTCCAAGACGAGTCATTTTCGTTCGAGACCTTGCGAGCCACTGGCTTTGCCAACTACGGCGGCGCCGATCTCGGCGAGGTCATCATGACTGCAGGCGCCATTCCCGAAGGAGACGAAGATGCGTGGCATCGCGAATGGAAGGCGACGGCCGCCCGGGTTCACGCTCTTGGCCTCGAATCAGCGGCCGGTGGACATCACGTCAGCGCACGTGAGGCACTTCTTCGAGCCTCCAATTACTACCGCACCGCCGAGTTCTTCCGCCGCGATGCTCCGACCGAAGACCCCGAAGTGCTCGATCTCTCGCGCCGCTCGCGCGACACCTTCGTCACGGCCATGGAACTGTTCGACTTCGGGTTCGAGGCCATCCGCATCCCCTACGAGGACACGACACTACCTGGCTACCTCTATCTGGTCGACGACTCCGGAAATCCGCGTCCCACAATCATTTACACCAGCGGCTACGACTCCACACTGGAGGAGTCGTACTTTGCCATTGCCGCGGCGGCGCTGGCCCGCGGCTTCAACGTCCTGGCCGTCGACGGCCCGGGCCAGGGCGCTGCCCTACGCGAGCAACGCCTGGTGATGCGACCGGACTGGGAGGCCGTGATCACCCCGGTGATCGACTTCGCCCTGACTCGGCCCGAAATCGCGCCCACACAGATCACCCTGTTCGGGTACAGCCTCGGCGGATACTTGGTGGCGCGAGCGGCGGCCTTTGACGACCGTGTGGCCGCCGTGGTGCTTGACGACGGCATCTACGACTTCCACGCCGCGATCGTCAACGCGCTCCCGCCGTTCGTCCGGGCCTGGATCGACGAGGGCAACGACGCGGCGGCGATTCCCGTTCTGTCCATGTTGATGATGCACAACACCCAACTGCGCTGGGCGTTGCGCAACGGACTCTGGGTCATGGGACGCACCTCGCTGACCGACGTGCCACGCGCCTTCCGGGACTACACCCTTGCCGGCGTCGCCGAGCAGATCACCGCTGCCGTGTTGGTGCTCGACGCCGAACACGACCAGTTCCTCTCGGGCGAACCGCTGCGTGCGGCGAACGCCATGACAGCCGCCGATGTCACCCTGGTCACCCTGACCGAAGCCGAGGGGGCGGGCGAGCACAGCCACATGGGTGCCATGTCGCGAGCACATCAGACCATCTTTGATTGGCTCGACACCGCACTTGAACAGCGTCTTTCGAATTCATCCTGCTAGCGCACCACCCACCACGAGAAGGACGACGCGGCGACCGGTTGTGAAACCTTGACGCCCGGCGGCCCAGTGCGTGGTGGCGGTGCCTTCGTCATCCGGAACGCCGTGTGGCTCTCACACTGACTGGCGGAGTTGAATTTTCGAGTGTAAGCCGAGCCGATGCCGCGAAGGCCTCGGCACTGGGCTGCGCCGTGGCATTCTGGTAACCACGATGTCGGCAGAAACAGACTGGACCATACATCCCCTCGAGGGGTTGGGCCGGCTCGAGTTCGGCATGTCTCCGGCACAGGTGGATTCACTGTCGGCGACGTACGGCACCGTCACCGGTCGCGGTGCTGATCGCGTCGCCGACGACATGCTGCGCGAGACGCTGGCGATGTTCGGCGACGCGATGAGCGACGACGAGAAGCAGGCCTTCATCGCCGAGTACGCGGACAACGGCCCACCCGCAGACAGCGTGACCGAAACACGGGGTGACCTCGTGCTGCGGTATGAGGCCGACCGCCTCTGCGAAATCATGCCCGCCGGCCCACGACACCCGCTGTTCCTCGACGGCAGGAACGTCTTCGCACTACGCGGTCTCGAGCCACTGGAGTTGTTGGAGCGGCTGAACGAAGGCCCCGGGCGCTATGCAGACACCGAAGCGGCGTTCGACGACATCGCCATCTCGGTGACCGGGTTCAGCGTCAGCGATTCGGCGACCGGTGTGCTGGCGCTGGATGACTCCGACGAGCGTTTCCAGGAACGCACGGCGACCTTGCGGGACGTCCCCTATCTCCCCGAGCACGAGATGCACCGCTATGTCCTGCATTCGTTGCGGACAGTCACCGATCGGCCACCCCGGCCCAACTGACATCCCGCGCCGGCTGCTTTACTCTTCCCAGACCACCTCGTCCGGACTCTTGTCCGGTCGCATACCGCGCCAACTGGGGTGTCGGAGCCGGCCGTCGGACGTGCGCTCGCTATACCGCACCTCCCCAACCAGCGTGGGTTCGACGAACGTCACACCCCTGGCGTCGATCCCGGAAAGCCTTGTGTTGAATGGTGATTCATCGGTGCGCAACGGCGCGAGCGTCTTCTTCAGCGCCGCAAGGTCCTTGTCGGTGAACCCGGTGCCGACCCGGCCCGCGAACGCCAGGCCCTCACCCTCGGGCACGCCGATCATCAGTGCGCCGATCCCGCTGGTGCGGCCGCCCTCCCCCGCACGCCAGCCGCCGATCACCACCTCTTGCGTGAGCCACAGCTTGTCCTTGATCCACGACTGCGACCGCCTGCCTGGCTGATACGTGGAATCCCGCTTCTTCGCGACGACGCCCTCCCACCGCTTGGCACGCGCGTGCTCGAGCGCCTCGGGGCCGTCACCGCTCAGCTGTTCGGGCACGATCAGACCGCCGCCCTTGGCCAGCGTCTCGAGCAGCTTGCGCCGGTCGGAGTACTTGGCGCGCAACAGCGATCGACCGTCGAGCTGCAGGATGTCGAAGGCCCAGAACTCGATTCGCGTCGACCGGGCCCGGTTCTGCATCAGACCGAAGTTCGGCACGCCCGCGTCATCGAGCGCGACGACCTCGCCGTCCAGCGTGACGTGATGATCGGCCAGGTCGGCCGCCAGCGCCTTCAGTTGCGGGTACTCACCGGTGACGTCGCGGCCGCTGCGCGAATGCAACTTCAGCGCGCCGTGGTCGGCGTCCACCAGCAGCCGGTAGCCGTCCCACTTGCCCTCGAACGCCCATACCACCTTCGTGAGCCGCGACACCGAACCGTGCGTGGCGAGCATGGGTTTGACGTCCTCGGGGGTGGGCTGCGGCTGCTCCTTCATCCGGTGCGCCAGCCAGTTCTTGCCACCCGTCTGGATCAGCGCGTACCGCCCCGAGACCTTGCTGCCGTGCAGCGTGACGATCACCTCCCCTCCCTTCTCGGGCCCGTCGGGTGGGTTGTCGCGGAACTTCTCGGCCTCGTAGGTGCCGGAATCCCAGACGATGACCTCACCACCGCCGTACTCGCCCTTGGGAATCGAGCCCTCGAAGGTGGCGTACTCCAGCGGATGGTCTTCGGTGTGCACCGCAAGGTGGTTGACCGAGGTCTTCTCGGGCAGGTTCTTGGGCACCGCCCACGACACCAGCACGCCGTTGCGTTCGAGCCGGAAGTCGTAGTGCAGCCGTCGCGCGTGATGTTCCTGGATCACGAAGGTGTCGTCGTTGCCGACGGTCGGCGACGTTTGCGGCACCGGTTCTCGCGTCTTGCCCGCGTCACGCATGCTGCGGTAGGTCGTCAGCTTGTCTGGCAGCGGGACCAGGTCGTCGAGCGGTTCGAGCAGATCGCCTTGGGCGGCAACGCGTTCCAGCACTTCTTCGAAACGGAGGTGCCGCAGGTCGGGGTCTTCGATTTCGTCCCACGCGCGAGGCGCGGCGACGGTGGGCTCGTCCCTGCCCCGCATCGAGTACGGCGCGATCGTGGTCTTGGCGGCGCTGTTCTGACTCCAGTCGACGAACACCTTGCCGGCGCGCAGGCTCTTGGTCATCGTCGCAGTGACCTGTTTGGGCATCGTCTTCTCGAGCTGCTGGGCGATGCGCTTGGCCAGCGTCGACGCACCGGAGCTGCTGATCGGTTCCTGCAGCGGCACATACAGGTGCAGGCCCTTGCTGCCGCTGGTCAACGGGAAGGTGGTCAGACCGATGTCGGTGATCAGTCCCCGGACCTCTTGGGCGACTTCGCAGAGTTGACGAAAGGTCACGTCGTCACCGGGGTCGAGGTCGAACACGATCCGCGTCGCCGGTCCGGGCTCGGTTCCCACGAACCGCCACTGCGGGACGTGCACTTCCAGGGACGCTTGCTGCGCGAGCCAGGCCAGCCCCTCGCGGGTGTCGACGATCGGGTAGGTGGTGCTGCCCGACTTGTGTACGACGGTGCCGCGCTCTAGCCACTCCGGGGCCGACGACGCCAATTGCTTCTCGAAGAACTCCGACTCCCCCACGCCATTGGGCCAACGCTTGCGGGTGACGGGCCGACCCGCGATGTGCGGCACCATGACGTCGGCGATCGCGACGTAGTACTCGAAGATCTCCGCCTTCGTCGTGCCCGTGGCCGGATACAGCACCTTGTCGGGGTTGGTCAGCTTCACCCGCCCACAGCGCTCCACCACGTGACCGTATTACCCGCGACTTCCCGCGGGTGAACTTCCGGCCGGCTAGGCCGCGTTGGGCTCGGGGCCTCCGGGTCTGAGGTCGTCTTCGGCCGACGGTGCGTCCGGCTCGGCATCCGGTGGCCGGTACAGCCGTTCTGGGCGGTGGTAGTCGTTGACCCGGACCTGGCCGGTGTCCAACGCCGGGGG
>NZ_MVOC01000054.1 GCF_002043095.1 Mycobacterium sp. AT1 | reverse complement strand
CCGCCTCGTCGCGACGAACGGCTCAGCCCACCCCGATAGATTAGCGCGGTAACCGCGAGGCCGAGCCCCACTGTGACCCGAATGTTCCGTCCGCCAACATGAATAGCTAGACCGAGGGGGACAGGGGAACGAGGACTGACGCTCTTCGAGGTACACGTAGGCGGCGGCTCGACCACAGAACCGCGGGGGCCCGGGACGGGGGAGCAGCCGACGATGCGCCAGTCGAGACCAAGGTTGGTCCTAGACACCAGCCGGTGGCGCGGCTTCCCAGTGCCGGTGTGTGCCACGCCCCTCTTCGAGCAGGCAGCACAGTGGTGATCGGCAATCCGCCGGCGAGGCGTCGCTCTGTTCGGTTTTGGGTCCAACGGGTGCCCGTCAAACAGCTCATCGGAGCCGCGGCGCGGTCGTCGTACAGGGGGAGCGCTTCGCGGGGCTCTTGCAACCTGCCTGCATGACCAGGAAGTCGAGACAACGCCGACCGCAACCTCCGAGCGCAGCAATGCATCCCCGCGGTATGTCCGGCTGTCGGTCGACGCGAAAGGCCGGCGCGCAGTGCCGAAGGCGACATGGCGCGGCTTGGCTTACAGCCGCCGACGCTGTATTCCGGCTGGCTCCGGCGAACGTGGCCGCGGTCGACGGGGCCTTACCTCGGATCAACCGCGTCGACCCCGAAGTGACAGATCGTCCAGCGTCTCCAAAATGTCACAGTGACGATTTGCGGTTGACTCCAGGCCCGGTCGGCGAAGCCGACGATGCGGGGCAGTTCGACTCTGTCAGACCCTCGCGGCTGGACAAGAAGCTTGGCGCATAGCTGTAGGAGCAGTCAATCGGCCAGCATGGAAGCATGACTCGCGTCGAGAAAAGCGATGGCGGTGCACCGCAGATTCGTGGTCTGTTCGGGGACACCCTCGGCGGAACGTTCGCTCGCTCGACCTACCCACGGGGTGAGCCCGCCGACAACAGCGAATGCTGTGTCACCCGCGCCCTTGGCGTCACCGCCGAATCGTCCGAGCGCCCGCACGCGAACAACCGCGCTACATCCGTCGGGCGGACGAACTTCTTGCTACTTCTGCCAGCGAGGGCTTGCAATGGGCGCCGCAACTCGCGGCGCAATCAGATACACGAGTTGCAGCACTAGCTAGGGAGACGTCGTGGGCTTGGACATCGAAGTTGACGAACTGGACACAGCCGGCGGCCAGATCGCGCGGGCAATCCCGTGGACCGGAGGACTGGGCGCTACGGTGGTCGACGCTGCAGCCGCGGACGAGGTGTCCACGGCGATCGCAGCGACATTGTCCGCACACTTGCAGATCATCGGCACACACAGCGCTCACGCAGCCCAGATCGCCGCGAACTCGGCGGCGGTTCTGCAATCCAATGCAGCGACCTACCGGGAGCAAGAAAACCTCAACGCAGCGGCGCTACAACGCGATGGCGGCGACCCAGGCCAGGCGACACCGACCCCAGCCGCGGCAGACCCAGACGGCTCACCCGTGACAGCCCCTACGCCGATCCCGGCGGGAATCAGTCCCGTCGACGGCAAAGCGATTGCGGCGCTAATCCACACCGGACCTGGACCGGGGCCGCTGTTGAGCGCGGCAGAAGAGGCGCGCGCACACGCCGAACAGCTACGCACAATCGCCACGGACCTCCGCGCAGCCATCGCGCGGCTCACGTCCTCCTGGCAGTCCCTGGCCGGTGAAGCCGCCAGGGACAGGCTCACCGCCCTCGCGGGTTGGTACGACAGCCATGCTGACCACGCAATCGCCGCGTCGTCGCAGTGCACGCACCAGGCAGAGACCTTGGGTAGGACCCGTGCGCAGGTTCCACCACCGGAGAAGTTCACAGAAATCGAACGACGCCTGCAGGCGGCCAGCGCGGCCAACGCCTCAACCGGGGGCGCCTACGCTCGGGTGGTTACCCAATTGCAGACCGAGTTGGCGACCACGCACAGCCAGGCCCGGGTGGCCTACGCGAGGTACCGTGAACACGGCGCCGCACTCAGTGCCGATCCACCGCAAGCACCGCCAAGCACAGTTCGAGCCTTGGACAACCCACTCGCCCCACCGGGCCCCGCAGTCCCGCATCCGCCGGCGCCGAGCGTGCCTGACGGAACACAAACGGGCGGGCTGGCCCCGGGAGCCTCGTCGGACCCCGCGTCGATGTTGTTGCCGCCGCCCGCCTCAGCGGCACCACCGGTTCCCGACTCCACCCGCCGATGGGTTAGCGAGATGACCGCCGCACTGGCCTCGCGCCCCGCAGACGACCCCATTGCCGTCGAAGCTCGCCGAATGGCGTACCTAGCCCTTCACCAGCCTAAAACGTGCGACGGCTGGGAATGGACGTCGACGACCGGGGGGCTTGCCGTTTCAACACTGGGCACCGTGGTGACTGCCGCCGGCACGCCAGCCGGTCCTGCAGACTGGGCACTGCTGGGCGCCTCGCTGGCCGGAACTGGGCTCGCCGCGGAGAACTTGCTGAAATGCATCTATCAAGCGGCTGCAGCAGGATGAGAGCACGCCCGTCGTTTCGAGTGCTGACGAACAAGCAAGCAGAGCACGTCGGAAATAATGGAACGTGCGAGTCGCACCTCTCAGTCCGCCAACATCATCGGTGGCCTGGCAGGACCTTTTCGCGCGCCCGTCTTAAGCGACTTGGAGTCGGCGCGCTGCTTCCGGCCGCCCTAGAGGGATTGCGGGGGCACGGACGTCGTCCTCGTCGGTTCACCCGCCTATGACACGGGGCGATAGCGCGCATCTCGAAGTACCTTGAGCTATGCCCAACGTATCGGCATCGGTGATCACCGCTTATCCCGCACAAGTCCTCTGGGATTAAATCATTCATCCGGACAACATCTCGAATGTCTTGCCTGGCATCGTGTCCGTCGATGCCGGCAAGGACCCTCCCTACGCGCCCGGTGATAGCTGGCGCGGTGTGAGCCGGGCTTTCGGCCTTACCCACAGATGAACGGGTGTCTTCGTTTACGTAGACACGCCCAAGATGATGGACCTCAAGTTCACGGAATCTCGAATTCCATCCACGACCGCAAACACTTTGGAAAAGGTGGTGGGCGGCACCCGCTACACCTGTCGCATCAGCGGCCTGCCGGCGCGTGGCGGACCCATCGGTCGAGTATTTTAACGCAATTGTGCGACAGAACTTTCACCGGTAACGTATTTTCAGCCACCGTAGTGTCGAAGTCAGCTGTGCAACAACATTGTTCAGTGTCGGTCCCGTTGCCTGCCCGACTGAGGCCCAATCCTCAATCAACGTACCGCCACAAGCTTGCCCAGCATCTGCCGCGGCCACTCTTTCGATACGGCGCGACAAAGCACCTGCAGAAGCTGTCCGCGCTCAAGACCTGACAGCAAGAGAACTGCGGCGGAGCCGACGCTCTCGATGGTTAGTGTGCGGCGTCGTACGCCTTGATCACCGTCGCAGCAATCCTGCCTCGGGGAGAAACGTTGTGGCCATTGGCCATTGCCCACTCGCGGATCGCACGTGTCCGCTCCGGACCGGGCGTCTTCACTGCCGCGGCGGTCTTGCGTGATGTGGGTCGTGGCCGCGCCTTCAGCTTGGCCGTTTGCGCAGGGATAGGCCGGCTGTCTTTTCGTGCATCTCGAGCCTCGCGCGTCGCGGCTTTCTTGGCCGCCTTGATGTACCGGGCGATGTCTTTGTCGAATTGGGCGCCGTTGTCAGCAGTCAAGATAAGCGAGTAGCTGTCCCCGCGGTATGAAAACTCAACGGTGTCCACGGATCCTGCGTCTACTGGCACGCCGTCGATGTCGTCGACGTACTCAACGGTCACTATTTTGCCCACGCAAGTTCCTCCAGCTCAACGAGTGTGTCGTTCCGTGCACCCTATCGCGTCGGGAACGCTAGGAGCGGGCCAGCTACCCGTCATCCCCCGTCAACGCAACCGGTCGGTACGTCCCACCGGCTTGTCCTTAGTCAGCTCGTCGGTTCCCAGATTCAAGACGGCTTCGGCTGGCCCGGCGGTCAGTGTGGCGATGGCCTTCAAGTCCTGTTCAACGGATCGCGCGGTCGGCGAGGAAGTCGGTAGACCACTCGGGAAGGATGGGCACCACGCGCTTTGGCGAGCTCGATCGGGGCTCGGAGACTGTGCGGCTCGCTTGTGGATATCAACGGTTATCTATCTAGCCGAGCAAGTCGCGGCTATGGGTATTCAAGGGTGCGCGCATCAGTAGGTTTCATGGATAACAGTCGTTATCCATGTGAGTGCTGCAGATTAACCCCATCGCGGGGCCTTCGAGCGGGCAACTCCAGACGCGCCACGCTAGTGGCGTGACCGCGACGTAGCGACTGGTGCGTGATCAGCTCGTCGTCAGGGCAGTCAACAGCGGCGTCGCCGCGGTGTAGGACACGCCTCTCGGCGCAGCAGTCCCACGCGGTCTTACCGCGCCTGCACGGCCAGGTTTCATCCGGATGCTAGCTCTCGATGATGCGGGTGACGTATGGGGTCATTCCGCCGGTACGCACCGACGAGACTTTCACCGGTACGCCGGTTTGTTGCGCTTCGAGCATCTGGCCGTTGCCCAGGTAGAGGGCTTCGTGCTGCCCTCCGGAGGGACCCCAGAACAGGAGGTCGCCCCGCTTGGCTTGCGACGGGGGGATTTTTCGGCCAGCGTCGTATTGAGCGCCGGAGTAGCGGGGAAGCAGAATGCCGACACCGGCGAAGGCGTAGCGGGTCAGGCCCGAGCAGTCGAATCCGACAGTTCCTGCGCCGGAGTCGATTCCGCGGCTCGGCCCGTTGAGGCTGCCTCCGCCCCATGAGTAGGGAACCCCGCGCTGGGATCCGGCTCGGCGAATCACGTATTCGATGGCTTGTGCGCCGTAGACCCGGTTGCCGCTCAGGCTGGCCCCCGGGTTGCTCGGCGGGCTCGTCAGCCCCAGGCTGCTCAGGAATTTGCGTCCCATGTCCATGGTGGTTTTTGCCGCGTTGGCGCTGGCTTGTAAGGAGGCGTTGGCTATCGCCAGTGGGTCACCCGGGGCCCCCGCACTGAGAACGCTTGGCAGCAACGGATCCCATGGGCTGACGGGTTCGGCGTAAGCGGGCGTGGCGAGAAAGATCGTTGACACGGTGCACCCGATGAGGAAGAGACGCGTCAAGCCAGAGCGACGGCGCCTTGCGCTGTCCGCCTTCGGCGATGCGCCGAAACGTCGACCACGATTGGTGGTCCGAAACTCGGAGGGCATCGAGTTCAGTTCTCCTTCGCAGGTGGCCATGCCCCTGGGGGACATGAGCGCCGCCGACTCGTGCGCCGGGTTGCGGTTCTACGTACCGACTCAGTACGTAGCAGCAGCGGATATCATGAAACGTACATCACATCAGCCCCACTGTTAACACTAGTAACAGAACAACAGCCGTGTAATTCGTTGGGCGGCTGTGGATGTCCGGCGTTGACCTTCCCATCAGGTTTCTCTCAACCGCTCATCAGGGCCCGCATCATCGAGTCCTGATGACCGCTGGGCTGGCTTCCGAGGTGGATGTGCATCCGCCGGCGGTGGTGAACGGGTACGTGATCTGTTGCAGGTAGCCGGCGGGGAAGTCTGGCTTGACGGCGATGCCGAGTTGGGTGGAGTCGAAGCGGCGGGTGGGGTCGTAGGCATGGGTGTGCATGAGGTGGTCCCAGATCAGGGTGAAGAGTCCGAAGTTGACGTCGCCGACGCCGGCCCATTTGAGGTGGTGGAAGCGGTGGCCCTCGTTGAGTGCGAGCAGGTGCTTGGCGGGGCCGACGCGGTAGTCGGCGTTGGAGTGCTGCAGGAGCAGTTGGATGGCGACGGCGAGGGCGAGCACCGATGCGACGTCGACGGGAAGGCCGATCAGGATCAGCGGGGCTACTCCTGCGGTCATTTCGACGGTCTGGTGCAGCGGGTGTTTCATGAGGCCGTTGAGTCCGTACATGCGGGTGATGCTGTGGTGCACGGCGTGAAAGCGCCACAGCCTCCCGACGTGGTGGCTGGCGCGGTGGACCAGCGTGATGCCGAGGTCGGCGACGAGTATGGCGGCCATTACCTGGGCGATGAATGGCCAACTGGTGGGCCAGATCTCGGGGGTTGGAATGATGCCGGCCAGCAGGGGGATGGCGGTGACGCTGACCAGGATGAGTGCTTCGTTGACTGCGGCGTGGATGCGGTCGCGGGCACTGTCGGCGCGGTCGTGGTTCCAGCTGCGGTCGTAGGGGATGATCGCTTCGGCCAGGAATGACGTCGCGATGGCAACGGCCAGAACGACCAGGAGCCAGAACGTGGACGCGCCGGCAACGGTGAGGGCGATGGCGGCTCCGGTGAGGCCGAGCAGCATGAACGGGACGTAGCCGTAGCGGGTGATCGCGCGGACGGCGGTGCCGGTGAGGTGGTGCATCCCTGAATGGTCGGCGCCACCGGGGTGTTCGGGCTTGAACGTTTCGGCTAGACCCTGGTGTCGATGTCCCAACGTATGTGCCTGCTCAGCAGTGAGGGCGGTAATCCGAAGGTGTCGCGACACGTTCGACTGAGATGGGCGCTGTCGGCGAAGCCGGCGGCGTGGGCGGCGTCGGTCAGATCGTCGCCGGCTTGGACCCGGGTGATCGCGATGTGCAGTCGTCGCCACAATACGTAGCGGCGCAACGGGATTCCGACCTGTTCGGTGAAGAGGTGCGTCAGCCGGCTGGCCGAGATGCCGACCTGGGCGGCCACCTCGGTGCCGCGCACCGCGCCGGGGCCGGTGGCAGTCGTCAACAGGTCCAGCGTGGCGAGGACGGCGGGGTGTCGTTGTGGGACCGGCCCGGCGAGAACGGGTGTCAGTTGGCTGATCAGGTCGGCCACGACGGCGCCCAGAGTGGGCTCACGGGTGTGGCTGAGGACGGATCCGCTGGTCCATCCGTGGTGGACGCTGCGGTAATGGGCTGCGCGGCCAGCGGTGGAGTCGGGATCTAGGAACACCAGGGCGCCCCGTGCGGCACCGGTGTCGATCCGGTGCGCTGCGTCGGCGGGCACGATGACCGTGGTGCCGCGGTGGTGGGCGCCGTTGCCGTCCACGATGGTCATCGCGGTGGGTGCGGTCATGATCTGGACGGCGTGATGGGCGTGGGGGTCGGTGACGCCGATGGTTCCGGTGAACGCCAGCACGCCGGGACGCAGGAGCGCCGATCCCTGCCAGGGCGGCTCGGTCATGACAGCGTCAACGGCGAGCACCTACCGGGTGGTGGTTGTGGCTGGGGTACGCGGGGGCGTGGTACGCGTGGCGGGCGCCGGGGTTTGGTTGTTGGCGGTGGTGGCGAAGCGGCGCAGTCGCAGGCTGTTGCAGACCACGAAGACCGAACTGAACGCCATGGCGGCCCCGGCGATGAGCGGGTTGAGCAGTCCCAGCGCCGCGAGCGGTAGGGCGGCGACGTTGTAGGCGAACGCCCAGAAGAGGTTGCCTTTGATGGTCTTCAGCGTGGCTCGGGACAACCGGATCGCGTCCGCGGCGGCGCGCAGATCGCCGCGGACCAACGTCAGGTCCGACGCCTCGATGGCGACGTCGGTGCCGGTTCCCATGGCCAGACCCAGATCGGCCTGTACGAGTGCGGCCGCGTCGTTGACGCCGTCGCCGACCATCGCCACGATGTGCCCCCGGGCCTGCAGGTCCTTGACGACGTTGACCTTGTCGGCCGGCAGGACTTCGGCGATGACGTCGGCGGCGTCGATGCCGACTTGGGCGGCAACGGCGTGGGCGGCGCGCCGGTTGTCACCGGTGAGCAGGAAGGGGCGCAGACCGAGCTGGCGGAGCTGACTGATCGCGTCGGCCGAGCTGTCCTTGACGGTGTCCGCGACGACGATCACCGCGCGCGTCGCTCCGTCCCAGGCCACCCACACCGGGGTGTGGCCCAGTGCCTCGGCTGCCTCGGCGGCATCGAGCAGGACTGTGGGGGTGGTGAGCGACCAATCGTCGGTGAGCCAGCTGCGCCGCCCGACGAGCACGGCGTGCCCGTCGACGACACCGCTGACGCCATGGCCGTCGTGGGTGCTGAAACTCTCGACGGGGGGCAGCGGCGTGCCGTCGATGGGTGCGGCGGCCGCGGCGATCGCATGGCCGATGGGGTGCTGAGAGGCGTCTTCGAGTGCTCCGGCGAGGGTTAGGGCCTGTGCGGCGGTTTCTCCATCGGCGGGGTGAACGCCCATCAGGCTCATCCGCCCGGTGGTGACGGTGCCGGTCTTGTCGAGTACGACGGTGTCGACGCGGCGGGTGGATTCGAGGACTTGTGGTCCCTTGATGAGGATGCCGAGTTGGGCGCCGCGGCCGGTGCCGACGAGCAGGGCGGTCGGTGTCGCCAAGCCCAGCGCGCAGGGGCAGGCGATGATCAGGACGGCGACTGCGGCGGTGAATGCGGCGGTGGCCGGGTGGCCCGTGGCCAGCCACGTGGCCAGCGTCGCCACCGAGAGGGCCATGACGATGGGGACGAAGACGGCCGAGACCCGGTCGGCGAGTCGCTGGACAGAGGCCTTCCCGTTCTGGGCGTCCTCGACGAGTCTCGCCATTTGGGCGAGTTGGGTGTCGGCGCCGATGCGGGTGGCCTCCACGACGAGTCGACCGCCGGCGTTGACGGTGGCTCCGGTGACGTGGTCGCCGGGGCGGACTTCGACGGGCACCGGCTCGCCGGTGAGCATCGAGGCGTCGACCGCCGAGGCGCCCTCGGTGATGACCCCGTCGGTGGCGATCTTCTCGCCGGGTCGGACGATGAACAGGTCACCGACCGCGAGTTGTGCTGTGGGAATGCGGGTTTCGGTGCCGCCGCGCAACACGGCGACGTCCTTGGCGCCCATGTCGAGGAGAGCCTTCAGGGCGGCTCCGGACCGTGACTTGGCGCGTGCTTCGAAGTAGCGGCCGGCCAGGATGAAGACGGTGACGGCGGCGGCGACTTCGAGGTAGATGTGTTCGGCACCCGACGCTGCGTCGGGCAGGAGGGTGAATGACATGCGCATGCCGGGCATGCCGGCGTGTCCGAAGAACAGCGCCCACAGTGACCATAGGTAGGCGGCGCCGACGCCCAGGGATATCAGGGTGTCCATGGTGGCGGCGCCGTGACGGGCGTTGGCCCAGGCGGCGCGGTGGAACGGCAGTGCGCCCCACACCACGACGGGTGAGGCGAGCGTCAGGGCGAGCCACTGCCAGTTGGTGAACTGCAGGATCGGGATCATCGACAACGTGACGACCGGGATGGTCAGCACGAGCGAGACCAGCAGGCGGGTGCGCCATGCGGCGGTCTCGTCGGGTGCAGTCTGCACGGCGTCGGCGTCGGGTTCGTGGGATGTCGTGGTGGGTGCGGTTGCCGTGTAGCCGGTGGCCGCGACGGTGGCGATCAGATCGGCGGGCTCCACGGAGTCCGGGTAGCTGATCTTGGCCTTTTCGGTGGCGTAGTTGACGGTGGCGTTGACGCCGTCGAGTTTGTTGAGTTTCTTTTCGATCCGGGCCGCGCACGACGCGCAGGTCATGCCGCCGATCGACAGCTCGATACTGCGCGGATGAGACGGAGCCGCGATGTGCTCGGTGGTGCTCATGTCTTGTCCCTTCCTGTGAGACGCGGGTGCCGGCTGGAGTGGTCAGTCGGTGGTGAGGTGGTAGTCGCCGGCTTCGTCGAGGGCGGCGGCGATCTGCTCACCGGTGACGCCGGCAGTGCTGGTGACTTGCACCGTCGACGTAGCGCCGGGTTTCAGGTCGACGGCTACGTCGGTGACGCCGGGGACTGCGGAGATTTCTTCGGTCACGGCGATGACGCAGTGGCCGCAGGTCATTCCGGTGACGGCGAACGCGGTGACGGTGCTGTCCCGGGTTCCCGTGGCCGGAGTTGTCGGGACGGACGTGGTGTGGGGCGCGCAGCACCCGCAGCTGCCGTCTTCGGTTTGTAGCAGCGGCAGCGGTTCGCGTAGGTCCAGGTTGGTCATGCGACGTCCTTCTTGTGGTGAAGCGGGTTGTGGGAGAACGGTTTTGGTCAGGAGCGGACGAGGCGGGCGATGGCCGCCGACGCCTCGCTGATTTTTTGATCAGCGATGTCGCCGCCTTGTTGGACCGCGGCGCTGACGCAATGGGTGAGGTGCTCGTCGAGCAGCGCGAGCGCCACGGATTCCAGGGCCTTTGTGGCGGCCGAGATCTGGGTGAGGACGTCGATGCAGTAACTGTCGTTCTCCACCATCCGCGCCAACCCGCGAACCTGTCCTTCGATGCGGCTGAGGCGTTTGAGGTGGGCGTCCTTGGACTGGAGGTATCCGGGTGCGGCGTGTTCCATGGGATGATCCGTTCTCGTCGTGTACCCCCAGGGGGTATGACACTGACTATACCCCTAAGGGGTATCGAGTCGTCAAGGGTGACGGGCAGCCGGTGGCGGCGTGCGGCGTTCAGCGACGTGGAATTCCGGGGTTACCTGAGGAACCGCTGGCTCGATTTCCGGTGCGCGCTCGACTGATACGTGGGAAGCCGTTGAGACGGGCAGGTGTGATCGTGGTTTCTGGCCTGGTCGAGCGATCACCGGCTAGTTGCGCCCCATGGGTGCCGTCGTCAGGCTCGAAGACACGGGCCGCAGGGTGCTCGGCGGACGGTTGTCCGCCGAGCACCCCTCGTCGGTCGCCGAGGGTTAGCTCCCGAGCAGTCCCCGCATTTGGGTGATCTCCGCTTGCTGATTGGCGATGATGGCCTGGGCCAGCTTCTTGGCATCGGGGTTGGTGCCGTCGCGCAGCTCGGTGTTGGACATGTCGATGGCGCCGCTGTGATGGTCGATCATCATCTGCAGCCACACCTGGTCGAACGCCTTGCCCGACAGCCCCGTCAGGTTGGTCATCTGCTCGGCGGACATCATCCCTGGCATGTCATGACCGGACATCTCCGTCGACGGCGCGGGCTTGCCGAAACTCGCGAGCAGGCCGGTCATCTGCGTCATCTCGGGCCCTTGAGCCTTCTCGATGTTCTGAGCCAAAGTGATGACCTGCTGATTCTGGGATCGGCTCGGCACCAGTTTGGCCATGTCGACGGCCTGCGCGTGATGGGGGTACATCATCTGCAGGAACATCACGTCGGCGTCGTTGAAGTCGGTGCGAGTAGCACTCGGCGCCGCTGACGCCGACGAGCCGCCATGATCCATTCCGGGCATCGATCCGCTCGTCGCGGTGGAACTGGAGACGGTCGGGGATGCCGAGGTGTCGGATGCGGTGTCGGTACAGCCGGCAACGGTCAGGGCCGCCGCGACGGCGGCGGCGAGCACGGTGGACTTGATGGCGATGGTGGAACTGAACATGACTGCTTTCCTTTACGAATGTCGATGACTGGGTGATGTGAACAGGTGTCCATGGGTGACCTGCTCGTCGTGAGCGGCCACATGTGACTACCTGTCAGACCCGCAGAATCGACAGTTGGTGCAGGGAAAGCACGGTCCAGGGCGGTGCACGCTGACGGCGGCGGTGGGCGCGCCGGATCTTCGGCGCGATGAGCACTGCGTGGCGGGTTCCGATCCAGCACAGCATCGCCAGACCGGCGATGATCGCGATGGCAGTCATGATGAAGACGCAGCCATGCAGCCCGGTGTGCTGCTGGCCGCAATCGTCACCGTGACAGGGTGCGGGCGCCGGGGCGGCGTGCCCACCGGTGGTGTGGTGCTGGCTCGTCGCTGCCATCGCGGGCTGCGCGTCGTGGTCGTGGCCGAGCGTGAACGCCACGGCGTGCATGGTGATGATTCCGCCTAGCAGGGCCACCAGGAGGAGGAGTCGCGCGACGGCGGGCAGCGGTGCCACCCCACGCACGGTCATCACGACTGCCAGCATAGTCGGCACCGGAAGTCATACCCCGCAGGGGTATAGAGTGGCGGTTGTGAATCGCCGAATGCAGGATGCTCAGACCCGATGAACTCGTCCACTTCACCGACAGCCGGCGATGGGCGGGGTGTCGGATGACGGTGATTGCCCGGCTCGCCGCGACGGTTGTGGCGTGCGCACTGACTGTGGCGGTCGCGGCCTGCTCGAATCCGCAATCCCCCTCTGCCGAAGCGGGTTTCACCACGTCGGTGTCGGTGCCCCTGGATGCTCCGCTCAGCCATCTGCACGGCTTGCACGTCAACAGGGGTGGAACGTTGCTGGCCGGAACGCACAGCGGATTGTTCTCGATCGACGTTGCTACGGGCGCGACCGCGCGGGTCGGTGATTCCGATGACGACTTCATGGGATTGGGCGGCGCCTCCGGCACTGATGACCTGGTGTCGTCCGGGCACCCCGGTCCGTCCAGTGATGCGCCGAACCCGCTGGGACTGCGAGCCAGTACCGATGGTGGCCAGACATGGACGACCCAATCTCGGTCCGGTTCGACTGACTTTCACGTCCTGGCCACCGATGGCACGTCGTTGGTGGCCTCCGATGGCCGTGGACTGCAGACGTCGAACGATGGTGGGGTCACGTGGACCACAGGCGCCGAGGTCGCGGTGGGCGCACTGACCATCACACCGTCAGGGGTGTGGGCGGTGACCCCCGATGGTGTGGCGCGCAGTACCGATGGCGGGCGGTCGTTCACCGCGATGCCCGCCGCGCCGCCGCTGGCTCTGATCAGCGGCACCAGTCGCGGTCTGTGGGGCGTCGACGGCGCGGGATACGTCTGGTCTAGCGCGGACGGCGACGCGTGGGACAAGGGAGGCCGTGTCGGCGCGGTGCAGGCATTGACCTCGGGGCCGGACGGCACGGGTTACGCCGCATCGAGCGATGCGGTGTACGTACTGGAACGCTCCGACGCCACGGGGTGAGGTCTTCGGTCCCTCAGCGAGCGGGGGCTTCCGTCAGTGGTGGCAGAGCGCGCTGGTGAAGATCGGGACGGCGATGGTCACGCTGATCGCCGTCCACAGCGTGGCCCGATCGCGCCACCGCACACCGGCAGGCGGGGGCGTCGCCAGTCGGGCTGCGCGGTCGAGCACGGCGGTGTGGGCTGCGCCGAGGGCCGCCGCCGGAACCGTGGGCCGGCCGACGAGCGCTGCCATGCCACACAGCAGTGGGTGTCGGCCGTGGCGGCGAGCCGCGTTGTCGTCGGCGTTCATCTCTAGTAGCCGTGATATGGCGTCGGGCCCGGCGGCCAGCAGCGGCAGCGAGGGTAGTCCGGCGGCGGCGGCACGCAACACCATCAACAGTTGGTGGTGGCGACCGGTCAGGTGCGCGTATTCGTGGGCCAGCACTGCGGCCAATTGGTCGTCTTCGAGGCTTGCCAGCGCCGCGCTGGTGACGACGATGGCGCGCGGACGTCCGGATACGCAGTAGGCCGCGGCCTGGTCGGCGTTCACGACGAACACGTCGGGCCATGGGGTGGGTCGGCCGACGACGCGGGCTGCCATCGCGTGCTTGTGGCTGGTCGTTCGGAGCGTGCGCAGCGTTCTGATGATGCGGAGGCCGAACACGATCGACAACGCCAGGGACGTGCCGATGAGGGTGACGGCAATGGTCGCCGCGACGGGGCGCGACATGTCGATCTGGCCGAGGTGGCCAAGGATCTCCAGACACATCGTCCCGACGACGCTGTTGGAGAGGGCGTCCATGGCGTCGAGCGCCAACACGATCATCGCTGCCGCCCAGGCGCCCAGGACGCCGATGATCGCGGTGAGCCAGGCGGTCACGCCAAGGAGCGGGTTGATTCCGCGTGTGGTGATCTTGGCCAGCACGCGCGGCCCCCACCAACTCATCAGTGCCGCGTACAGCAGGAGACCCGCCGCGACGCTCACGAGCTTGCCCGGCGGTTGATGAAGCGGCGAAGGGTGGTCTTCACCTGCGCTGATTCGGCGTCGTTCATCTGGTCGAGGAAGTGCGACAGCACCAGGTTGGTGTCCCCGCCGGATTCGAAGGCATTGCGCATCAACTTGGCGGAATGCTCTTCGCGGGTCATCGCGGGACGGTAGTGGTAGGCCTTGCCGACCCGTTCGCGTTCCAGCCACCCCTTGCGGTGCAGGTTGTCCATCGTGGAGAGCACGGTGGTGTAGGCGATCACCCGGTCTGCGGCGAGTTCGTCGAAGATGTCGCGGACGGTGCACACGTCGTCGCGGTCCCACACTCGGTCCATCACGACGGCCTCGAGTTCTCCGAAACCTCGAACTCGCACGGCACGCTCCTGCGGTTGGACTGCGACGTCTCGCACCGGCTGCGAGGTCGGACTGATGCAGCCAACTTAGGCCCCGAAAAGCGGTGCGCCAATTTGCGGCGCGCCAATGTCTCGAAACCGTTACAGCTCTGCCCATCACTCGTGACGGGAGTTACACCTGGGTCCCGAGTGATGTACGGTCCGACAACGTACTGCCTAACTACGTACTACCGCGTTACGTAGTACGACGGGTGATGCGATGCGCGGGCGCATCGCGCAGGGACGTGGGCGCGATTCGAGTCGTAGGGAGACCACAGGCGGATGGCAATCAGTCGGCATTTGGGCCGCATCGTGTCGGTGGTCGCTGCCGCCGCGCTCGCGGTGACCTCGATGAGCGCGCCCGCCCCCGCGCGCGGGGAACCGGGACCCGTCGCCGGGGGTGCGGACACGGTGACCGCCCTGATCGTCCGGGTAGCCGAGGCGGATCAACGGTTGCAGCAACTCGGTGCCCACATTCAGGATCGCCAGGAAGGCGTGAACAAGGCGATCGCCGAAGTCCAGACCGCGCGCGACGCGGCCGAGACGGCACGCCGCGACGTGGAGACCAGCCAGCTGGCCGTGCGGGAGGCCAACACTGCCATCGCCGCCGCGCAGCAGCGGTTCGACACCTTCGCCGTCGCGGCCTACGTCAACGGCCCCTCCGATTCCTACCTGACGGCGGCCAGTCCCGAGGACGTCATCGGTGCCGCGGGGACGGGCCAGGCGCTGCAGATCAGCGTCGAGAAGACCAGGGCGGACCTCGCGCGGGCGCGCACCCTAGCGGTGAACGAGGAGTCCTCGGCTCGGGCGGCTCGGCAACGCGCAGACGAGGCTGCGGCACGGGCCCGAACCAGCATGGACGCCGCGGTCACGACGTTGTCCGAGGCTCAACGGCAGTTCGGTGCCCAGCAGGCCGAGGTGGATCGTGTCGCCGAGCAGCGCCGAACGGCCCGGGCCCGGCTGGATGCCGCCCGCACGCGGTCGACGGCGAGCGGGACGGTGACGTCGAGCGGCACCGGGACGGCGATGGGGGCGCCCGCCGTACCCACTGCCGCCGCCGGCTGGGACCGGGCGGCCCCGCACGATTCCGAGGCTGCGACGCCCTCCGGCACCGGGCAGTGGGACACCACGCTGCCCATGGTGCCCAGCGCGAACGTCGCCGGTGATCCCGTCGCGATCATCAACATGGTGCTTCAGATCTCGTCCACGTCAGCGCAACTCACCGCTGACCTGGGCCGCCAGTTCCTGACGACGATCGGGATCCTGCCGCAGGCCAGCGCGGCCGTCGATCCCGGGATCACCAATGGGCGCATCCCGCGGGTGTACGGACGGCAAGCGTCCGAATACGTCATCCGTCGCGCGATGTCACAGCTCGGCGTGCCGTACTCGTGGGGTGGAGGGAACGCCAACGGTCCGTCCAACGGCATCGACCAGGGCGCGGGAACGGTGGGCTTCGACTGCTCAGGGCTCTACCTGTATGCCTTCGCAGGGGTGGGCATCAAGCTCGACCACTACTCGGGATCGCAGTACGACGCCGGCCGCAAGATCCCGTCCTCGCAGATGCGCCGTGGTGACCTCATCTTCTACGGGCCCAACGCCAGCCAGCACGAAGCCATGTACCTGGGCGACGGCCAGATGCTGGAGGCGCCCTACACCGGGTCCACGGTCAAGATCTCCCCCGTGCGGACCAGCGGAATGACCCCGTATGCCACCAGGCTCATCGAATACTGATGACACACAGGAACACGCAGCAGAATGGCCGGATGCCCCGCGGCCGACACGTGGCCAGCACACATCCGAAACGGCACCTGCCATGACCCGACGCACGCCGCATCGGCTCCAGCTGAGCCGGCGGGAACTCCTCGCCGCCAGCGCCACCATCGCCGGTGGCATCGTGTTGTCCGGCTGCGCCAGGACGCCTGATCCCACAGCCACCAGGCAGGCCGACATCGACACCGTCGAGGCTGCGCGGCCGCACACCGGACGCACGGTCACGACGACACTCACCGCGAAGCCCGCGGTCCTCGACCTGGGCGGTACCCGCGCCAGCACACTGGCCTACGGCACCGACCTCCCCGGCCCGCTCATTCGCGCCGACGTCGGTGACGAACTCGCCATCACGCTGGTCAACCGGCTCACCCATCCGACGTCACTGCACTGTCACGGCATCGCTCTGCGCAACGACATGGACGGTGCCACCCCAGCCACCCCCAACGTCGAGCCGGGAGGTGACTTCACCTACCGCTTCTCGGTTCCCCATCCCGGAACGTATTGGGCGCACCCCCACACCGGCCTCGACGCCGACACCGGCCTATACCTACCGCTCATCGTCGACGACCCCGCCGAGCGGGGTGACTACGACGTCGAGTGGATCGTCGTACTCGACGACTGGACCGACGGAATCGGCAAGACGCCCGAGCAGATTTGGCGTGATCTGTCCGGCGGAGGGTCCGCGGCGCACGACGACATGCCGGGCATGGGTGCGATGCCCGCGATGGAGGGCGTGGGCACCAGCCCGTTGCTCGGCGGGGACGCCGGGGACGTGAACTATCCCTACTACTTGATCAACAGCCGAATCCCCTCTGCAGCAACGGTGTTCACCGCCACGCCTGGGCAACGAATCCGGCTGCGGATGATCAACGCCGGGTCGGACACCGCGTTCCGGGTCGCACTGACCGGCCACTCCATGACGGTCACCCACACCGACGGATATCCGGTCGTCCCGGCCGACGTCGACGCGGTGCTATTGGGGATGGGTGAGCGCTACGACGCGATCGTCACCGCCGGCGACGGTGTCTTCGCGCTCGTGGCCATGCCCGAGGGGAAGAACGGGGTGGCGCGCGCCCTGCTGTCCACCGGTGCGGGCGCCGGACCCGACGCCGGATATCAGCCACCCGAGATGGCGGGCCGCGTCGGCACGGCGGCGATGTTCGTCGCCACCGAGGCCGCATCGTTTCCCGCCGGTGCGCCCGACACCTCCCTGACCGCGGAGCTGACCGGGTCCATGATGAGCTACGACTGGTCGATCAACGGGGTCACCTTCCCCGACGCTCAACCCATGACGGTTCAGCAGGGTCAACGGGTCAGCCTCACCTTCCGCAATTCCACGACGATGTGGCATCCAATGCACCTGCACGGACACACGTTTCAGATCATGCGGCCCGACGGAAGCCTGGGTGCCCGCAAGGACACCGCGATCGTGCTACCGAGGCAAACGGTGAGCACGACGTTCGTCGCCGACAATCCTGGCGTCTGGATGATGCACTGCCACAACACGTATCACCAAGAGGCTGGCATGATGACCAGTGTCGACTACGCGACGTGAGCACGGTGCCAGTAGGTCTCGATCATGACGACCTGAGCAGAGCCACCCGGGTGTCACCCCGAACGCGGACACATTTGAATGCACCGCGGCAATCCACGGACAGGAAGGCATCCGATGACACGGCGTGACGACGGGCCCTGGTACATCGGCTCGCATCGAATCAGGTGGCTACCAGTGGCCGCCGTGGTCGCGGTCGTCGCGCTGACCGGAGCGCTGATGGTCGTGGCCGTGAAGAACCGATCCGCCGATCCGGACACGGTCGACTGCACCCACGCCAAGTGCGTGGCACTGACCTTCGACGACGGACCCACCCCGTTCACCGACCGGCTCCTTCGCGTGCTGACCGCCGACGACGCGAAGGCCACCTTCTTCCTCGTAGGCAACAAGGTCGCCGCCGACCCGGCAAGCGCGCGACGCATCGCCGACGCCGGGATGGAGATCGGCAACCACACCTGGGAACACGCCAACATGTCCACCGTTCCGGTGCAAGACATCCCCGATCAACTCTCCAAGGGCACCTCGGCCATTGCCGCCGCCACCGGTCGGGCACCCGTCCTGTTGCGGACCGCCGGCGGCTTGATCAACGACGCGGTGCTCGCCGAGGCGAAACGGCAGGGGCTGGCCGACATCAATTGGGACGTCATCCCGTTTGATTGGATCAACGACTCCAACACCGACGCCACGCGCTACATGCTGATGACCCAGATCACCCCCGGCTCGGTGGTGTTGCTGCACGACACCCACTCGAGCACCGTGGACCTCGTCGAGCAGTTCATCCCGGTGCTCAAGGCCAACGGCTATCACCTGGTTACCGTCGGCCATCTGCTCGGCCCCCGTGAGCCTGGGAGCAGCTACGGCAGTCGGGTCAACGGCCCACCGGCCCACGACCTCGCCGACATCCCCGCCGACCAGATCCCCGCCCTTCCGCTAACGCCGTCGCCCGCGCCTGCTCGCAACCTGCCGATCACCGACATTGCGAACCAGAACCCTGGCGGTCCACAGTGAGCCCGACAGCTGCGCCTCCAACATTGCAGTGGCTACCCAAATGTGTTGGATCGCGCGCGCATTGGCGGCCGGTGTGACTCAGGTGGCGCAGTGTCCCTCGGCAGAGCCGATCCCGGGATCGGGTCGCCTTCGGGCCGTGGTCGTCGACGACCGCCGGCCCGTGGTGGGAAGCCTCGCTTACTTCATGCAGCGGGAGCAGTTCGTCGTTCACATGACCACCGGCGTCGTGGACACGGTCCAGTCGGCGGTCGACAACGACCCCGACGTCATCGTGCTCGACTTGGCGGTCCCAGGACTCGACGCGTTCGAAGTCTGTCGCCAATTGCGCTCAGTGACCAGTGCCTATGTCGTGGTGCTCTCGGCGCGTCAACGCGTCCTTGATGCGATCGGGGCACCGGTTGCGGCGGACGTATTCATCGCCGACCCCATCAGTCCCCGCGAACTCGTATCACGTCTGCGCGCCATGATGCGCCCGACGCGTTCGGCGCCGGACACGGTGCCCGAAGCGGTGGTAAGGCGTCCGTCGCGGGTATCGAACGGTCTGCGCATCGACGTTCCGCGCCGCCGCGCACATTCCGATGGGGTTCCGTTGGCGCTTACTCGGATCGAGTTCGACGTGCTGGCGGCACTGGCGGCGCGGCCCGGTGTCGTTCTGACCCGGCGGCAGCTGGTGGCGGCGGTGTGGGGCGACTCGCGTCCGATCAGTCGGGCGCTTGTCGAGGCGCACATCGGTGGGCTGCGCCGCAAGCTCGGTGATGACCCGGCGGCCCCCCGACACGTGTCGACGGTGCGCGGCAGCGGCTACCGTCTTGCCACGAGGTGACATCCGCTGGCTAAGGCGATCTGGAGCCGTTCTCTGCGCGACTAGTCGCCGGATCGCATCTACTGTGTTGCGACGTACTGCTTTAGTGCGTAGGTTCTTGGTCAGGGTTCGGCAACGGAGGTCATGACCATGGATCCTGCAATGTGCGCGTGTTGTGACGCGATGGCTGCCGCCGCTGCCACGGGCTGCTGCCCGCCGATGGCGATGCCGATGCCACCACCGCCGCCCCCACCGCCGATGTAGACGAAGCCAGTCGTAGGCAGTGAGTCTGGGTCGACGGGCCTCGGCGTCGACCGACGTTCTCAACTGGAGGTCATGGGGATGCCGCGGTTCATGCGCGCGCTGATCGCTGCCGCGACAGGAGTGGCCCCGATCTCGATCGGGTCCTCCAACCAGAACGACGGCACCCAGGACTGGCAGATCTGATGCAGAACAACGCGCGACACCGCGTTGGCTTGCGTGCCCTCGCCATGGTGAACGGCCTGACCGCGATATCTCATCGTCTCGTTGCCGCCTTGCTGGCGATGCTCATCCTCTCCACCGGGGTCATCGCTGCCGACGTGCGAGCCGACCCCGCCTCCGACGCGCTGGCCCAGCTCAACGAACTGTCGCGCGAGGCCGAGCAGACCACCGAAGCCATGCATTCGGCCCAGCTCAGCCTTGATGCGGCGGTGGCAGCGGAGGACGTCGCCGAGCGAAGGAATGTCGGCGATCTCGCCGTTGCGAAGGTCGCGCAGGGAGAACTCGACACTTATCAGACCGCCGTCGACGAGGTTGCGGCAGCCGAATACATGGGCGGACCCACCGACGGTCTGACTGGCATTCTGACCGCGAACTCGCCGCAACAGCTGATCGATCACCTTGCCGTGCAGAACGCCATGGGCACTGAGATGGCGACGACGATGCGCCGCTTCCGGGAGGCCCGAGTACGGGCCGATACCGCTGAAAGGGCCTCGGCAGCTTCGGCTTCCGAGGCGCGTACCGCCGCAGAGCACGCCCGCGCCGTCCGCGCCGAATTGCAGGCCAAGCAGAGTCAACTCCGGTCGCAGATCGCGTTGGTCAAGTCTAGATACGACGCGCTTACCCCTGACCAGCAGTCCGCATTGGCGGCCCTGCCACCGCCAGTCGTCGTATCGGCGCCCGGGCCTGACGTGCTGGCCGGTGGTGAGGTCGTGCCACCCATCGACGGTCTACCACCGGGTGAGGTCACCGCCCCCGACGCGGTGCCCCCGTTGGGTGAGGGGTCCGGGAACGCGGCGGTCGTCCAAGCGGCCCTGACCCGTATCGGCTCCCCCTACTCGTGGGGTGGTTCTGGGCCGAACGCGTTCGACTGCTCGGGTCTGATCATGTGGGCGTTCCAGCAGACCGGTAAGTCGCTGCCGCATTCGAGTCAGTCGCTCGCCACCGGTGGTCAGCCCGTCTCGCGAGACGACCTGCAACCCGGCGACATCGTGACCTTCTACTCCGATGTGTCGCATGCGGGGATCTACATCGGGGACGGAATGATGGTGCACGCTTCGACCTACGGCACCCCCGTTCGCGTCGCGCCGGTGGATTCGTCGCCGTTCCACAACGCGCGCCGGTACTAGGTGCCCGTCGTGCGCAAAATTTTGAAGGCCGCCGGTCGGGCCGTGCCCGCGCAGGGGATTCCTCGCAGGATCGCCGACGCACGCAACTACTGGTCCGCGTCGTCGGGCGATGCTTGGTCGTTAGACTCTCACTGGCGCAACGGTCTTGGCGAGGAGGCGTGGCTGGAGGTTGGTCGAGACCATCTCGACATCTTTCACCGGTTCGCCACGGGACTCGACCTCCCGTCCAGTCCCGGTCGGGTGATCGAATGGGGCTGCGGCGGCGGTGCGAACGCCGTCGCGTTCGCGCCCATCGCCTCGACATTCCTTGCCGCCGACGTCGCGCCCGAGAGTGTCACGGAGTGCGTGCGACAAGTTCGGGCGGTCTGCCAGACCCCCGTCGAACCGGTGCACGTCGACATCGAGAATCCCGAGCGGGCCGTGGACGGCCGCGAAGGATCCTGCGACACGTTCGTGTGCCTCTACGTCCTCGAACTCACTGCAGGCCCGGAGGAGGCGCTTCGCATCGTTCGGATCGCCGAGCGGTTGTTGGTCAGCGGTGGACTGGCCTTCATTCAGGTGAAGTACCGGACCGCGGATCGCCGTACGCGCGGCCATCGACGCGACTACCGTCGAAACCTGGCCAACATGACGACCTTTGGTATCGACGAGTTTTGGTTGCGGACGATCGACTGTGGCCTGATACCGAAGCTGATCACACTGGTTCCTCGGAACCGGCTGGACGCCCGATACGCCTATTACGCGCTGACCAAACCCTGAACCTCACCCCTGCTGGGTTGGGCTGATCGCGTTCCCGGCCTGCCACTGGTCCCAGGGAATGTTCCAGTCGCCTAGGCCGTCGGTGCCCGGCAGCGTCGGGCCCACGGTATTGAGGACCTGGACGATGTCGCCGCGCTTGGTGTTGTCGTAAAACCACTGGGCGTTGCTGGTGCTGACGTTGAGGCAGCCGTGGCTGACGTTGCTTCGGCCCTGGCTGTTCACCGACCAGGGTGCGGCGTGAACGTAGATGCCGCTGTATGACATTTGGGTGGCGTACTCGACTTCGAGGCGGTAGCCCTCCGCCGAATTCACCGGGACACCGTACGTGGAAGAATCCATGACGAGTTCGCGGTAGCGATCACCGATGACGTAGGTGCCGTTGTCGGTTGGCGCGCTGTTCTTGCCCATCGAGATCGGCATCGTCTTGACCACTGCACCGTCGACCCGGATGGTCAACGTCTTGGTGGTGTCGTCGGCGGTCGCGATGACCTCGTCGCCCACGGTGAAGCGCGAGGTGACGTCGTCCTGGCCGAAGAGGCCGTCGCCGAGGGCGACTCCGTAGGTGTCCACTGCGACGACGACGGCGGTACCTGGCTTCCAGTAATCCTTGGGCCGCCAACGGACTTCACGGTCACTAAGCCAATAGAACGCGCCCTCGACGGGGGGTTGGCTCGTGATGGTGATGGCCTTCTCCGCTGCCGACCGGTCGAGAATGTTCTCGTCGAACCGGATCGCCACCGGCTGACCGACTCCCACCACTTCGCCGTCATTGGGCAGCACGTAGGGCATGGTCAAGTCTTCGGGCGAGCTGGTCCGAAACGTCACCGTGTCCTGTGTGACGCCGCCCAATCCGCGTGCTTCGGCCCGCAACGTGTAGCGCTTGTTGTAGCCCAGCGGCTCCGCCGTCGCCCACGTCAGCCCGTCGCCGCTGAGCTTGCCGGCGACTGCTTTGCCGTTGTCGTTGATGAGGCTGACCGCGCCCAACACTCCCGCGCTGGCACGGACGGTGACCGGAGAGTCCACCTCCACCCCGACGGCACCGTCGGTCGTCGACGTTTCGAGCGTGGGCTCCAAGAGGTTCGAGTACGGGTCACCCTTGTCGGAGATGACCTGTGCCGGCGCTGGCGGCGCCGGCGACGGAGCGCCGCCGGCGCACGCAGTGGCCGCCAAGGCGAGGACGATCATTGCAGCGAGTGCCCTGAGGTATCGGCCAAAACCTCTATGGGGCAGGTAAATCACGAGACGTCTTGCGCTATCGGACGCAACTGCCGAGTGTTCAGGTTTCGGCGACGACCGCAGATCATAAGCCGGCGTTTGAGCGGCCGACGTTCGGACGTTCCTGTCGGCTGATGGCATGGTGGTCCTCCGCGTTCTGGCTGAATTGCGTCGTGGAGCCCCCTGCTGGCTTCAGGAACTCACGTGGGTCCATCCTACGGCCTTGCTACGTAGATCGTCATTCGGCAATTTCCGTGTTCACCCAGGGGGTGGACATCTCCCGGGCATGGTTGCTCGGAGCTGTCGTGAGCGCGCTGCTGCTCATTCACCGTCCCGCAGATATGTCAGCGATGGACTCGGTGGTCGATCGAGCACGGCTGTACGTAGTGCTTGGGCAAGACTGTGTGGGGTGGGAAGTCGTCTCGGCACTCGTCAACAGCCCAGATGCGTAGCGGCACGAGACCACGAAGATGCGGGCGCGGACTGTTGAGCTTGCCGCGGCCGGCAGTCCCAACACGACGACCAGCGCCAATGTGAGACACGCGCTCGAGACAGGAAACGAGACACTGCGACCGCGGGCGACGCAGCGCCGTGTAACGGGCTAGGCGATCTCTCGTTTGTCTGCAACCGAGACAACAGACAGGAATCGTGCGGACACGATCCGTAGGAGGAATGTGAAGCCTTTGCCGCTCGTCACGTGTTGCACACTCAATCAGATGAGAGTGGAGATTGTTTACTTCGACGGGTGCCCGAATTGGCAGGAAGCCGGTACCCGTGCGGCGGCAGCAGCAGCAGGATTTGCAGACGTCGAGATCGCGTACCGGCGGGTCACTACCGACGAAGAGGCGGCGGCCTCACCGTTCGCAGGCTCTCCAACCATCCTCGTCGACGGCACAGACGCCTTTGACGATGCGGTGCCGGTGAAAGTGTTGGCGTGCCGGTTGTACCAGACCGATGGCGGCGTGAGTGGATTGCCGACAGTCACCCAGCTGACCAATGCGTTCCGGCGACGACAGTCGCGCAGCTAACCAACGCCTGCCGCTGACGTGAGAACAGGAACCAGACCGTCGCGTTTGTTTAGAACTGAGACCCGGTGCTCTGCAGGAAGATGAATCCTCAACCGGTGTAAGGGGCGGCATTGAAGACGTTTCGTCGCGGCGGACGGCCCTATCGGGCCAGGCCCGCGGTGGGGTTGGTTCCCGAGCAGTAGTGGCGGTCAGGTGAGCGGGGCACTGGGGCGGTAGGGTCTACCGCCGACAGCGGGCAGGGTATGTTGCCTTAGGCAATCCTCTCCTTACAGAAAGGTCGGTCGATGTCTGCCCGTAGGAGTCGCATCGCCGCACTGGTGTCCGTTGTCGCGTTCGCCGTCGGACTGACTGCCTGCTCGTCGTCCTCAAACGAGGAGAATGGTCTGCTGATCTACAACGCGCAGCACGAGTCGCTGACCAAGGAGTGGATCGAGGGCTTCACCAAGGAGACCGGCATCAAGGTCACCTACCGCCAAGGCGGCGACACCGAACTGGGCAACCAGCTGATCGCCGAGGGCGGCTCATCGCCGGCCGACGTGTTCCTCACCGAGAACTCGCCCGCCATGGCCGCCGTCGAGAAGGACGGCCTGTTCGCCGACGTCGACAAGTCCACCATCTCCCAGGTGCCGCCGCAGTTCCGCCCCACCACCAGCAAGTGGACCGGCGTCGCCGCCCGCACCACCGTGTTCGCCTACGACAAGACCAAGCTCACCGAGGCTCAGCTGCCCCGGTCGATCATGGATCTCGAGAAGCCCGAGTGGAAGGGCCGCTGGGGCGCCCCGCCGGTCAAGCCCGACTTCCAGGCCATCGTCGCCGCCATGCTCGAACTGACCGGTGAGCAGGCCACCAGCGCGTGGCTGTCCGCCATGAAGGCGAACGCCGAGATCTACTCCGACAACATCGCCACGTTGCGCGCGATCAACGACGGCCAGGTCGAGGGCGGGATCATCTACCACTACTACTGGTTCCGCGATCAGTCGCAGACCAAGGAGATCTCGGGCAACACCGCGCTGCACTACTTCCGCAACCAGGATCCCGGCGCCTTTGTCTCGATCTCCGGCGGCGGCATCCTGAACTCCAGCAAGAAGAAGGACGACGCGCAGAAGTTCCTGGCCTACGTCACCAGCAAGGCCGGCCAGGAAGTGCTCGAGAAGGGCACCTCGTACGAATACCCCGTCGCCAGCGGCGTGCCGGCCAACCCCGCGCTGGTACCGCTGGCCGACCTGCAGGCACCCACCGTCAACCCGTCGGGCCTCGACGCGCAGAAGGTCACCGACCTGATGACGAAGGCGGGCCTGCTCTAAATGAGCGTGTGACGTGGTCACCACCGACGCGCCCGCGGTCGACGCGGCGCTGACCGGCGCCCTATCGCCATCCGCCCTGCCGGGCCGGGCGACCGCCACCCGGCCCGGACCGGTCATGACAGCCGGTGTCGCGCTCCTGGTCCTCGCGACGTTCGTACCGATCGGGTACGTCGCCTGGTCGGTGGTGTCGCTGGGGCCTAGGCGGGTCTGGGAACTCCTCGCACGGCCGCGGGTGCTCGAACTGTTCATCAACACCGTCGGTCTCGTCGTCGTCACGGTGCCGATCTGCATCGTGCTCGGCGTCGGTGCGGCATGGCTGGTGGAACGCTCCGACGTCCCGGGCCGGGCGATCTGGCGACCGCTGTTCGTCGCCCCCTTGGCGGTGCCCGCCTTCATCAACAGCTACGCCTGGGTCAGCGTCGTCCCGACCCTGCACGGTTTCGGCGCGGGCATTCTGGTCGCGTCGCTGTCGTACTTTCCGTTCGTCTACGTCCCCGCGGCCGCGACGTTGCGTCGCCTCGATCCGGCGATCGAGGAGTCCGCTCGCGCGCTCGGTTCGAGCCCTTCGGCGGTGCTGCGGCGCGTGGTGCTGCCGCAGCTGCGCCTCGCCGTCCTCGGCGGCGGACTGCTCATCGGTGTGCATCTGCTGGCCGAGTACGGCGCGTTCGCCATGCTGCGCTTCTCCACGTTCACCACCGCGATCTTCGAGCAGTTTCAGGCCACGTTCGACGGCGCGGCCGGCAGCACGCTCGCGGGCGTTCTGATGCTGCTGTGCCTGGTGCTGCTCGTCAGCGAGGCCGGGGTGCGCGGCGACGCCCGCTACGCCAGACTCGGATCCGGCGCGCAGCGGGTCTCGTTGCCACATCCACTGGGCGCCATGACCTTTCCCGCCTCAGCCGCGCTGGGCGCGCTGGCCGTGCTCGCCCTGGGCGTTCCGGTGTGGACGATCGTGCGGTGGCTGTGGATCGGCGGCAGCGACGTGTGGACGCTTGGCGAGATCGTGCCGTCGACGGTGCAGACCGTGGCGCTGGCCGCCGGGGCGGCGGCGCTGACGACGGCGTTGGCCTTCCCGTTCGCCTGGATCGCGGTGCGCCACCGCGGGTTCTTCGCCCGCTTCGTCGAGGGTTCGAACTTCGTGACCAGTTCGATGCCGGGCATCGTGACCGCGCTCGCGCTCGTCACCGTGGCGATCCGCTTCGCGCCGCCGCTGTACCAGACGGCGACGCTGGTGCTCGCGGCCTACGTGCTGATGTTCATGCCGCGCGCGATGGTGAACCTGCGGTCGGGTCTGGCCCAGGTGCCCCCGACACTGGAGGAGGCGTCGCGCTCGCTGGGCGTGTCGCCCACCCGCACGCTGTGGCGAGTCACGCTGCGGCTCACCGCGCCCGCGGCCGCCGCGGGCGCCTCGCTGGTGTTCGTCGCCGTGGCCACCGAGCTGACCGCCACCCTGCTGCTGGCACCGACGGGCACCAACACCCTCGCGATGCGGTTCTGGTCGCTGTCGAGCGAACTGGCCTACGCCGGCGCCGCACCGTATGCCCTGTTGCTCGTCGTGCTGGCGGTCCCGGTCACCGTCGTGCTGTTTCAGCAGTCGAGCAGGGCGGCCGCGCTATGACCAACAACAACGGCGCCACCGGCAACGCGCTCGACGTCACCGGTCTGGTCAAGTCCTTCGGCAACCACACCGTGCTGCACGGCATCGACCTCGGCGTGACCGCGGGCACCATCACCGCGGTCGTCGGCGCCTCCGGCTGTGGCAAGACCACACTGCTCCGTCTGGTTGCGGGCTTCGAGAACCCGGACGGCGGAACGATTTCCATCGCCGGACGCCAGGTGGCCGCCGCCGCAAGCAGCACCCCCGCGCACCGCCGTGACGTGGGTTACGTGGCACAGGACGGCGCGCTATTCCCGCACCTGACCGTGGGCCAGAACATCGCCTACGGGTTGTCCGGCCGCCGCAAGCGCTCCTCGGAGCGCGTCGCCGAACTACTGGCCACCGTTTCCCTGGACGAGTCCTACGCCGCGCGCCGCCCCCATGAACTCTCCGGTGGGCAGCAGCAGCGCGTGGCTCTGGCCCGCGCTCTCGCCCGCCAACCCGCGCTCATGCTCCTCGACGAACCGTTCAGCGCCCTCGATACCGGACTGCGGGCGTCGACCCGCAAGGCCGTCGCGACACTGCTCTCCGATGCCGGTGTCACTACGCTGATCGTCACCCACGATCAAGAAGAGGCGCTGTCGATCGCCGACCAGGTCGCGGTCATGCGCAACGGCCTGTTCACCAAAGTCGGTACCCCGCAGGCGGTTTACCGCGAACCCAATGACCGTTTCACCGCCGAGTTCCTCGGGGACTGCGTGCTCCTGCCGTGCACGGTGACCGGTGGGGTCGCCACCTCCGCGCTGGGTCGCTTGCCGGTCCGGGGGTCCGTACCCGACGGCGGCGGCACGCTGATGCTTCGCCCGGAACAACTGGAGGCCACGGCCGTCTCCGATGACGACCTCGGCGACGGCATGGCGACGGTCCTGGACTCGGAGTTCCGCGGCCACGACGTCCTGCTCACCGTTGACCTCGGCGGTGACGCCGCCCCGATCACCGTCCGCCAGCACAGCGTCGCGCCGCCCGCGGTCCACGCGAAGGTCCGCATCCACGTCACCGGTGCCGCCGTCGTGTTCGGTGACCGCCAACGCGACGGCCGATGACGGCGCCATGATGTTCGAACGGCTCGTCGATCACCTGGCCTGCCACGGTGACGACGTCGCGGTGATCACCGCCGAGAA